>JBKHYD010000042.1:0-44848 GCA_046565645.1 Acidimicrobiia bacterium | reverse complement strand
GGTTGGAGGTGGCGGCGGGAATCGAACCCGCGTACAGGGCTTTGCAGGCCCTTGCCTAAGCCACTCGGCCACGCCACCAGGGAGCGGTCACCCTAGCAAAGGGGGCTCTCGGGCCCGGAGCCGCGATCCGAGACGGCGCGTCGCCGGGACGGTCCCTCAGGCCGCGATCGCGTCGAGTGCCACCACCACGATCGGCACCACCATGGCGAGCGCGGCGACCACGGCCACGACGGCGAGCCGCCGGCGCCGAGCCCGGTGTCGGGCGCTTCCCTCGTAGCCACCCAGGGGATCCCATCCGCTCACGGCGGCCAGGGTAGGCGCCCCGGCGCTGGTGGGGGCGCCCCGGCTCGACCCCACCAGCGCTCGGCCAGCGTCAGAGGTCGGCGAAGACCTGGGCCACCCAGACCCGCCCGTCCGATCCCGTGGCCACCCCCACGCCCATGTGGGTGAAGCGAGCCTTGAGCATGTTCGCCCGGTGCGTCGGCGAGGACGCCAGCTTCTCGTGGATGGTCCGCAAGGTGTCGGAGGTGGGGGTGCTCATCCCCACGTTCTCGCCCAGCGCTGACCACGCCAGACCGTCCAGCCCGGTCGTGAGATCCGAGTGGGCCAGGCGCCCCGTGCGAGCCATGTGGTGAGCCCAGGCCTCGGCCTTGTCGGTGAGCTGGCCGTGCTCCGCGAGGGCGGGCAGCCCGTGGCTGGCGCGGAGGCCGTTGGTGCGGTCGAGGAAGGTGCGAGCATCATCCGGCATGCACCCAGCCACCACCGTGGCCAGCACCGCCACCACGGCCAGCCCTGTTCCAAGGCGCGCTCGAGTCGAGCGGACCATCTGCTCCATGTCATCTCCTCCATCAGATCGTCGCCCGATCGCAACATAGCCCGCCCCATCGCAACGTAACCGACATACAAGAGCCATTGAGCCAAACGAGCGTTTGATGGAGACTCGGGTGATGACCACGTCCAGCGCCCCGCCGCCGCCCTGCGAGATCGACGTCCTCGACCCCCGCTTCTACGACGATCCGTGGGACGCCTACCGGTGGCTCCGCCAGCACAGCCCGATCCACTGGGACGCCAAGAACGAGCTCTGGGTCTTCTCGAAGCACGAGGACGTGTCCCACATCTCCCGGCACCAGGAGCGGTACTCGGCCGCCGACGGGGTGCGGCCCCGGGTGCAGGCCCCGATGTCCATCATCTCGATGGACGACCCCGAGCACACGAGGCAGCGCAGGATCGTCAGCCGCGGGTTCACCCCGGCGAAGGTGCGGGCGCTGACCGACCACATCCGCGAGCTCTCGAACCAGATCATCGACGAGATCCAGCAGCGGGGGTCGGTCGACTTCGTGGAGGACTTCGCCATCCACGTGCCGCTCATCGTGATCGCCGAGATGATGGGTCTGGACCCCGAGCAGCGGCACCGGCTCTACAGGTGGAGCGACGCGATGATGGCCGGTGACAGCGCCGCCGACGCGCCGGACGACCCGCTGATGCTGGCGGCAGCCGAGGCCTTCGGCGAGTACGCCGCACTCTGCCTCGACCTGATCGAGGAGCGGCGCCACGGATCGGGCCAGGCGCAGGACATCATCAGCGTCCTGACCCGGGCCTACGACGAAGGCGAGCTGCGGCGCGAGGACAGGGGCGGCGCCGCCGACGTCGACACCTCCGGTGCCTCGCTCACCGACGACGAGCTGATCATGTTCCTGGTGCTCATCGTGGTGGCGGGCAACGAGACCACCCGCAACGCGCTCACGGGCGGGCTCATCGCCTTCTCGCGGTTCCCCGAGCAGAAGCGGCGCGTCATCGAGGACCCGTCCCTGTGGGACACGGCGGTGGACGAGATCATCCGCTACGTCTCGCCGGTGCTGTCGTTCTCCCGCACGGTGACGGAGGACCACACCTACAAGGGGGTGGACCTGAAGGCGGGTGAGCGGGTGTTCATGCTCTACCAGTCCGCCAACCGGGACGAGGACGTGTTCGACGCGCCCGACGAGCTGCGGGTGGACCGGGATCCCAACCCGCACCTCGCCTTCGGCATCGGCACCCACTACTGCATGGGAGCCAACCTGGCCCGGGCCGAGGTGCGGGTGGTCTTCGAGGAGCTGTTCAAGCGGCTCGGGGACATCCACGTGCCCGACGGTGCTCGCCCGGAACGAGGCCACTCGTCCCTCGTCCTGTCCCTCGAGCACCTCCCCGCCGCCTTCACCCCGGTCCGAGCGTGAGCGCCCCCGACGCAGGGCTCATCGGCGGCCCCGCTCCTCCGTCCGGACCCGACAGCCAGGGTCGACCCGGGGGTGGGTCCGAGGACGGTCCGGCTGTGAGCGACGCCCGCCAGCGCATCCTCGACGTCGCCCTCGCCGCGATGAGCGAGCACGGCTCGGCCGGTGTCTCGATGCGACGGGTCGCCGCCGGCGCCGGCGTCAACGTGGCCACCATCTACCACCACTTCGACTCGAAGGCGGCCCTGCTGCGGGCGGTCATCGACGAGCGCCGCTACGGGCAGCGGCTCGCCACCGATCGCCCCGTCATCGACCTGAACGGCCCGGCGGCAGGGCGACTGGTCGAGCTGGTCGGGTGGCTGTGGGCCGAGACGCTCGCCGAGGAGCCGGTGTTCCGCCTCATCGTCGGGGAGGCCATCCGGGGGGAGGAGGCCGCCACGGCGTCGGTGCACGCCGTCGTCGAGGCCCTCACCGCCACGCTGGAGACCTGGCTGCGAGACCTGCTGCCCGAGCACCGCAACGAAGCGGCGGACCTCGCATCGGTCGTGCGCGACCAGGTCTTCGCCCTGATCGTCGAGCACCTCGCCCTGGGCGGCGTCAGCGTCGACGAGGCCCGACGGAGGGCCGCCACCGTCGCCCGCCTGGCGCTCGGCTGATCCCCGCTCGCGAGCCCCGAGCGCCGGTGCGGCCTGCGACCACTCGCCGGCCCCGTCCACCGGGCGGCCGGCCCACGGGCGGCGAGCGCGAGGGCTCGGTAGCCTGGTTGGCCTCTTCGGACAGACGGCGGGGTGCGGACCTGCCGGGAGGAGGGAGAACGATGGCCGTCACCACGGACACCATCCACCGGGCCGAGGGCCCTCGCGCGGATCGTGCGCTCACGCTCCACACGGAGCCGGAGCCGGGCACCGTCGGCCACCGCCTGCGGCCCCTGCTCGTCGACCTGCTGGGCCCTGAGCCAGCGGTCCGGGTCGAGCTCTGGGACGGCAGCGCCTACGGGCGGGTCGATCCGGTCGGCACCATCACGGTCCGGTCCCGGGATGCCCTGCGCCGCATGCTCTGGGCGCCCGGCGAGCTCGGGCTGGCCCGGGCCTACGTGGTGGGGGACCTGGACGTCGACGGAGACCTCCTGCGGGTCCTCGAGGTCCTCCGGGACGCCCCGGCCCGCACGGCCAGGCGCCTCGAGGTGGCCCGCACGGCGGGGCGAGTGGTTCGGGCCGCGCGGTCCGTCGGCGCCCTCGGTCGGCCCCCCGAGGCTCCTCCCGAGGAGGCTCGGCCCCGGGGGTGGCGTCACTCGAAGAAACGCGACGCACAGGTCGTCAGCCACCACTACGACGTGGGCAACGAGTTCTACGAGCTGGTGCTCGGACCGGCCATGACCTACTCGTGCGCACGGTTCCCGGTCGAGGAGACGACCCTCGAGCAAGCACAGGCCGACAAGCACGGGCTGATCTGCCGCAAGCTGGGTCTCCACGAGCGGCCGGGACAGCGGCTGCTCGACGTGGGCTGCGGCTGGGGGTCGATGGCCATCCACGCCGCCACCCACCACCGGGCCGAGGTGGTCGGGATCACGATCAGCAAGGAGCAGGCTGCGCGGGCCCGCCAGAGGGTCGAGGAGGCGGGGCTGGCCGACCGGGTGGAGATCCGGTTGCAGGACTACCGAGACCTCGCGGGCGAGCGGTTCGACGCGGTGTCGTCCATCGGCATGTTCGAGCACGTCGGCAAGGCGCGCACAGCGGAGTACTTCGGGATCCTGCGGGGCCTCCTCAGCGATCAGGGCCGCCTCCTCAACCACGCCATCTCCAGCGTGCGCGGCTCCCGCCTCCCCCGACGCTCCTTCACCTACCGCTACGTGTTCCCCGACGGCGAGCTGCTCGACGTGGCCGACGTGTGCGCCGCCATGGAGTCGGCAGGGTTCGAGGTGCGAGACGTGGAGTCCCTGCGCGAGCACTACGCCCGCACGCTGCGCGCCTGGGTGGCCAACCTCGAGGCCGAGTGGGACCGGGCCGTGGCCCTCGTGGGCGAGGCCCGCGCCAGGATCTGGCGCCTGTACATGGCGGGCTCTGCGGTGGGCTTCGAGGACGGAGGCCTCGGCCTCCACCAGGTGCTGGGGGTGGTGCCCACCCCCGACGGCCACAGCGGCATGCCGCGCACCCGAGACGGGTGGCGGACCACGATCCAGTAGCGCCGCCGCCCACAGCTCGTCCCCAGGCGTTCCACCGGAGATCCCGAGGGTTGTCCCTCTTCCTCCGCACAGGGGGTGCGCCGTACGGTCCATCCATGGCCGAGCTCGTGCGCTACGAAGTGACCGTCACCGATGGCACCGTCGTCGTCGACGGCGCCGACGCCTACGCTCCCGACGGCGCCATGACCACCTTCTACCGGTGCCGGGACGGCCGTACGACGATCGACTCCTGGGCCACGAGGGTCGCCAGCTTCCGCACCAGCGAGGTGCGGCGCATCGTCCGCGTCGAGGCCCCCGCTGCCGCCTGGGTGGCTTGAGCCGGCCCCAGCCTGCGAGGCTGGTCGACCCGTAGCCCCCCGACCACGGACGAGGACAGCGATGAGCCAGCTGAAGGTGTGGATCGACCAGGACCTGTGCACCGGCGACGGCATCTGCGTGGAGCTCCAGCCTGGGATCTTCGGCCTCCACGAGGACGGCCTGGCCTACGTCAAGGAGACGGCCTGGCCGGACATCTACAACGGCGCCGGGGGCGAGCCCGCCTACAAGATGGCCGACGGCGTGGCCAACGTGCCGAAGTCGCACGCCGACGCCACCATCGAGGCAGCCGAGGAGTGCCCCGGCGAGTGCATCTTCCTCGAGATCGTCGAGGGCTGACCCCCGCCGCCGACCTCGGACGGTTCACCCGACCACCATCGGGGCGCCCGCCCGAGAACGCAGACGTGGTCGGGATCAGCGGCGGGGGATGTCCGCCGCGCTGACCACGTCGTCGGTCGGCACCTGGTAGCGGGCGATCTCGGCCCGCCCCACCACCATGTGGTGCACCTCGTCGGGCCCGTCGGCCAGACGGATCGTGCGCTGCTGCGTGTACATGTCGGCCAGCGGCGTCCACTGGGACACGCCGGTGGCGCCGTGCAGCTGGATGGCCTGGTCGATGATCTGGCAGACCCGCTCGGGCACCATGGCCTTCACCGCGCTCACCCACACGCGAGCGTCGGCGTTGCCCATCACGTCCATCGCCTTGGCCGCCTTCAGGACCATGAGCCGCATGGCCTCGATCTCGATGCGGGCGCGGGCGACCAGCTCGGTGTTCTTGCCGAGCATGATGAGCTTCTTGCCGAACGCCTCCCGTGAGAGGCCGCGGACGACCATGAGCTCCAGCGCCTTCTCGGCGGCTCCGATGGCCCGCATGCAGTGGTGGATCCGGCCCGGGCCGAGCCGCAGCTGGCTGATCTCGAACCCGCGGCCTTCGCCGAGGAGGATGTTGTCCTTCGGGACCCGGACGTCGGTGAACCGGATGTGCATGTGCCCGTGGGGGGCGTCGTCGTGGCCGAACACGTGCATGGGGCCGAGGATGTCGACGCCCGGCGTGTCGGTGGGGACGAGGATCTGCGACTGCTGCAGGTGGGGCGCAGCGTCCGGGTTGGTCCGGACCATCACGATCATGATCTTGCAGCGAGGGTCGCCGGCCCCGGAGATGTAGTACTTCTCGCCGTTGATCACCCACTCGTCCCCGTCGAGCACGGCCGAGCAGGCGATGTTGCGGGCGTCCGACGAGGCCAGGTCCGGCTCGGTCATGGCAAAGGCGGAGCGGATCTCGCCGTTCAGGAGCGGCTTCAGCCACCGCTCCTTCTGCTCCGGGGTGCCGACCCGCTCGAGCACCTCCATGTTCCCCGTGTCGGGGGCGGAGCAGTTCAGGCACTCCGATGCCAGTGGGTACTTCCCGAGCTCGGCGGCGATGTACGCGTAGTCGAGGTTGGACAGGCCGTGTCCGGTCTCGGCGTCGGGGAGGAAGAAGTTCCAGAGGCCCTGCTCCTTCGCCTGGGCCTTGGCCTCGTCGAGCAGGTCGAGCTGGCCCGGGACGTAGCTGAACCGCTCCGCCCGTCCCTCACCCAGCCGGAAGAACTCCTCGGACATCGGGGCCACGACGTCCTCGCAGAACGCCTTCACCTTCTCGAGCAGCGGCCGAGCCTCCGCGGACATGGCGAGGTCGTACAGCTCGCCCCCGAAGTCGTCGGTGTTCAGCGGGTTGGCAGGCATCGGAGATCCCCTTCGAGTTCGGCATCGTGTGCCCGACTGTTCTAGCGGTCGACTGAGCACTGCGAAGTCGCCGGGCCGCCCCGACGCGAAGGGACCCCGGGGGGTGGTCCCGGGGTCCCTTCGAGCTCAGCGACCAGCAGGGCCGGTCGCGTCTTTCACTTGGCCCGCTCGGCCAGGTCCTGCTCGGCCTCCTTGGCGTCGGCCTTCGTCTCGTGGGCCTCCGCCTTGGCCCGCTCCTGGGTGGCCTCGCGCTCGGCCTGGCCCTTCTCCTTCTGGGCCTCGCCCTCGGCCTCCAGCGCCTCGTTGTCGGTGAGGTCGCCGACGGCTTCCTTGGCCTTGCCCTTGATCTCTTCGAATGCACCCATGGGGGGGCTCCTTCACTTGGTGGTCGAACGAGTGGGGTGGCGCGTGCTGCGCCGTGGTTCAGCGCTTGGCGCGCTGGGCGGCCTTCTGGCGCTGCTCGAGCACGTCGGCCTTTGCCTCCTTGGCCTCGGCCTTGGCCTCGTTGCGCATCGAGCGCAGGAGCTCGGTGGCCTTCTCCTGCTGGGCCTCGCCGGCCTCCTGGAGGGCGTCGTTGCCGGTGAGGGTGCCGAAGAGCTCCTTGCCGAGACCGACGGCCTTGTCGCCGATTCCTCGGAGCTTGTTGATGTCCACGGATCCGAGCTGCACGTGATGTCCTCCTGTGGGGGGGCGTTCGGGGTGTACGTGCTCCCCTACCCGCCTGCTTGATCTCCCAACCACGGCATCGGTCACACCCGTCGAGGCCCGTCGAGGGCCTGGAGAGCGTGCGGTGCGGGGGTCTGCCACCCCCTCGCGACGCACTCGTAGGCGCCGCCCCGGACGCGCAGCGGGCTCCCCGGAGGGAGCCCTGACCTGCGTGTTCTGGAGCGGACGACGGGATTCGAACCCGCGACCCTCACCTTGGCAAGGTGATGCTCTACCAGCTGAGCCACGTCCGCGTGGAGGGGCGAGGATAGCAGCAGGCCCCTAGGGCGCCCAACCGCCACCGCGCTGGTCGCGCCCACCCCGTCGAGCTCCGGCCGATCCGGCGATCCGGGAGGGGATTCGGGCCCTCGTTGTCGAACAACTGACGAGGAGACGTGACCGATGCCACGTCGCCGCCCGAATTGTCTAGGTTCATCCCATACCGGTAGTAACCAGTGCCGCCGAGCATCCAACGGACCGAGTCCAACGCACCAGGGGGTCGCATGCGCGAGGACGCCAAGCCCACCTTCCGCCGCACCCGGCGGACCGCCGCCGCCGTAGGAGCCGTCACGCTGCTCACCTTCCTCGGCACCGATCCGGGGAGCGCCGCACAAGGTGCACCGAGCCAGGACGGAGCCTTCAACGCCGGCACCGGGAACGCCATCGCGCTCGGGTACAAGGTGAACCCCGTCAACGGGAACCTGAGCTTCGGGATCACGGCCGGCGAGTCAGTGGCGGGCCACCAGAACACCGCCGCCACCGGCCAGGCCCGGGCCATCAACCTCGGGGTCATCGGCGTGACCCTCGCCGGCAAGGGCTGCGACGGAGGCGACCCCACCTGGCGGGCCGAGGAGCAGCCGCAGCCGGTGATCGCCCGATCCGGTGAGAAGGGCGCCGAGGAGGGCAAGGCCGAGAAGGAGGCTGAGCTCATCCTCAAGAAGGCCCGGGCCACGATGGCCCCCTTCGCTGAGGCCGTCACCGAGATCGCGCCGATGGGCGACCCGGAGGCCGTCTTCATCACCGGCGGTCGCACCACCTCGCACTCGGGCGTGGTGGGCGAGGGCGTGCGCGAGGCCCTGGCCCGCACCGAGCTCGGCGAGGTCAGCATCGGCGGCGGGGCGATCAAGCTCAAGGGCCTCACGTGGGAGGCCATCCACCGCTCCGGCGCCGAGGAGGTGGCTGACGGCTCGTTCTCGATCGACGGCCTCGAGATCGCCGGCGAGGCGATCCCCCTGCCGGCCGAGGAGGCGGAGCAGCTGGCGGCCCTCGAGTCGGTCCTCGATCCTCTCGGGGTCGAAATCACCCCCCCTGTCACCCGCGTGGAGCAGGGGATCGTCTTCGTCGACCCGCTCAAGATCGCCATCGTCTCGAGCCCCGGCCGGGAGGCCGTCACCTCGCCGCTGGTCGAGGCGGTCCAGGAGCCTCGGGAGAGCCTCGTCGACCTGCTGCTGGAGCAGGACTGCAGCAACGCCACCTACGTGACCGTCGCCGACATCGTGCTCGGCAGCGTCACCGGCGCCGGGTCGCTCGGCCTCGAGCTGGGCGGCGTCCAGGCCACCACCTCGGAGATCAACGCCTTCCAGTTCCCCTCGCTCCCACCGCTGCCCGACCTGGGTCCCGCCCCCGCCCTGGGCGGGCCGGCCCTGTCGGGCGGGAGCGCGCCGTCGCTCTCCGGGAGCACCCCCGCCCCGGCCACGGCACCGCCGGCCTCGACCGGCTCGAGCTCCTCGGCCGGTGAGGCCTCCGAAGAGGTGGCCACGGCTCCCATCGTCGACCTGGCGGGCGAGCGGGGCGGCCTCATGGCCCTCGTGGCCGGAGGCGGCTTGGCCGCCCTCCTGGCCAGCGCCGAAGCCGACCGTCGCAAGATGCGCCACGCCCTGCGCGAGATCCCCCTGGAGGCTTGATGACCGCGCCCACCCCCCACCCCCAGCAGCGCGGGAGCTTCGCCGTCAGCCAGCGCCTGCTGCGCGGGTACGGCCCCCTGGCCGTGCTGGCCGGGATGCTCCTGCTGATGTCTGTCCTCGTGCCGTCCAAGGTGCAGGACAGCGCCAACCTCACCACCAGCGGATCCGGGTTGACCACCGGGACCGGCTCGGGCTCGGCCGGGTCCGGCAGCTCGGCCGAGGGCCCGGAGACGGTCGCCACCACGCCCGAGGGCGGCGAGGCCGCCGGCGGAGCCGAAGGCGCCGGGCAGGCGGGTGGGGAAGGTGGCGGCGCGGCAGCGGCCCCCGGCGCCAGCGGGGGCTGCCCCGACCGCCAGGAGCAGGTCCCGGGCGACCCGTACTCTCCGCCCTGCATCGCCTTCTCCGGCTCGAACGGGGGCGCCACCGCCAAGGGCGTGACGGGCACCTCGATCAAGGTGGCCTACCGGGTGCTCAACGAGAAGGGCTTCCAGCAGACGCTCGCCCAGCTCGCCGGCGCCTCCCTGTCGGACTCCCCCGAGGCCGTCGTCCGCACCGTCGAGGCCCTGGCCGAGTACTTCAACCAGCGATTCCAGTTCTACGGCCGCAAGATCGAGATCGTGCCCTACGACGGCAAGGGCTCGAACACCAACGAGCTGCTCGGCAAGGGCCGGGAGCAGGCGGTGGCCGACGCGATCAAGGTGGCCGAGGAGATCGGCGCCTTCGCCGACCTGTCCGCCACCAGCGAGCCCTACGCCGGCGCGCTCGCCGACCGGGGCGTCATCGGCTTCGGCACGCCCTACCTGTCCCGCAAGTGGCACGAGGACCACGCCCCGTTCGCCTGGAGCATCGCCACCGACGGCTCGATCGTGTCGGAGTTCGCGTCCGAGTACGCCGCCAAGAAGCTCTACGGCGGCAACGCCGACCACGCCGGCGGCAACCTCAAGGGCAAGCCGCGCAAGTTCGGCACGCTGGCACCGGAGAACTCCTGGTACCAGGAGTCGGTCGACAACGCCGAGGCCGAGCTGCGGGCCCAGGGCAAGGAGCCGGGCTACCGGCGGGCGTACGTCCTCGACCTCGGCACCATGTCCGACCAGGCCACCCGGATCATCGCCGACTTCAAGGACCGCGGGATCACCACGGTCATCTGCGGCTGCGACCCGATCCTGCCGGTGTTCCTGTCCGGCGTGGCGAACCGGGAGAAGTACTACCCCGAGTTCATCATCGTGGGCACCGCCCTCACCGACGCCGACATCGTGGGCCAGCTCTGGAAGCCCGAGTTCGCCAGCCACGCGTTCGGCGTTAGCCCGCTCGACGGCTTCGTGCCTCCCACCCAGACCATCGCCTACGCCGCCTACAAGTCGGTCCGAGACGACGAGCCGGCCTTCACGGTCGATCTCATCTACTACCAGATGTACATGCTGGCCATCGGCATCCAGATGGCCGGACCCGACCTCAACCCGGCCACGTTCGAGGCCGGCATGTTCGCCTACCCGGCCAAGAGCGGCCCGTTCGGGCTCTGGAAGTTCGGGCCCGGCGACCGCACCGCCGCCAACGACGTGCGGGAGATCTACTGGGACGCCAAGGCCATCTCCACCTACAACGGGAAGACCGGCGCCTACATCGGCGCCAACGACGGCGCCCGCTACCAGAAGGGCCAGATCCCCGGTGGGCCCCCCGGCCGCCCGACCAACGTGGGGCTGACCTGATGGAGGCCACGGTCGCCGACCGCCCGGTCGGCCTGCGGGAGCGCTGGGACGACCTGTCCCGGCAGGCCAAGGGAGCGATCAGCGTCCTCGCCGGATCGCTGGCGGTGTTCCTGCTCTACCGGCTGCCGCTCGTCGGCTCGTTCCTCGAGGACAAGGCCCCGTTCGGCATCGTGGTCACCGGCACCATCGTCGGCACGGTCACCGCGCTGCTCGCCATGGGGCTCATCCTCATCTACAAGACGAGCCGCTTCATCAACTTCGCCTACGCGTCGATGGGCAGCCTCGCCGGCGTCACCGCCATCGGCCTCCACCTCGAGAAGGGCCTCCCCTTCTTCGCTGCCCTCCCGGTGGGTGTGGTCATCGGCGTGATCACCGGTGCGGTCGTCGAGCTCGTGGTGCGCCGCTTCCGGAACACGTCCCGTCTCATCCTCACCGTGGCCAGCATCGGCATCGCCCAGATCCTGAGCGTCATCGAGGCCGGCATCGCGGTCAAGGGCCTCGGGTTCATCTCGCTCACCGGCGGCTTCGAGATCCCGCTGTCGCTCCAGCTCGACCTCGGCGTCAAGACGCTCTTCGGCGACGAGATCCTCATCATGATGGTGATCCCGCCGGTGCTCGCCGGACTGGCCTGGTTCCTGCTCCGGACCGACGTCGGCATCGCCGTGCGGGCGGCGGCCGAGAACGAGGACCGGGCCCTGCTGCTCGGCATCCCGATCCGGCGCCTCACCACCATCGTGTGGATGGTGGCCGGCGGCCTGGCCGCCCTCACCTTCGTGCTGAAGGCACCGTTCCAGGGGGTCACCCCCGGCCTGGCCTCGGCCGGCCCGCTGCTGCTGCTCCCGGCGCTGGCGGCCGCTGTGGTCGCTCGGATGGAGTCGCTGCCGATCGCCTTCTTCGCCGGCATCGGGCTCGGGATCATGGAGGCGATCATCGGCTGGAACACGCCGGGGACCCCCACCATCCAGTACGTCGCCTTCCTCATCGTCATCCTCGCCGCCCTGCTCCTCCAGTCGGGCAAGCTCTCCCGTGCCCAGGAGGGCGCGGGGTCCACCTGGTCGTCCCTCGGCGTCCTGAAGCCCACCCCGCTCGAGCTGCGCCACCTCCCGGAGGTCCGCTGGACCAAGCGGGCCGTCATCGGCCTCGTCGGGCTGGCGATGGTCTTCCTCCCCGGCACCTGGCCCGGGTCGAGCCAGTACCTCGCCGCCATCGCCATCGTCTGGGCCATGGCCGCGGTGTCGCTCGTCATCCTCACCGGCTGGGGCGGGCACATCAGCCTCGGCCAGTTCGCCATCGTCGGGATCGGGGCGCTCGTGGCGGGGAACCTCATTCAGCGCTGGAACGTCGACCTGTTCCTCGTGCTGATCGTGTCCGGCGCCGCCGGCGCCCTCATCTCGCTGGTGGTCGGGCTCCCGGCGCTGAGGATCCGGGGGCTGTTCTTGGCCGTCACCACCCTCGCCCTGGCGGTGGCGCTCGACCAGTACGTCCTCAACTTCAACAACTTTCCGGACCTCATCCCCACCGACGTGGGCCGCCCGCTGCTGTTCGAGCGCTTCGACCTGACCGACGGGCACGCCATGTACCTCACCTGCCTCGCCTTCCTCGGTCTGTCGGTCCTCGCCGCCCTCGGGCTGCGCAAGGCCCGCCCAGGCCGGGTCATGATCGCCACCCGGGACAACCAGCGGGCCGCCGACGCCGCCTCAGTCCCCACCACCAGCGTGAAGCTGGCCGCCTTCGTCGTGGCCGGCGTGATCTCCGGCATCGCCGGGGGGCTCCACGTCGTGATCGTGGCCTCGCTCAACCCGGGGACCTACCCCCCGTCGGACTCGCTCACCGTCTTCGCCACCGCGGTCATCGGCGGCCTGGGGTCGCTGTCGGGCGCCATCACCGGCGTGCTGCTGTTCCGCTGGATCGAGACGCTGACCTTCCTGGGCGACGTGCCCGCCCTGGGCAACATCCGCCCGCTGCTCACCGGCGGCATGCTCCTCGTGGTGCTGCTCGTGGTACCGGGCGGGTTCGGCCAGATGATCTTCAACGTCCGGGACCGCTTCCTGCGGATCGTGGCCGATCGACGGGGCATCCTCGTGCCGAGCCTGGTGGCCGACAAGCGCAGCGGCGGCCAGGGCGCCGCCAACGAGGTCGGTCTCCTGCAGGGCGCCCTCTCCGACGACCCGGCCCCCGCCCCCACCGCCACCCCCGACGACGATGACGACGTCGTCGTCGAGCCCGACGCCGAGCCCGTGGGAGCCCGCTGATGCCCACCGACGACACCACCCCGGCCCGCGGCAAGGCCACGAAGGCCACGGGCAGGAGCCAGAAGGTCGGCTCCGCCACCACCGAGAAGGCGACCGGCCGCGCCACGAAGGCGTCGGCGGCGGATCGAGGCGCCAAGGCCAACGGCGCTGCGCGCCGCACCCAGGCCGACAGCGTCGGCACGACCCGGACCGCTGGGAAGCGCGCCCGCGCCGCGGCCCCGACCAACGGCACCACGCCAAGGCCGCGGCCGGACGCCCCCACCACCCGAGCCGCCGACGAGGCCACGCCTCGCACGGCCGGCGACCGTGCCACCGCCCTCGACGCGCCGGAGCGCAACGGCGCATCCACGGCCGTCCCGGCTCGACCCCGCCGCACCGGTCCGCTCGCTCCCCCTGCGTCGAGCAACGGGCACCACCCGGGTCAGGCACCCGAGGCGGCGCTCGTCGACCCCACCGTCGAGCTGCCGCTGCCCGACACCGCCCGCTCCGCGACCGGCGACCCCGGCGCCGAGCCGCTGCTCAGCTGCCGGGGCATCGACATGGCCTACGGGCCGGTGCAGATCCTCTTCGGGGTGGACTTCGACGTCGCCCCCGGCGAGATCGTGGCGCTGCTCGGCACCAACGGCGCCGGCAAGTCCACCCTGCTCAAGGGCATCTGTGGCCTCGTGAAGCCGAAGCGGGGCACGGTGACCTTCAAGGGCGAGGACGTCACCAGCCTGAGCGCGGACGTCACCACCCACCGGGGCATCTCGCTCATGCCCGGCGGCAAGGGTGTGTTCCCCACGCTCACCGTGGCCGAGAACCTGCGGTTGGCGTCGTGGCTCATCAAGAGCGACCAGGACCGGGTCGAGGCGGCCAAGGCCGAGGTCGAGGCGCTCTTCCCGATCCTGAAGGAGCGCTCGAGCCAGATGGCCGGCAACCTCTCGGGCGGGGAGCAGCAGATGCTCGCCCTGGGTGGAGCGCTCATGACCCGGCCCGAGCTGCTCATGATCGACGAGCTCTCGCTGGGCCTGGCTCCCACGATCGTCGGTCAGCTGCTCGAGGTGGTGCAGGAGATCCACCGGCGGGGCACCACGATCGTGATCGTCGAGCAGTCGGTGAACATCGCCCTCAACCTCGCCGAGCGCGCCGTATTCATGGAGAAGGGCGAGGTGCGCTTCACCGGCCCCACCGCCGAGCTGCTCGACCGACCTGACATCCTGCGGTCGGTCTTCATCGCCGGTGCCTCGGCCGCCGATGGCACAGCGACCGACGCCCCGGCCGGCAGCCAGAAGGTCCCCGCCACGCCGGCGGCGCCTGAGCGGGCGGCGATCCCCGAGGACGCCCCGGTGGTGCTCGAGTGCGACGGCGTCGTCAAGCGCTTCGGTGGCATCACCGCCGTCAACGACGTCGATCTCCAGCTGCGCGAGGGCCAGATCCTCGGCCTCATCGGTCACAACGGGGCTGGCAAGACCACGCTCATGGACTGCATCTCGGGCTTCCTGCCGATCGACGCCGGCCGGGTGCGTCTCCGGGGCCACGACATCACCGACTGGGCCCCCCACGAGAAGGCCAGGGGCGGGCTCGGGCGCTCGTTCCAGGACGCGCTGCTCTACCCGAGCCTGACGGTGGCCGAGACGATCGCCGTGGCCCGGGAGCGGCACCTCGCCAACCGGGACATGGTGGCCGCCGCCCTCCAGCTGCCGGCCTCGTTCGAGAGCGAGCTGGCGGTGTGGACCAAGGTCGACGAGCTCATCGAGCTCATGGGCCTCGGAGCGTTCAGCCAGAAGCTGACGGGCGAGCTCTCCACCGGCAGTCGCCGGATCGTGGACCTGGCCTGCATCCTGGCCCAGGACCCGAAGGTGCTCATGCTGGACGAGCCCTCCGGAGGCGTGGCCCAGAAGGAGACCGAGGCACTCGGCCCGCTGCTGCTTCGGATCGTGGAGCGCACGGGGTGCTCCGTCCTGGTCATCGAGCACGACATGCCGCTCCTGCGCACCATCTGCGACGAGATGGTGGCCCTGGAGCTGGGCGGCGTCATCGCCCGCGGCACCCCCGACGAGGTGCTCGAGCACCCCGCCGTGATCGAGTCCTACCTCGGCACCGACGACACCGCCATCAACCGCTCCGGCACCGTCTGACACGACGTCTGTGTGGGATTCCGAGCCGTAGGGGCTCGGAAGTACACACAGACGTCGTCACGGGGCCAGGGCCTGCTCGATGAGGGCTCGGTCCTGGGGGCGGAGGGGGAGGTCGGCGACTCGGGCGAGCCCGGCGGGGCTCATCTTCGCGGCGGTCTTGCGGACCACGTCCACGACCTTGCCCTCGCCGAGGCGGTCGACCGTGTCGGCCAGCTGCGTCTCGAGGAAGACCAGGCACAGGGCGTCCTCGTGGACCTGCACGGCCGGATCCGAACCGAGCCCCCGCTTCTCGACGATGGCCTGCACCCGCTCCACGACCTCGGGCTCGTAGCCGACGGCCTCGAGGATCGCGGCCACCTCGGCGCCGTGCTGCTTTCGCAGGGCGGTGCGCCAGCGGAGGTACCCGGCCCGACCGGCGGGGTAAGACGACCGGGGCAGGCTCCAGCGGCGGAGGTGGTGGGCCCGGGCGGCGAGGAGCTGGACCTCGTCGGCATGGGGGTCGAGCCGGCGGACCCACTCCGTCATGAGCTCGGCGTGGGCCAGCTCCTTGGGCCGCCGCGCGCCCCGGACCTCGATGGAGATGGGGTCGTCAGCGTTGGCGGCGTCGATGGCGACGATCGCGGCGTCGAAGCGCTCACGGGGGCCGAGCGCCCCGGACATCCGATCAGGCCTTCTGGTCGGGCGGCCGCAGGTCGACCCGCAGCACGAGGAAGCCGTCTTCGACGGAGGCCTGGGCGTCGCCGATCATGGCGAAGTCCTGGAAGTCGATCTGGGCCTGCTCGATGAAGCGAGACCGCTCCTCCCCCGCCACCGGCGGCAGGGGCCGGCTCCGCACCGCGTGGGCCCGGTCCTGGAAGCGCTTGATCATGGCCTCGGGGTCGAAGGGCTGTCCCATGGCCCGACCCTACCCAGCCGGGACGGGGCGCCCCTCGCCCTCCACGGGGACGGGGCGGGTGGCGACCCAGTAGCGCCAGGTCAGGATGCTGACGACCACGGCGATCAGCACGAGCCCGGCGACCACGATCCCGATGAGGGTGCCGTCGCTCGGTCCGCTGCCCTCGTTGGAGATGGCGACGGTGGCCTCGGTGGTGGTGGTGGACTCGGCGCCCTCGGTGCCGTCCCCCGGGACCAGCAGATCGGTGGAGGTGGTCAGACCCAAGGTCGTGGTGGTGATCTCCACCTCCACGATCGTCGTGGTGGTGGGCCGCGAAGACGGACGGGTGGTTGTCGTGCTGGGCGCCGCGGTCACCACCGGCGCCCCGGTGGTCGTGGTCTCCGCGACGGTGGTCGTCGTCGAATCGGGCGGCGGGTCCTCGCAACCGACCGGGATCGGGTCGAGCGCACACGGGTCCGTCGTGCTGGTGGTAGCGGGGGGGTCCTCAGCACCGGCCACGTCGGCCGGGCCGGCAGCCAGCCAGCCGAGGGCGAGCGCGAGCGCGGCCAGGGTCCGTTGAGCTCGCAACGCGCCTGCCGTCAACCGATCCTCCATGCCGCTCGAAGGGGGGACGCTCAGGTTACTGGCGGCCCCGCCCCGGTCCCAGCCGCCCCAGGGTCCACCTGAGGAGCACCCCAGCTCCGGGGCGGACGAGGGTGGCCGAGCGCGCTCGCCGCCTGGCTGGACCGGCGCGCCGTGCCGAGCCGGCGGAGAGGCACCAGCCCCGGCTCCGGTGACCGGGCAGCCTCACCGACGGCGACCCAGGCCGAGCCCACCGGGCGGGGCAGTGTGCGGCCTCGGGCCGGTCAGCGCTGGTGGTGAGGGCAGGAGTAGGTGGTGCGGGTGCCGATGGTGCGACGCACGAGGGGGGTGCCGTCGCGGGGGCAGGTGGCGCCTCGGTGGCGGTGGACGTGGAGGTCGCCGGTGTGGCTGCCGCCGCGGTCACCGAGCTCGAGGATCGTGGCCCGGAGGTGCTTGTGCAGCCGTCGGGCCTCGGCGGCGGACAGCGACCGGGCCGACCGGGCCGGGTCGAGGCCGGCCCGCCAGAGCATCTCGTCGGCCAGGAGGTTCCCGATGCCCGCCACCCGCCCCTGGTCGAGCAGGAACGCCTTCAGGGGTGCTCGGCTGCGCGACAGCAGGTCGCGGAGCTGGGCCGGGCCGACCGACAGCGCGTCCACGCCGAGGTGGTCCGTGGCCGGGTCGAGCTCCACGCCCCCCAGGCGCCTGGGGTCGACCAGCAGGAGGTCGCCCAGGTCCCGGAAGCCGAGCGCGAACCGGATCCACGCCGGGTCGGTGCGGTGCGGCGCGTACTCGAGCCGCTCGATGGGCACCTGCCCGTCCACGACCAGCCGCCCCGTCATCCCGAAGCGGAGCCCCAGCACGTCGTCGTCCAGCTCGACGAGCAGCAGCTTGCCGATCCGGTCGGTGGCCCGGACGGCCTGTCCGACGAGCACCTGCAGCGCGTCCTCGGTGGTGCCGTGCTTCAGGTACCACGCATCAGGCGCGTCGACCCGGACGACCTCGTGCCCCACCGCGAGCTCGGCCACCCGCCGATAGGTCTCGACCTCCAGCATCTCCGGCACCGGCCCATCGTGCCAGCCCGGCGGCCGCCCCCAGGAAGCCGTCGTGATGGGAGGGGCTTCGCCGGAGATCTGACAGAGTGTCAGGTCATGGCGATCATCGAGGTGACCGACGGAGACGGGGTGAGGCTCCTGCGGTGGAACCGTCCGGAGGCGCTCAACGCGCTCAACGACGAGCTGTGGGACGCCACCAGGGCCGCGCTCGTCGAGGCCCGGTCGGATCCGGAGCTGCGCTGCGTGGTGCTCACCGGCACCGGCCGGGCCTTCACGGCGGGCCAGGACCTCGGCGAGATGGCGGAGCCCCCCGTCCACCACGACGACGAGCTCCACGGCTACCGGGGGCTGATCCCGGTGCTGGAGGAGTTCGACAAGCCGCTCCTCGCGGCCGTGAACGGGCTGGCAATAGGGATCGGGGCCACGATCCTCCCCTACTGCGACCTCGTCTGGATGGCCGAGGGGGCCCGGCTCCGGGCGCCGTTCCTGCCGCTCGGGGTCACCACCGAGGCCGCCGGCAGCCTGCTGCTGCCGCAGCGGATGGGCTGGCAGGCGGCGGCCCACTTCGTGTTCACCGCCTCCTGGTTGTCGGCCGAGGAGGCGGTGGCCTGCGGGCTGGCCTGGAAGGTCGTACCGGGAGACGACCTGCTGGCGGAGGTGATGGCGACCGCACGGGAGATCGGCGCCATGGGGGTGGAGTCGGTGCAGACCACCAAGCGCCTGATGGTGGCCGGTCGCCTCGACGCGGTGCGAGCGGCCCGGGAGCGCGAGGACGCCGAGTTCGTCCGCCTCGTCGGCTCCCAGGCCAACGCCGACGCGCTCAGCCAGCTCCTCGCCTGACCGCCGCCGCACCCCCGTTCCTGCGGACCCCGATGGACGATCTTGTTCCTCGAGGTCCGAACGGACGGGGCGGGTGGGGTGGCTGGAGGTCAGGGGGCGAGGGCGTGGGCGAGGTCGGCCTCGAGGTCCCCGGGGTGCTCGAGGCCGACGGACATGCGCACGAGGCCATCGGTGATCCCGAGCTCGGCCCGCTCGGCGGGGGTGTAGCGGGCGGCGAAGGTGGCCGGGTGGGTGAGGAGCGTCTCCGGCCCACCGAGGGACAGCGCGATGCGGCCGAGGCGGGACCGCTCGGCGAAGGCGGCGGCTCCTGCCGCCCCGCCGGCGACCTCGAAGGCGACGACAGTGCCGCCGTGGGCCATCTGCCGGCGGGCGAGGTCGTGCTGGGGGTGGGACTCGAGGAACGGGTACGACACCGAGTCGACGGCCGGGTGCTCCTCGAGGAACCGTGCGAGCCGCAGCGCGGTGTCGGCCTGGCGGGCGACCCGCACCGGCAGGGTGCGGATGCCGCGCAGGGCGTTCCAGGCGTCGAATGGCGACGCCATCGCCCCCATGGCGCTCTGCCAGCCCCAGAGCACGTCGATGAGCTCGGCGCTGCCCGCCACCACGCCGAGCAGGGCGTCGTTGTGCCCGGCGATGCCCTTGGTGGCCGAGTGCAGGACGAGGTCGACGCCGTGCTCGAGCGGGCGCTGCACGACCGGCGTGGCGAAGGTGGAGTCCACCACCGTGATCGGCCCCGCGATCGACCCGACGGCGTCGAGGTCGACGAGCGTGAGGGCGGGGTTGGCCGGGGTCTCGACGAGGACCACCTGGGTCCGACCCGGCACGACGGCCGCGGCGATGGCGTCGGCGTCGGTGCCGTCGACGAGCGTCACGTCGATGCCGAAGCGCGGCAGGTGCATGGCCAGCACCCCGTAGGTGACGGAGAAGATCTGCCGGGACGCCACCACGTGGTCACCCGACGAGCACAGCCCGAGCAGCACCGCCGCCACCGTGCCCATGCCCGACGACGACGCCAGCGCCGCCTCGGCCCCCTCGAGCTCGGCCACCGCGGCCTCGAGGTCGCGCACGGTCGGGCTGCCGAAGCGCGAGTAGAGCCTGTCGGGTCGGGCGCTGGCCACCATCTCGGCCTGCTCGGCCACCGTCTCCACCTCGTAGGCGGTCGAGGGGAAGAGGACGGGTGCCAGCGAACCGCCGCTGGCGGTCCGGCCGCTGGTGATGGCCGTGGTGTCCGGATGGGCGGCGGCGCCGTGGGACGGCTCAGTCATGGTGGTGCTCCACGTCGTCGAGGAAGGCGTTGAGGGACAGGCCGAGCTGCTCGTGCTCGATGAGGAAGGCGTCGTGGCCGTGGGGGCTGTCGAGCTCGACGGAGCGGGCCGGGACGCCCGTGCGTCGGGCCAGGTGGACGATCTCCTGGCTCTGGTACAGCGGGTAGAGGATGTCGCTGGCCACGCCGATGGCGAGGACGGGCGCTCGGAGCCGGGCCATGGCGGCCTCGACGCCGCCACGGCCGCGGCCCACGTCGTGCAGGTCCATCGCCTTGGTCAGCAGCAGGTAGGAGTTGGCGTCGAACCGGCGGACCAGCTTGGCGCCGTGGTACTCGAGGTAGCGCTCCACCTCGAAGCGCTGCCAGAGGTGGAAGCCGTCGATCGGCTCCACCACCTCCCGCCCGAAGCGCCGGGTGAACACGTCGTCGCTGCGGAAGGTGATCTGGCTCACCATGCGGGCGATCGACAGCGACTCGTCCGGCCCGCGCCCCGGGCCGGCGTCGTAGTAGTCCCCGCCCCGCCAGGCCGGGTCCATGCGGATGATGCGGCGCCCGGTGGACCACCAGGCGATCTGCTGGGCGCTGGCCGCGAGGGCGGTGGCGATGGGCACGATCGACCGCACCCGGTCCGGGAACATCAGCGCCCACTCGAGCACCATCATCCCGCCCATCGAACCGCCGACCACGCTGAGCCAGCGCCCGATCCCCAGGTGGTCGGCCAGGGCCGCCTGGGTGCGAACCCAGTCCCGGATCGTCACCACGGGGAACCGGCTGCCGTAGGGCCGGCCGTCGTCGGGGTGGGGGCTGGCCGGGCCGGTGGTGCCCTGGCAGCCGCCCAGGACGTTGGCGCACACCACGAACCAGCGGTCGGTGTCGAGGGCCCTGCCCGGCCCGATCACCGCGTCCCACCACCCCGGGGTGGGGTGCCCGGGAGCGAGCGGGCCCGCCGCGTGGCTGTCCCCGGTGAGGGCATGGCAGACGAGGACCGCGTTCGAGGCGTCTGGGGCGAGGGTGCCCCAGGTCTCGTAGGCGATGGTGACGTCGCGCAGCACGGCGCCGCCCTCGAGCGCGAACCCCCGCTCGCTCAGGCGAAGGAGCTGGCGGTGCCCGAGAGGGTCCCCGGGGAGCCACGCCCCCGTTGCCCGTTCGTCCACCGGCGGTGCTGTCACGTCGTCTCCTGGTCTCGCCCCGGAGCGGACACCCTCGTCGGGCGGTGACCCGAACACTTCGTTGCCCCACGAGCGGGACCACATCCCCCCACCGGAGCGGAGGAGAGCACCTTGGGTGTCCGTCCCAGGTTGCTGGACCCGTTGCCGGGCCACTCCTGATGTCGGCGGAACCCTACCGAAGCGACCCCTCCGGGAGCCAGGCGGATCGCGCCCGCGGTCGCCACCAGTCGACGATGGCGCACCGCTGGCGCCGACCGAGCCCGTACATGGCGGTGGCCGCCTCGCCGTAGGCCTCGAGGTCGCCGGCCGCCAGCGCCTCCACGGCGGCGGCCCAGGCCACGTCGTCCACCGGGAGCGGCAGCTCCTCGAGCAGCGCGCGCGTCACCCGGACCGTGTCGGTGCCCAGCGCAGTCCCGGCCGCCTGGCGGGCCACCCAGGCGCTGGCGACCGGCGAGCACACGGCCGCCAGGAGCCCCTCCAGGTCCGTCGGGTCGGCCGGGACCACCGAGATCGTGGGCGTGGACGGCACCCAGCGGCCGTGGGCGTCGGCCGCCGCCTCCAGCACCTTGGTCTGGGAGGCCACGACGAGCTTCGGGGCGAGGACGACTCCGAGCCAGCCGTCGAGGCGCCGGCTGCCGGCCCGCACCCCGTGGACGTCGACGGTCGGACGGTCCCACCACCGCTTCGCGAACCGCACCGGCTGGTCCCCCCAGGCGCAGTGCCCGATCCCGAGCAGACCGGAGGTGACGAGCGGGTGCACCGCCTGCCCGCGCTCGCGGCACGGACGGGCGACCGACGACCCGAGGGCGGTCGGGCTGTCGGCCTCGCTGACGTGCGGGATGAGGCCGTAGTGGTGGTCCCGGAACGTGGCCAGCACGAGCGCCCGGTCCCGCAGGAGCGCCGGCTCCGGGCGGCGCGGGCCGGCCGCGGGAAGCGCCACCCGCGGCACCCCGCGGGCGACGGCGAGCTCGTCCGACCAGCTGGATGCGCCGTCGCCCTCGCCCACCTCGAGCACCGGCACGCACACGTGGACGCGTGCCGCGAACAGCCGGTCCCTCGGCGCCCACAGCTCCACGAGGCGAGCCCGCTTCGCCACCTCAGCCCGGACGGGGCCCGCGTCGCGGGCCGCCACGGTGGACTGGGGCTGCACCATCGAGATGCGAGCTCCGGGGGCGGCCAGCTCGAGCCCGACGAGGAGGAAGAGGACGGCGGTGTCGACGTACGCACCCGCGGCTGCCGCCCCGAACCGGTCCCGCAGCCGCGACGCGTCGTCGGGCGAGCGGGCCGTGGCCCGAGCCAGCTGTCCCTGGAACGGCGGGTTGCCGACCACCGCACCGAAGCCCTCCGTCGGGGCCGACGGCCACAGCGAGCGGCCCTCCTGCAGCGGATCACCGACGACGAGCTGGCCCCCGCCGGGGACGATGCCACCCGACCACAGCGCGATGGCGGCCTCGGCCACGGCGAGGGCCAGGGGCTCGAGGTCGGCTCCGAACAGCAGGTCCCGAGCGACGTCGCCGCGGTCATGACCGGCTGCCACCAGCCGGTCGGCGGCGACGAGGAGGAGGGCCCCTGCCCCGCAGGTGGGGTCTACGACGGGCCCGCCTCCCGCCCCCACAGGCAGCGCGGCGTGCACCACGTGCTCGGCCACGGGCACCGGTGTGTAGTGGGCTCCGCGCCGGCGCTCCCCAGGGGACAGCGCGGCCTCCATGGCCTCCACCAGCACCCGAGCCGCGGCAGACCTCGAGCGGGCGGGGTCAGCCGATCCGGTGGGGCACGAGGGCTGCGCTCGTCGGCATCGCTCACCCGGCCCTCCCGCCTCCTCCCAGAGCCGCAGGTCGTCGGGGAGCCGCACGTCGAGCTCCCAGGCCAGCGTGGCAGCGAGATCGGCCAGCGGGCGGGCCCGGTCAGCCCGCGGAACGTCAGCGACGGTCATGACGATGGAGCCGGCGCCCAGCACGGATGAGAGTCTCCCCGTCGGGCCGATGTCACGGGCGGATCTCGCGCACGGCGCTCACGGGCGGCCGACCCGGAGGCGGCGGTGGGTCAGCCCGCGGTCGGGTCCCAGGCGGCGAGGTCCGCCAGCCGGGGGTCGTTGGAGAACATCTCGGTGATCGGCTCGATGACCCCGATGCGCTTCTGGAGCCGCTTCATGTGCAGCTCCTCGTTCCAGATCGACAGGCTCACCGCCATGCCCTTCGAGCCGGCCCGCGCCGTGCGGCCGGAGCGGTGCAGGTAGGTCTTGTGGTCGGGGGCCGGGTCGTAGTGGACGACCACGTCCACAGCGTCGATGTGCAGGCCGCGGGCTGCGACGTCGGTGGCGACCATCACCTTGATCTTCCCGGCGGTGAAGTCCCGCAGCGCGTCCTCGCGCTGGCCCTGGCGGAGGTCGCCGTGGATCGCCGCCGCCTTCACGCCCTCCTCGTTCAGGGCCCGGGCCAGCCGATCGGCGACCCGCTTGGTGTTGGTGAAGGCGAGGACGCGGCCGCTGCCGCGGGCGATGGCGGCCGCCACCTTGACCTTGTCCATCTCGTGCACCGCGATGAAGCGGTGGACCATCGCGTCGACGGTGACGGTGGGCGAGGCGACCTCGTGGTACACGGGATCGTGCTGGTACCGCTTGATGAGCCCGTCGACGACGCCGTCGAGCGTGGCCGAGAACAGGAGCGTCTGGTGCTGGTTGTCGACGTGGCGGAGCAGCCACTCGACCTGGGGCAGGAACCCCATGTCGGCCATGCGATCGGCCTCGTCCACCACCACGATCTCGAGCCCGTTGAGCTCGACCTCCTTGCGATCGACGAGGTCGATCAGCCGGCCGGGGGTGGCGATGATGGCCTCCACGCCGTTGGCCAGCTTCTTGATCTGCTTGGCCATGTCGGCACCGCCGTAGACGGCCACGATGCGGCTGCCCACGCTCTCGGCCAGCGGGGCGAGCACGTCGTGCACCTGGAGGGCCAGCTCGCGGGTGGGGACGAGCACGAGGCCCCGGGGCTTGCGGGGCTCGGCCAGGTCGAGGCGCTGCAGGAGCGGCAGGCCGAAGGCGAGGGTCTTGCCGGAACCGGTCTTGGCCTTGCCGCACACGTCACGGCCGGCCAGGGCGTCGGCGATGGCCAGGCGCTGGATGGCGAAGGGGGCGTCGATGCCCTGCTCCTTCAGCGCAGTGACGAGCTCGGAGGCGACGCCGAGGGCCTCGAAGGTGGTGGGGGTGTCGATGTCGTCGGGCGCGGTGGTGTCAGGATCGTTCATGTCTCCTGACCAGGGTACTGGCGCCCCCTTCGCGAGCCTGCATCTGCCGCCGGCCCGAGGGGCACGCCAGGCACCCGACGAGGGTCAGCCGGGGAGCGCGGCCTCGATGGCGGCGGTGAGGGCCGGGTCCTCGGGTTCGACCTGGGGCCGGAAGCGGGTGACCTCGCCGCCGGGGGCCACGAGGAACTTCTCGAAGTTCCACGCCACGTCACCGTCCCGGCCCTCGCTGTCGGCGACGGCGGTGAGCTCCTCGTAGAGCGGGTGGCGGCCCTCGCCGTTCACCTCGATCTTCTCGGCCAGGGGGAAGGTCACGCCATAGGTGGTGGAGCAGAAGGTGGCGATCTCCTCCGCGGAGCCGGGCTCCTGGCCCAGGAACTGGTTGCAGGGAACGCCGAGCACGGAGAAGCCACGGTCGGCGTAGCGCTCGTGGATCCGCTCGAGCCCTGAATACTGGGGGGTCAGCCCGCACTTGGACGCCACGTTCACGATGAGCAGCGCCTTGTCCTCGAACTGGTGGAGGTCGAGGGGGCTGCCATCCAGGGTGTTGAGCTGGTGGTCGTAGATGGCCATGGCGGGCAACCTACCGGCGCAATGCGAGCGTCGCGCCCGCGCCCAGCGCCGGAGTACGGTCGCCGACGTGCGAACCCTCACCCCCGACGAGGTCGGCGCCCACCTCGAGCGGATCGCCGCCGACGGCTACACGATCGTGGAGGACGCCATCGAGGAGGACCTCCTCCATGAGCTCGCCGTCGAGCTGGACCGCCTGGAGGTGGAGCTCGGCGTCGTACCGGCCCGCAACGCCTTCGAGGGCACGAAGACCGTGCGGATCTACAACCTGCTCGTGCACGGCCCGGCCTTCGAGCGGATCCCCGTGCACGCCAACGTCCTTCCCGTGGTGGAGGGCGTGCTCGACCGTGGCTGCCTCATCTCGTCCCTGTCGTCCATCGCGATCGGCCCCGGTGAGACCCCCCAGCCCATCCACGCCGACGACCAGCTCATGCCCATCCCGAAGCCCCACCCGCCGACCGTCTGCAACACCATGTGGGCCCTCACCGACTTCACCGACGCCAACGGCGCCACCCGGATCGTCCCCGGCACGCATCTCGCCGACGCCTCTCCGGACCTCGGGACGACCTACGACACCATCCCGGCCGAGATGGCCCGAGGGTCGGTCCTCGTGTGGCACGGGAGCCTCTGGCACGGCGGCGGCGCCAACCGCACCGATGCCCGCCGCGTCGGCATCGCCATGAACTACTGCGCCGGGTACATCCGACAGCAGGAGAACCAGCAGCTCGGGATCCCCCGGGAGGTGGCAGCCCGGTTCGACCGGCGCCTCCAGGAGCTGTGCGGCTACAGCGTCTACCAGGGGCTCATCGGACACATCGACAAGCACGATCCCATCGAGCTGCTGCGCGGCGACGGCGCGCTCGACATGGTGTGGGACGCCTCGTGACCACGGAGGGCATCACGGACGACGACGAGCGCCTCCACCCGGTCGAGGACCCGTCGCCGCACTGGAGCGACTCGCTTTACTTCAACGCCTGGGATCCCGGCTCCGACACGTTCGTGATGACCCGGATCGCGGTGCTGGCCAACGCGCCGCGGGTCACCGCCGGCCTGGTGGCCTGGCACCGAGGGGCCGTCGTCTACGCCTACGGGCGCGAGCTCGACGCGCTCCCCGCCGCGGACTGGGACGTCATGGAGGTCGAGGGCCTCACCTACCGGATGCTGGCCTCGCGCCGATCGTGGGCCGTGCAGCTCCGCGACGGAGACGCCCAAGCCCACCTCGAGTGGCACGGTGACACCGAGCCGGTCTCCTACCAGGGCCACCCCGACGGCCCGCTCCCCCGACCGGTCGCGTGGGGCCACTACGAGCAGACCTGCCGGGTCACCGGTGACCTGGTGGTGGCGGGGGAGCGCATCCGCTTCGACGGCTACGGCCAGCGCGACCACTCGTGGGGCTTCCGCCACTGGGCCGGGCTGCTGCAGTGGCACTGGGTCACCGGCTTCCTGGCCGACGGCCGCTCCTTCAACCTCTTCGAGGTCCTCGGCCCCGACGACGTCTGCACCGTCAACGGCTACGTGCAGGACCGGGACGGCACCGACTACGTGGTGGGTGCGCAGCGAGACCTGGTGCGCTCGGGCGACGGCGGCGCCGAGCGGTTCGGGCTGCGGCTCGAGCTGGCCGGCGGCGGCGGCCTCGAGCTCACCGGAGGGCGGGCCGCCGGGGCGATCCCGGTGCGGCCCGCAGCCGACCAGCCGGTCGTCGTCCACGAGACGCCCGTCCGGCTCCGCGCCGCGGACGGTACGCCCGGTCACGGCGTCTACGAGCACCTCGTCACCGAGTACGACTGACGCGGTGGCCGACGGCTTGGAGTCGCTGGCGGGCTGGCCGGGCGAGCACCGGGCGGCCGGGTGGGTGGCCCGCGACGGGCGGCGAGCGGTCGCCGGCGCGGTGGACCACGTGCTCCCCCTCGCATCCGTCACCAAGGTGCTCACCGCGCTGGCGGTGCTGGTCGCGGTGGAGGAGGAGGTCCTGTCGCTCGACGAGCCGGCCGGCCCCGAGGGCTCGACCGTCCGGCTCCTCCTCTGCCATGCATCCGGGCTGCCCTTCCAGGGTCGCACCCCCATCTCCGAGCCCGGAGCCCGACGCATCTACGGCAACGCGGCCTACGAGCTGCTCGGCGAGCTCCTGTCCGAGCGCACCGGCTTCGCCTACGCCGACTACCTCACCCAGGCCGTGTGCCAACCGCTCGGCATGGACGCGACCACCGTGGCCGGGTCCCCCGCGGCCGGGGGCTCCGGGACCGTCAGCGATCTCCTGCGCCTCGGCGCTGAGCTGCTGCAACCCGACCGCATCCTGTCGGCCGAGACCGTGGCCGAGGCGACCCGACCCCAGCTGCCCGAGCTGGATGGGGTGCTCCCTGGGTTCGGCCGTCAGCGCCCCAACCCCTGGGGCCTGGGCCTGGAGATCAAGGGGACCAAGGCCCCGCACTGGACCCCCGGGACCGCCTCCCCCGCGACCTTCGGGCACTTCGGGCAGTCGGGGAGCTTCCTGTGGGTCGATCCCGAGGCCGGGGTGGCCTGCGCCTCGCTCAGCGACCAGCCCTTCGGCCGGTGGGCCCGCTCGGCCTGGCCGGAGCTCGGCGACGCCGTCTTGGCGGCGGTCAGATCGGGTCATCCGACCCATACCGGTCCGGACTAGGTTGCCGTGGGTCCCACGGCCGGGACCGGGGGTGGGATCGAGTCACTGTGACGTCGAACGGGCACCAGGGCAACGCCCTCGCCGAGCTGCGGGCTCGCACCGCGCTGCGGGGTGCAGGGCTGGACCCGCGCTCGCCCCTGGAACGGGCCAGCAGCGTGACCAACGAGGTCTGGTTGACCCCCACCCACGTGGTGCGGGTCAACCGGTCCCATGACAGCCGGCTGGCCCGGGAGGCGGCGGTGGCCGCCGTGCTGCCTCCTGAGGTCGGCTACCCCCGGATCGTCGCCCACGGAGGCCGGGCCGGGGAGGACTGGCTCGTGGTCGAGCGGGTCCCGGGACGGCCGCTGGCGCACTGCTGGCCCACCATGACGGTCGAGGAGCGACGCTCTGCGATCGAGCAGGTGGCCGCTCGGCTCCGGGCGCTCCACAGCACGCGAGCCCCTCACGGTCTGCTCGCCTTGCACGGCACGCCGCAGCTGCTCGACCCGGAAGCGGTCGACCCGGTGGAGCCGCTCCTCGCTGCCCTGGAGCAGCTCGGGCGCTTCGAGCACGTGGACCCGATCCTGACCGAAGAGGCAGCGGAGCTCGTCCATGCCGGAGCGCCCGCGCTCCAGCCGTTCGGCTCGACCACCCTCGTGCACGGGGACCTGACGTTCGAGAACGTGCTCTGGGACGCCGGGCGGGTCACCGCCGTCCTGGACGTCGAGTGGGCGCGGCCAGGCCCTCGCGACATGGACCTCGACATCATCCTGCGCTGCTGCGCCTACCCGCAGCTCCACGTCGGGCCGGCCCACGAGGCCGCCACCCGCACCGAGGACTACGCCGAGGTGCCCGGCTGGCTGAAGTCCTGCTACCCGCGGCTGTTCGCCTTCCCCCGGCTCCTCGACCGCCTGCGGGTGTTCGCCATCGCCTACGAGGTGCGGGCCCTGCTGGCCGACCCGCCCACCCTGCCCCCGTCCCTCCAGGACGGCCGCAGCGCCTACCACCGCCTGTCCAACCTGGTGGCGAAGACGAGCTACCTCGACGGCTGACGATGCGTCGTCAGTAGGCGGCGGCGAGGTCCCGGTTGGTGGCGGTGACGGCAGGGACGAGGCCGGTGGCCTGCGGGATGAGCTGCTCGCAGTAGAAGCGGGCGGAGAGGATCTTCTGCTCGTACCAGGCCCGGTCGGCGTCGCTGGCCTCGTGGAGCGCGGCCTGGGCGGCCAGCGCTTGTCGGGCGACCATCCAGCCGCCGGTGACCACGCCGAAGAGGCGCAGGTAGGGGGTGGCGCCGGCGAGCGCGTCGAGCGGGTCCGCCAGGCCGTGCTCGAGCATCCACGAGGTGGCGGTGCGCAGGGCGACCACGCCCTTGGTGAGCCCGTTGCGGATGGAGGAGAGGTCCTCCCCGGCGGCGGCCAGCTGGTCGTCGAGGGCCTCGATCCGGTCGATCAGGTCGCCCACGGCCGCGCCCCCTCGCATCGGGAGCTTCCGCCCCACGAGGTCCATGGCCTGGATGCCGTTGGTGCCCTCGTAGATGGGAGCGATGCGGGCGTCGCGGAAGTGCTGGGCGACTCCGGTCTCCTCGATGTAGCCCATCCCCCCGTAGACCTGGATGGCGAGGCTCGTGATCTCGACCCCGAGATCGGTTCCCCACGCCTTGGACAGCGGCGTCAGGATGTCGGCCAGCTCCTGGCCCGCGGCCCGGTCCGCTTCGGTGGCGCCGCGGGTGGCGTGGTCGATGGCGGCGGCGTTGAGGTAGATGACGCCCCGCAGCGCCTCGATCTGGGCCCGCATGGTGAGGAGCATCCGGCGCACGTCGGGGTGGTCGATGATCGGGCTCTGCACACCGGCGGCGGCCCCCGGTGCCCGCCCCTGCTGGCGCTCGTGGGCGTAGGAGAGGGCCATCTGGTAGGCCCGCTCGGCGAGGGACAGGCCTTCGAGGCCGACGGAGAGCCGGGCGTTGTTCATCATCTTGAACATGTACCGCATGCCGGCGTTCTCCTCGCCGATCAGGTACCCGACGGCGCCGCTGCCCTGGTCGCCGTAGGCGAGCACGCAGGTGGGACTGGCCTTGATGCCCATCTTGTGCTCGAGGGACACGCAGGTGACGTCGTTGCGCTCCCCCAGGCTGCCGTCCTCGTTCACGAGGAGCTTGGGGACGATGAAGCAGCTGATCCCCTTGGTGCCGGGAGGGGCGTCCGGGGTGCGGGCCAGCACCAGGTGGATGATGTTCTCGGCCATGTCGTGCTCGCCGAAGGAGATGAAGATCTTCGTGCCCGTGATGCGGTAGGTGCCGTCGTCCTGCTTCACCGCCTTGGTGGTGAGCGCCCCCACGTCGGAGCCCGCCTGGGGCTCGGTGAGGTTCATCGTGCCCGACCACTCGCCGGTGACCATCTTCGGGAGGTAGGTCTCCTTCTGCTCCTCGGAGGCGTAGTGGAGGAGCATGTCGATGGCGCCCTGGCTGAGGAGCGGCAGCATCGAGAAGGCCATGTTGGCCGAGGTCAGGATCTCCTGCATGGCGACGCCGACCAACCACGGGAAGCCGCCGCCGCCGTAGTCCTCGGGGAGGGCCACCCCGCCCCACCCGGCCTCGACGTACTCGGCGTAGACCTCCTTGAACCCTTCGGGGGTGGTGACCGTGGCGTCGTCGTTGCGCACGCTGCCCTGCAGGTCGCCCACGCGGTTCAGCGGTGCGACCTTGTCCTCCATGAAGCGGGCGTACTCCTCGAGGATGCTCATCACCCCGTCGTGGTCGACGTGCTCGAAGCCCCCGAGGGCCATCACCTCGTCCAGGCCGGCCAGGTGGTCGAGGGCGAAGCGCATGTCGCGCAGAGGTGCGGAGTACTCAGCCATGGCCGCAGGCTACGCCTCGGTCGCTGGCGGAGCCCGACCTGGCCAGGTGACGTCGGTCTCCTCCGCACCCCTGGTGGGACGGGGGTGTGGCCCCCGATCAGCGCACCGGCCGGGAGAGGGTCACGAGGAAGTCGCCGGCGGCGTCGGTCCACGCCGCCACGACCTCGAACCCGGCCGCGACCAGCTCGGCGTCGACGCCCTGGGGGGTGAGCTTGGCGCTGATCTCGGTGTGGATGCGCTCGCCGTCGGCCAGGTCGACGGCGAGGCCGAGCGCTCCCAGCCGGGCCCGCTGGGGCCCGTCGGCCTCCAGGTGCATCTCGATCCAGGACTCCTCGGCGTTCCAGAGGGCGACGTGGCGGAAGCGATCGGGGTGGAAGTCTCCGTCGAGCTCCCGGTTGAGGACCCGCAGCACGTTGCGGTTGAACTCGGCGGTGACGCCCGCGGCGTCGTCGTAGGCGGCTACGAGGCGGGCTGGGTCCTTGACCAGGTCGGTCCCGAGCAGGAAGTGGTCGTCGGGCTCGAGCCGCTCGGCCAGGGCTCGCAGGAAGGAGGCCCGCCGGGCGGGGCGGAGGTTGCCGATGGTGCCACCGAGGAACGCCACGAGCGTGCGGCCGTCGCTGGGGAGCCGGTCGAGGTGGCGCTCGAAGTCGCCCACCACGGCGTGGACGGCCACGTCGTAGCGCCCGGCCAACGTGGGGGCGGCGTCGCGCAGCACCGGCTCGCACACGTCGAAGGGCACGATCCGCTCGAGCGAGCCGTGGCTGGCGAGGGCATCGAGGAGCAGGGTGGTCTTCGTCGACGTGCCGGAGCCGAGCTCGAGGAGCGTGGTGGCGCCGGTGATGCGAGCGATGGCGGCCGCCTCCCGCTCGAGGATCTCCGTCTCCCGCCGGGTCGGGTAGTACTCGGGGAGTCGGGTGATCTCGTCGAAGAGCTGCGAGCCGCGGTCGTCGTAGAACCACTTGGGGGGCAGGTGCTTCGGGTGGTCGGTGAGCCCGGCCCGCACGTCCGAACGGAGGGCGGCGTCGAGGTCGCCGGGACCGAGGTGGACCTCGATCGTGCAGCGGTCGTCGGTCAGCTGGGTGGTCATGCGGCTCCTTCGGCGGCCGTGAGCGGTTCGGTCCGGTACCCGTCGGCGGTGGCGACCACCAGTGCGCGGTCCGAGATGGCGGTCCAGCCCTCGTGGTCGTCGAGGGGCTCGGAGGCGAGCAGGGTGCCGCCCTCGGCCAGTCCGGCGTCGACGAGGGCGTAGAGCGTGTTGCCGCCGGTGGTGGCGATGGCGTGGCGGCCGTCGGACAGCAGCAGGTTGAGCTCCCCGGTGGACCCGGCCAGCACGTCGGCGGCCACGCGGGCGGCGGCCACCTCCGGTGCGACCCCCTCATCGACGAGGTCCAGCACGAGCCCGAAGAGGACCTCGGAGTCCGTGGTGCCCTCGAGCGCCGCGCTGCGGGCCGGGCTCAGCCGGCGGCGGAGCCGGTCCGCCGCGGGACCGGGGAAGTCGGACACGTACCCGTTCAGCGAGAAGAGCCACGGGCCCGACGCGAACGGGGCGCTGCCCGTCTCGACCACCGGTGTCCCCGGGGTGGCGGCGCGCACGGCGGCGACGAAGGCTCCGCTGCGGACCACGTCGGCCACCGACCGGAACGACCGGTCGGCCCACATCGGCTTGTCCGTGCGGTAGCGGGCCGGGGTGTCCCCCGCCTCCGGGTCCCACCACCCCACGCCCCAGCCGTCGGCGTTCATCGTGACCCACCGCTGCTCGAAGGTCTTGTGGCTCTGGTGCTCGAGCGAGTGGGGCGGGTCGTGCAGCAGCGACGCCAGCGGCCGCCGCGCCCCCAACCAGACCAGGTGCCGGCACATCAGGGCACCCCGACGACGTCTGTGTGGACATCTGCGCCGTAGCGGCGTGGAACCACACACAGACGTCGTGTCATCGGTCGTCCCGGGCGCAGCGGAAGCCGGCGAAGATCTGACGGCGGATGGGCAGGTCCCAGTTGCGGAAGGTCGTGCGGCAGGCCGCCGGGTGGGTGGCCCACGAGCCGCCACGGAGCACCTTGTAGCTGCCGTCGTGGAAGACGGCGGAGTACTCGTCGTAGGGGAAGGCGACGAAGCCGGGATAGGGACCGAAGTCGCTCGCTGTCCACTCCCAGACGTCCCCCATCATCTGGTGGCAGCCGACGGGGCTGGCTCCCAGCGGGTAGGCACCCACCGGCGCCGGCCGCAGGAGACCCTGGCCCAGGTTGGCGTGCGCGGGCGTGGGCCCGTCGGACCCCCACGGCCAGAGGTGGGACTCCCCGGTGAGCGGGTCCCAGCGGGCCGCCCGCTCCCACTCGGCCTCGGTGGGCAGGCGCTTGCCGGCCCAGCGGGCGTAGGCGTCGGCCTCGTACCAGCAGACGTGCTGCACCGGCTCGGCGGGCGGCACCTCCTCGATCTGCCCGAAGCGCACCCGCAGCCAGACCTCCCCCGCCTTGCGCCAGAACTGGGGGGCGGTGAGCCCGGCCTCCTGCCGCCAGGCCCAGCCGTCTTCGGTCCAGAGGCGGCGGTCGCGGTAGCCGCCCTCCTCGATGAAGAGGGCGTACTCCTCGTTCGTGACCGGTGCGGTGTCGATCCAGTAGGCCGGCAGGGTCACCTCGTGGGCGGGGCGCTCGTTGTCGTACGCCCAGGGGTGGTCGGTTCCCATGGTGGCCGTGCCCTCGGGCACGCGCACCTCGCTCGAGGTGGTGCGGCCCGCCGGAGGTGGGGGTGCGGAGCCGAAGAGGTGGCCCTCCTCGACCGGCAGCAGCTGGATCGCGGCGAGCATCGTCTCGTCGTGCTGCTGCTCGTGCTGCACGACCATCTGGTGGACGAACCCATTAGCGAGGAGGGGGTTCGCGCTGTCGGGGCTGAGGTCCGCCTCGGCGAGGCGGGCGAGGGCTCGCTCGCGGACGCGGTCCCCGTAGGACCGGGCCTCGGCGGGGCCGAGGAGCGGCAGCGCCTCCCGCACCGAGCGCGGTTGCTTGAAGGCGTCGTAGAGCTCGTCCACCGGACCCGGACCCACCGGGGTGGGGGCGCCGCCGAGTGCTCGGACCAGCCACAGGTCCTCGTAGTTGGCGACGTGCGCGAGGTCCCAGACGAGCGGCGACATGAGCGGGTCGTGCTGGCGGCGCAGCACGGCGTCGTCGAAGGGGGCCACCAGCCCCAGCGTGCGGGCCCGGGCCTCCGACAGCATCCCGACCAGCACCTCCCGCAGCGCTTCGGTGTCCGAGACGGCCTCGGGACCCGTCACGAAGCGCACCGACCGGCTCCCGGTGCGGATCGCCTGCGGGCCCCCGCGCTCGAAGAAGGCGTGCCCCGGCCTTCCGGCGCGCGCGGAAGGAGCCCCGGTCCGCTCAGCCCAGGGGCGCCGTGGCGTTGCGCCGCCGGTCGACAGGTGGCGGGCCAGCTCAGCCGAACCAAGCCGTGACCTCCTCGGGCGGGTCGGCGAGGTCGGCGGGCCCTCCGGCCGCCGCCAGGCGGGCCTCGAGGTCGTCCGCCGGGCACCGCCCCTTGGCCGGCCACCGCTCGGCAGCGTCGACCAGGCGGGTGCTCCAGGCAGGGTCGGCACCGGTGCGCTCGAGGGCGTCGGCTGCGATGCGGAGCAGCCCGGTGGCTGCGCCGGCCAGGCCGTCGTGGCGCGGCCCGTGCTCGGCGGCCACGTCCCACATGACCTCAGAGCTCACGTGCGCGCAGGTCGCCTCGGCCTGCTCCCCCGCCTCCTCGTCGACGAGCAGCGCGGCGACGGCTGCCACCGCCAGCTCGGCGAGGCCGGCCGGGAGAGCGTCTAGCCAGCGGATCTCGAGCCAGCCCCGGGGCCGGACCGGCGGGAACAGCGTGGTGCAGTGGTACTCGAGGTCCTCGAGGGTGGGACGGCGACCGTCGAGCCCTCGGTCGACCCAATCGCCGAAGGTCACCGGCCGCTCGAGCGGCGTGCACGAGCCGTCGGCGGCGTGGAGCAGCATCACCTCCGCCCCGAGGACGTAGGCCGCCCAGTCCTCGACCGGGTCGCCGGTGGCGAGCACCGGGCGGGTGCGGGTGGGGTCCATCGCGCCCCAGTTGGCCAGCCGCTCGGAGCGGTGCAGCGGGTCGGGCGAGCAGGCGAAGGCGACCGCCAGCGCCGGGCCGGTCTGGTGCGCGAGCCGCCAGCGCCGGGCCAGGGTGGCGCGGTCTCCAGAGTCCACGTTGACCTGGATGGCAGCGCAGCTCGACATCATCCGGCGCCCCTCTCGGCCCTGGCGGTCGAAGTAGGCCTGCATGGCGTCGTAGCGGGGCTGGGTGAGGGTGCGCGACGGCGGGCGGTACGGGTCGATGCCGGCCGCCACGGTGAGGATCCCGGCGTCGAGCAGGCGACGGCGGAGGGCGGCGCCGTCCTCCTGCATGGTGGTGAGGCACTCCCACCAGGGGGACTGGGGCGGGGTGGAGATCTCGACCTGGCCCCCCGGCTCGACGGTGATCCGGCTGCCGTGGGGCAGAGGCCCACCGACGGCACCGGCGGCGAGGACCTCATCGGGGCGCAGGTGGCGCTCGGGCTCGTCCAGGGCGAAGGTGTGCCACTCCTGCTCCACCCCGACGCGGGGCGCTCCGGGTGGGCCCGGTGCGCAGGCGGTGGCCTGCAGGTGGTCGACGACGTCCCCCCGGGTCAGCACGAGGTCGTCCCTACCCGAGCCCGTACCGGCCAGCCACCCAGTGCAGGTTGCGGACCGGAGCCCGCCACTGGGTGTGCTCGAGATCGGGCATGGCTCCCCCTCGGTGCGTGGGACCGTCGACGCCTGGACCGAGAGGGTACGGCGTGAGGCGGCTCGGCGGATGGCGGCGCCCGCACGCCGGTGGCCGCGGCCGCACCGCTCCGGGACGGGACATCGGCCGCGGCCCGCCCACGACGCGTCCCGCGCCCCTCATGAGCGGGCCGGCTCCTCGCGGATCCCGTCGGGACGGATGGCGAAGCGGCGCGGCTCCGCACCGTGGACGGGGTCGTCGGACGGCCACGGCCAGCCCCCGAAGCCACTGGTCCGGTAGTCCTCGAACGCGGCCTCGATCTCGGCTTCGCTGTTCATGACGAAGGGGCCGTATCGGGCCTGGGGCTCGGCGATGGGACGACCCTGCAGGAGCAGGACCTCGGCGCCGGCCGGGGCCTCGAGGTCGAGCGACCGGTCGGGGGCCACCACGGAGCCGGTGCGGGCGCCGACGGCATGACCGTCGATGCTCAGGCCCTCCCCCGCGAACACGTAGAGGGTGCGGACGGTGCCGGGGCCGGCGGCAGGGGGCATCGTCCAGCGAGCACCGGGGGCGAAGCGCAGGTGCCAGATGGCGACATCAGCGTCCGGGCGGGAGGCCCACGACGCCGGAGGGGGCGGGGGGGGCTCCAGATCGGCCAACCGCCCTGCGATGACGGTCACCTCGACCTCGCGGCCGTCGGCGTCGACGTGACGGAGCTTGGGGGTGTCCTCGTCCCACAGCATGGCGAAGTGGGGATCGGCCATCTTGTCCTCGGCCGGGAGGTTGACCCAGATCTGGAACAGCTCCAGCGGGTTCGGGCCGTCCTCGTCGAGCAGCGGGAACATCTCGGCGTGGACGATGCCCCGACCGGCGGTGAGCCACTGGGTGTCACCTCGGCCGAACCGGGCGGCTGCGCCGAGGGAGTCGGAGTGGTCGATCAGCCCCCGACGGACGTAGGTGACGGTCTCGAACCCGCGGTGCGGGTGGCTCGGGAAGCCGGGCACGGTGCGCCCGTGGTACATCCGCCAGCCGTCCTTGCCGGCGAAGTCCTGGCCGAGGTCCCGGCCCTCGAGCGACGCGGCCGGGCCGCCCTGGCCGTCGCCCGCCGGGTAGGCGTCGTCGTGGTGCACGCAGAAGAGGAACGGGTCGACGGTGGGCCACTGGAAGCCCAGCTCGACCGTCTGGAGCACCGAGTCGGTCATCGCGACGAGGCTACCGACGACGCCCGTCGACCCCTCGGCGGGCACGGGAGGTGCGATCGGGGCGGGCACCGGAGGACCTTCGCACCCCGTCGCTGTCAGATCCTGGCAAGGACCTCGAGGATCTCGTCGCCGTAGGAGTCCAGCTTGGCCGGGCCGATGCCGGGGCAGGCCCGCAGCTCCTCGAGGTCGGCCGGCATCCGCTCGGCGATGCCGAGGAGGTGCTTGTCGGACAGCACGACGTAGGCGGGCACGTCGTCGGCGCGGGCTCGCTCGAGCCGCCAGGCCCGCAGCGCTTCGGACGCCGCCTCGGCGTGAGGCGAGGGTGGGCGGGCGAGGGTGCGGGGCTGGCCGTCGTGGGTGACCCGTTCGCCGTAGCGGACGAAGAACGACCCGCCGTCGGCGAGGCGGAGCCGCACGCCTTCCTCTCCCACCTCGTCCACGGAGCCCTCGTACCCACCGAGCACCTTCAGTGCCTGACCGACCTCGGCGGGAAGCGTGGAGCGGTCGTGGCGCGGACGGCGGACGGGTGGGCCGGCATCGGCCACCGGGGCCGTTCGGCGAAGGCCAGCGAGGTGGTCGGCCGCCGCAGAGCCGTCGAGCTCGGCCAGGAACGGGGAGCGGCGGGCGCGGTCGCCGAGCACCAGCACCCGGCGGCGGCCGCGGGTGATGGCCACGTGCAGGACCCGGCGCTCCTCCTCCAGATCCTCAGCCAGCCGGTGGGGCACGATCCCCTCGGTCACGCCGAACACGATCACGCGGTCCCACTCCTGGCCCTTCACGCGGTGGACGGTGGCCAGCGTGACGCCACCCTCGGCCCGCTCCCGGTGGAAGGCGCGACGCAGCCAGGCCTCGAAGGAGCCGGCGTCGGGATGGAGGTCGGCCACCTGGAGCAGCGCCTCGAGGTCGTCGAGGTGGGAGCCGGCTGCCGCGCCGGTGCTGTCGAGGAGCGTCATGGCCGAGCCGAGGCCGATGTCGTCTCGAACCGCGGTGAGCAGGTCCCGGCTGGTGGCTCCGGTGGCGGCCAACCGGGCCAGCCGGTCCAGGTCAGCGGCGAGGTCGTCGAGCTTGGCGCCCACCTTGGCGTCGTCCACCCGTGCGGCGGCCCGCCGCACGTCGCCCACCGAGCGGCAGCGCTCCAGCCACTTGGTGGCCCATTGGGGCAGCCCCCGGCTCGGACGGCGGTGGACCTCGGCGAGGTCGGACCCGACCACGTCGTCGGGAGCGACCGCGATGCGCACGTAGGCCAGCGCAGCCCGCACGCCGAGGCGGCTGAGGACGCTCTCGTCCAGGATCGAGTCCACCGGGACCCCGGCTTCGGCCAGCGCCACGTGTGGGGCGAGCAGGAGGGACTGGACCCGGGTGAGCACCGCGATGTCGGACGGGCCGACGCCCTCGCGGCGCCACGCCTCGACGGCCTCGACGAGCGCCCGGGCACCCGTGTCGGAGGCGTGGGTGCGCACCTCGAGGGCCTCCGGCGCCGCCTCGACGCCCGGCCCCGGGTGGATCTGCTTCGGCACCCGGACCCGGTTGTAGGCGAGGAGCGTGCGGGCGGCCTCGGTGACCGGCACCGGGCAGCGGTAGCTCACCTCGAGCGCGTGGTGATGGGCCCCCGGGAAGTAGGAGTCGAACTCCACCAGGAACCGCGGGTCGGCGCCGCTGTGCCCGTAGATGACCTGATCGTCGTCCCCGACCGCGAACACATCGGCCGGGGGGCCGGCGGCCAGGCGCACGAGGAGGACGTGGGCGGGCGTGAGGTCCTGCAGCTCGTCGACGAGGAGGTGGCGGTGGTCGGCCTGGACGGCTCGGCGGAGCTCCCCGTCCCGCAGGAGGGCTTCGGCGGCCCCGAAGACCTGCTCGTCGAAGTCGATCGCACCCCGGCGGGCCAGCTCAGCCCGGTAGGGCTCGTAGGCGGCGGCGAGGCCGACGACGTCGTCCAGGGCCTCCTCGACCTCCTCCGGGTGGCGCAGCCCGAGCCGGATGAGCGACAGGCCCTCCAGGTAGGGGCCGATCGGGTCGGTGTTGACCCGGCGCTGCCGGGCGGGGACCAGCCGCTCCACGATGGCGCGCTGGGCCCGCTCGTCGAGCACCTCGGGGCGCCGCCCCCAGGCGCGGGAGAGGATCGAGTACCCCCACGCGTTGATCGTCTGGATCCGGGTGGGGAGGCCGGGGAGCCGGGCCGCCATCTCCTGCTGGGCCCGCTTGTTGTAGGCGAGCGCCGCCACGGCCGCCGGCTCGTAGCCACGGTCCACGAGCAGGTGCCGGTACCGCTCGGTGAGCACCCTCGTCTTCCCGGAGCCGGCGGGTGCGATCACGCGCGCCGGTCCCGAGCCGTGGGCCACGGCGGCCAGCTGGTCAGGCGCCAGGTCGGCCGACGGCTCCACGGGGGCCACCTGCGGGCGCAGCGACCCGAGCTCCACCGACTCGTGGTGGACGACCGCCGCTCCGTCGAGGGGCACGGCCAGCGGGGCCCGTGGACCGCCGTCCACCCAGGCGGGCGTGCCGTCGGCCAGCATCACGTCGGCCGGGCCGCCCTCGACGGCGCCCAGCCGGCCTGCCTTGCGGGCCCACCACCAGACCGGCTCGCCGTCGGCCCGGGCGTCGTACGCGTTCGCCCACACGAGGTGGTGCAGCCGCTCGTGGTGGTCGACCAGGCCCGCCCCGAGCTCCCACAGCGGCGCGTCGAAGGACCGAGGGGTGCGGAAGCGGGCGGGGTCGACCCGCAGGTCGATCACGACGGGGAGGCGGCTGCGCCAGGCCCGGTGGAGGCGGGTGACGGCCTCGCCGCCGTGGGCCAGCGCGTCGTCGTCCACCACCACCCGCTCGGCCTCGGCCCAGGCTGCGGGCGCCGGCGCGCCCGCAGCCACGATGACGCTGCGGCCGAGCTCCGAAGGGCCGGGGATCGACATGGCGGCCACCCTAGGCACCCGCGCTGACAGCTCCCCGAGGGCGCCTGCGCGTCGAGCAGGCCGCGACCGTCGCGCACGGCTCCCGGGCTGCGGGTCTGCGAGGCTGCCACCGTGGACGCGACGCCCGGCTGGCTGGACGAGCTGAGCCTCGAGCCCGGGCCGCCGTGGCTGGCGATGGGCACGCGCGCTCTCGGCCCCGAGGGCTGGCTGCTGCCCGACGCGGACCAGGACCGGGACCTGTGCTGGAAGGCGGACATCCTCGCCACCCACCCGCAGGATGCGTTCGGTGCGGTCGACTCCCCCGTCGTCGCGGCCGCCTCCCGCGAGGTGCTCGCGCTGGTCCGGACCGCCACCGGCACCCGCCCGGACCCGGCGCTCCACCCGCTGGATGCCGCCGGACGGCTGGTGCAGGAGGACCTCTGCCTGCTCGTGGAGCGGGACGGCGCTCCGCACCTGGACGCCGCCTCCCTGTGCTTCCCCTCGTACTGGCGCCTGCGGGACAAGCTGGGTCGGCCGCTGGCGGCCGTCCACGAGCCGGTGGCCCACTACGCCGAGGAGCTGGCCGACCGGGTGGACCGGTTCCTGGCCCGGCTGCGGCCCGACCGCCCCGTGTGGCGTCGGAACTGGAGCATCCACGACGACCCCTCGTACTGGCTCCCCGATCCCACACCGCCCCGACCTGTCGACCCACCCGACGGCCTGTGGCTGCGCAGCGAGCGCCAGACCCTGCGCCGGCTCACCACCCCGGGCACCGTCCTCTTCACCATCCGCACCCAGCAGGTCCCGTTGGCGGTGCTCGACGCCCGACCCGACATCGCCCACCGGATGGCCGACGCCATCGCGGCCTGGTCCCCCGAGCTCGCCGACTACAAGGGCACCCACGGGGCGCGCGCCGCCCTCGAGTGGCTCCGCGCCCGCTGACCCCTGCCCTCCTCGGGCGGGTCCCCCGGCTCCCGGCGGGGTGCCAGCCCGGGCCCGGGAGCGCGGCGCGGTCGGAACGGCGCGTGTCTAGCCTGAGGCCATGCTGTTCGGACGCGACAAGAGCCGGCTCGTGACCCCTGAGGAGGCCCTGCCCGGTCGGGGGGAGCCGCTGGTGGTGCCGGAGACCCACCACGTGACCGGGGCGCGGATCGTGCCGCCGTTCCCGGAGGGCACCGAGGCGCTCATCCTCGGGATGGGCTGCTTCTGGGGCGCCGAGGAGATCTTCTGGGCCATCGACGGCGTCGTAGCCACCGCGGTGGGCTACGCCGGGGGCCACACCCCAAACCCGACCTACGAGGAGGTGTGCTCCGGCCGGACCGGCCACGCCGAGGTCGCGCTCGTCGTCTACGACCCGGGCCAGGTGAGCACCGAGCGGCTCCTCGCCACGTTCTGGGAGCACCACGATCCCACCCAGGGCATGCGCCAGGGGAACGACCTCGGCAGCCAGTACCGCTCGGCGATCTACACGGGCACCGACGAGCAGCGCGCCGCCGCCGAAGCGACGCGAGACGCCTACCAGGCCGAGCTCACCCGGGCCGGGCTCGGGGAGATCACCACCGAGATCCGCGACGCCGCCGACGCGCCGTTCTTCTACGCCGAGGGCTACCACCAGCAGTACCTGGCCAAGAACCCGAACGGCTACCGCTGCCACGCCCGCACCGGGGTCCCGTACCCCGTGTCCGCCTGACGGGCGCGTTCGCTCGAACTAGAGTCACATCGCGTGCCACAACCGGCACGCCCACACCGAGGGGGACTCACTCATGGAGACGCTGCGCACGCCCGACGAGCGGTTCGAGGACCTGCCCGGCTACCCGTTCGAGCCGCACTACGTGGAGATCCCCGACACCGAGGGCGGCACGCTGCGGGTCCACCACCTCGACGAGGGCCCGGCCGACGGCCCGGTGGTCCTGCTGCTCCACGGCGAGCCGTCCTGGAGCTACCTGTACCGGCACATGATCCCCCCGCTCGTGGAGGCCGGGATGCGCTGCGTGGCGCCTGACCTGGTCGGCTTCGGGCGCTCGGACAAGCCCGCCCACCGGGAGGACTACACCTACGCCCGCCACGTGACCTGGCTGCGGTCCCACGTGTTCGATGCGCTCGACCTGCGGGGCCTCACCCTCGTGTGCCAGGACTGGGGCGGCCTGCTCGGCCTGCGCCTCGTCGCCGCCGAGCCAGAGCGCTTCGCCGGCGTGGTGGCGGCCAACACGTTCCTGCCCACCGGCGACGGGACCCCGAGCGACGCCTTCCTGGCCTGGCAGAAGTTCAGCCAGGAGGTGCCCGAGATGCCGATCGGCCGCATCGTCAACGGCGGCTGCACCACCGACCTCCCCGATGACGTCATCGCCGCCTACGACGCCCCGTTCCCCGATGAGTCCTACAAGGAGGGAGCCCGCCAGTTCCCCTCCCTCGTGCCGACCTCGCCCGATGACCCGGAGGCACCGGCCAACCGGGCGGCCTGGGAGGTGCTCTCCGAGTTCGACCGGCCGTTCTGGACCGCCTTCGGCGACAGCGACGCCATCACCAAGGGCAACGAGCAGCACCTGATCAAGCGGATCAAGGGCGCCCAGGGCCAGCCCCACCGGTTGATCGAGGGCGGCGGCCACTTCATCCAGGAGGACCGGGGACCCCAGCTGGCTGAGGTGGTGAAGGAGCTGGTGGCGACGTACGAGGGCTAGATCGGGGCTGGACCGGGGACGCGGGAATAGCCAGCGACCCTCCGAAGTTGTTTGCAGGTGCAACCTTTGTTGCAGCAACTACCCGCTACCTGAGGAGTCCCCCGACATGACCACGACCGCCCCCGACACGCTCACCGGCACCTACGTCCTGGATCCCAGCCACACCCGCATCGGGTTCGTGGCTCGTCACGCCATGGTCACCAAGGTCCGTGGCTCGTTCAACGAGCTCGACGGCCGCGGCTTCTTCGACGCCAGCAACCCGTCCGCGTCGACGCTGTCGCTCACCATCCAGGCGGCCAGCATCGACACCCGCAACGCCGACCGGGACGCCCACCTCCGCAGCAACGACTTCTTCGACATGGAGACCTACCCGGAGATCACGTTCGCCTCGACCGCCGTGGAGGCCAAGGGCGGCGACGTCTACGCCGTCACCGGTGACCTGACCATGCGGGGGGTGACGAAGCCGGTCACCGTCGAGCTCGAGCTCACTGGTGCGGCCCGCGACCCGTACGGCAACGACCGCATCGGCCTGGAGGGCAAGGCGGTCGTCAACCGCAAGGACTGGGGCATCGCCTGGAACGCCCCCCTCGAGGCCGGCGGCGTCCTCGTCGGCGAAAAGGTGACCCTCGAGTTCGAGGTGTCGGCCATCAAGCAGACCGACGAGCCCGGCGAGGGCTGAGCCCGGCGAGGTTCGCCACAGCTCGTCGCTCCGCCGCCGGACCCCCCGCCGGCGGCGGAGCCGCGCCCGACGCCCGTGGGCGGCGACCGCCAGTCGGCGAGGTGAGCAGCCCCCGAGCAGCCGCCCGCCACGCACCGCCGCCGCGACAGACCGACCGCGCGGCTAGTCGGCCGCGGCGGGCTCGAGGGTGGCCTGCAGCGCGGCACGGGCGTCGAACCGGGGCCGCCAGCCGAGCTCGCGCTTGGCCTTGCCCGTGTCGACCACGACGGGGTGGCTGACCGCCTCGGCCCAGGACACCGGCTGGGCCAGCGGGCCGGGGACCGGCAGGGCCGCGATCAGCCTGGCCGCCCGCCTCACCAGCGAGGACGACACGGTGAGCGGGCGCAGCCCGAGGGCCCGAGCGACGTCGGCGCCGGTGAGGATCCCGTCGGCGGCGATGTTGTAGGCGCCAGGCGGGCCGGCGCCCAGCGCGCACAGCTGCAGGGCGGTGCCGACGTCGTCCTCGTGGATGACCTGGAGCGGCAGGTCGGGAGCCACGGCGAGGAGGGGCACGGGCAGGCGACGGGCGAGCGCCGCCGCGCGCAGCCCGTAGGGCAGGAGCCGGTTGGCGAGCTCGCTCTTGCCTCCGACCGCATGGGGCCCGAGCACCACCGGCGGGCGGAGCAGGTACAGCTCCACGTCGGGGTGCTGCGCGGACTCCTCGGCCAGGAGGGCTTCGAGCTCGGCCTTCTCCTGCGCGTAGAACAGGCGACCGGCGGGCCGGGTGGGCCAGTCCTCGGTCATGCCGACGGGGTTGTCCGGGTGGAAGCCGTAGGCGGCCACCGACGAGGCGTAGACGAAGCGGCGAGCCCCGGCCCCGGCCGCGGCCCGGAACGCGTTCACCGTGCCGTCGACGTTGATCGCCCGGGTGGCCTCGACCCCGGCCGTGCCGGTGATGAGGAAGGCGAGGTGGACCACCACGTCCGCACCGACGAAGGCCCGCTCCAGAGCCGCCAGGTCCCGGACGTCGCCCTGCTGGTACTCGAGCTTCGCCCAGCCGTGCGCCGCCGGATCGAACGGTCGGCGGGCCACGCCCACGATCCGGCCCACCTCGGGGTCGGCCTGGAGGAGCGGCATGAGCCCGAAGCCGAAGGTGCCGGTGGGGCCCGTCACCGCGATCGTGAGCGGGCGCGCCTTGGCCATGGACGGCACCGTAGCCACTGCGGCGGAGCTTGGCGCGAGCCCTCCGAGGACCGCACTGCTGGACCCGGGTCGCGCGCGTGCTCACGGGTGACGAGTCAACGCCAGCGTCCTCCACCATCCGAAGCGGGATGATGGCTCGCACCTAGGACGAGCGAGTGACCAGGCGGAGATCGGCGCCCAGGGCATCAGCCACCCTCTGCAGGGTGCGAGCGGTTGGGCTCGTCGCTCCGAGCTCGATCCGGCTGATGTCGCCCTGATCGATGGGGACGTCCCCGTACCACCCACAATCGCCCTTTGCGAACCGAACAAAGCCAGTCAGGCGAGCTCAACGGTGCAGGTCGTGTCCGGCGCGTTCGCGAGGCGGGTATCCGCGGTGAGGAGCGGGCAGTCGAGGGCTTCGGCGAGGGCGACGTAGCAGGCGTCGTAGGCCGTGACGTTGTCTCGCAGCGACCATGCTCGACCTAGCAGCGGGGCGGTCGGGAACACCGAGACGGGGAGGTCGAAGAGGTCCTCCACTGCGTCGTTGGCCTGCGTCGCGGTGAGGGCACCGGCGATGAGTTGCTTGCGGATGACGGCCAGCACCTCGACGCAGAGCAGATCGGGGCCGGCGATCGTCTCGCCTCGGAGCCGAGCGCGGATGACATCGCCGTCGGTGCCAGCGTCGACGATCGCCGGCGCCAGCACCGATGCGTCAACGACGAGCACGCTCGGCGGCGATCGACTTGATCGCCTCCTTGCGGGTCAGCCGACCCTTCGAACGATCTTCGACGCGGTTGAGCACATCGTCGAGGGTCGGCGTCGCTGCGATGTTCGCCAGCTGACCGGCGAGGTACTGCTGGAGGGACTGGCCAGCGCGCTCGGCGCGGCGGACCAGGGTCTTGTGGACCTCGTCGGGCACGTCTCGAACCTGGATGTTCGGCATGCATGCAGTTTAGATGCATGCAGGCCACAGTCGACAGCCCGTTGGCGCCGTCGCTGAGGTGCGGGCTGCGACCCAAGCCAATCGGTGACCGCCACAGCGCTGCGAGCAGGGAGAACATCGACGAGACGCCCTACGTCGAGGTCGACGATCCCGGTCACCAAGGGCACCTCTTCGAGGGCCACGAGTCGGCAGTGCTGTCCCGTCTCGATGCGTTCGCCGAGGGCACCTCCGTGCCAGCTCGTGACGACGAGGACCGCTCCGTCCCGCGGGTCTTCCTCGGGTTCTCCAGGGGTTTTCGCTCGTGGCGCCACCTCCGGCAACGGCGCGCCGGCCCAGGACCAGGGCGAACGGAGTGGGCGCGGAGGGACTCGAACCCCCGACATCTGCCTTGTAAG
>JBKHYD010000041.1:0-3124 GCA_046565645.1 Acidimicrobiia bacterium | reverse complement strand
TCAGCGGAAGTCGCGGCTCTTCGTCGGGGCGGGCAGCGGGAGGGGCTCGAGGCGCTCGGCGATCACGTTGGTGACGCCCTCGGAGCGCTCGAGGCGGCCCCGCACGAGCATGGCCGGGGCGCTGCGGGCCACGGTGCGGTGGGCCGCCCAGCAGCCCTTGGACACCACGACGTTCACGAGGCCGGTCTCGTCCTCCAGGTTCACGAAGAGCGTGCCCCCGGCGGTGGCCGGGCGCTGCCGGTGGGTCACCACCCCGCCCACGAGGACGCGCTCCCCCGCCTCCACCTGCGCCAGCCCGGCGGCCGTGACCACGCCGAGGCCCGTGAGGTGCTCGCGCACGAAGCGGGTGGGGTGCCCGTCGGGGCTGACGCCGGTGGCCCACAGGTCGGCCCGGGCCTCCTCGGCGCCGGTCATGGCCGGCAGGGCCGGCGCCTCGGTGCCGGTGACGATGCCGGGGAGCCGCTGCTCCCCGTGGGGCCCGACCGTCGCCTGGGCCACCGCCCCTGCCGTCCACAGCGCCTCCCGCCGGCTGAGCCCGAAGCCGTCGAAGGCGCCGGCGGTGGCCAGCGCCTCGAGCTGCGGGAGCGACAGCGGCACCCGTCGGGCCAGGTCCTCGGGGCTGTCGTAGGGCCGGCCGGCCGCGATCTGCTCGGCCAGCTCGGCCCCGATCCCCCGCACGTAGCCGAGCCCCAGCCGCACCGCCGGTCCCGACTCCCCCCACGTCTCCGGCGCCGCCCCGTGCGGTGCCCGCCCGTCGTCGCCCCGAGGTTCGGGCCGCTCCAGCGTGGCGGTGGCGGCGGACGCGTTGAGGTCGGGGGTGCGGACCTCGACGCCGTGGCGACGGGCGTCCTGCACCAGCGTGTGGGGCGAGTAGAAGCCCATCGGCTGGGCGTTGAGCAGGGCGGCGCAGAAGGCGGCCGGGTAGAACCGCTTCAGCCAGGCCGACGCGTACACGAGGTAGGCGAAGGACACCGAGTGGCTCTCGGGGAAGCCGTAGGAGGCGAAGGCAGCCAGCTTCTCCCAGATGAGCTCGGTCACCTCGGCGCTCACGCCGCGCTCGGCGGCGCCGTCGGCGAAGCGCTGGTGGAGGCGCTCCATGCGCTCCCGGCTGCGCTTGGAGCCCATGGCCTGGCGGAGCTGGTCGGCCTCGCCGGGGCTGAAGCCGCCCACGTCGATGGCCATCTGCATGAGCTGCTCCTGGAAGAGCGGCACGCCGAGCGTCTTCTTCAGGCTCTTCTCCAGCAGCGGGTGGAGGTAGGTGACCGGCTCCTGGCCGTTGCGGCGCCGGATGTAGGGGTGGACCGACCCGCCCTGGATGGGGCCGGGGCGGATGAGGGCCACCTCGACGACGAGGTCGTAGAAGGTGCGGGGCTTGAGGCGAGGCAGGGTGGCCATCTGGGCCCGGCTCTCCACCTGGAACACGCCGATCGAGTCGGCCCGGCAGAGCATGGCGTAGACCTCGTCGTCCTGGGGGATGGTGGCGAGGTCCACCTCGGTGCCGTGCACGTCGCGGATCAGGTCGATCGTGCCGTGGAGCACCTCGAGCATCCCGAGGCCGAGGAGGTCGAACTTCACGAGGCCGATGGCCGCGCAGTCGTCCTTGTCCCACTGCAGGACCGTGCGGATCGGGTCGGTGCCGTGCATCGACCGGGCCTTGCTGGTGGCGCCGGTCATGCGGGCCCACTCCACCGGGCACACCTCCACGATGGGCCGGTCGCAGATCACCATGCCGCCGGAGTGGATGCCGAGGTGGCGGGGGGCGTCCTCCAGCTGGGCGGCCAGGGCCAGCACGTCGGGCGGGATCTGCTGCTCCTGGCGCTGCTGCTCGGCGGTGACGGCCACCCGCCCCCAGGCGTCGGCCTGCTTGGACCAGGCGTCCTGCTGGCCGGTGGCGTACCCGAGGGCCTTGGCCGTGTCCCGGATGGCGGACTTGGCTCGGTAGGTGATGACGTTGGCCACCTGGGCGGCGTGGCGGCGGCCGTGGCGCCGGTACACGTACTGGATGACCTCCTCCCGGCGGCCCGACTCGATGTCGAGGTCGATGTCGGGCGGGCCGTCGCGCTCGGGCGAGAGGAACCGCTCGAAGAGCAGGCCGAGGCCGACGGCATCCGCGTTGGTGATGCCGAGGGCGTAGCAGACGGCGCTGTTGGCGGCGCTGCCCCGACCCTGGCAGTAGATGCCCGCGCGGCGGCAGAAGTCGACGATGTCCCAGACCACGAGGAAGTAGCCGGGGAAGCCGAGCTGCTCGATGAGGGCCAGCTCGTGCTCGATCTGGCGGTAGGCGCCCGGCACCCGCTCGGTGCCCCAGTCCCCGTAGCGGCGCTGGGCCCCCTCGGCGGTGAGGCGGCGCAGGTAGGCCATCTCGGAGAGCCCGTCGGGGCACGGGAACGGCGGCAGCTGCGGGGCGACCAGCTGGAGGTCGAAGGCGCAGGCCCGACCCAGCTCGGCTGCCCGCTCGACCACCCCGGGCCACCGGGCGAAGCGGCGGGCCTGCTCGTCGCCCGAGCGGAGGTGGGCGCCGGCGCAGGCGGGCAGCCAGCCGTCGAGCTCGTCGAGGCTGCACCGGGCCCGCACCGCGGCCATGGCGGTGGCCAGCGGGCGACGGGAGGGGTGGGCGTAGTGGGCGTTGGTGGTGGCGACGAGGTCCACCCCCGCGGCCAGGGCGATCTGGGCAAGGGCGTCGTTGCGGGCCGAGTCGAGCGGGTCGCCGTGGTCGCACAGCTCGACGGCCACGTTGTCCCGCCCGAAGGCCTCGACGAGCAGCGCCAGTTCCCGGGCCGCCGCCGCCGGGCCGTGGGCCTCCAGGGCCTGGCGCACCGTCCCCTTCCGGCAGCCGGTCAGCACCAGCCAGTGCCCCCCGTGGGCGGCGGCCAGGGCGTGCCGCACCTCGTCGTCGTCCCACCGCCACCTCACCCCCGCCGCCGTCCCCCCCACCCCGCGTTCGTGCGAGCCCGAAGGACGGTCTTGCTCCTTCAGGTTCGCAAGAACGTGGGGGGTGGGGGCGGGGTCGGTGGCGCCGGGCCAGGTGCCGTGGTGGCGGCCGACGAGGCCGGTGGCGTAGTCGGGCTTGCCCTTGGTGCGGCCGGCCAGCTGGGCGGCGCTGATGACCGACGCCAGCCGGGCG
>JBKHYD010000040.1:0-150441 GCA_046565645.1 Acidimicrobiia bacterium | reverse complement strand
CTGAGTGGAACAGGGAGAACGAGCCCGCCTACGGGAGCGACCGGGCCTTCGCGAAGGCGGTCCGATCGGGACTCCGTCGGCTCCAGGTGGAGATGACGACCGAGGACGCTTGATCCGATCCATCGCGCGTTCATCGCGCGCGCGTGTCCCGTCGGGTGGGTTCGGGGTGGTTCGGTCATGCCGCCTGACCAGGGTTTATGGTTCGGCCCGGTTCGCCTTAGACCGCCCGATTGACCTTCACACGGCAGAGGCCAGGGGTTCGAGTCCCTTCGCGCCCACCGTATTTCCGCAGGTCAGCGACCTGCGCGCCGGTCGGCTGGTCGTCGGAGTGGTCGTTTGCCCCGCGGAAAACCCGCGGGATCCAGCGGGACGGGGCGTCATCGGACGTCACGGAGGCGAACGAGTCGAGACGGGTCAGCACGTCGGTGTCGTTGCCTTCGTAGAGGTGTCCGTAGCGGTCGAGCACGACCGAGACGCTGGTGTGTCCGGCCCAGGTGGCGATCTGCTTTGGGCTGGCCCCGGCGGCGATCCAGAGGGCCACAGCGGTGTGGCGGAGATCGTGGATCCGTAGACCTCCCAGGCCGGCGGCACGGATGGCGGGGTTCCAGAAGCGGCTGCGCCAGGAACCGGCGCGCAGCACACCGCCGTCGGGGCCGCCGAACACGAGCGAGCCGGGTTCAGGGTCGACGTAGTGGTCGAGGTGCTGGTTGAGGGCGGATGCGACGGCGCTGGGGATGGGGACGGTTCGTCGGCCGGCCCGGGTCTTGGGGATGCCCCATTCGATGGTGCCGCGGACTTCGACGGCGTTTTCGGTGACTCGGACTCGGCCGAGTCCGGGGTTGAGGGCGGAGCGTCGCAGCCCGGCGAGCTCGCTGAGACGGAGGCCGCAGTAGGCGTCGAAGAGTACGAGGGCCCGGTAGCGCGGGTTGATGTGGTCGCTGAGGGTGCGGATCTCTTGTGGTGAGATGAACTGCATCTCGTCGGTCTCGACTTTGGGGAGCGGGACTCGCCGGCATGGTGTTTCGGCGAGCAGGTCGGCGTCCACCGCGGAGCGGAGGGTCTTGGAGAGGATCTGGTAGGCCTTCTGGACGGTGGCGGGAGCGAGCCCGCTGGCGGTGAGGTCGGCGACCCAGCTGCGGACCTCGAGCGGTGTGATCGCGTCGAGGCGAAGCGTCCCGAAGCGGGGCAGGACGTGGTTTCGGAGGTAGGAGTCGTCGCGGGCCCGGGTGGAGGGGCGCAGGTCGACGGTGTTGGGCTGCCACAGCTGCACCCAGTCGGCGAAGAGCATCTTGCCGGCGCGGGGGTCGCGCCAGCGGCCGGCTTGGCGGTCGACGCCGAGGCGGTCGAGGAAGGTCTGTGCGTCGCGCCGGGTGGTGAAGCGTTTGGCGTGCTCGGTCCCGTCGGGTCCACGGAACCGTGCTTCGAAACGACCGGAGGCGGTCTTGCGGATGTGGGCCATCAGCGACGCCGGTTCTTGGTGGTCGTGCCGGCTCGTGCCGTCTTGTTCGTCGTGCCGGCTGCTGCTGTTTCGTCCATGAGTCGGAGGGCTTCGGCGAGTCGTTCGAGGAGGTCGCTGGCCCCGTCGAGGTCACCGAGGGCGTTGCGGACCAGGGCTCTGGCTCGCAGCTCGACGAGGGGGGTGAGGCGGTCGGCGAGATCGGCGGGGGAGACGCTGGGCTTTTCGCGTTTGCTGCGGGGCATGGGGGCGTGGCTGGCGGAGTAGGCGAGGAGCTGGTCGACCCAGTCCTGGACGTTGTCGGGGGTCCCCAGGATGGCGTCGAGCAACACGATCGGGTCGAGGCCCTTGTTGCCGGCGTCGGGGGCGTAGAGGCCGGCGTCGTCGCCGGGTGGGGGTGGGGTGAAGAAGTACCCGATCGGGAGGTCGAAGCCGCGGGAGAGGGCGAGGAGGTCATCGGCGGTGAACTGCTTGATCCGGTCGACTTTCACGGCGGATCGTTCCAGGTTCGAGAAGCTGGGGCCGGAGAGCTTGGCGCCGAGGTAGGGGGCGAGTGCTTCGGCGGCTTGTTCCTGGGTCCAGCCTCGTAGGGCTCGGGCTTTGATGACGTTGTAGGCGACGATCTGGTTGGGGGTCATGACCCGGCGGATGCCGAACTTGCGTGTGGCGCTCATGGTCCTGACCGTACACGCACGCTCGCGAAATGTCATTCACACATCTGTGAGATCCTGGTACTCTACCGGTCTGTTAGTTGAGTGACGAGTGAGTGAGGTGCCGATGGGAGGTCTTCCTGACCTGTTGACCATCGAGGAAGCGGCCCGGGTGATCCGTGTCGGCCGTACCAAGGCGTACGCGATGGCGCAGGAGTGGCGCGCGACGGGCGGCCGGTCCGGCCTGCCGGTCGTCGACTTCGGTCACGTCCTGCGGGTACCGCTCTGCCAGCTCGAGAAGCTCGTCGGCGGGCCCCTCACCACACCCGTGCCCGAACAGGCAGCAGACCCCGCGGCGGCCGCCGTCCCGGTCGACGACGCGCCACCGGCCGACCCTGACGTCGCCCCTGACCCCGATGACGCCCCCGATCGCTCCCCGCGACGTCCCTCGCGCCGTCGCAGCGTCGGTCTCGATCAGCCCAGCCTTCCGTTCGCGAGCTGATCCCGTGTCTCTGACTTCCCCCCACCAGCGCACGGCTCGAACCAGGTGCAGACATTGGCACCCTGCGGTGCCGGGACCTCACGCCGCCGTCCCGGCGGCTGTTCGCCCGCTCGGTGGTGGGCGATGTTGAGCCGGGGGAAGGTCACGCCGTCCACCGTGTCCTACTACACCGACACGGTGGCCCGCGGGGTCGAGGACTACTACGCCGGTCATGGCGAAGCCCCGGGTGAATGGATGGGTAGCAGCTCGTCGGCGACCGGCATTGAGGGTGTGGTCCGCGCCGAGGACCTCGCCCTGCTCTTCGCCGGGACCCATCCCGGCTCGGGCGAGTCCCTTGGCGCTGCCTACAGCGTGCGTGACGGTGCGGATCGGGTGACGGGTTGGGATCTGACCTTCTCGGCCCCGAAGTCCGTGTCCGCCCTGTGGGCCACCGCCGGTGGCGAGGTGGGCATGGCGGTCCGCGAGGCCCACGCCGCCGCGGTCGCCGCGGGCATCGACTACTTGGAGGAGCACGCCGCGTTCGGCCGGCAGGGCAAGGCGGGTGTGCGTCAGGTCGACACCGACGGGTTCCTCGCAGCCGCGTTCGTGCACCGCTCGTCGCGGGCGGGGGACCCGCAGCTGCACACCCATGTCCTGGTTTCCGGACGGGTCCGCTGCGCCGACGGGGTGTGGCGGGCCCTGGATTCACGGGCGTTGCACCGCCAGCTCAAACCAGCCGGCATGGTGTACCAGGCCGCACTGCGCGTCGAGCTCACCAACCGGCTCGGCGTCGCCTGGGATGAGGTTGATCGGCACGGCCAGGCCGAGATCCACGGCGTGCCCACCGGGGTGCGGGAGCTGTTCTCGAAGCGTGCCGCCCAGGTCGCACCCCGGGCCCAGGAGCTGATCGCCGAGGCCGAGGCGAAGCTCGGGCGTCCGCTGACGGCGAAGGGTCGTCGCCGGTTCTATGAGGTGGCGGTGCTCGAGACCCGCCCGGCCAAGGAACCGATCGGCGAAGCCGACCAGGGACTCTTCGACCGGTGGCACACCGAAGCCATCGAGGCCGGACTGGACCCGGACCTGTGGGTCGGCCACGTCGTCGACCGCCCCCACCCCGAGCGACACATCGATGGGCGGGAAGTCGCGGCGGAGGTCGTGGACGAGCTGGCCACGTCGCGCTCGACGTGGACCCGCACCGACGCGATCCGTCACCTGGCCCGCCGCACCCCGCTCGACCTGCCCGACGCGGACGGGGCGCGCCGCTGGATCGAAGACACCGCCGATGAGGTCCTCGCCCAGCGTGGCGTTGTGCGGCTCGCTGCCCCCCAGCCGGCGCCACCTGCGGGGCTGCGGCGCCGGGATGGGCGGTCGGTGTTCGAACACCACGCCGCCACCCGCTTCACCACCGACACCACCCTGGCGGTCGAGCAGCAGGTCCTCGACATCGCGACGGCCGGGCGCGACGCCCACCGCGGGGTTGCCGACCCGGCGGTGGTAGACGCCGCGATCACCCACGTCGGTTTGGGAGAGGATCAGGCGGCTGCGGTGCGGGCCGTGACCCAAGATGGCGACACGGTCATCTGCGTCGTCGGCCCCGCCGGGACCGGCAAGTCCCACACGATGGGCACCGCCGCCCAAGCCTGGACAGCCAGCGGCATCCCTATACGCGGCCTGGCCGTGTCCGCCGCCGCGGCAGGGGTCCTGGAAGCCGAGACCGGCGTCAGGTCGGACACGATCGCCAAGTTCCTGTATGAACAAGACCGCCCCCAAGGCTCGGATCCCCGTTGGCGGCTCCGCGACGGAGAGGTGCTCGTCGTCGACGAGGCCAGCATGGTCGCCAGCGCCGATCTCGCCCGCCTCGTGGTCCTCGCCGACCAGGCCCACGGCAAGGTCGTCCTCGTGGGGGACTGGGCCCAGCTCGGCGCCGTCGAGGCCGGTGGCCTGTTCCGCCTCCTCGCGCAGGATCACAACGTCGAGCTCACCGGGGTACGACGGTTCCAGGCGGAGTGGGAACGCACCGCCAGCCTTCGCCTGCGCGACCGCGACCCAGCCGTCCTGGACGTGTACGAGCAGCACGGCCGCGTGATCGGCGGCGACAAGACGGCGATCCTGGATGAGGCGTTCACCCGATGGCAACAGGCCCGCGCCGCCGGCGAGTCCGTCGTCGCGTGCGCCCCCGACCATGCCACCGTCGACGCGCTGGCGCGCCGCTGCCGGGCCGCCCGCGTCACCGCCGGAGAGGTCGAACCGGGTGGCGTCCCCGCCGGGGAGCACACCGTAGGCGTCGGTGACGAGATCGTCACCACCCGCAACGACCGCCGCCTCATCACCACCCGCGGTGGGTGGGTCCGCAACGGCGACCGCTGGCACGTCCACGCCCGCCACCCCAACGGCAGCCTGACTGTCCAGGACCTCTCCGGTCGCGGCCGGGTTGCGCTCCCCGCCGACTACGTCGCCCAGGAGGTGGCCCTCGCCTACGCCGTCACGGTCCACAAAGCCCAAGGCCTCACCGTCGACCGTGCCGTCCTGATCGCGGATGATCGCACCACCGCCGAAGCGCTCTACGTCGGCATGACCAGAGGACGCCACTCCAACACCGCGCTCGTCGTCACCGACAGCCTCGACCTCGAACACCGCTCCGACCCGACCACCCCGCGGGACGTGCTCGCGGGTGCGTTGCAGCGCGTGTCGGCCGAGCAGTCCGCCACCGAAGCACTACGCCAGGTGCTCAAAGCATCGGAGTCCCTCGCTGTGCTCAAGCCCCGCCTCGCCAACCTCGACGCCCAGATCCTCCGCGAGTGCCCACCTGACCGCACCATCGAACTCGAGCACCTCACCCAGCGACGGAACGAGGTTGAGCTGCACGCCCGCCCCGGGCGGCTGACCCGAGCCGGCCGTGACGATCAACGCCACCTCCGGAGTCTCGACGAACAACGAGCAGCGCTCGAAGCCGCCCAACAGGACCGGCTCGACTGGCTCGACACCCACGCCGACACCTTCACCTACCGTGATGCGCTCGCCGAGCGGGTTGCCGCCAGACGAACAGCCCTCGGGATCGCCGCCACCGCAGCGCCACCGGACCACCTGGTCCGGCTCCTCGGACCCGTCCCCGACAACCAGCACGCCCGAGCCGGCTGGACCCACCACGCCAGCAACGTCGAGGCCTACCGCGAAGAATGGGGAATCGAACCCGACCAGCTACGCGACCCACCCCGCGACCCGGTGCAACACCGCGAATGGGACAACGCCGTGCACACCATCGAGCTCATCAACCGCCTCGACAACCTCCAACACCAACACGGCCGTGACCGCAGCCTCGAGCACGGCCTCGGCATCGAGCTGTAGGCGCGGCCGGGTGTTGTGCCGTCGGCGTCCGCCTCGCCGTGGGAGCGGGTCCTGGGTCGTGTACCGCACCTGGGCCCGCCCCCGAACCACCGGCGCGCCCGCCCGCCGTCATCGAGGCGGTGTCGCTTGGTGCCGGTCTTCGCTGAGCGAATCGAGGAGCGAGGCGAGCAGGCCGAAGTCGTGTTTGGGGAGGCAATGCGCGATGCCGATCTCGGCGGCTTGGGACCGGATCTCCGGGTCCAGGTAGGAGCTGTACAGCACGATGACTTGCGCCGGTCGCTCCCTGAGCATCTCCGTCGCCACGTCCAGTCCAGTCATGCCGGGCATCTGGTTGTCGAGGATCACGATGTCAGTGGCGGTCCCCCCGAGGGCACGCCACATCTGGAGTCCCTCGTCGCCGTCGCCTGCCTCGCCGACGACATCGACGGACATCTCGATGGAGGCTCGGATGAGCATCCGCATGTCAGGTTCGTCATCGACGATCAGTACCGTGGGCATACATGGGGTCTCGGTCATCCTGGTAGCGAACTTGAACAAATACCGGGCATTTCGGACCAGACCCCGCCCTGCTCTCTCCTTGTTGCGTGCGCGGTAGCGTTGCGCCGAGGGGTTGTCGGCACCCGTCGACATCCCCTACCGGCATTCCGGTCGGTTGAAGAGCCCTGGGTCGCTCACACCCCCCGGGGCTCTTCTGACCGCGGTCAGTGTCCGCTGGTAGAGCGTGAGCACACCATCGGAGTTGCCGATGGCGGCAGTGATGGATCAATGAGCGATCGGTCGGGCGGCTGGGTGCCCCGGGCCTTGTGGCGGGTGCCCGCATCCAATCGTCGCCGGGGTTGGCTCAACGCGGGGCCTCACCTCGTCCGTGGTCTCGGGCTGGGTCACCCCGAACGGCCCAAACGACGCGTTCGAGGGCGTCGGTGGTGAGGGGCTTGGTGAGGTAGGCATCCATGCCTGCGCCGAGAGCTGCTTGTTCGTCCTCTGGGAGGTCCCGAGCGCTGAGACCCACGATCATCATTCGGGCACGGCCTCGCTGTGCTTCGAGCGCGCGCAGGGCGCGGGCAGTCTCGAGTCCGCTCATGCGCGGCATCTGGATGTCGAGCAGTACGATGGTGAACTCTCGGTTCGCCGTCAGCTCGATCGCTTCGGGTCCACTACGAGCGAAGACGATCTCGCCCCAGTCCTCCAGCAGCTGCGCGGCGAAGAGGTAGTCGCCCTCCCGGTCGTCGACGACCAGGATCCGATCCGTCGCAGGTCGCGCTCTCGTGTCGTTTGCCACTTGTGTCATGACGAACGACTTGAAGTCGTCGAGCGTCAGTGCCGGCGCGAACAGGTAGCCCTGGGCTCGCAGGACGCCGAGCGCCAGGAGAGCGTCTCGTTGGGCCTCGGTCTCGACACCCTCGGCGACGACGTCCTTCCCCAACCGCCGGGCGAGGTCGATCGTGTTGGTCACGATGTCGCGAACGCTGGGGTCGGCGACCAAGCCCGTCATGAACGTCTGGTCGATCTTGATGGTGTCGAGCGGCAAGTCGCGCACCCCAGCGAGCGATGACTGGCCGGTCCCAAAGTCATCCATGGCGATACGGCACCCCCGGAGCTGCAGCTCGACGAGCTGATCAACGAGCCCGGCTTGATCCTCGATGAACCCGGTCTCGGTGACCTCGATCATCACCTGAACCGGCAGCGGACCCGCGCGGGCGAGGCGGTCGACCTGACGGACCAGCCGACCATCGGCCTGGAACTGGGTTCGGGACACGTTCACACCGATGTAGTCGATCGGGAGGTCCGATCCTCCGCGGGCTCGTTTCCAGTCGCGCATGTCCTCCACGGTGCGTTCGAGAACATGCTCGCCCAGGAGGTGGATCAGCCCGGTGCGCTCGGCGAGAGGGATGAAGCGATCCGGGGTGACGATGCCGTCATCCGGGTGATGCCACCGCACGAGCGCCTCAGCACCGACAACGACACCGCTGTCGATGCGGACGATCGGCTGGTACCGAACTTCGAGCTGGCCTTCCTGGATCGCGGCCCGCATCTCCGTTTCGTGGCGCAGTGACTCGCGGCGCGCTCGCTCCTCACGAACGGCGGCACGCGCTAGCGCAGACGAGACGGAGCTGACAACGGCGAAGAAGACTCCTCGTGTGACCCAGTCCGAAGTCTCCTGCGGGACGCCGGTTGCGACCACCGCGGGCAACAGAGGACCGGCGAGGACCGCCGCGCCGACGCTCCCGACCAGTACCCACGGAGTGCCGAAGCGGATCCCGAGAACGATCAGGGGGATGTAGAAGCCATGCGGCGGTACCGTCGACGCACCACCCGCCAAGAAGCTCAGCAGATACGACAGGCCACAAAGTAGGAGCACCATCGCGAGCACTGCTCGGGCAGTCCCTCGGACCGTGACCGCCACGAGCCGTGCGCCCAGCGGAGCCATACCAAGACATCGGCCCCCATTCCAGCAACCTTGAACAGTCCGTACCTACCCAGAACAGACCACGCACCTCAGAAGTCTGTCTCGATCGTCCCACCGTCATCCCGTGCGGAGCTGGTCGAGGAAACCGGGGCGCTTCACATGTCCCAGTGGTCTGCCGTGCGCCGACTGGTCTGATCGGACCATCGACGTCTGGACTTCGTCAGGGTTCAATGACCTTTGTAGGAATCTCCTACGAGGCGAAGGAGGTGTCTCCCATTGGCCAGGATTCGGGTCATGGTTGTGGACGACTCCGAGGACATGCGCCTCCTCTGTCGGCTCGCCCTGGCTGGGGAACCGACCATCGACGTGTGCGCCGAAGCCGCTGATGGGTATGAGGCCGTAGCGCTCGCAGCCGACAATGGCCCCGATCTGATCCTCCTCGACTACCTGATGCCCCGAATGGACGGACTCACGGCGCTCTCGCTGCTACGGGAGGTGTGCCCCGACGCCGTGGTCATCTTCTTGTCGGCCTCTGCGTCGATAGGCGTGCAGCACGAGGCACTCGCGCAAGGCGCGTTCGCGGTGATCGACAAGGGCGGTGACTTCGCCAAGCTGAGCCGAATCGTGATCGATGCCTGTCGCCCTGAGGCCGAACGAACGATCAGACACGTGCTCGCGTAGGCGAGCTGCCTCCAGATCAGAGAGGGTGTCGATGATGGAACCGGAGCTACGAACCCTCAACGATGTGCGGGCAGAGCTTGTGACGATGTATGAGGCCCGCGGCCGCGACCGGGGCTTCACCGAACATGAGCTGCGCCGGTACCGGTCCCTACTCGACCTTGAGCACAGGCTGATCTTGCAGCGGAACGGCGGGGCGTAGCGCTCTGGTGCTGGGCGCTACGCCACCGCTCGTGTTTGGCGGCAAGTCCTGCGGCGAGGTCCTCGCGGTGGTCGCCAGACGAGTGAGCTAACCCCAAGTGCCATCCTCACCATGTTGTACGCCCGGACCATCCGGGGCCCACCGCTGTCGTGCGAGTCGGCGACCGACACCGAGATCCAAGTGAAACCGGGAATGGCGGCACTCAGCGCCACGGACGGGCATCACCGGACACGACGCAGAGCGGAGGTCGATTCATCTCCCCGTGGAATGGGATCCCGCCCCCGTGCGGATCCACGGCGGCTATTGCCATCCTCCTCCGGGAGCAGTCTCCTCTATCGCCCGGACGTGGCCGATGAACGTCGGCAGGTCGTCGTGAGCGGCGGCTACCAGGACGTCGAGATCGACGGACCAATAGCCGTGCACGATGCGATTGCGGAGCCGAATCGGATCGCTCCACCCGACATGGGAATGAGCCGCCTTGGTGGCTTCCGAGAGCTGCGTGGCTGCTTCTCCGAGCACGGTGAAGTTCCACAGGAGGGCATCTCGGCGGTCGCGGTCCTTGTCGAAGTCCAACGCCGTTCGCGCGACGGTCAACTCAACAATGCGCTCGGCAGCCTCGATGATCTCGGCGAGCAGGAGACGGTCACGCTGCATACAGCGTACGAGCCTCCGTCAGAACGTCGTCCCGGATGAGGTGGTGCAACACCCGCTTCGCCACGAGGTCCACCGGTCGCTCGAACAGCTTCGCGAGCTCGTCCTCGAGCTCATTGATCGCGAACCCGAGGTGGGCTCCTGGCACGAGCACGTACAGCAGATCGACGTCGCTCGCCTCGCTCGCTTCGCCGCGGGCAACCGAGCCAAACACCGCAAGCTCCGCAACGCCGTACCGTCGGCACAGCTCGGCCAGACGGGAGCCGTCGAGGGGGTGCCCATCGACCAGGATCGTCGTCGTGGCGTCCATGCGGTCATTGTCGCACCCGCGGACCCGTCACCGGCTGAACCAGCGCGCGCCATGCCCCGCGGAAAACCCGCGGGAGGTCTCGGACGAGGCGTCACGGGTCGTCATCGGGCGGTACCACGCAACCCTCGTGACCTGCGGTTTCGCGCTTCTCGGGCTCCCCACCAGGGGGTTCGACCGCCTTCACACGGCAGAGGCCAGGGGTTCGAGTCCCTTCGCGCCCACCAGGAAAGCCCAGGTCAGCGGCCCTTTTCGGGGTCGCTGTTTCGCGTCTCGGGCACTCCATGGCACTTCCATGGCACGCGCCCTCGGGCATGGCACTCCATGGCACGCGTTCAGGCGGTGCGGCTGGGCATAAGCCGGGCCGCGAGGGCGTCTGATGCCTTCACATCTTGCTCGTCGACTGCCTGGGCGTAGAGCTCGAGGGTGAGCCGGACCTGAGAGTGCCCTAGGCGGGTCTGAGCGGTCTTGACGTCGACCCCTGCGGCCACGAGGCCCGTGGCGCTGGTGCGGCGCAGGTCGTGGAACGTGGGCCCCTCGTAGTGGCCCTTCTCGTCGATGGTGCCGAGGCCGATCTTGATGATGGCGGGGAGCCAGACACGGCGCCGCCAGTTGGATGCGATCTGAGGGCGGCCACGGGGCCCGGGGAACAGGAGGGCGTCACCATCGGCGGCGGTGAGCCCCCGGGTGGCGAGGTGGGCAGACAGGACCTCGCCGAGCGGTGCCGGGATGGTGAGGGTGCGGCGGCCCGCTTCGCTCTTGGGTTCGCCCAGGCTGGTCGCCCCGGTGTCGTCCCGGGTGACGGTGCGGCGCACGGTCAGGGTGCGGCCCAGGAGGTCGAGGTCTGCGACGGCGAGGGCGGCGACCTCGCCCCAGCGGAGGCCGAGGAGGGCACCGATCCAGACCATCGGGGCGTGCTCGGCCGGCATGGCGTCGGCGAGGGCGGCGAGCTGTTCAGGGCTGAACACGTGGACCTTGGTCCGGGGGATGCGGGGGAGCTTGACGGTCCGGCAGGGGCTCTTGGCGATGTAGTCCCGGTCGGTGGCGTAGCGGAACACGGCGGCGGCCACGTTGTAGTTGCGGACCACGGTGGCGGCGCCGAGGGTGGCGCTCATCTTGGCGACCAGGGCTTGGACGTCGGCGGGGACGATGCTCCCTATGCGCTTGTCGCCCAGGTGGGGGAGGACGTGCCGCTCGAGGGCGGAACGGTCCCGGCCGCGGGTGCTGGCACGCTTGGCGGGGTTCGAGGCCATCCATTCGACGGCGACTTCGGCGTAGGTGCGGCGGCGGGCGCTGGGGTCTGCCCAGTCGCCGCGGTCGCGGGCGGTGAGCTCGGAGCGTTCCCAGGCTCGGGCCTCGTCCTTGGTGCGGAAGGTCCGCTTGTACGGCTTCCCGTCAGCGGTGCGGAGGCGCACGTCGTAGCGCGTCCCGCGGGTGGTGTCCCGCTTATGGATGCTCACGACTCACGCTCGGCTTGGTCCCGGGAGTCGTCGTACCCGAACTCAGCCCAGCCGCCGGGGTGAGGTCGTGGCCGGATCTCACTGGCCCCCTCCTCGGTGATGACGGTCGATTCAGTGACGATCCCAGGCTTGGCATTGGCGAGCATCTCCGCCCGCCACTCGTCCACCTCGGACGGCGAAACGGCAGGCCAGTCGTTCGGGCCAACCAGGTCCGCTATCTCATGCTCGCCGCATGGACCGCACACCGGGATGCAGCGGCACCTTGTCACTCGCGATCCGGAAGGACGAGTGGCGCCAGTCGGGAGGTCCCGCCCACATCGAGGACAGCGACCGCTATCGACCTCGGTGACGAGGTGGGCGAGATGCTCGTCCGCGTCTGTCCCGTAGAAGGCGTCGAGGTACTCGTCGTCGAGCAGAGCGGCCAGACACTGCGGCCGGAACGGGTGTGCTCCGGAGAATGAGGTAGGGGAAGTCACGAGAGCCGCCCGGTGGCCTTGGCCCACTTGGCGACGTCGTTCCAGTCCCAGACCATGGCCTGGCGGAGCTTGGTCACGGGCTCGGGGAAGTCCGGGTGGCGGCGCCGCAGAGTGTGCACCGACTCGACGTGGGCGAGGCCGAGGCGGTCGGCGATCTCTGCTGCTCCTACTAGGTCGTTCACGTTCACCTTCCGGGGCACGGGCCGCAGGCTACGCGGCAGGGGTTGACTAGAGCCTGAGTCACAGGGTAGGACTGACTCTGCCCATAGTCAACCAATCCCAGGAGGGGACACCATGACCACCACCGACCAGAAGGACCCGTGGGCCTTCTATGACATGCTCGGCGTGCCACACCTCGAGCGGTTCCTCGACGATGGCGCCAACTTCGTCGACCTTGACATTCCCGAGACCGAGGTCTTGTGGCTCGCGGCTACCGCTGCGATCCGCTGGTACGGGCCGCAGATCACGGTCCGAGGGGAGGACGGTGCGGAGCTGATGGCGGGGATCTTCTTCCACTACGTCTACAGCGTGATGAGCGGCGAGAACCTGACCAACCATCCAGATGGCCGGGTCACTGTGGAGGGTGTGGTCCGAGGTGCTGGGGATATCGAGGTGACGGAGGAGCGGGTCCGTCATTGGCAGTGGATGCTCATGCTGTTCACGCGGCAGGACGTGGCTGACCGGTTCTTGGAGGCGGTCCCGCAGAGAATCCGGGCTGAGGCCATGGCCCGGGCCAACGATGAGCAGAAGCACATCGACGCGGCCTTCTACGACCAGGTGCTAGCGGCGCCGACAGACTGACTGTCCCATCCGGGGACAGTTGCTCCGGCCCCTGCCTTCGGGTGGGGGCCGGTTCGCGTCCTGGGAGACCACGGCCTCGCGCATCCGGTCGTAGGCGTCACGGGGATCAGGTGGTGAACTCTTGACCACCTCGGACTCGCGCAGGTCCTTGATGACGGTGGGGCGGCTGACGCCGACCGCTGCCTCAATGGCTCGGATGCTGAGCCCGGAGTCGCGCAGCGAGGCGACGACCTCTTGCCGTTCCTCACGCGGCGCGGCGTAGGGCGTTGCGTTCCTTGCGGCTGGTGCCGCCCCATACGCCTTGCTCCCGCATCCCAGCGGCCAGGCAGTCCTGTTGTACCGGGCAGGTGTGACAGAGGCTTCTAGCGGCGGTCGCTGGTTCACCGGTCGACGGGAAGAACAGGTCGGTTCCCTGGCCCCTGCAGGCGGCGTCACGGTGCCATGCGGGCCGGCGCAGCAGCTCGAGGAGGCTGATGAAGGCGTCGGTGACCTCGGCGGGGTCGGCGAAGTAGTACCGGTCGTCGGTCGCTTGGTCGACGTCTACCGGTGCCCATGCCATACCCCCGTAGGGTACCCAACGTGAGGGTGCGGGAGGCGAGGGGTGGGGGTGAGGGGCCCCAGCCGGGCCCCAAACCGGCGGGGGCCCCTCGGTGCGACCGGGGTGGGGCCGTCTGAGAAGCCCCCCACCCCCCGAGTCGAGCTAGGCCGTCGTGGCGACGTTGAGCATCCGGAAGGCGGAGGTCGTCAGGACCTTGCTGCCGGTGCGCCAGTAGGCGTACCAGCCGACCCGTCCGTCTGGGCGGTCGTTCGCGCCGCGCAGCACGCCGGGGCCGACGAAGTGCACGGAGAGCCCGACGCGGTCGAGGATGACGAAGTTCGACCAGTCACCGATGAACAGGACCCGGTTGTCGGCGGTGGCCGCAGCGTTGACGGCGCTGTAGGGGTCGATGTTGCTGTTCTCGACGTAGGGCCGGCGCAGGAGCATCCCGCCTTCGATCAGCGGCGGCTCGGTGCCCGAGGGGTTGTAGAGCCGGGCGATGAAGTTCAGTGTCGAGAGCTCGAGCTGCCAGCGGGCGTTCTGGCGGAACCGGGGCGGGAGGGCTTCGAGGAGCCCGTATACGTCGTCGGCGGCCAGGGCCTCTCCGGCGGCGTCGACCTCGGTGGCGACCAGGCTGGTCTCGATGCCGTTCGGCTCGTTCGTGCCGGACCCGGTGATCCACTTCGCGGCCTCGAGCCGGGCCTTGCCGTCAGCGATGATCTTCGCCACTTCGGCGTCGAAGTTGGGCTGGTCCATGGCGGCCTCGATCGACGCCTCGATCCAGCCCTGTGCCTTCTCGGTGGTAACGGTCACCTCGGTCTCGGTGAACGTGTCGTCTGACACCTCGGCGAGCTCGGCGTCGAAGCTGAACGTCGACCCGGCGCTGGTGATGTAGCGCTTTTCCTTTGCCGTGGTGGAGTCGACCCGGGCCACGGACCGCATCGGGTCGATGGTGCCGTCGTTCGTGAGGACGATCGTCGGATCGAGCGGTGAGGGCAGGACAGCGCCGGAGGTGGCGAGCGTGGCCCGCTGGTACTCGCGGGCCTCGGCCCAGGCGCGGCGCTCGTCGCTGGTCAGTTCGGCGGCGAAGGTCTCGGGGTCCTGCGCGTACTTGCGGAACGCTGCGATGTAGAGCGGGTGCGAGTAGCGCAGGACGTGCTCGGCCACGCCGCGGAGGTGCCGGGAGGCGTCTACGGAGTCGCCGCGGTCCAGCCGCTCGATGGTTTCGGTGGCGCTTTCCTTGAGCTCGTCGTCGGCGTTCCATCGCTCGATGGCGGTGAGGACACGGCCGCGGACGTCGTGGGCGGATTCGTTGGCCTGGCTCTCCCACGGGTCGACGCGCTTCTGGATCTGGAAGTCGTTCTCGTGGACCGAGCCGTACTCGAGGGCGACGTTCCCGGAGGCGATGCGGTCGGTGAGCTCGAGGCGCTTCGAGAGGAGCTCGAGCTCGCTCTCGATTCTGGTGAAGGCGTCGAGGTCGTCACCCTCGAGGTCACCGGAGCGGCCGAGCAGCTCGCGTGCCTGGTTGCGGAGTGCATCGCGCTGGGCGATCAGGTCGTCGCGCTGGGCTGCGACGGAGCGTCGGAGGTCTTGGATGTCAGTCATAGGAGGAAGTCCTTGTCGATGAGGGCGAGGCGCTTTCGGGCGGCCTCGAGGGTGAGGAAGGGGCCTGACCGGACACCGGCCAGGACTGCGCCGTCGTAGGCGGGGAACGCGACGAGGCTCACTTCGCTGAGCGCGACCTCGGTTCGTTCCACCACCCGCTCGGGGGTGACGCGGTGGCGGATGGGCCGGAACCCGATGCTGAACCGGTCGAGCGCACCGTCTCGGATGAGCTCGAGCGCTTCGTCGCCGTCACGGGTCTTGCTGATGCGAGCCTCCATGTAGAGCCCCGCAGCGTCCTCGCGCAGCACGGTGGGCCGACCGATTGGGAACCGGCGGCGGTCGTGGTTGGCGAGCAGCTTCACCCGGCTGCCGCGTTCGACGATCGTCCGAGCGAACGAGCCTCGTACGAAGGTCTCCCGGTAGGACGACCCGTAGTCGTCGGGGACCTCGGCCACCTGGCCGAAGGGCACCGCGATGCCGTAGACGGTGCGGCCGTCCCCATCGGAACGAAGCTCGAGGTCGGCACTGGTCCGGTGTAGGACGCTCATTGGTTCGCCTCCGGGGCGCGAGGGATGAAGCTCCTCGGCGACCTTGCGTCCCTCCCGGCCCGCTCTGGGGGTTGCGGCGAGGGCGGCGAAGCGTCCGATCGTGACCGCTTCGCAGGGGGGCTGCCGGCGCGGTGAGACCTAGCTGACAGCATAGCACCCGTGGCGAACGTATGTTCAACCCTCATCTTCGGGCCACCCGTCCACCACCGCGCGGCGGTGTGCGGCGTAGAGCTTCACCACTTCCTCGCCAAGCCGGACGTGCACGAACACCCAATCCTCATGGGACGGGGCGATCACCTCGAGCTCGCCTCGGTTGATGGCGGTCGAGAGCTGGTCGGCTAGGTGGGTCGGGAACCGATCTAGCGCCGCTGCGGCTGCCTTGCGGAGCCGGTCGGGATCGGGGTGACGGACACGCCACCACGGAACCCGGGCCACCTCGGCACCGAAGTTCTCCGGCTCGTTCGGGCCCATCTGATCGCGGCGCTCGAACACCACCGCCACCTCGCCCTCGTCGGCGGCCAGCAGGCCAGGCAGCAACTGCTCGGGTAGGCACTCCTGCTGGATCTGGCGTCCGACCTCAGCCGCGAACCGGGCCCAGTCGATCGACTCGTCGGACCAGTCGATCGGACTCACGGCGCTCACTTCGACACCACCTTGGTGATCGCAGGGGGCGGTGGGGGTGAGCACGGTCGACGCATGCCAGACGCGACGCCCCTCAGCATAGCGGTCGCCTCCTGCGTGAGTCTGGGGATCTCCGGACGGGCCCCAGACCCGCCCTGCGGTCGGTAACCCGTACACAGCGCGGTGGAGATGGAGTCCCAGGAACCCCACACCCGTACACATTCCGAGGTCCCTGCATGAGGGCGCCGCGTCGGATGGGCGTCGACCGTCGTCATGGGGTGCCCCCATCCCGCCGTCCTCGGGCGCTGTTGCACCGCTTGTGCGTGGGCCTGAGGTTCGATGGGTCGTTGCTGCCGCCGTCAGCCCATGGCCTGACGTGGTCGAGCGTGAGCGCGTCACGGTCGTGGCCTTGGTGGGTGATGGGCTCCTGGCAGATGGCACAGGGGAGGGGCAGGGCTCGGGCGTACGCGGCTCGGAGCTTGCGGTAGTTCAGGTCGCGGTTCGGGTTGTTGAGCCACTTGGCACGGGACAGGGGGGCCTGGCACCCCCGGCACCGGGTGGTCGTGGTCGGGGTGCCGCAGTCGATGCATGGGCGTAGCGCCATCAGCGGTGGCCTCCGGGTGCGTGGGGGGCGGGGGTCACAGCACCGGCCCCATAGCGAGGTACCGGGGGGTTGGTCATCGGGGCTTCTCCTGTAGGTCGATGGCGACGACGCGGCGTAGTGCGATGAGGTGGCTGCACTGGTCGGTGCGGGCGGGGCAGGTGCAGGTCCAGGCGCCGAACCCGTAGCGGGTGGTGTGGATCACGCCCTCGCCCCGGACGCGGGCCACCACGCCGTAGCGCCCGGCTTCGAGGATCACGACGCGCCCTTCGATCAGGAGCCGGTCGGCCTTGGTGCGGGCGGTCTCACGAGACACGGCGGCGCTTGCCTTGGCGGCGGAGCTCGGCCTGCCAGCGGAGCATCTCCCAGTAGTGGTCGGCCCGGATCTTGGCGCTGCAGTAGACGCACGGCGGGGTCCGGTCGTGGCGGCAGGTGGCGCTCATGCGGGGTCCTGGCGGACGATGTCGTCGATGATGACGGCGATGGCGTAGACGCCATCGGCCAGGTTCACCCGGCCTGGGCCTTGGAGGGCCTGGCCGATGGCCACGAGGCGTTCGAGCCTGTCCGTCAGCCGCCCGCTAGCGACCCATGGGCCTGGCTCGCGGATGGCGTCGATCGGGCCGGCCAGCAGCGCTTCCCGAGTCAGGGGCTCGGCGGTGAGGGTGGCCCGGAGCCGCGCCAGCATCTCGTCGTCGATCGGACGGGCCTTGTGGGGGAACTGGTGGACGGTCACTGCTGGGCCTCCATGGCGGCGAGGGCGGGACAGTCGCGGTCGTGGTGGACGTTCACGGTCCAGACCCCGGCTTCGAGGGCGGCGACGGTCTGGTAGGCGTCACACTCGGCGCAACCACCGGGGATGCGCTCCCCGTCGAGGGGGCCAAGCAGGTCGACGAGCTGGCGGCGGAAGGGGCGGCCGTTGCTCATCGCTCCCCCTCGCGTTCCCCGTTCCCCGGGAACGCTTGGGGAACGGATGAGGGCGTGTTCCCCTGTTCCCCCCCTAGGGGGGTGGGAACGCGGGAACGCCAGTGACGTAGCGCATTGGCGGCCCTGTCGGATCTCCACCGAAGGCGCTCCTTCACGTCGCGGACCGACGTGGGCGGCGGGTCGAGGAGGTCGAGCTCGGCCAGGTCCTCGTCACTGACGCCTTCGGCCTTGGACGCGTCGCCGGCCTCCGGGGCGTGGATCATGCAGATGAGCTCACCGGGGCGGCTCTCGAGGGTGAACAGGCCCACCACCGGTTCGCGTCCTTCGGTGGGGCACCAGCGGCGCAGCCCTCCGTGACGGTCCTTGTTGAGCGTGAGGTAGGCGGAGCCTCCCTTGCCGGGGGTGAACTGCTCCTTGACCACCACGCGGATCGCAACGCCACCGATGGCCCGGCGCTTCGCGGCGGTCCCGGTGGGCCCGTTGATCTTGTTCTCCTGGTTCTTGGGCAGGTGGTCGATGCCGATGACCCCGGCGCCGGTCATGGCCAGCGGCTTGAGGACCAGGCCATGGGCCATGGTGAAGTCGTCGGGGCTGTTGCTGTTCAGGCCCATGAGGGGCAGGAGCTCGCCGAGGCTGTCGACGATGGCTAGGTGTGGCCATCGTTCCCGCTTGGCGTCCTCGATGACGGCCAGGAGGTGCAGCCGGTCCTCGGGTTCGACGTAGCGGAACCGGTCGAGGTCCCGGAGGATCTCCTCGGGGACACCCATGTCCATGAACCGGACCACGGTGGACTGCAGCCCGTTGTGGTCGAGGTCGAGGAACAGGACGCGCTTGCCGGCCAGCATCGTGGCGGCGGCGGCGGCCTCGGCCACCATCGTCTTGCCGCTCTCGGGATCCCCGAACAGGACGTTGACCTGCCCCTCGTAGAAGATCCCGTGTCCGTCGCTGCGGTAGAGGATCGTGGGCTCTGGCGGCTCGGGGATCGTGCCGTCGAGGAGGGCGGCGACGTCCGCGTAGAGCGTGTTCCCGCGTTCCCCACCATGGGGGGTGGGAACGGGGAACGCGTCGTGCTCGGCCAGCTCCTGACTGGTCAGGTGGATGTAGGACGGCTCAGACACGGGCGTCCTCCCGCTTCCAGTCCGGGTGGAACCGTGTCAGCACGTCCTCGAGCGGGCCAGGTGAGCGCTCACCATGAGGCAGGTGGTCGATGCGCCGGCCCGATGTCGCCGCGTAGCTGGCGGCAGCCTCCCGGCGCTCCGGGGTCCACGGCCGCACCCCACGCAGGCAGGTGGCGCACAACTCAGGGTCGTGTGTGGCATCCTTGGGGGAGATCGTGCCGTCCAGCGTGATCCTGTCGCCCTCCCCGGATCCCCAGCCCGGGGAGGCGGCGCGTTCAGGGGGGCTCATGCCGGGACCTGCCGCTCGGCGACGATGCGCTGGGCGGCCTCGAGGTCGGCCAGGGTCGTGCCGGGCGGGATGCGGGTGACGTCGAGCCGGCCGTCGTCCTCGATCAGATCGACGAGGCGCTGCACGCTGGGCGATCCGGCGCGGAGTCGACCGATGAGCTTTTCGAGCGCATCGGCCGGGACCATCCGACGCGAGCCGAGGAGCACGGTTTCGAGCTCCCCGCTTGCGGCCATCGCGTAGCCCGTTGACTTCCCTCGGCCGAGCCGCGCAGCCGCTTCGGGGATCGAATAGAGCAACCGTTCCATGTGGGACCTCCTGAATCCGAGTAGGTCCGATACTGAGGCCGGCCATCGGGTATTGTCGATGCGTGCACCCATTCACCGATGCCCGCCCGGTCGACTTCGCCGAAGCCGTCGACGAGTTCGGCGAGCGCTCGGTGACGGTCGTCCAGCCGGCCATCAACTGGGTCGACGATGAGGATCAGGAATGGACAGGCGCGTGGGCGGTGGCCATGCGCTTCACCCATGGAGTCACTGGTCTCGAGTTGGTCGACCTTCGGGTGTTTTCGGTCAGCGACTGGATCCCGATCGGGGTCGGGATCGAGAACATGTCCACGCTGCAGCGCAGCGCAGAACTCGACGACGGGAGCCACTTGGCCTTGTTTCGAACCACGAAACCATGGGCTGGCCGGCAGTACTTCAGGGGCGCTCGAAGGCCGCCAGGCGGGATCACGATGCGCCTCCTACGTCGCCTTCCTCTCGACGAGCTCGAGCGGGTAGCGCGACAGCAGCTATCTGGTATCCGTCCTCAACTGCCTGATTTGGATCGTGAGTGGCCAGACGATCTTGGAAAGCGCACGGGCCGTCGCGGCGTGCCGCACGAGGTGTACGCGCGGCTCGCCGCTAGGTACCTGGAGTTGGTGGACGAGGGCGACCCCGCCCCGGTGAAGGCGCTCGCAGCAGAGACTCACCAGGCCTACAAGACGGTGCTCGGACAGCTCGGCCAGGCCAGGAGGCTTGCGATCCTCAGCAAACCGCCCAAGGGTCGAGCGGGCGGGGAGCTGTTGGCGTACGGGCGCGAGCTCCTCGGCGCTTAGGTCCGCTCCATGGCACGTCCATGGCACATCCGGTCGCGTCCGATGCCTTCCGGTGGTGTCCGCGCACCCCGTCTGACCTGGGCCTGGGTTCCGTCAGTGTCCGCCTAAGTCCGGTCGGGTCACGTTCACACGGCAGAGGCCAGGGGTTCGAGTCCCTTCGCGCCCACCACTTCTCCTCCTCAGCGGCCCTCCGGGGTCGCTGTCCGCGTCAGCGGGCGTCGAGGATGTCGACCACGAACACGAGGGTGGCGCCGCCGGGGATGGTGCCCTGGCCGGTGTCGCCGTAGGCCTTCTCGGGCGGGATCACCAGCAGCACCTGTGAGCCGATGGTGCGGCCCACGAGGCCCTCGTCCCAGCCCTCGATGACCCCGCCGGTGCCGATCGGGAAGGTGGCGGGGGAGCCGCGGTCCCAGGACGAGTCGAACTGCTCCCCGCCGTCCCAGAGCACGCCGGTGTAGTGGACGGTGAGCTGCTGGCCGGCCTCGACCTCGGGCCCGGCGCCCTCGATGAGCGGCTGGACGACGAGGTCGCTCGGCGGCTCGCCGGCGGGGACGGTGATCGTGGGCTTCCCGTCGTCGTCGAGCTCGACGGTGGGCAGTCCCTCCGCCGGCTCGACCGCCTCGCCCTCGGCCCGCGGCAGCGGCGTGCGGACGTCCTTCACGTCCACAAACAGCAGCAGCGTGTCGTCTTCGCGAACCCCCGTCTCCTCGTCGTCGCCCTGGCCGGCGAAGCCGTCCGCGGGGGCGATCGCCACCAGCGCCTGCTCGCCCGGCTGGGCACCGGTGAGGCCGATGCGGACGCCGGCGAGGAGGTTGTCGTCGATCGTGACGGTGGGGGGCTCGAGCCCGTAGGACGAGCTGACCTCGGAGCCGTCGCGGCCATTGACGAACACGAAGTCGAACACGACGGTGGAGCCCTCTGCCGCCGCCTCCCCGGAGCCCGGCTCGAGCACCCGGCGGACGGTGGTGGTGACCGCGAAGGGCTGCTCGAAGGTCAGCGTTGGGGCCTCGCCTTCGCCGCCCGGCTCGACCTGGACCTCCTCGAGGGCCGACTCGTCGGCCGGGTCGACCGTGCGCTCCTCGGCGCCGTCGTCGGCCGGGTCGGTGTCGTCGCCGCAGGCGGCCAGGACCAGCAGGGGGGCGAGAAGCAGGAGCAGGGTTCGGCGCACGGTCTTCCTTGGGGGGTTCGGGGCCGGGTCAGCCGGCGGTCTGGGCGGCGATGCCGCGACCGACGTAGACCTCGGTGGCGGCGAGCGAGGGGATGGGCGAGAGGAGCCGGATCTGCCCGGGGGTGTCGGCGTCGGGCGGCACCGAGGCCAAGGTGGTGGACTCGGCGGCGAGGATGCGGCCGTCTTCGGCCCTGTACACGGCGGTGACGTCCACGCCCTCCTCGATCTGGGGCCAGGTGGAGTGCACGGTGAACCGGGTGATCGCGCCGCCGTTGGCCTCCGGTTCGGTGACGACGCCGTCCACCGAGGTGGCGCCGTCGGGGCTCGCCGGGCGGAGCCAGGCGGTCACCTCGACGGTGACCTCGAGGTGGGTGGGCTCCTCGATCGGCTCGATCAGGGTGCGTCCCACCGCCATGCGCGCTCCGGGCATCACGGCGTTGAGGAGCGCCCGGTCGACCAGCAGCTCCGTGCCGGCGACGTCGAGGATGCGGGTGGAGATGTGCACCCCGGCCGCCATCGCCTCCGGGTTGGGGTTCTCGACGATGACGCCGTACCCGCCGAGGGTCGCCCCGGGGTCGAACGGGTCGGGGAAGGTCGAGACGCCCTGGTCGACGACGACGAGTTGCTCGCCGGTGATCGGCGCCTCGGTGGTGGAGGTGGTGGTCTGCAGGATCACGGCGTCGGTGGGGGGCGGAGCCGTCGGGCCGGACGCGTCGTCACCGCCGCTGCAGGCCGCCAGGACGGCGACGGCGAGCGCGGCCCCGGTGGCCGCCCACCGCCGGGTCACGTCAGGCGAGGGTCTTGTTGAGGCGCTCGAGGGCGGTGTCCTCGGAGATGTTGAGCGCGAACGCCAGCTCGCTCACCAGCACCTGCCGGGCCTTCACGAACATCGACTTCTCGCCGGCGGAGAGGCCCTTGTCGGCGTCGCGCAGGGCCAGGTTCCGCACCACCTCGGCCACCTGGTACACGTCGCCGGACTTCAGCTTCTCCTGGTGGTTCTTGAACCGCCGAGACCAGTTGGTGGGCTCGCGCACGTCCTTCTTGGCGAGGACCTCGAAGACGTCCTCGACGTCCTCCTTGGAGATCGGGTACCGCATGCCGATCTCCTCCGCCTTCTCCTGCGGGACCTTGAGCATCAGGTCGCCGTGGGTCATCCGCAGCACGAAGTACTTGGTCTTGGCTCCGTCCGCGAGGGTGATGGTGTCAGTGCCCTCGATCACCGCCGCCCCGTGGTGGGGGTAGACGACCTTGTCTCCGACCTTGAAGGCCACGCGCATCTCCTGAGCTGGGGGCGGGGGGACCGGTCAAGGATAGGGGGTCGAGGCCCGAGCGGCACGTTGGGGGCGAGACCGGTCTGGGATCTGACAGCCCCGACCGGCCGTCCTACTCTTCGCACGGCCAGTGCAAGCACCTGATCGGGGAGACCCACATGTTCGAGTGGTCCGAAGAGCAGCTCATGATCCGCGACGCGGTCCGTCAGTTCGTCGAAGCCGAGATCGCCCCCAAGCGCGAGGAGCTCGAGCACGGGGACCTCCCGCCCTACGACATCCTCCGCAAGCTCTTCCAGACCTTCGGCATGGCCGACATGGCCCGGGCCAGCTTCCAGAAGCGCATCGAGCACGAGAAGAAGGTGGCCGCCGGCGAGGCCGAGCCCTTCGCGAAGGCGGCCGCGGGCGGCGGCAACGCGGCGATGACGATGATCCCGATCATCGAGATCTGCCGGTACTCGCCAGGCATGGTCACCGCCATGGGCGTGTCGATGGGCCTCACCGCTGCGGCGATCATGAGCAAGGGCACGATCGCCCAGAAGGAGCGGTGGGCGCTCGACCTGCTCACCATGGACAAGGTGGGCGCCTGGGCGATCACCGAGCCCGGCTCGGGCTCGGACGCCTTCGGGTCGATGCGCTCGACGGCGCGGCGGGACGGAAACGAGTACCTCCTCAACGGCTCGAAGACGTTCATCACCAACGGGCCCTACGCCGACACCACGGTGTTCATCTGCAAGCTCGACGAGGGCAACCCGCCCCAGGAGCGCAAGATCCTCTCCTTCGTGCTCGACAGGGGCATGCCGGGCTTCGAGCAGTCCAAGCCGCTGCGCAAGATGGGCATGCACTCCTCACCCACCGGCGAGCTGTTCCTGGACGACGTGCGCGTCGGCCGGGACCGCCTCATCGGCGAGACCGAGGACGTCCCCTCCGGTGGCCGGGAGGGCGCCAAGGACACCTTCTCGATGGAGCGCTCCGGAGTGGCCGCCATGGCCCTCGGGATCATCGACAAGTGCCTCGAGCTCTGCGTGCAGTACTCCAAGGACCGGGTGCAGTTCGGCCAGCCCATCGGGGAGTTCCAGCTCATCCAGGAGAAGCTGGCTCGCATGGAGGTGGCCCGCCTCAACGTCCAGAACCTCGTGTTCCGGCACCTCGAGATGTCCGACGCGGGCCGCAGCCTCACCCTGGCCGAGGCCTCGGCCATGAAGCTCTACTCGGCCCGGGCCGCCACGGAGGTGGCCATGGAGGCCGTGCAGCTCTTCGGCGGCAACGGCTACATGAGCGAGTTCCACGTCGAACAGCTCGCCCGCGACGCCAAGGTCCTGCAGATCTACGCCGGAACCGACGAGATCCAGATCACCCACATCGCGAAGGACCTCCTCCGCCGCTGACACGTTCCGTCCCCGGCGTCGCTGTCACAGGCGACGACCAGGCTGGGGCGATGGACACGCCGACGACGCTGCTGCCCATCGCCGGACGCCCGCTGCGGCACCTCCTGGCGCTGCTCCTGCACCAGCGAGGCTCGGCGATGACCGTTGCACGCCTCGAGGAGGCGGTGGCCGCCGCCGGGTTCCGACCGACCGGCCGGGCCAGCAAGGCCATCTCCGACGCCCTGCGCACCGAGGTCCGCCAGGGCCGGGCGATCGTGCTCGACCGAGGCGTCTACGGCCCCGGCCGACGGCTGCCGCGCTCGACCGCCTGGTGGTTCCGCCAGCAGGTCGGCGAGCACGCCGCGCGGGTCTCCGAGGCACGACCCTGACCGTCGTTCCACGGTCCGGCGCCCACCGTTCGTCCAACGTCTTGCGACAACGAGACCGGGGCCGCGGCGACGCGACCGTCCGGACCGCCCACCTGTCGCAAGACGCTGGACAGGGGACGAGACCGAGGTCGTTCACCACGCCGCGTCGAGATTCCAACCGGCACATGGTCGGGTGCTCCGCTCGCTCGGTCGACAAGGATGTGACGATGAACGAGGAAGAGGTCCTGAAGGCGATAGGGCGGGCGATCGAGGAGCAGGCGCGGGCCACGCGCTATGTCATGGCGGTGGGCTTCCTCGCCGTCGTGCTCGCCGTCCTCTTCACCGGCTAGCTGACCCATCGCCTTCTCGGCCACCAGGCCCTGAGCTGCGACGAGCCGTAGCGGAGGGTTGTCGCAAGACGTTGGACGGCGGAGCCCTCCGAGGGCCCTCAGACGTCGGTTCGGGTGAGGCGGAAGACCCGGATGTTGCGGTCGGTGCGGCGGACGTACGTGTGCATCTGGGGGATCGTCTCTGCGATCGCCGGCCAGAGCCGGGCCTTCTCGTCGTCGGAGAGGACGGTGGCGGTCACCCGGTAGCGGTCGCCGCGCACCTGCACCTCGCCGCCGCCGGCCGCCTCCAGGTTGTAGCGCCAGGCCGGGTGGCGCTCCTGGCCCATCGCGCTGGCCACGACGAGGAGGTCGTCGCCGTCTCGGTGGTAGGCGAGCTGGACGGTGCGCGGCTCGCCGCTCTTGCGGCCCGGGACGGTGAGGGCGAGCATCGGCAGGGTGGGGCGCCCGGTCGAGGTGAAGCGGCCGTTGGTGGCCTTGAAGATGACCGGGTCGATCCTGGAGGCGACGTGCTTCACCATCCACGAGCCGGCGCGGGTGGCCGAGAACCGGTTGACGAGCCGGTCGTAGCGTGAGGTCTCAGACACCGAGGCTCCTCCCGATGATCTCCTTCATGATCTCCGTGGTCCCTCCGTAGATCGTGGTGATGCGGACGTCGGCGTAGGCGCGGGCGATGGGGTACTCCAGCATGTAGCCGTAGCCGCCGTGGAGCTGGACGCAGGTGTCGACGACCCGCTTGGCCAGCTCCGTGCACCACCACTTCGCCATGGCCGCCTCCTCGGCCGTCAAGGTGCCGTCGTTCAGCGCGAGGACGCAGCGGTCGGTGAACGTCTGGGCGATCTCGATCTCGGTGGCCATCTCGGCCAACCGGAAGCGGCTGTTCTGGAACGACCCGATCGGGACCCCGAAGGCGGTGCGGTCCTTCACGTACTCGAGCGTCCAGTCGAGGGCCTGGCGGGCCTGCGCCACGGCGGTCACCGCGATCGAGAGCCGCTCCTGGGGCAGCTTGGCCACGAGGGAGCGGAAGCCGCTGCCCTCCTCCCCGAGGCGGTTGGCGACCGGCACCCGCACATCGGTGAAGAACAGCTCGGCCGTGTCCTGGGCGTGCATGCCCACCTTCTCGAGGTTGCGGCCGCGCTTGAAGCCCTCCATGCCCCGCTCCAGGACGAGGAGGCTCATGCCGGCGTGGCGCTCGCCGGGGTCCGTCTTCACCGCGGTGATCACGAGGTCGGCGTTGATGCCGTTGGTGATGAACGTCTTGGAGCCGTTCACGACGTAGTCGTCGCCGTCCCGGATGGCGGTGGTCGTCATTGAGGCCAGGTCGGAGCCGATGCCTGGCTCGGTCATGGCGATGGCGGTGATCAGCTCGCCCGAGCAGATCCCCGGCAGCCACCGCTCCTGCTGCTCGGGGGTGGTGAGGGTGAGGAAGTAGGGGAGGCAGATGTCGTTGTGGAGGGTCCATCCCAGCCCGGCGGCGTTCACCCCGGAGCGCTGGACCTCCTCGGCGATGACGACGTTGTAGCGGAAGTCGTCCACCCCTCCTCCCCCCAGCGCCTCGGGCACGGCCATGCCGAGGAACCCGTTGGCCCCCGCCTTGGCGAAGAGGTCGCGGTCGACGATGCCCTCGGCCTCCCAGCGCTGGTGGTGGGGGACCACCTCCTTGGTGATGAAGGACCGGACGGAGTTCCGGAACATGTCGTGCTCGGCGTCGAAGAGGGTGCGTTCCACGGCGCCGACGGTACCGGGCCGCCCGAACTCGAGGGACGGTTCGGGGGGCGCGGCCGCTAGGGTGGTGGGGGCACGAAGGGGAGCTCGGGGTAGCCGGGCTGAGAGGGTGGCCACGCCGCAGGGCACGCCACCGACCCGAGGAACCTGAACCGGGTAATGCCGGCGGAGGGAATCGGCAGATGGCAGCGCCAGGCGCAGAGGGCACGATCGTCGTGGTGGCCGGGGGAGACCCCGTCCTGCCGGCGGAGCGCGCCTGGGTGCCCGACGACGCCGTCGTGATCGCCGCCGACTCCGGCCTCGACCACGCCCATGCCCTTGGGCTGCGGGTGCACGTGGCGGTCGGGGACTTCGACTCGGTCACCCAGCGGGCTCTGAGCCGGGCCGAGGCCGATGGCACCTGCATCGAGCGCCACCCCGCGGCCAAGGACGCCACCGACCTCGAGCTGGCGCTCGACGCGGCGCTCGTCCGCAGGCCGGCGCGGATCGTGGTGCTCGGCGGCCACGGCGGCCGGGTGGACCACCTCCTCGCCAACGCCGCCCTCCTCACCGCCGACCGCTACGCCTCGGTGGAGGTCGTCGCCCACATGGGGGGCGCCACGCTCACCGTGGTGCGGTCGTCCGGTGAGGTACGGGGGGTGCCCGGGGAGCTCGTCTCGCTCCTCGCCCTGCACCGACCGGCCACCGCCGTGACCACCGAGGGGCTGCTGTACCCGCTGGCCGGCGAGGACCTGCTCCCCGGATCGACCCGAGGCGTCAGCAACGAGCTCGAGGCCTCCTCGGCCCGGGTCCGCCTCGCCAGCGGCGTGCTCCTCGTCGTGCAACCCGGATCCATCGGCACCCACCACCTCCAGAGGACCCCATGATGACGATCACCCCCCGCCTCCATCGCCTGCTCAGGACCTTCCTCCCCGGTCTCGTCGCGGTCGCCGTGCTCGCCGGCTGCGGTGACGACGATCGTGCCGACAGCGACGGTGCGGACCGCACTGAGTCCGTGACGCTCCGGCTCCTCACCCACGACTCGTTCGCAGTCAGCGATGGGGTGCTCGACGCCTTCACCGCCGAGACCGGCATCGAGGTCGAGCTGCTGCAGGGCGGCGACGCCGGCACGGTGGTCAACCAGGCCATCCTCACCAAGGGCAACCCCCAGGCCGACGTGCTCTTCGGCATCGACTCCACCTTCCTCAGCCGCGCTCTCGAGGAAGACCTGTTCGTGCCCCACGAGGCCGAAGGCCTCGAGGAGGTCGACGAGGCGCTCCTCCTCGACCCGGAGCACCGGGTGACGCCGATCGACTACGGGGACGTCTGCTTGAACTACGACAAGGCCTGGTTCGCGGACGCTGGCCTGGCCGTGCCCGACTCCCTCGACGACCTGATCGACCCCGCCTACCGAGACCTGCTCGTGGTCGAGAACCCCGCCACCTCGTCCCCGGGGCTGGCCTTCCTGCTGGCCACCATCGCCGAGTACGGCGAGGACGGCTGGCAGGACTGGTGGAGGTCGCTGCGAGACAACGGGGTCACCGTGACGAGCGGCTGGGAGGACGCCTACTACGGTGAGTTCTCCGGCGGCGCCACCAGCGAGGGCGACCGCCCACTGGTCGTGTCGTACGCCTCCAGCCCCCCGGTGGAGGTCGTCTACGCCGACCCGCCGGTCGACGAGGCGCCTACCGGCGTGATCACGGCTGGGTGCTACCGCCAGGTGGAGGGAGCTGGGATCCTGGCCGGGACCGACCACGAGGAGGAGGCGGGCCAGCTGATCGACTTCCTGCTCTCGGAGGCGTTCCAGGCCGACGTGCCGCTGTCGATGTTCGTCTACCCGGTCCGGTCCGGCGTGCCGCTGCCCCCCGAGTTCGAGGAGCACGCGGTCACCCCCGAGGAGGTGGCCGTCCTGGACCCCGCCCGCATCGGCGAGCGGCGGGCCGAGTGGATCGACGCCTGGACCGACATCGTGTTGCGATGACTCCGGTGCCCGGAGCGCGCCGCCGACGCGGGCCGGACGCGGTCTCGTGAGCGGTCGCGCCCGAGCGCTGCTCCTCGCCGGACCGGTGGCGTTCCTCATCGTGTTCTTCGCCTGGCCGGTGGCGAACATCGTGGGAGAGGGCCTGCGCTCCGACGACGGGTGGGACCTGCGCGGGGTGGGTGAGGTCCTCGGGGACCCCGCCCTGCGTCGCGTGGCCTGGTTCACCGCCGCACAGGCGGCGGCGTCCACCGCCCTCACCCTGCTCGTCGCGCTACCGGCGGCGCAGGTCCTGGCTCGCTACGAGTTCCGAGGGCGGCGCGCGGTGCAGGCGCTCGTGACGGTGCCCTTCGTCCTGCCCACCGTGGTGGTGGGCGCCGCCTTCCTCGCCCTGCTCGGCCCCCGGGGTCCGCTCGGGCTCGACCTCGGCGACACCGTCTGGGCGATCCTCCTCGCCCACGTCTTCTTCAACCACGCCGTCGTCGTCCGGACCGTCGGCGGCCTCTGGGAGGGCCTCGACGAGCGCACCGAGGAGGCGGCGCGGGTGCTCGGAGCCTCCCGGTGGCGGGCCTGGCGCGAGGTCACCCTCCCCGCGCTGCGGCCCGCGATCGCCTCGGCGGGCGTGATCGTGTTCCTCTTCACCTTCACCTCCTTCGGCGTGGTGCGGATCCTGGGCGGCCCCGAGCACGCCACCCTCGAGGTGGAGGTCTATCGGCAGACCGCCGACCTGCTCGACCTCCCGGTGGCGTCGGTGCTGGCGCTCCTCCAGCTGGCTGCGGTGGCGGCGCTCCTCGGCGTCCAGGACCACCTCGAGCGCCGTCGCCGGGCGGCCGTGGCGCTCACGACACCCCGCCGCCGTCGCCCGAGGACCCCCGGGCAGCGAGCGTGGGTCGTCGCCAACCTCGCGCTCATGGCTGCGCTCCTCGTCACCCCGCTCGCCGTGCTCGCCGAGCGGTCACTCCGCACCGGCGCCGCCTACAGCCTGACCGCCTGGCGGGCTGTGACCGAGCGGACCGCAGACAGCGGCCTCTTCGTCCCCGCTTCGGAGGCGGTCGCCAACTCGGTGCGCTTCGCCGTCGCGGCCACCGCCCTGGCGGTGGTCCTGGGCGGCCTGGCCGCGGTGGCGCTGACCACGCCGGGCGGCCGTGTGGCCCGCGTCGTCGACTCGGCGCTCCTCCTCCCGCTCGGCACCTCGGCGGTCACCGTGGGGTTCGGCCTGCTCATCTCGCTCGACGAGCCGGTCGACCTGCGGGCCAGCCCGTGGCTGGTGCCGATCGCGCAGGCCGTCGTCGCGCTGCCCTTCGTGGTGCGGACGATGACCCCGGTGCTGCGCTCGGTCGATCCCCGGCTGCGGGAGGCAGCGGCCGTCCTCGGCGCCTCCCCAGCCCGGGCCTGGCGGGAGGTGGACCTGCCGCTCGTCCGCCGGGCGGTCGTGGTGGCGGCGGGGTTCGCCTTCGCGATCTCGCTCGGGGAGTTCGGCGCCACCATCGTCATCGCCCGGGCCGACACCCCGACCGTCCCGGTGGCCATCGACCGGCTCCTCGCACGTCCCGGCGCGGTGAACGCCAGCCAGGCCTTCGCTCTCAGCGTCGTGCTCATGGTCCTGACCGCGGCGGTCGTCCTCCTGGTCGACCGAGCCCGGGGCCGCGACCGGCCCGCTCCGGGCGGCTGGCTGTGACGGCGCTCCTCGAGGTGGCGCAGGCCGTCGTGCGGTTCGGCGCCACGGTGGCGCTAGACGAGCTGAGCCTGACCGTCGGCGAGGGGGAGGTGCTGGCCGTCGTCGGCCCGAGCGGATCGGGGAAGTCCACGCTGCTGCGGGCGGTCGCCGGGCTCCAGCCGCTCGATGCGGGCGAGGTGCTGGTCGAGGGCCGGCCGCAGTCCGGAGTGGCCGTCCACCGCCGGCCCGTCGGGCTCATGTTCCAGGACCACGCCCTCTTCCCGCACCGCGACGTGGCCGGCAACGTGGGCTTCGGGCCGCGCATGGCCGGCGTCGACCGCCGCGAGATCGCGTCGAGGGTCACCGAGCTCCTGGCCCTCGTCGACCTGGCTGGCTACGGGACCCGGGCGATCTCGAGCCTCTCCGGCGGCGAGCAGCAGCGGGTCGCGCTCGCCCGGGCCCTGGCCGCCCGGCCCCGCCTCCTGCTGCTCGACGAGCCCTTCGGCGCACTCGACCGGCCGCTCCGCGAGCGCCTCGCCGCCGACGTCCGGCGGATCGCCCACCAGCTCGGCCTGACCGTGGTCGCCGTCACGCACGACCACCGCGAGGCGTTCGCACTGGCTGATCGGGTCGCCGTCCTAGACGCCGGGCGGATCCTGCGGATCGGTCGACCGGCGGAGGTCTGGCAGGACCCCCGGTCCCGACGGGTGGCTGAGGTCCTCGGCCTCCCCAACCTCATCACCGCGACCGTGGTGGACGGATCGGCCGGGACCCCATGGGGAGCGTTGGCGGTGACGGCTCCCGATGGTCCGACCACCCTCCACCTGCCGGTCCCCGCGCTGGCGCTCGGGCCGGCCCACGGCGACCCACCCACGGGTGAGCTCCGGCCGGCCGCCGGGACGGTGGTGGCGTCCGCCTTCCAGGGCGACCGGACCCTCGTCCGGGTGGCGCTCGACGGGGGAGCGGAGATCGAGGTGGTGGCGCCGGCGGACAGCCCCGGCGCCGGCGACCGCGTCGTCGTGGCGCTCGATCCGGCTCCGGTGGTGGTCCTGGAGCCCTGAGGCCGTAGCATCCCACCGCTGGGATACCCCCTCAGGTCCTGATCTCGACGTGTCGAAGCCTCTGAACGTGCGACGCACCCCCCTCCTCGCCCTCGCTGCCGCGCTGACCAGCGCGGGAATCCTCGGCGCACCGATGGCACTGGCTCAGGACCCGGTCGAGGACACCACCACGACCGCGTCGACGACCACAACGGTCGCCGCGCCGCCGACCAGCGGGGTGACCGTCCCCGCCCCGCCCGGGGAGACCACCACCACCACGGCCCCGCCGGCCGACGACCCAGGGGCTGGGGAGGAGCTGCCGACCGAGCCCGTGCCCGTCGTGCCCGACACGGTGCCGCCCCGCCCGCAGGCCGGCTCCGCCTACGCCGCCGACGCCAGCCGCCTCATCCGCCGTGAGCTGCGGGTGGCCGAGGCCGAGGCGGTGGAGCTCGAGACCGCCTACGCCGAGGCCAAGGACCGGGTGGTGGCGCTCGAGGCCGAGCTCGACGAGCTCGAGGTGGCGGTGACCAGCCTGGCCGACGACGAGCGGGCCGCTGTCCGGCGCGTCGAGGCGGCCCGCCGGGCCTTCGAGGCCCGGGCCGCGAACGCGATCGTCCGGGGCGGGCTGGACAGCTTCACCCGCTACATCGTCACCGACGACCCCAACGAGATCGCGATGGCGAACACGCTGCTCGACTCGGTGCTGGCCGCCGACCAGGAGTCGGTGGCCGAGTACCTCGCCGCGAAGGCCGACGTGGACGCCGACCTGGTCCGCACCGCCGAACGCCTGGTCGACGCCCGCCTCGAGCTCGAGCAGGCGAGGGCGGCGCTCGTGGACGCCCGCCGGGCGAACGTGGCCGCCAAGTTCAACCTGGCCGTGTTCGCGGCTGGCTCGGAGATCGCCATCCACGGCTTCGTGTTCCCGGTGGGGGATCCGCACAGCTTCATCGACTCGTTCGGCTTCCCCCGGATGATGGGGACCGGCTACGAGCACGCCCACCAGGGCACCGACATCATGGCGCCCGCCGGCACCCCGCTCCTCGCCTGCGAGCGGGGCATCGTGACCCGCATGGGCTCGGATGTGCTGGGCGGCACGAAGATCTGGATCAAGGGCGAGAGCGGGACGTACTACTACTACGCCCACCTGAGCGCCTTCGCCGAGGGGATGCACGACGGCCTCGTGGTCGAGGCCGGCACCGTGATCGGCTACGTCGGCGACACCGGCAACGCGAAGGGCGGCGCCCCCCACCTGCACTTCGAGATCCGGCCCGATGGTGGCCCGGCGGTGAACCCGTACCCGCTCCTCAAGGTCGTGGACGACCTGAACAAGCAGGCGGCGGCCCGTCGCTGACGTGGACATCACCGCCACCCTCGACGCCCCCTGCCCCCCTGAGGCGCTCCACCCGTGGGTGGACGACCTGGGGCGCTACCCGGAGTGGCTCGACATCGTCCCGAGGGCCGTCCCCGTCGCCGCCCACCCCGACGATGCAGGGCCGGCCTGGTCGGTGGACCTGCGGGGCCGGCTCGGGCCCTTCGCCCGGGCCAAGCGCCTGCGGATGGTCAGGACCGCCAGCGAGGCGCCGCACCACGCCCGGTTCGAGCGCGCCGAGCACGACGGGCGCGAGCACTCCGCCTGGGTGCTGGACGCCGAGGTCGAGGCGACCGACGACGGCAGCCGGCTGACGATGCGCCTCCACTACGGCGGCCGGCTCTGGATGCCGGTGCTGGACCGCCTCCTCTCCGAGGAGATCGAGCGCTCCCGCCCCCGCCTGCGCCGCCTGGTCTCCTAGGGCCCGCGGGGTCAGGCCCAGGCCGTCCAGCGGTCGGCCCGCCGCTCGAGGCGCACGTCCAGCCCGAACGTCGCCGACAGCGAGCGGTCGGTCAGGACGTCCGAGAGCGGCCCGGCCAGCAGGACGCGGCCCTCGCGCAGGAGGAGCACGTGGGTCGTGGTGGCGGGGATCTCCTCCACGTGGTGGGTGACCAGCACCGAGGGCGGGCGCGCCGGGTCGCGCCCCAGCGACTCCAGGCGCCCGACGAGGTCCTCCCGCCCGCCCAGGTCGAGCCCGGCGGTGGGCTCGTCGAGCAGCACGAGGGCCGGGTTCCCGGAGAAGGCGCGGGCGAGGAGGACCCGTTGCCGCTCGCCCGAGGACAGCGAACCCACGGCGCGGTCCCCGAGGCCGCCCACGCCGAAGGCGGCCAGGAGCTCGTCGGCTCGGGCCCGGTCCTCGTCGTCGTAGGCGTGCCACCAGGGCTCCAGCGCGGCGTAGCGCCCGGTCATCACCGCCTCCCGCGCCGACAGGGCCGGTCGGAGCAGGTCGCCGAAGGCGGGGCTGGCCAGGCCGATCCGGGTGCGCAGGCGCCTCACGTCGGTGCGGCCGAGCGCCTCCCCGTCGACCTCGACCGAGCCCGTGCTCGGGTGGAGGTACAGCGAGGCGACGCGCAGGAGGCTCGTCTTGCCGCTGCCGTTCGGGCCCAGCACCACCCAGCGCTCGTGGGGTCGCACCACCCAGTCGACGCGGTGGAGGATCGTCGCCGCCTCGTGGCGCACCGAGACGTCCCGCAGCACGAGCGCCGCTCTGCCGTCGGGCTCCCGGGTCATGCCGAGATCGGCAGGTGCACCAGGTGGGGTCGACCTGAGGCCAGCGCGGCGCGGACGGCGTCGCCCACGTCCGCGGTGTGGTCCACCCGGGTGGCGTCGACGCCGAGCGACCGGGCGAGGCCGACGTGGTCGACGGGCGGATCGGCCAGGTCCATCCCGACCAGGTTCCCGGTCTTCGCCGCCGGACCCCCGCGGCCGACCAGGTAGCCCTTCAGGATCTTGTACTGCTGGTTGTCGACCACCGCGAACACGACCGGGAGGTGCTCGGCGGCGGCCGTCCAGAGCGCCTGGGGCGAGTAGAGCGCGGAGCCGTCGCCCACCACGCAGAGCACCGGAGCGCGGTCCCGGCCGAGGGACACCCCGCAGGCGGCCGGCATGCCCCAGCCGAGCCCCCCGCCGGTGCAGAAGAAGTAGCGGCCGGGCTGGCTCCAGTGGTGGAAGCCCCGCACGTACACCCCGGTGGTGATCGCCTCGTCGACGACGGCGGTGTCCGGCGGCAGAGCCCGGACGAGCGCGTGGGCGGCCGCCATCGGGGCCATGGGCGCGGCGCCGTAGCGGCCGAGCGCGCTGTCCTCGAGCTGCTGGACCTCACCTCGGCGTCGGTCGGCAGCGGCGGCCAGGGCGTGCTGGGCGCCCTCCGAGTCGGCCCGGGCCAGCACGAGCGGCAGGAGGGCCTCCAGGCTCCGCCGGGGGTCTCCGGCCAGCCCGAGCCGGACCGGCCAGGTGCGACCCAGCTGCAACGGGTCAGGCGAGAGGTGGAGGAGCTCGACCCCCGGGGGCATCGCGGGGCCCGGTGTGTAGGGGTAGACCATGAACGCCTGCTCGCCGACCAGGAGCACCCGGTCGTAGCCCTCGAGCTCGGCCCGGATCGCGGCCGCCGCCGGGTTGAGCATCCCGCGGTAGAGGGGGTGGGCGGGCGGGAAGACGCCCCGGCCGTGCAACGGCGCGCCGTGGACGGGAGCGCCCAGCGCCTCGGCGAGGGCGACCACGGCTCCGACCGCCCCCGAGGCGGCCACCGCGTCGCCGGCCACGATCCCGACCCGTCCCACCGCGGGCTCGCACAGCAGCTCGGCCAGCTCGTCCAGGCCGTCGGCCAGCGCCCCCTCCCGACGGGTGGAGGGGGGCGGCGGCCCGTCGTGGACAGCCTGGTCGAGGAGGTCCATCGGCAGCGACGTGAAGACCGGCCCGGCCGGGGGGACGGCGGCGTCGTGGAAGGCCCGCCGAAGGACCGTGCCGAGCTCACCTGCGGTGCGGACCTCGTGGCCGTGCTTCACGGCGCCCGCGGCCAGCTCCACCAGGGGACCCGAGAGCAGCGGATCGGTGACGATGTGCCGCAGGTCCTGCTGTCCGGCGGTGACCACGAGCGGCGCCCGGTTGGCCCGTGCGTTGGTGAGGTTGCCGATGGCGTTGCCCAGCCCGGCCGAGGTGTGGAGGTTCACGAACGCCGGGCGCCCGGTGGCCTGGGCGTAGCCGTCCGCCATCCCGACCACCGTGGCCTCCTGGAGGCCCAGCACGTAGTGGAGGTCGTCGGCCTCGGCGAGGGCGTCGATGAGCGGCAGCTCGGTGCTGCCGGGGTTGCCGAACACGTGGCGGACCCCTTCGCTGCGCAGCACCTCGAGGAGGACGTCGACGGCCAGCACCATGGAGGTCGACCCTAACGCCGCCGCCTAGATTCTCGGGTGCCCCACCGTCGACCGGGAACGGATCCATCGCTACCGCCCTCGGCCTCGTGGCCGTCGCCCTCCTGATCGCCGCCAACGCCTTCTTCGTCGCGATCGAGTTCGCACTGGTGGCGATCGACCGGTCGAAGGTCAGCCTCGACGTCGAGCAGGGGCGTCGCGGCGCCCGCTCCACGCAGGGGGCGCTCCGCCGCCTGTCGTTCTACCTCTCCGGGGCGCAGCTCGGGATCACGGCCACGTCGCTCCTCGTCGGCTTCATCGCCGAGCCCACCGTCGCCGCCGCGCTCGAGCCCCTGGTCGGCCAGGTGGTCGGCGACCAGCGGGTGCCGGCGGTGTCGATCACCCTGGCCCTCGTCCTCGCCACGGCCACCCAGATGGTCCTGGGCGAGCTGGTGCCCAAGACGCTGGCCATCGCCAAGCCCCGCACCACCGCCTACGCCCTGGCCCGACCGATGGTCGTCGTGTGCACGGTCCTCGGACCGGCGATCACCTTCCTCAACGGGGCGGCCAACGCCCTCGTGCGGCGGCTGGGGATCGAGCCCCAGGAGGAGCTGGCATCGGTCCGATCGCTGGAGGAGCTCGAGCTGCTCATCCGGTCCTCAGCGCGAGAGGGCACGCTCGAGGCCGAGGCCATGAACCTCCTCACCCGCACGATGCGCTTCGGGGAGAAGGACGCCGCCGCTGCGCTCGTCCCCCGGCCCTCCGTGGAGGCGCTCTCGGTCGACGACACCCTCGACGTGCTGGCGGCGCGATCGCTGAGCACCGGCAAGTCGCGCTTCCCGGTGATCGGGCGGGACCTGGACGACATCGCCGGCGTCGTCCACGTGAAGGACGTCTACACCGTCCCCTACGACGAGCGGGCCGGCACCTCGGTGCGCGAGGTCATGGTCGAGCCCTTCGTCGTGCCCGAGACCCGCGACCTCGCGGACCTCCTCGTCGAGCTCCGCCGCAACGGCATCCACATGGCGGTGGTGGTGGACGAGCACGGGGGCACGGCCGGGATCATCACGCTCGAGGACGTGCTCGAGGAGATCGTGGGCGAGATCGACGACGAGCACGACCGCCGACGGCCCCCGCTCACCCGCGTGCAACGGCCCGGCGAGTGGGTCCTCGACGCCTCCCTGCACCACGACGAGGTCTTCGACCTGTGCGGGTTCGACATGCCGGAGGGGGACTACGAGACGCTGGCCGGGTTCGTGCTGGACCGCCTGGGTCGGATCCCGGAGGTCGGGGCCCGCTTCGAGCACCACGGATGGGACCTCACCGTCACCTCGATGGACGGGCTCCGCGTCGCCACCGTCGAGCTCCGTCGCACCGAGCCGGTGCCCGACGAGGACGACGCGTGACGGCGGCCAACCTCGCGATCGGCGTGGGGCTGCTGCTCGCCAACGCCTTCTTCGTCGCGGTGGAGTTCGCGCTCCTGGCCAGTCGGCGCACCAAGCTGGAGACGATGGCCGAGCAGGGAAGCGCGCCGGCCCGCGTGGCCCTCGGCGAGCTCTCGCACCTCAACCGGCAGCTGGCCGGGGCGCAGCTCGGCATCACCCTGGCCTCGCTGCTCCTCGGCTTCGTGGCCGAGCCCACGGTGGCCGGTCTCGTCGAGGGGGCCATCGAGCGGTTCGTGGAGGTCCCGGAGGGCGTCCTGCACGCGATCGGCTTCACCGTCGCCCTCGTGATCGTGGTGTTCCTCCACATGGTGGTGGGGGAGATGGTTCCGAAGAACATCGCCATCGCCGCCCCCGAGCGCACGCTCCTCCTGCTGGCGCTCCCCAACCGGGCGTACGTGTGGGTGGTCCGCCCGGCCCTCGTGGTGCTGAACGGCATCGCGAACGCCTTGGTGCGCCTCTTCGGGGTCGAGCCCCGCGACGAGATCGCCACCGCCGCCTCCGCCGAGGAGCTCGCCATGATGCTGGCCGCGTCACGCGAGGAGGGCCTCATCGAGGACGTGGCCCACCAGCTCATGAGCGGCGCCCTGGACCTCGGTGGGCGTCGGCTGGGCAGCGTGATGGTGCCGGTCGACGACATGGTCTGGATCAGGCGGGAGGCCACGCCGGTCGAGGCCGAGGAGCTCGTCGTGCGGTCCGGCCACACCCGGCTCGTGGTCATCGGCGCCGACCGCGACGACGTCCTCGGGTTCGTGCACGCCAAGGACCTGCTCACCATCCCGGCCTCGGCCCGCCATCGGCCCCTGCCCCTCGGCCGGGTGCGGCGCATGCTGGTGCTCCCGGACTCCTCGTCGCTCGACGACGCCCTCCTCGCCATGCAGCGCGCCCGGATCCACGTCGCCACCGTCACCGACGCCTCCGGGGCCACGGCGGGCATCGCCACCCTCGAGGACGTGATCGAGGCCCTCGTGGGCGACATCCGGGACGAGTCGGACCGCTAGCCCCGACCGGCCGCCCGCAGCAGCGGAACCGTCGCCGGTTCGTCACCAGATCGCAACAACCGACCCGCGCTTGCTATGTTCTGTCCCCGCTGTGCGACGTTCCGTGCTGGCCACCGGCCTCACCGTGCTCCTCGTGCTCACCGGGTTGATCCTGGCGCCACGCGCCGGGGCGGATGGCGGCGAGCTGGCCAAGGCGCGCGCCCGGGCCAACCAGGCCGCCGCCGAGCTGGCCGAGGCCGAGACCCGGCTGGGCCAGCTGGACGCCGAGATCACCACCCTCGAGGCTCGGGCCGCGGACGCCGAGGCCCGGATCAACGAGCTGCGGGCCGCCGTGCGGGAGCTGGCCGTCCAGCGCTACGTCAACGCCGACGCCGCCCAGCTCACCTACCTCGACCCGGACATCAACGTGCAGGCTCGGGCCGACACCCTGGGCCGCTACGCCACCCAGGGCAACCAGGACGCCATCGACGACTTCATGGCCGCCAGCGAGGACCTCGAGGTGGCTCGCGCCGCGCTCGCCGCCAAGAAGGAGGCCCAAGCGGCCGCCGTCGAGGAGCTCGAGGACAAGCGAGCGGCCCTCGAGGCCGAGTTCGAGCGCCTCGAGGAGCTCGAGCGCGAGCGCCAGGAGGCGGAGCGCAAGCGCCGCGAGGCAGCCGCCAAGGAGGCCGCCGCCCGCGAGGCGGCCGCCCGTGCGTCTCGCGCGTCGTCCGCCCGCGGCTCGGCGACGGCCCGCTCCGCGCCGGCACCGTCGGCCCCCATCGCACGTGGATCCTTCGTGTGCCCGGTCCAGGGACCGGTGGCCTTCAGCGACACGTGGGGCGCTCCCCGCTCCGGCGGCCGCAGCCACAAGGGCGTCGACATGCTGGCCCCGCGCGGCACCCCGACGGTGGCCCCCGTGAGCGGCGTGGTGTCGCACCGGGGGAACAGCGTGGGCGGCCTGTCGTGGCACCTGCAGGGCGACGACGGCCACTACTACTACGGCACCCACCTCCAGTCGTACGCCAACGTCGGGGCCGGCCACGTGGAGGCGGGCACCGTGATCGGCTACGTGGGCGACACCGGCAACGCCCGCGGCACGCCTCACCTCCACTTCGAGATCCACCCCAACGGCGGCAGCGCCGTCAACCCCTACCCCTACGTCCGCGACGCCTGCTGAGCGAGCCGCTCAGCGCGGCGGCCGGTCCGCCGGGGTCGCCGCCGTTCGGTACCGTCGGCTCCGATGCCCGGCGGAGGAGACGACGAGCTGGCCCGACGGATCGAGGGGCTGCTGCATGCGCGGGGCCTCGAGGGGCAGGTGGAGGGGCTCCGCCGGCTCTCCGGGGGCGCATCGCGCGAGACGTGGTCCCTCGACCTGGCGGGCGAGCGCCGTCGCGGCCTCGTGCTCCAGCTGGTCCGCCCCGGGACGGTGAGCGGCGGCCCCGGACTGCCGGGGGAGGCCGCCCTCATGCGGGCCGCGGCTGACCTCGGCGTGCCGGTGCCGACGGTGCTCGCCGACGACGCGGGAGCTGCCCTGGGCTCGCCGTGCCTCGTCACCGAGCGACTCCACGGGGAGACGATCGCCCGCAAGCTCCTCCGTGACGACGAGTGGGCCACCGCCCGCACCCGACTGGTGGCTCAGGCGGGGGCTGCCCTGGCGGCCATCCACCGCATCGACCCGGCCGTGGCCCCGCAGCTCCAGGACGGAGACCAGCTGGCGCAGCTCCGCCAGATGTTGGACGGGTTCGACCAGCCGCTCCCGGCCTTCGAGCTGGCGCTGCGATGGCTGGCCGCCCACCGACCCCCGAGGCCCCGCACCGCCGTCGTCCACGGCGACTTCCGCCTGGGCAACCTCTTCGTCGACCACGACGGGCTGGCCGGCGTCCTCGACTGGGAGCTGGCCCACCTCGGCGACCCGGTCGAGGACCTGGGGTGGTACTGCGTGCGGGCCTGGCGCTTCGGGTCGTCGCTCCCGGCCGGCGGGATGGGCACCCGTGAGGAGCTGCTCGACGCCTACCGGGCCGCCGGGGGCGATGCCGTGGACCCGGAGGCGCTGCGGTGGTGGGAGCTCCTCGGCACCGTGAAGTGGGGCCTGATCTGCATCCTGCAGGCGCAGGTCCACCTCTCCGGCGCCTCCCGCTCGGTGGAGCTGGCCACCATCGGCCGCCGGGTGTGCGAGAACGAGTGGGACGCGCTGGGCCTGCTCCCGGGCGGCCCGCTGCCCGCCCCCCCGGCGCCGGTCCCCGTCGCGGAGGCGGACCTCTACGGCCGGCCGACCGCCCGCCAGCTGGTCGAGGCCGTGCGGGAGTGGGTCGACGGCGACGTGCGGTCGGCCACCGAGGGCCGCGTCGCGTTCCACGCCCGGGTGGCGGCCAACGCCCTCGCCATGGTGGAGCGTCAGCTGGCCCTCGGGCCCGCCCACGAGGCCGCCCACCGGACCGCGCTCGAGCGACTCGGCCACCCCGACGAGGCGTCGTTGGCGACGGCCATCCGTGAGGGGAGGGAGGACCACCGCCTCCAGGAGGTGCGGGAGGTGGTGGCCGGCTGCGTCCGGGCCAAGCTCGAGGTCGCCAACCCCGGCTGGCTCGAGTCGGACTGACCCCGCCGCCCGGGCCTCAGGTGGCGACGGCGTGGAAGCCGCCGTCCACGTGCACCAGCTCACCGGTGGTCTTCGGGAACCAGTCCGAGAGCAGGGCCACCACCGCGCGGGCCACCGCGTCGGCATCGCCCTTCACGTCCCACCCGAGCGGGCTCCGCTCGTCCCACACGTCTTCGAACCGGGAGAAGCCCGGGATGGACTTGGCCGCCAGCGTCTTGATGGGCCCTGCCGCCACCAGGTTCACCCGAACGCCCTTCGGACCGAGGTCGCGCGCGAGGTAGCGGGAGGTGGACTCGAGCGCCGCCTTGGCCACGCCCATCCAGTCGTAGGCCGGCCAGGCCTGCGTGCTGTTGTCGAAGTCGAGCCCCACGATGCTGCCGCCCTCGGCCATGTGGGGGACGACCACGTCGGCCAGGGTCTTCAACGAGTAGGCAGAGATCTGCAGCGCGGTCGCCACGTCCTCCCAGGGCGCCTCCGTGAACCCGCCGCCGAGGCACGACGCGGGCGCGAACCCGATGGCGTGGAGGGCGCCGTCCACTCGGCCCCACCGCTCGCCGAGCTCGTCCCGGACGGCGGCCACCTGCTCGGGAGCGGTGACGTCCAGCTCCAGCACCTCGGCTGGCTCAGGCAGCTTGCGGGCGGTGCGACGGGTCAGCGAGAGGCCCCGCCCGGCGCCGGTCAGGATCACCTCGGCGCCTTGCTCCTGCGCCGTGCGGGCCACCCCGAAGGCGAGGGAGGCGTCGGTGAGGACGCCGGTGACGAGGATGCGCTTGCCGTGGAGGAGAGCCATGGGCCTGAGACTGCCACGAGAGGCGGGCTGTTACGGGCCGGCGCTGCCGACTGGCAGCGAGGCGCAGGCGCGCCGCTACGGTGTCGCCGATGCGCATCGGGATCCTTGGAGGCACCGGTCCGGCGGGCAGCGCCCTCGCGGCGCGGCTGGCGGCGGCCGGGTTCGAGACGATCGTCGGCTCGCGGTCGAAGTACCGGGCCATGGAGGCGGTCGACGGGCTGCTCGAGCGGTGGCCGGGTCGGGAGCTGCTGATCGCGGCGGGCGACAACGCCGACGCCGCCACCGCGGACCTCGTGGTGATCGCCACCCCGTGGGACGGTGCCACCCAGACGGCCGCCTCGGTCGAGAGGGAGCTTCGGGGCAAGGTGGTGATCTCGATGGCCAACGCCCTCACCCGGATCGGCAAGGAGTTCCAGCCGCTCGTGCCGCCCCGCGGGTCGGTGGCGGCCAGCGTCCAGGCCGCGCTCCCTCGGAGCCGCGTCGCCGCCGCGCTCCACCACGTGCCGGCCAAGGAGCTCGGGGATCTCGACCACCCCATCGAGAGCGACGTGCTCATCTGCTCGGACTACCCCGACGCCACCCAGGCCACCTCCGACCTGGTGGCCAAGATCCCGAACATGCGCCCGCTCGACGCGGGAGAGCTCTCCCTCGCCACGCCCATCGAGTCGTTCACCGCGGTGCTGCTCCAGCTCAACGTGCGCTACAAGACGCGCGTGGCGGTGAAGTTCACGAGCATCCCGGAGTGAGTGTCGGGCCGTGACCGAGCCGGTGGCCGGCGAGGGCCCGGTGCGGCTCTACTGCACCGCCCGCCGAGCGGTGGTGCCGTTCCAGCCCGGACCCCTCGTGACGATGTACACGTGCGGCATCACGCCGTACGACGCGACCCACCTCGGCCATGCCGCCGTCTACGTGGCCTACGACGTGCTCCAGCGCCGCCTGCGGGACCTCGGTCACGAGACCCGCTGCGTGCGGAACATCACCGACGTGGACGACTCGATCCTCGGGCGAGCGCGCGAGCTCGGGGTGCACTACCTCGACCTCGCGGCGGCCGAGGTGGCCCGCTTCGACGACGACATGGCCGCGCTCGGGATGCTGTCGCCGTGGAGCGAGCCGCGCGCCACCTCCGCGATCGCCGACATCCGGGGCTTCATCGGCATGGTGCTGGATCAGGGCTACGCCTACCAGGCCGGCGGGGCGGTCTACTTCGACGTGTCGTCGTTCCCGGACTTCGGGAGCGTGTCGGGGTACGACCGCGAGCAGATGCTGGCCTTCGCCGCGGAGCGGGGCGGCAACGTGGAGGACCCGAACAAGCGCGACCCGCTCGACTTCGTGCTCTGGCAGCCCTCTCTCCCCGACGAGCCGTCCTGGGACAGCCTCTGGGGGCCGGGCCGGCCGGGTTGGCACATCGAGTGCTCGGCGCTGGCCCTTCGCGAGCTCGGGACCACGATCGACCTCCACGGCGGTGGCGCAGACCTGATCTTCCCCCACCACGAGTGCGAGCGCGCCCAGTCCGAGGCCGCTACCGGCGAGCCGTTCGTTCGCCACTGGATGCACCAGGCGATGGTCCACATGGACGGCCAGAAGATGTCCAAGTCCCTCGGCAACCTCGTCTTCGTGTCGGAGCTGCGCAAGGCCTGGGACCCGATGGCCATCCGGCTCATGATCGTGGAGAACCACTACCGGCACCCCTGGGAGTGGGACGACACCCGCATGCCGCGGGCGGCCGAGCGGCTCGAGCGGTGGCGGGCCGCCGGCGTCGGCGACGGCGGCCTCGCCCGGGTCCGGGAGCGGCTCGACGACGATCTCGACACGCCCGGCGCCATCGCTGCGATCGACGACGCAGCGGCGCAGGGCCTCGGGGTGAGCGAGGCGGCGGCGCTCCTCGGCGTCGCGCTCTGAGGTCGCGGGCACTGGCCGACACGGGTCGGCCAGGGCTGCAAGACTCCGGCTCGTGGGAGCCAGCGCACCAATGTCGAGCCAGGACGTCGGGCGGCTGTACCCGATCGCTCGCAAGGTGCTCACGCCGATCTTCCGCACCCTCTGGAAGATCGAGGTGGAGGGGCTCGAGAACGTCCCCACCGAAGGCGGGGCGATCTTCTGCCCGAACCACACCGCGGCGATCGACTCGTTCTTCCTCCCCCTCGCGCTACCCCGGCAGATCAAGTTCGTCGGCAAGGCCGAGTACATGGACTCCTGGAAGACCCGCCACCTGTTCCCGGCGCTCGGCATGATCCCGATCGACCGGGGCGGCGGCAGCGCGGCCGAGCGGGCGCTCGACACCGCGGCGAGGGTGCTGGAGGAGGGCTGCTACTTCGGCATCTACCCCGAGGGCACCCGCTCCCGCACCGGCAAGCTGCACCGCGGGCACACCGGCCCGGCCCGGCTCGCCCTCCGCACCGGGTGCCCGATCGTGCCCGTCGGCCTCATCGGCACCCGGGAGGTCCAGCCCCCCGAGGTGAAGCTGCCGCGCCCCTTCAAGTCGGTGACGGTCCGGTTCGGGCGCCCCATCGACGTGCGCCGCTACGCCGACCGCGCTGAGGACCGGCTCGTGCTGCGCCAGATCATCGACGAGGTCATGTACGAGATCCGGGAGCTGTCCGGGCAGGAGTACGTGGACGAGTACGCCACGAAGAAGCCCGAGTCGTTCCCGTCGGCTCCGGCCACGAGCGACGAGTCGATCGGCGCCGGACCGCAGCTCCACCGGGTCACCGCCAGCAACGGCGCAGGCGAGGCGCGGCGCCGCAGCAGCACCGAGGTGCTCGCTCCACGCACCTGATCAACGGGTTCGGGAGTGCTCGGAGCGCTCCGGTACCCTCCGGCCATGGCCGAGGAGATCACGATCAGGTTGCCCGACGGTTCCGAGCGATCGGTCCCCGCCGGCACCACCGCCGCCGAGCTGGCGGCGTCGATCGGCTCCCGGCTGGCCAAGGCGGCCGTGATCGCGGTGGTCAACGGCGAGGAGCGCGACCTCGACACGCCGCTGGGCGACGGCGACGAGGTGGCGGTCATCACCGCCGACAGCGAGCGGGGGCTCTACACGATCCGGCACTCCACGGCCCACGTGCTGGCGCAGGCCGTGCTGGACCTGTTCCCGGGGGCCACCTTCGGCATCGGGCCCCCCGTGGAGGACGGCTTCTACTACGACTTCGAGCTCCCCGGCGGGGGCACGTTCGTGGAGGAGGACCTCGAGAAGATCGAGGCCCGCATGCGGGAGATCATCGCCGAGGCGCAACCGTTCGTCCGTGACGAGCTCCCCGCTGACCGGGCCCGCCAGGTGTTCGCCGGCCACCGCTACAAGCTCGAGATCATCGACGACGCCTCGACCGACCCGATGTCGGCCACCTCGTCCACCGAGGCCGTGCGCACCTACGAGAACCCGCCTGCCGCTCCCAAGGAGCGGCCACCGTTCGCCGGCTACCCAGGGTTCATCGACCTGTGTCGGGGGCCCCACGTCCCCGACACCAGGCGCCACCTCGGGCACTTCAAGCTGATGCGCGTCGCCGGGGCGTACTGGCGGGGGAGCGAGGAGAACCCACAGCTCCAGCGGATCTACGGCACGGCCTGGGACACGAAGCAGGCGCTGGAGGCGCACCTGCACCGCCTCGAGGAGGCGGCCAAGCGCGACCACCGCAAGCTCGGCGTCGAGCTGGACCTCTTCTCGTTCCCGGAGGAGCTGGGCGGAGGGCTCGCCGTCTGGCACCCCAAGGGAGGGGTCGTCCGCAAGCTCATGGAGGACTACAGCCGGGAGCGCCACCTGCACGGGGGCTACGAGTTCGTCTACACGCCTCACCTGAGCAAGGCCACGCTCTTCGAGAGGTCCGGCCACCTCGGGTTCTACGCCGACTCCATGTACCCGCCGATGGAGATGGACAACGGCGTCTACTACCCGAAGCCGATGAACTGCCCGATGCACCTGCTCGTCTTCAAGAGCCGGCAGCGCTCCTACCGCGAGCTGCCGCTGCGGCTCTACGAGCTCGGCACCGTGTACCGCTACGAGCGAGCCGGCACCCTGCACGGACTGCTGCGCATCCGGGGCTTCACCCAGGACGACAGCCACATCTTCTGCACCCCCGACCAGGCGCCGGCCGAGATCATCAGCCTCCTCGACTTCGTGCTGTCCGTGCTCCGGGCCTTCGGGTTCGAGGACTTCACGGCCAGCCTGTCGACCCGCCCCCCGGAGAAGTCGGTCGGCACCGACGAGGGCTGGAAGGCGGCCGAGCGGGCGCTCGAGGCGGCGCTCGTGGACGCCGGGCTCCCGTTCGACGTCGACGAGGGCGGTGGGGCGTTCTACGGCCCGAAGATCGACGTCAAGGTGCGGGACGCGATCGGCCGCAGCTGGCAGCTCTCCACCATCCAGTACGACTTCAACATGGCCGTGCGGCTCGGCCTCGAGTACGTGGGCGCTGACAACGAGCGCCACACGCCGATCATGATCCACCGGGCCCTCTTCGGCTCGATGGAGCGGTTCTTCGGCGTCCTCGTGGAGCACTTCGCCGGCGCGTTCCCCGTGTGGCTCGCTCCCGAGCAGGTTCGGATCCTCCCGGTCCGCAGCGACCACCACGCCTACGCAGCCCGGCTCGTCGACCGCCTGGACGCCGACGGCTTCCGCGCCGAGCTCGCCGGGGCCGACGAGCCCCTGGGCGCCCGGATCCGCAAGGCGAAGCTCGAGAAGGTCCCCTACGTCCTCGTGGTCGGCGACGACGATGTCGAGCACGGCACCGTGGGCGTGAACGAGCGAGGGAGCGACCGCCCCGAGCGCGACGTCCCCATGGACCAGCTCGTCGAGCGCCTGCACGCCCAGGTGACCGCCAAGCTGTGAGCCCGGTGCCCCGTGCCGCTTGACCACCTCTGGGCCACCTGGCGCTCGGCCTACGTCGGCCGGGTCGTCGACAGCCGGACCGTTCCCAGCCCGGAGGAGGCGGGCGGCCGGTCGCTCTTCGAGCGGATCCTCGCCGGGGCCGACGAGGAGGGTGACGAGGAGGCCGGGGTGCTCTGGCGCGGTCGCACCTGCTTCGCCCTCATCAACCTGTACCCGTACACCGCCGGCCACCTCATGGTGCTGCCCAACCGGGCGGTGGCCGACCTCGAGGACCTGACCGACGAGGAGCACCTCGAGCTGTGGAGCGCGGTCCGCTCGGCCGTGGTCGCCCTAAAGGCCGCCTTCGCCTGCGACGCCGTCAACGTCGGGCTCAACCTGGGTGCGGCGGCGGGCGGCTCCCAGTCCGACCACCTCCACGTCCACTGCGTGCCCCGCTGGCACGGCGACGCCAACTTCATCGCGGTGGCCGCCGAGACCCGCGTCCTGCCCGTGCCGCTCGACGAGGCCGCCGACCGGATCCGTGCCGCTTGGCCCACCTGAGCCGGCCACCGGTACCGTCGCGCCCCGACATGGCTGACGACACCGCGGACCCCGCCGTCCCCTCGCAGGAGCCCCCCACCGGACCCGTGCGGGACGAGGACGTCGTGGACGAGCTGCCCGAGGACCTGAACGCCAGCGAGTACGTCGGCCCCTACGTCTTCCCGAACAACAACCGCCGCCGCATCCCGGGCTACCTCTACCTCCTCACCGGCGTGGCCTGCATCGGTGCCTGGGCGGCCACCGGGCAGGGCGAGGGGGTGCTGGTCAACGGCGGCTTCCTCGGCGCCGGGATCCTGCTCGTCCTGGTGGGGGCCTACCACCTGCTCGCCGGCTGGGACCTCGACGTCGACGAGCGGGACGCGCTCGTGGCCGCCACCCGGGAGGTCGGGTTCGCCGTGGGCCACGCCTCCGCGCAGCTCGGATGGCGAGGGCTGCGCAGCCGGCCCACCTGGCGGATCCTCCTCTACTCGGCGGAGGACCCGCCCAAGACCCGCGGCCTCGTGCTGGTGGACGGCGTCGACGGCGACATCGTGGCCCACTTCACCGAGGACAACCCCGAGGACTGGTCGGATCTGTAGTCGATCTCGAAGCTCGAGCTTCGAGGTCGATCTCCCCCACGCCCCCCGACGGGCGGGTCAGCGCATCAGCGCCCTCTGACCTGGTCGAGGGCTCGCTGGGCGTCCTTCAGGTGGCTGATCGCGCTGTCCACGGCGTCCCAGAGGATGGCGAGGGGGGTGGTGGTGGCGTCGTGGCCGGCCACCCGCACGTGCCGGTCCCAACCAGCGGCCGAGACGTGCTCCACGCGGCCGGCGAGCGCTTCGGCGGCCCGAGCCAGCTCGGCGAGGGCGTCGTCGACGGTGCCTTCGGCGGTCGGCCACTCCCGCTGGTCCGGGTCGGCGACCGCGGGGTGGAGCACGGGGTCGTCCTCGACCAGCGCCTGCTCGACGCCCCGACCGAGGAAGGTCAGCGTGCGGGCCGCCGCCACGATGTGGTCGATGGCCGAACGCCCGTCGGGACCGTTGCGGTGGGCGAGGTCCTCGGGGGCCTCGTCGTCCTCCAGCCCGGTGAAGAGGCTCCGATAGCGGCGCTCCAGACCCCGGAGGGCGATGACGGCATCAGCGGGCGGTCGAGGGCTCATGCCCCGAGTCTGCCCCGCGGCGGTCCGGTCGACCCGACGGCGCTAGTCCGCCTCCTCGACGTCCCGGCGGATGCTCTCCACCAGGTGGGCGGGGAGCACGTCGTAGTGGTCGTGCTCGGCGGCGAAGCGCCCCCGTCCTCCGGTCAGCGACCGCAGGTCGACGGCGTAGCGGAGCAGCTCGCTCTCAGGCACCAGCGCGTAGACGATCTGCTCGCCGTCGTCGCCGGGCTCGGTGCCCTGGACCCGGCCTCGACGCGCGTTCAGGTCACCCATGACGTCACCGAGGAGCTCCGCCGGCACCGTCACGTCGACCCGGGCCACCGGCTCCAGCACCACCGGCCCCGCCTGCGCCATGGCCTCGCGGAAGGCCAGCCGGCCGGCGGCGCGGAAGGCCATCTCCGAGCTGTCGACGCTGTGCTCCTTGCCGTCGACCAGCGTGACCCGGACGTCGACCACGGGGTAGCCGTTCACCCCACCCCTCGCCATCGCCTCCTCGATCCCCTTGGCGACCGCGGGGATGTAGCCGCGGCTGATCGCGCCGCCCACGATCTTGTCGACGAACTCGAAGCCCCCGCCTCGCTCGAGCGGCTCGACCTCGATGCTCACCACGGCGAACTGGCCGTGGCCCCCCGACTGCTTCTTGTGCTTGCCCTCGGCCGCGGCCGGCCTCGAGATCGTCTCCCGGTACCGGACCACGACGTCCTGGGTGTCGACGGCCACCCCGAACTTCCGCTCGAGCCGCTCGATCGTGATGGCGAGGTGCATCTCGCCCGTGCCCCGGAGGATCGTCTGGTGCGTCTCCTCGTCCCGGTCGACGACGAGGCCGGGGTCCTCCTCCTGGAGCCGGTGCAGGGCCTGGGCGAGCTTGTCGTCGTCGGCCTGGGTGCGGGCCACGATCGCGGTGGCGAGCACCGGTCGGGGCCGCTCGATCGGCGGGACCGACACCGGCTTGCCCTTGGCCGACAGCGTGTCGCCGGTGGCGGTGCCAGCCAGCTTGGCCACGCCCCCGATGTCGCCGGCGGGCAGCGCATCGACCGGGTCGTGGTCCTTGCCCCGGACGAGGAACAGGCCGTGGAGGCGCTCCTCGGTGCCGGTTCGGGTGCATACGAGGTGGTCGTCCGAGCGGATGGTGCCCGAGAGGACCTTGAACAGCGAGACCTGGCCGACGAACGGGTCGACGATGGTCTTGAACACGAAGGCCAGCGGGTCTGCGCTCGGGTCGGCCGGTACCTCCACCTCGGTGTCGCCCGCCTGCACGGTCGTGGGCCGGTCCCCCGGGGGCGGGCCGATCTCCACGAGGAAGTCCGCCAGTCGGTCGATCCCGATCTCCGCGGTGGCGGACCCGCAGACCACCGGGAAGACCGTGGCGGACTCGATGCCGAGCGTGAGGGCGTGCTCGAGCTCCTCGAAGCTCGGGACGTCGCCCTCGAGGTACCGCTCGAGGAGGGCGTCCTCGGCCACCACGATCCCCTCCACGAGGTTGTCGTGGACCTGGTGCTCGAGCTCCTCCATCTCGTCGGGGATCGGCTCGGTGCGGGGCTCCCCGCCCTCGTAGATGTGGGCCGTGTCCGTGAGCAGGTCGGCGATCCCACGAAAGCCAGCCTCCCGACCGATCGGGAGCTCCAAGGGAGCCACGCCGGCGCCCAGCCGGTCCCGCAGCTGGGTGAGGGTGGCCTCGAAGTCGGCCCGCTCCCGGTCCAGCTTGTTCACGAAGACCATCCTGGGCACCCCGAGGCGCGCCGCCTCCCGCCAGATCACCTCGGTCTGGACCTCCACGCCGTCCACTGCGGAGACCACGAACACGGCGAGGTCCACCACCCGCAGGGCCGCTGCGACATCGCCCATGAAGTCCGCGTAGCCGGGCGTGTCGATCAGGTTGACCTTGTGGCCCTTCCACTCGAACGGGGTGAGCGCGAGCGACAGGGAGAGCCCGCGCCGCTGCTCTTCGGGGTCGTGGTCGCTCACCGTGGACCCGTCCTCGACCCGGCCGAGGCGGTTGATCGTCCCCGACCGGTGCAGGAGCGCCTCGGCCAGGGTGGTCTTGCCGGCCCCGCCGTGCCCGACGAGGGCCACGTTGCGGATCTTCGCTGTCGGGTGGGGCACGCTCGCTCCTCGGGACGCCGTCAGTGGGCTCACGGTATCCCTGGGCCCGTAGCCTCCGCTCGTGGATCCGACCGACCGGCTGACGCTCCCCGACGGCCGCTCCCTGGCCTACGACGACGTGGGCGATCCGAGCGGTCCGGTGGCCGTCTACCTCCACGGGACGCCCGACTGCCGGCTGGCCCGGCACCCCGAGGACGGGCTGGCCCGCCGCGCTGGCGTGCGGCTCGTCGCGGTCGACCGGCCTGGAGCAGGAGGCAGCACACCGCACCCGGGCGCCGCGCTCACCTCGCTCGGCCACGACCTCGTGTCGCTCCTCGACCACCTCGGCGTCGAGCGCGCTGGCCTCCTCGGTTGGTCCTCGGGCGGGCTGTTCGCGCTGGCCGCGGCCACCGTGCTGGGCCCCCGTGCGGCATCGGTCTGCCTGGTCGCCACCGTGCCCCCGGTGGAGGCCTACGGGGACCCGTCGGTCGTGGCTGCGCTCAGCCCGCAGCGACAGCACTTCGTCGAGCTGGTCCGCGAGGTCCCCGCCGCCGACCTCGGGGCGGAGCTGGCCCCGTACCTCGTCCCCGATCCGGTGACCCCCGATGTCGCGCTCGACCACGTGCTGGAGGGCGCCGGGCCGCGCGGGCGCGCTGAGCTGGCCTCGGTGCCCGGCGCCGCGGAGCAGCTGGCGGCTGCGCTCGCCGGGGCGGTGGCCCACGGCCGGGAGCCGCTCGCCCACGACGTGGCGCTCCAGCTCGAGCCCGGCCTGGACCTGGGCGGGATCGGCGCGGCCGTGCGGACGACCCACGGCACCGAGGACGGGATCTCACCTCCTGCCGTGGGGACCTGGTTGGCGGCGCACCTCACGTCGGCTCGGGTCGAGGTGGATGTCGTCGATGGGGGCCACCACCTGCTCTTCCCGCACTGGGAGCGGCTGCTGCGCGCCGCCGCAGGCGACCCGGACCGGTGAGGTCCGCCCGCCCCGGCGCCGCCTGGGAGCCGGGGAACCGCGCTGACCCGGTGTTAGCCTGGAGCAAGCACACCCCGCCCCCGACCCGAGGGACCTCCCCATGTTCGACGGACGCTGGCGATCCAGCTTCGAGGCCGGCCTGAGGCCGGTCGGCGCCAACATCCGCAAGGCCGGCATCACCGCCGACCACCTCACGGCGAGCGGCGTCCTCCTCGCCGGCGCCGCTTCCGTCGCCATCGCCAACGGGGCGCTGCGGGCCGGGCTGCTGCTCCTCGTGCTGTGCGCCCTCCCCGACCTCCTCGACGGGGCGGTGGCCAAGGCCTCCGGCACCGCCGGTCCTCGGGGAGCGTTCTTCGACTCGGTGAGCGACCGCGTCACCGATGCCCTCCTCCTCGGCGGTATCTCGTGGCACCTGGCCAGCACCCACCCCGGCCGCATCGCGGTGCTCCCGTTGGCCGTCCTCGGCGCCTCCATGCTGATCTCCTACGAGCGGGCGAAGGCCGAGGCGCTGGGCTTCGACGCCCGCGGTGGCCTGATGGAGCGGGCCGAGCGGATCATCGCCCTCGGCGTGGGCCTGCTGTTCGACTCCATCCTGATCCCGATCCTCTGGGTGATGCTCGCCCTCACCCTCGTCACCGCGGTGCAGCGGTTCGTGAAGGTGTGGCGCCAGGCGTCGGTGCCCCCCAAGCCGGCTCCCGAGCTGGCTCGCTGGCGGGCCCGGAGAGCCGCTCGGCCCACCGAGCGGGCATGGCGCCGACGGGCTCGCACCGGCCGCCGCTAGCCCGGCGCCCACCAAGCGTGGTGGACCTCGTCACCCCCGCCTACCGGGCGGCCGCCGTCCTGGCTCGCCGGGCGCCCGGCCCCGTCGCATCACGGGCGGCCCGACGCCTGGGGCGGATCGCGTACCTCGCCGCGTCCGGTCGGAGGGAGCAGGTCGAGCGGAACCTCCGCCGGGTCGACCCCACGCTCACCGACCGAGAGCTGGGTCGCCTGGCTCGACACACCTTCGAGTCCTACGCCCGCTACTACGAGGAGTCGTTCCGGCTGCCCGACCGGACGGTGGAGGAGCTCGATGCCGGGTTCACCCACGAGGGCTACGAGCACCTCGAGGCGGCCATCCGGGCCGGCAGCGGCGCCATCCTGGCGATGCCCCACCTCGGCGGGTGGGAGTGGTCGGGGTTCTGGCTCACCCGCGTGAAGGGGATCGCGACCAGCGTCGTGGTGGAGCGCCTCGAACCGCCCGCCCTGTTCGACTGGTTCGCCGACCTGCGGCGCTCGTTCGGGCTCGAGGTCATCCCGCTCGGGCCCGACGCCGGGGCGGCCACCGCCCGGGCGCTCAAGGCCAACCGGGCGCTGGGTCTGCTCTGCGACCGGGACCTGACCGGGGCCGGGCCCGAGGTGGAGTTCTTCGGCGAGCGCACCACGCTGCCGGGCGGACCCGCCACCCTGGCGCTCCGCAGCGGCGCCCCCCTCCTCCCCACCGCGATCTACTTCGACGGGCCTCGCCGCCACGGCGTCGTGCTGCCGCCCCTCGACACCACCCGTCACGGCAAGCTCCGCGAGGACGTGGCTCGGGTGACCCAGGACCTCGCCCACGCCCTGGAGGTCCTGATCCGCCGGGCCCCCGAGCAGTGGCACCTCCTCCAGCCCAACTGGCCCTCGGACCGCGCTTCGTCCTCGGGCGCCTGACGGCGCCCTGCGGGTGTGGCCGTCTGACGGCCGCGGACGGGTCGCTGTGCGGTGCGTAGGGTTGCGCCGTGCGCGTCGGACTGGTCTGCCCCTACTCGCTGACCATCCCCGGCGGTGTGCAGGGCCAGGTGCTCGGCCTCGCCCGGTCGCTGCGGGGGCTCGGCCACGAGGTGCGGGTGCTCGCCCCCAGCGACGGACCGCCCCCCGACGCCGGGGTGACGCCGCTCGGTCGCAGCGTCCCCACCGCAGCCAACGGCTCGGTGGCCCCGCTGGCCCCCGACCCCTCGGCGCAGCTGCGGACGATCCGGGCCCTGCGGGATGAGGACTTCGACGTCGTACACCTCCACGAGCCCATCGCACCCGGCCCCACCATGACGACCCTGCTGTTCGGCTCTGCCCCGATGGTCGGCACCTTCCACGCCGCGGGGGAGAGCGCCGGCTACCGCTACGCCGGCTGGGCGCTGAAGCGCCTCGCCGCCCGGCTCCAGCACCGCTGCGCGGTGTCGCCCGACGCCCGGCGCCTCGCCCAGAGCCACCTGGGCGGCGAGTACCAGCTCGTGTTCAACGGCGTGGAGGTCGACCGGTTCGCGCACGGACCAGCTCATCCCACCGAGGCGCCCACGGTGTTCTTCCTGGGCCGGCACGAGCCCCGCAAGGGCCTCGACGTCCTCCTGGCCGCCTTTCGCGAGCTGCCCGAGCACGTACGCCTCTGGGTGGGCGGCGACGGGCCCCAGACCGAGGAGCTGCGGCGCCAGCACGGCCACGACCCCCGGATCGAGTGGCTGGGGCGCATCTCCGACGAGGACCGGGCGGCGCGGATGCGAGGCGCCACCGTCTACTGCTCGCCGTCGGTGCGGGGAGAGAGCTTCGGCATGGTCCTCCTGGAGGCCATGGCGGCGGGGTGCGCGCTGGTGGCGTCCGACCTCGACGGGCACCGCAACGTGGCCACCGACGGGGTGGATGCGCTTCTCACGCCCGTGGGCGACGCCCACGCCCTGGCCAAGGCGATCGGCCGGGTGCTGGACGACGCCGCGCTGCGGGAGGAGCTCGTGGCGGGCGGGCGGCGTCGGGCCGACGAGCTCTCCATGGACCACCTCGCCGAGGTCTACGCCGAGGTGTACGCGTCGATCGCCGCCGGTCACCCGGCTCGGGGCTGACCACCGGGGGCTCTACAGTGGGCGGTCCCTCGACCAGGAGCACGAAACCGTGACCATCGTCTGGATCCTGCTGGCTGTGGTCGTCCTCGTGGCGATCTACGTCATCGTCACCTACAACGGCCTCGTCTCCCTTCGGAACAAGATCGAGAACGCCTGGGCCCAGATCGACGTGCAGCTGAAGCGCCGCTACGACCTCATCCCGAACCTGGTCGAGACGGTCAAGGGCTACGCCGCCCACGAGCGCCAGACCCTCGAGGCCGTCATCCAGGCTCGCAACGTGGCGCTGGCCGCCGAGGGCCCGCACGACCAGGCCGAGGCGGAGAACCTCATCACCGGCGCCCTGAAGTCCGTGTTCGCGCTGGCTGAGGCGTACCCCGACCTCAAGGCCAACCAGAGCTTCCTGAACCTGCAGGAGGAGCTGTCCGGCACGGAGGGCCGGATCGCCTACGCGCGGCAGTACTACAACGACTCCGTGTACCGCTACAACACCAAGATCCAGTCCTTCCCGGCCAACGCCATCGCGTCGCGGTTCCGCTTCAGCGAGCGGGAGTACTTCGAGGCCGAGGGCGACGCCCGCGGTCCCGTGTCGGTCGACTTCGGCCAGGGATCGGGCACGCCGTCCGCGCCCCCCGGGGATGCGGCCACGCCTCCCCCTGCCGCACCTCCGGCGCCCTGACCGGCCCCGCCCCCGCCCCCCGCCAAGGACCCTGAACCGCCGGTGTACGACCAGGTCGCCCAGAACAAGCGCCGCTCCGTCCTCCTCGTCGCAGCCTTCGTGCTGCTGGTCGTGGCGGTCGGCTTCGCCATCAACCTCCTCGTCGGGGGCGGTCCCGCGTTCACGCTGATCGCGCTCGTGGTCGCCGGGGGCTCCGCCGCCCTGTCCTACTGGAAGTCCGACGCGATCGCCCTCGCGGTGAGCCGGGCCAAGCCCGCCTCGGTGGAGCAGTACCCGCGGCTGCACAACCTCGTCGAGGGGCTCTGCATCGCCGGTGGCCTGCCCAAGCCGCGGATCTACGTCATCGACGATCCGTCCCCCAACGCGTTCGCCACCGGCCGCAACCCCAAGCACGCCGCGATCGCGGTCACCACCGGGCTGCTCGAGCGGATGAACCGGGTCGAGCTCGAAGGCGTCGTCGCCCACGAGCTGAGCCACATCAAGAACTACGACATCCTCGTGTCCACCCTCGCCGTGACGCTCGTCGGTGTCGTCGCGATCGTGGCCGACCTCGGCGTCCGCATGATGTGGTTCGGGATGGGTCGCAGCCGCAACAACCGGGGCGACGCCCACAGCTCGGGACCCCTCGCCGTCCTCGCCCTCTTCGGCTTCGCGCTGCTGATCCTCTCGCCGATCATCGCCAAGGCGCTCCAAGCGACCATCAGCCGCCGCCGGGAGACGCTGGCCGACGTGTCCGCGGTGGAGCTGACCCGCTACCCGCCGGGGCTCATCTCGGCCCTCGAGAAGCTGCGCGACGACTACACGGTGGTCGGCTCCACCTCCCACGCCACCGCGCACCTCTGGATCGAGCAGCCCCAGGCGGTCTCCGAGGACCAGGGGAGGATCTCCCGCCTCAACCGCATGTTCGACACCCACCCCCCGCTGGAGGAGCGCATCGCCCTCCTGCGGGAGCTCTAGCCCCCCGACCATCCGCGCCCGGGAGCCCACCGAGCGCCACCCTTGAGGGTCGTCCCACGGAGGTCCCGTTGCTCGTCCGAGCCCTCGACACCCCGCGCAAGCGCCTCGTCGCCACCGCCGTCGCCCTCGCCCTGGTCATCGGCGGGGTGGCCGTCCTCCTCGCCGGCAGTGGCGTCGACGCCGCCGCGCCTGCCCCCACCACCGTCGCCTCCACCACCACCTCGGAGGCCACCACCACCACCACCACCGCTCCGCTGCCGCGCGCCCCGCTCACCGGGGTCCCCACCGAGGACGCCCAGCGACTCGGCCGCCCGGCGCTGTTCGTGAAGGTCGACAACCATGAGGCCGCCCGACCCCACGCCGGCCTGAACCAGGCCGACCTCGTCATCGAGGAGCGGGTGGAGTCCAACCTGAGCCGGCTGGCCGCCGTGTTCCACTCCCAGGACGCCGAGTCGGTGGGTCCGGTGCGGTCCACCCGTACCACGGACCTCGACCTCGCGGCACTGCTGGGCCGCCCGATCTACGCCTCGTCAGGGGGCAACGACCACATCCTGGCCGCCCTGCGCCGGGCCAACGTGGTCGACGTCGGCCACAACCGCGGCGGGGCCGGCTTCTGGCGGGAGCGGGGCCGTCCGGCACCCCACAACCTCTTCGCAGCCACCGAGCAGCTCCGGGCCAAGGCGAGTGAGCAGCCCCCGCCTCCCGCTCCGATCTTCGCCTACCGGCCCGAGGGGGCTCCGCTGCCGTCGGGGGCCGTGCCCGCCGGTGGGGTGGCGCTGCGGTTCGGCGGCCCCGAGATCGCCCGCTTCACCTGGGACGCAGGCTCCGGCACCTGGTTGCGGAGCCAGGGTGGCACCCCCCACGTGGACACCGATGGCGTGCAGCTCGCTCCCGCCAACGTGGTGGTGCTGGAGATCCAGTACCGGTTCTCCAACGGCAGCCGGGAATCGAGCCCCCACGGGATCACCACCGGGGAGGGTCGGGCGCTGGTGCTCACCGGTGGCCACGTGGTGGAGGGGCGGTGGGTCCGCCCCACGCCGGGCGACCCCCTCCAGCTCTTGGCGGCCGACGGCACGCCGATCGCCCTCGCCCCCGGCCAGACCTTCCTCGAGCTGCCCCCGCCCGGTGGCGCCGAGGTCCTCTAGCACCGAGCGACGCACGACAGGGAGCTGACCGATGGTCCCCAAGATCCTGGAAACCCCCCGCAACCGCGTGATCGCGGTCGTCGTGGCGATCGCGTTGGCTGCCGGGCTGGGCGTCGCGCTGGCGGCCCTGTCCGGCGACGGCGAGGCGGCCGCGCCCTCCACCACCACCACGACCACCACCCAGCCCGCCACCACGACCACCCAGGCGCCGGCGCCGGTGGCGCCGCTCACCGGCCTGCCCGACGACGGCTCCGGTCGCACAGCCCGTCCGGCCCTGGTGGTGAAGTACGACAACGTCGAGCCCAAGGCCCGGCCACAAGCCGGCCTGAACCAGGCCGACGTCGTCTACGAGGAGCGGGTCGAGGGGAGCGTCACCCGTCTCCTGGCCGTGTTCCACTCCACCGACGCCGCCCCGGTGGGCCCGGTGCGGTCGGCCCGCACCTCGGACATCGCGATCTACACGCCTCTGAACCGGCCCTACTTCGCCTGGAGCGGTGCCAATGCGTTCTTCGCAGCCCGGATCCGGGAGTCTGCGGTGGTGGACGTCGGCTACGACGTCCAGTCCGGCCTCTACTTCCGCGACGGGGGGCGCCCGGCCCCCAGCAACCTGATGGCCAAGGGCACCGCCGAGCTGCTGTCGGTACCGAGCGAGGGCTCCGGCCCGCCTCCCGCCCTGTTCACCTACCGAGCCGAGGGCGAGGAGACGCCCCACCTCGAGCCGGTCACCGGGGTCCGGGTGACCTACGGCTCCAGCGCCGGGAGCGCCCCGGTCGAGTACCGCTGGAACGGCACGGGGTGGGCCCGCACCCAGGCCGGGACCCCGCACGTCGACGCCGTCGGCGTGCAGGTCGCACCCGAGAACGTGGTCGTCCAGTTCACGCCCTACGTCGGGTCGGGGGTGGCCGACCAGTTCGGCAAGGAGATCCCCGAGGCGGCGATGGTCGGGGAGGGGGACGCCTGGATCCTCACCAACGGCGGACTCGTGGCCGCCCGGTGGCACAAGCCGAGCCTCGAGGCGGTGACCACCTACACGGACGCGGACGGCAACCCCGTGAAGCTCACGCCGGGCCGCACCTGGGTGGCCCTTCCCCCACCCGGCGAGGGCGCCAAGCTCTGACCGACGACGTCTGTGTGGGTTCTTGCGCCCTGACGGCTTGAAAACCCACACAGACGTTGTGCGGTACTGGCTTCGAGGATCGGGGGGCCCGCCGGTACGCTGAGCGCATGGCCGACGCTCCCTCCCGTCCCATCAGCCACGACACCGGCACCGTCCGGGTGAAGCGCGGGCTGGCCGAGATGCTGAAGGGCGGTGTCATCATGGACGTCGTCGACCCGGAGCAGGCCAAGATCGCCGAGGACGCCGGCGCCGTCGCCGTCATGGCCCTCGAGCGGGTGCCGTCCGACATCCGGCGCGACGGCGGCGTCGCCCGGATGAGCGATCCCGAGATGATCGAGGGCATCAAGGAGGTCGTCACCATCCCGGTGATGGCCAAGGCCCGGATCGGCCACTTCGTCGAGGCCCAGGTGCTCGAGGCGCTCGGCGTGGACTACGTCGACGAGTCCGAGGTGCTCACCCCGGCCGACGAGGCCCACCACATCGACAAGTGGGCCTTCACCGTCCCCTTCGTCTGCGGTGCCACCAACCTGGGCGAGGCCCTCCGCCGCATCTCCGAGGGTGCGTGCATGATCCGCTCCAAGGGCGAGGCCGGCACCGGCAACGTCGTGGAGGCGGTCCGGCACCTCCGCTCCATCACCGGCGACATCCGCAAGATCACGCAGGCCGACTCCGCCGAGCTCTACGACTGGGCCAAGCGCCTCCAAGCGCCCATCGGGCTCGTGCAGGAGATCGCCGAGACGGGCGAGCTCCCGGTGCCGCTCTTCTGCGCCGGCGGCCTGGCCACCCCCGCCGATGCCGCGCTCGCCATGCAGCTCGGCGCCCAGGCCGTCTTCGTGGGCTCCGGGATCTTCAAGTCCGACGACCCGGCCCGGCGGGCCAAGGCCATCGTCGAAGCCACCACCCACTTCACCGACGCCTCGATCATCGCCAAGGTCTCCCGGGGGCTCGGCTCGGCGATGCCCGGCCTCGAGATCGGCTCGCTGGAGCAGACCTTCGCCGACCGCGGCTGGTAGGCCCGCCCCGACGGACCGGTAGCATCGCCACCTCATGCGCACCGCAGCGAGGCCCCCAGGTGAAGGTCGGCGTGCTGGCCCTCCAGGGCGCCGTCGGCGCGCACTCGGCCGCACTGCGCCGGCTGGGGGTTGAGCCCCGCGAGGTCCGCACCCCGGCCCAGCTGGCCGAGGTCGACGCCCTGGTGCTGCCGGGCGGCGAGTCCACCACCATGTCGATGCTCCTCGACAGCGCCGGTCTGGTGGAGCCGCTCCAGGAGCGCCTCGCCGGGGGCCTCCCCACCCTCGGAACCTGCGCCGGGATGATCCTGCTCGGAGCGGAGATCCTGGACGGCCGTCCGGACCAGCGCTGCTTCGGCGCCGTCGACATCTCGGTGCGACGCAACGCGTTCGGCCGGCAGGTCGACTCGTTCGAGTCGGACCTCCTCGTCGACGGGCTGCCCGGAGCCCCGTTCCGAGCCGTGTTCATCCGGGCTCCCTTCGTGGAGCGCGTCGGGCCCGGGGTGGAGGTCCTGGCCTCCGTCGACGGGCATGCGGTCGTGTGCCGGCAGGGACCCGTCATCGTCACCGCCTTCCACCCGGAGCTCACCGACGACCTCCGGCTCCACCAGCGATTCCTCGAGGAGATGAGCTAGCCGATGTCCGGTCATTCCAAGTGGGCCACCATCAAGCACAAGAAGGGTGCCGCCGACGCCGCGCGCGGGAAGCTCTTCGCCAAGCTCATCCGCCAGGTCGAGGTGGCGGCCCGTGAGGGCGGCGGGGACCCCGACATGAACCCCACGCTGCGGACCATGTACCAGAAGGCCCGCGATGCGTCGGTGCCCCTCGACACGATCGAGCGGGCGATCAAGCGGGGCACCGGCGAGCTCGAGGGCGTCACCTACGAGCAGATCACCTACGAGGGCTACGCCCCCGGTGGGGTGGCGGTGCTCATCGACGTCCTGACCGACAACCGCAACCGCACCGGGGCCGAGGTCAGGAGCATCTTCACCAAGCACGGCGGCTCGATGGCCGAGCCGGGCGCGGTGGCGTGGCAGTTCGAGCGCAAGGGCATCGTGCTGGCCGACCGGTCGGTCGAGGAGGACGACGTCATGCTGGCCGCCCTCGACGCCGGGGCCGAGGACATCGCCGACGACGGCGACGCGTGGCGCATCACCACCGGTCCGACGGACGTGCACGCCGTCCGCACCGCCCTCGAGGAGGCCGGCATCGCGGTCTCCTCGTCCGAGCTCACGATGGTCCCCACCTCCACCGTGGCCCTGGACACCGAGGACGCGGCCCGCAAGGTGCTGAAGCTCGTCGACGCGCTCGACGACAACGACGACGTCCAGGACGTCTTCGGCAACTTCGACATCCCGGATGCCGTCCTCGAGGCGATCGAGGGCTGATGGCCGCTGAGGTGGGGCAGCCGGCGCCGGAGTTCCAGCTCGAGGGGATCGACCGCGGCGCCGGGGGCGCCGGCTCGGTGCAGTCCTTCTCCCTGGCCGACTTCCGGGGCAGCCCGGTCGTGCTGGTCTTCTACCCCGGCGACAGCACCCCGGTCTGCACCCGGCAGCTGAACAGCTACACCGAGGGCATCGACTCGTTCGCGTCCGTCGGCGCGCAGGTGCTCGCCATCAGCCCGCAGTCCGTCGAGAGCCACGAGGAGTTCTCGTGCCAGCAGGGGGGCTTCGCCTTCCCGCTCCTGGCCGACACGGACAAGGCGGTCGGCGAGGCGTACGGCATCCTGGGCCCGCTCGGGTTCTACCGCCGCTCGGTGTTCGTGATCGACGGAGAGGGCGTCGTCCGCTACGCCCACCGGGCCGTGGCCGGCCTCACCTTCCGCAGCACCGACGACCTCGTCGCGGCCGTCCGGTCGGCGTCCGCCCAGACCTGAGGCTCGGGCCAGGCGAGATCACTGCTCGTCGGCCACCCCGAGCAGCCGGGCGCGGGTCACCGAGCGCACCCCGCGCCACAGGGCGACCGCGGCGAGGGCCCACGCCACCGCCCCCACGTACCAGGCGAGGGCGTCGCCGCCGTAGAGGCTCCCGGTGGCCTGGCTGTAGGCGACCATGATGAGCGGCAGGCTCACGAGCGCCGACGCCTGCTGGGCTGCGGCGGTCGACTTCACCTTGGCCGAGAGCCGCAGGACCAAGGAGAGCGTGAGCGCCAGGAACGGGGGCACCACCCACAGCATGAGCACCCACCACTGGGGGGTGGGGAAGAACCAGCCGCCCACGTCGGGGCCCACGATGGTGTTGACGATGAGGGCGTAGACCCCGAACCCCGCGATGGTCGTCAGGTAGCCGGGGAGGAGGCTGGCCGCCAGCTTGCCGTAGAAGATCTCCCGGATCCCGGCGGGGGAGTGGGCGAGGAACTCGCCCGTGCCCCGCTCGCGCTCGCCCACGATGGTGGCCGCCCCCACGGCGGTCGAGATCGTGATCGGCACCACGACGGCCACCGGGGCGAAGAGGTACACGGCGAGGGCGTAGGCGGCGCGACCCGACTCGGTGTCGCCCTTGATCTGCTCCTTCGCATCCTGGGGGAGGATCTCGAGCGCCTGGGACAGCTGCTCGACCGCGCCGACGTCGCCGATCTGGGTGATCGTGAGGAGCAGCACGGTGGGGACGAACACGAAGAAGATCCCGCCCAGGATCATCATGGGGATCCAGTAGTCCCGAGCCTGGGCCAGCTGCTTGAGATCGGTGCGGGCCACGGTGCGCAGCTGGTCCCACCGCAGCGGCCCGCGCTCCGCGATCCGGGTGGCGGCCATCAGACCTCGCTCCCCTCGACGGCCCCCAGGCGGCTGTGGCCCGACCTCTGCCGCACTGCGAAGTAGAGGTCCTCCAGGGTGGGCTCGTGGGGCACCACGCGCGTGATCCGCACGCCCGCCGCCGCCAGGTGGGCGACCAGGTCCGGGATCCGCCCGATCGTGTCGAGCTGCACGGTGGCGGTGCCGTCGGTGCGCTCGTAGGCGAGCACCCCGGGCACCCCCGACAGGGCGTCGAGCCCGCCCGGGTCCTCGGCCCCGATGCGGACGACCTCGTGGGGCCAGTAGCGGCGGGTCAGCTCGGCGGGGGACCCGGACACCACGTCCGTGCCGTCCTGCATCACGACGACCTGGTCGGCCAGCCCCTCCGCCTCGAGCAAGAGGTGCGTGCACATCACGACCGTGCTGCCGTCGGCCGTCATCTCGCGGATCAGCTCGAGGACGGCGTGGCTGGACTCGGGGTCGAGGCCCGAGGTGGGCTCGTCGTAGAGGAGGAGCTCGGGGCGGTGGAGGACCGAGCGGGCCAGCGCCAGGCGCGTCTTCATGCCGGTGGAGTAGCTGCCCACCTGGCCGTCGAGGGCGGCCTCGATGCCGAAGCGCCCGGCTGCCTCGGCGATGCGAGCGTCGACCGCGGGCCCGCGGCCGAGCCCGTGGAGCTCGGCCGAGTAGCGGAGGTTGTCCCATCCGCTCAGGCGGTCGTAGAGCGACGGCTTGGCCGACACCACCCCGCACCGGCTCCGCACCTCGTCGCCGTCTCGCGCCGGGTCGAGGCCGAAGACCCGCACCGTCCCGCCGTCGGGGGCGAAGGCGCCGGTGATCATGCGGATGGCGGTGGTCTTGCCCGCCCCGTTGGGACCGAGGAGCACGGTGATCCGGCCCGGCGCCGCCCGCAGGTGCAGGTCCGTGAGCCCCGGGTTGGGACCGAACCACTTGGCCACCCCGTCGAGCTCGATGACCGGGGCGGGCGACATCGGGGGCACGGTACCGGCACTGGTGGCGTCGACGGCGGTCACCGCCGGGTTGTCGGCCCCCTCCTGTTCGGCCTTGAGCCGGCGCTCGTGCCGCGGCGCGCTCGCCCCGGCGGGCTCGCTCCGGGCCAGGCCATCCCCTCGGCGTGGGCCTCCGTCGCTCGGCCGTCGGGGTGGACCCGGGCTCGGGACCCTCGTCCTCGCGCTGAGCGTCCGCCACCCGGTCCGGAGCGGGGGCTACAGTCGAACGCGTGTACGTCCTCGGCATCGATCCGGGGCTGTCCCGCTGCGGGTACGGCCTCGTCCAGCAGCAGCGCAGCGGGAGCCGGGTGGTGGCCCTCGGGGTGCTCCGCACCGATCCCTCCCTCCCCACGCCGGAGCGGCTGGCCGAGCTCCAGGGGGACCTGCGGGCCCTGATGCGGGAGCACCGTCCTGCCGTGGTGGCGATCGAGCGGGTGCTCTTCCAGGTGAACGTCCGCACCGCGATCCCGGTGGCCCAGGCGGCCGGCATCGCGATGGCGGAGGCCGTGGCCGCCGGGTGCGAGGTGGTCGAGTACTCGCCCAACCAGGTCAAGCAGGCCGTCACCGGCGTGGGTGGTGCGGACAAGGACCAGGTCGAGCGGATGGTGCAGGCGCTGCTCGGGATCGCCCGGCCCATCCGACCGGTCGACGCCGCCGACGCCGTGGCGCTGGCCATCTGCCACCTCGCCCACGCCCCGCTGGCGGCGAGGGTGGCGGTCGCCGGCGCCGCGCTGAGGGCGGTGGCCCCGTGATCGGCAGCCTGCGCGGCCGGCTGCTCGACCGCGGCGCCTCGGAGGTCACCGTCGAGGTGGCCGGCGTGGGGTACCGGGTCACGGTCGCCCCCACCACCGTGGTCGCCCTCGGGGATCTCGGCGAGGAGGTGTTCTGCTGGGTCCACCACCACCAGCGGGAGGACGCCGTCACGCTGTACGGCTTCGGCACCCGGGAGGAGCGCACGTGCTTCGAGGCGCTCATCGGGGCCCACGGCGTGGGTCCCGCGCTGGCGCTGGCGATCCTGTCGGTGCACAGCCCGGTGGCGCTCGCCCGGATCCTCGCCGAGGACGACCTCGGTGCGCTCTGCCTGGTGCCCGGGGTCGGCAAGAAGACCGCCCAGCGGCTCCTCCTCGACCTCAAGAGCCGGCTGTCGATCCCGGACCTCGGGGAGGGGGCGGCCACCGGACCCGGCCCCGGGCCCGCGGTCGCGACGAGCTCGGCCCGGGCCGACGTGCGGGCCGCCCTGGCTGGCCTCGGCTACACCGACGCGGAGGTCCGCGAGGTCATGGCCGACCTGCCCGACGACGGCGATGCCGGGGCGCTGCTGCGCGACGCCCTCCAGCGCCTGGCCACGGCCCGGCGGTGAGGGGTCGGCCGTGAGGGAGGAGCTGCTGCGGGCCGACCTGCCCGATGAGATCGAGGAGAGCGAGCTCACCGCCGAGGTGAGCCTCCGGCCCCGCACCCTCGCCGAGTTCGTGGGCCAGCCCGAGCTGAAGGACCACCTCGCCATCATCCTGGAGGCCGCCCGCCGCCGGGGCCAGGCGCCGGACCACGTCCTGCTGGCCGGTCCCCCCGGGCTCGGCAAGACGTCGCTGGCGGGGATCATCGCGGCCGAGATGGGGGTGGCCATCCAGGTCACCTCGGGACCCGCCGTCGAGCGAGCCGGCGACCTCGCCGCCATGCTGTCCCAGCTGGGGGAAGGCGACGTCCTCTTCATCGACGAGATCCACCGCCTGCCCAAGGTCGTCGAGGAGGTCCTCTACCCGGCGATGGAGGACTTCCAGATCGACATCGTGCTGGGCAAGGGGCCCGCGGCGCGCTCGATCCGCCTGGACCTGCCGCGCTTCACGCTCGTCGGGGCCACCACCCGCACCGGGTCCATCACCGGCCCGCTCCGGGACCGCTTCGGGCTGGTGGCCCGGCTCGACTACTACGCCGCCTCCGATCTCGAGGCCATCGTCACCCGGGCGGCCGGCATCCTCGGGGTCGAGATCGACGCCGGCGGCGCCGCCGAGCTGGCCCGAAGGGCCCGGGGCACGCCGCGGATCGCCAACCGCCTCCTGCGTCGCGTGCGGGACTTCTCGGAGGTGCGGGGCCACGGCGCCATCGACCGCGCCACCGCCGCCGACGGGCTGGCTCTCTTCGGGGTGGACGAGCGCGGCCTCGACAAGGTCGACCGGGCCATCCTCTCGGCCATCTGCGAGCACTTCGGCGGCGGCCCGGTGGGGCTGTCCACCCTCGCCATCAGCGTCGGGGAGCAGACCGAGACGGTCGAGGACGTCTACGAGCCGTTCCTCATCCAGCAGGGCCTGCTGATGCGCACCCCCCGCGGCCGCGTCGCCACCCAGGCCGCCTGGTCCCACCTGGGCCTGGCCGCCCCCCGCCAGACCCCCGGCTCCGAGCCCCTTCCCGGCCTCTTCGGCTGACGCCACCGGGCCGAACCCGCCAGCCCACCTGCGGGGGGCGACCCCGCCCTCCAGCGCCGTCGGCGGCCTGCGGTGCTGGCGTCGCGCCCGATTCGTGAGGACGGTGCGTCGGAATGGACACTGGGACGCTCATGGAGACCTCCTCGTTCGACTACGAGCTGCCTGGTGCTGCCGTCGCGCAGACGCCGGTGGAGCCGCGCGACGCGGCGCGGCTGCTGGTGGACGAGGGGGTGGGCCGGCGTCCCCGGCACCAGCAGGTCACCGATCTGCCCTCTCTCGTGGGGCCCGGTGACGTGGTCGTCGTCAACACCACGAGGGTGCTCCCGGCCCGGCTTCGGCTGGCCAAGCCCACCGGGGGGGCCGTCGAGGTGCTGCTGCTGGAGCCGCTCGACCCCGAGGAGCGGACCTGGGAGGCCCTCGTGCGGCCGAGCCGCAAGGTGGCCGCGGGGACGGCGCTGAGGGCCGGGGACGAGCTCACCGTCGTCGTCGGCGAGGACCTCGGTGAGGGCCGTCGGCGCGTCGCGATCGAGCTGGCCGGCGGCACCCAGCTGCTCAGCGCACTCGAGCGGCACGGGGCGATGCCGCTGCCGCCGTACATCACGACCCCGCTGGCCGACCCGGGCCGGTACCAGACCACCTACGCCGAGCGGCCCGGGTCGGTCGCCGCCCCGACGGCCGGGCTCCACCTGACCCGGCGGGTGCTGGAAGGCATCCGAGCGGCCGGCGCCGCCGTCCACCCCGTCGAGCTGGTCGTGGGCCTCGGGACGTTCCGGCCCATCACCACCGATGCGGTCGAGGACCACCGGATGCACGCCGAGCGGTACCGGGTGCCCGAGCCCACCATGGCGGCCTGTGCGTCGGCGGAGCGGGTCGTCGCCGTCGGCACCACCACGGTGCGGGCGCTGGAGTCGGCCGCTGCCACCGGGGAGCTGGCCGGGCGGACCGAGCTGTTCATCCACGGTGACCGACCCTTCGCGGTGGTCGACGTGCTGATGACGAACTTCCACCAGCCCCGGTCGTCGCTGCTCGTCCTGGTCGAGGCCCTCGTCGGTCCTCGCTGGCGGGACCTCTACGCCGAAGCGCTCCGGGGGGGCTACCGGTTCCTCAGCTTCGGCGACGCCATGCTCCTCCGGGGGGAGCGCGGATGACGCTCTCGATGGAGGTCAGCTCCCGGCTCGGTGCTGCCCGCGCCGGCACGATCCGCACCGCGCGGGGAACGATCCAGACCCCCTGCTTCATGCCGGTGGGCACCAAGGGCGCCGTGCGCACCCTCTCGTCGGCCGACCTCGAGGACCTCGGCGCCCAGATCATCCTCGGCAACACCTACCACCTGATGCTGAAGCCGGGGGCAGAGCGGATCGCTCGGCTCGGCGGCCTCCACCGCTTCGAGGACTGGCACGGCCACCTCCTCACCGACTCGGGCGGGTACCAGGTCTTCTCGCTCGATCCGGGGGGCAACGTGCGCCTCGACGACGAGGGCGTCACCTTCCGATCGACCTACGACGGCGGCACCCACCGCCTGACCCCCGCCTCGGCCGTGGACATCCAGACCCACCTCGGCAGCGACCTCCAGATGGTGCTCGACGTGTGCGCACCCCTGCCGTCGCCGCCGGAGGTCTTGCGCCTGGCCGTGGACCGCACCGCCGCCTGGGCGGGCACGGCCCGCGCCGCCTTCCTGCGCCAGGAGCGAGCCGATCTGAACCAGCTCGGCATCGTCCAGGGCGGGACGGACCCCGCCCTGCGTGCGGAGAGCGCCGAGCGGACGCTCGCGGTCGGGTTCGACGGCTACGCCATCGGCGGGCTCTCCGTGGGCGAGGACCGCGAGGCCATGCTGGAGACGCTGGCGGTCACGGTGCCCCTCCTCCCCGACGACCAGCCCCGCTACCTGATGGGCCTGGGCGACCCGATCGGGATCGTCGAGTCGATCGCGCTCGGGATCGACCTCTTCGACTGCGTGCTCCCGACCCGGTTCGCCCGTCACGGCTCGATCCTGTCCACGGCCGGTCGCTACAACCTGAGGCGAGCCGAGAACGCGGACGACAGCGCACCGCTCGACCTCGACTGCGGGTGCCCTGTCTGCGCCCGCTGGTCGCGGGCCTACCTGCGCCACCTGCTCGTGGTGGACGAGCCCACCGCGCCGCGCCTCCTCACGATCCACAACGTGTGGTGGACCCTGCGGCTGGTGGAGGAGGTCCGCGCCGCCATCGAGGCCGGTTCGCTCGACGCGGTGCGTTCCCGGGTGCGAGCGGCATATGAGTAACCTCGCCGACCGGCCCCGCGCCGAACGACCCCACGGAGACCGAGTGCCCCTGACGCCCCACACCGCCCCGATTCCGGCCCACCACCAGCGCCGATGATGCGGGGACGCCTGAAGCGGTCGGGCCTGCGCCCGATGTGGGGGTTGGTGGTGCTGACCGTCGGCCTCCTCGTGGCCGTCCTGGTCTCCGGATGGGGCCCCAAGCTCGGCCTCGACCTCGAGGGCGGGTTCGCCGTGACCCTCCAACCCATCGAGGACACCTCCGAGGAGGTGCTCGACCAGTCGATCGAGGTGATCCGGGCCCGGGTCGACGCGCTCGGCGTGGCCGAGCCCGAGATCACCCGCCAGGGCTCCACGATCGAGGTGAGCCTCCCGGGCGTCACGGACCGGGAACGGGCGCGCGAGCTGGTCGGCCAGACCGCTGAGCTGCGGTTCCGTCCCGTGCTGTCCGCCTTCCCGGGCTCGATCGAGGACCTCCTCGCCTCGACCACCACCACGGCCGAGGGGGAGACCACCACCACGGCGGCCGACGGCGACCCGACCACCACTGCCGAGGACGCCACCGCCACGACGGCCGAGGTGAGCGGGCAGTCGGCCGCCGCTCCGGCCGCCCCCTTCCAGGACACCACCACCACGGCACCCGGCGGGACCACCACGACGACCACCGGCGAGCCGGGAGACCTCGGCCTGGAGCTGACCCCCCGTGAGGAGGATGTGGCCGAGGAGCCGGTCACGCTCGGGGAGTACGACGACGACGGCAACGTCGTCTTCACCTACCAGCTCGGTCCCGCGGTGGCGACCGGTCAGATCGTGGGCGACGCCCGGGCCGAGCTGAGCCCCACCGGCGAGTGGACGGTCGCCCTCGAGATCAAGGGCTCCGACATCGACGACTTCAACGCCGATGCCGCCGCGCCGTGCTTCTCGCGGCTCGCCACCTGCCCCACCCAGCAGCTGGCCATCGTCCTCGACTCACGGGTGGTGATGGCCCCGACGATCCAGCAGCCGTCCTACGAGCGCGACCAGATCCAGATCTCGGGCAACCTGACCGAGGGCGAAGCGAAGGACCTGGCCCTCGTCCTGCGCTACGGCTCGCTGCCCGTGGCGCTCGAGATCCAGCAGACCCGGGAGGTCTCGGCCACCCTCGGCAGCGACTCCCTGCGGGCCGGGGTCGTGTCCGGGCTCGTGGGGCTGGCGCTCGTCACCCTCTACATGGTCGGGTACTACCGGCTCCTCGGCCTCGTCGCCATGGCGAGCCTCGCCGTGTCCGCCGGGCTGCTGTGGGTCGTGATCGCCTGGATGGGCGAGACCCGGGACCTCGCGCTCACCCTGGCCGGCATCACCGGGATCATCGTGTCCATCGGCGTGGCAGTGGACTCGAACGTGGTCTTCTACGAGAACCTGAAGGAGGAGGTCTGGCGTGGGCGCACCCCACGGTCGGCGGCCACCGGGAGCTTCGGCTCGGCCTTCAGCACCATCGTGAAGGCGAACGTCGCCACCCTCATCGGTGCCGTCTTGCTGTACCTGCTGACCGTGGGCTCGGTGCGGGGCTTCGCCCTGTTCCTCGCCATCGGCACGGTGCTCGACATGATCGCCTCCTACTGGTTCATGCGGCCGCTGGTGATGTGGCTGGTCCGCAGCCGTCGCTACCTCGAGCGCCCGCAGGTGCTCGGCCTCACCACCCCGGGGGCCCCCTCGTGAGCGCCTTCACCCGCATCCGGTCCTTCGACGACGACATCGACTTCCGCCGCGTCTGGAAGGTCGGCACCACCGCCTCGTTGCTCGTGATGCTCGTGTGCCTCGGGGCCCTCGTGTCCCGAGGGCTCAACCTGGGGCTCGACTTCGAGGGGGGCACCTCGTGGGACGTCCCCAGCCGCACCCTCGAGGTCGACGACGTCCGCAGCACGCTGGCCGGCACCAACCAGGAAGGCGCCAAGATCCAGGTCATCGGACGGGGGGACACGCGGGTCGTGCGCGTCCAGTCCCGCATCGACGACCTCGACACCCAGGACGAGGTCACGGCGGCGCTGGCGGAAGCCGCCGGCGTCGAACCGGCCGATGTGAGCGTGTCCACCGTCGGGCCCTCGTGGGGGGACCAGGTCACCGAGAAGGCCGAGCGGGCGCTCATCTGGTTCTTCGTCGTCGTCACGGCGTACATCGCCTGGCGGCTCGAGTGGAAGATGGCGGTGGGGGCCCTGGCCTCGGTCGCCCATGACCTGATCATCGCCGTCGGCTTCTACGCGCTCCTCCAGATCGAGGTCACCCCGGCCACCGTCATCGCCTTCCTCACGATCCTCGGCTACTCGCTGTACGACACGATCGTCGTGTTCGACCGAATGCAGGAGAACGGTGCCAAGGTCGGCCCGTCGGGGAAGCTCACCTACACGTCGATCGCCAGCCTGTCGCTCAACCAGGTGCTGATGCGCTCCATCAACACCACCATCACCGCCCTGCTCCCGGTGGTGGCGATGCTCGTCATCGGCGCCAACCTCATGGGCGCCGCGTCGCTGCAGGAGTTCGCCCTCGCCCTCACCGTCGGCATCGTGGTGGGTGCCTTCTCGTCCATCTTCATCGCCACCCCGGTCACGGTCTGGCTGAAGGAGCGGGAGCCCCGGTACCGGGAGATCCGTGCCCGCGTCACGGGCCGCGGGGGCCCGGTCCTGGACCCGCTCCCGTCGGTCCCGGCTGCCGCGCCCCGGGCCGCCTCCACCCCGAAGCGGTCGGTCACCCCGGGTCAGGCCCCGTCGCTGTCGGGTCGGCCCATCCCGCCCCGGCCCCGCAAGAAGGGCAAGCGGCGCTAGCGCGACGGCCCCTCGGTAGCCTGAGGCCGTGCCCACCGTCGACCGGGTCCTGCCCTGGCGCCGCCACGAGCGCCCGCCGGCGGACGAGGTCGCGCCCCTCATCCAGGCCTACCGGGCCCGTCACCCCAAGGCTCCCACCGGGCTGATCACCCGCGCCTACCTGGCGTCGGCCGACGCCCACCGGGCCCAGACCCGGGCGTCAGGGGAGCCGTACATCCAGCACCCGCTCGCGGTGGCGAGGATCGTGGCCACGTTGGGCCTCGACGACGTCACGGTGGCGGCCGCCCTGCTGCACGACGCCGTGGAGGACACCGGCGTCTCGCTGGAGGACCTCGAGGCCGACTTCGGCCCGGACGTGGCCGCCATCGTGGACGGCGTCACGAAGCTCGACCGGGTCAACTTCGACACCAAGGAGGCCCAGCAGGCGGCCTCGATGCGCAAGATGCTGGTGGCGATGGCCAAGGACCTCCGGGTCCTGATCATCAAGCTGTCCGACCGGCTCCACAACATGCGCACCCTGGCCGCCATGCCGGCCTGGAAGCAGGAGCGAACCGCTCGGGAGACGCTCGACATCTATGCCCCCCTGGCCCACCGGCTCGGCATGCAGGAGGTCCGCCAAGAGCTCGAGGACCTCTCCTTCGCGGCGATGCACCCGAAGCGCTACGCCGAGATCGACCACATGGTGGCCACGCGGGCTCCGGAGCGAGACCTGTACCTCACCCAGGTGCTGGAGCAGGTCCGGGAGCGCCTGGCCGAGCTGCGGATCAACGCCGAGGTCACCGGACGGCCGAAGCACATCTACTCCATCTACGAGAAGATGGTCGTCAAGGGCCGCGAGTTCACCGACATCCACGACCTGGTGGGCATCCGGGTCATCGTGGACTCGGTGAAGGACTGCTACGCCGCCCTCGGCTCCATCCACGCCACCTGGAAGCCGGTGCAGGGCCGCTTCAAGGACTACATCGCGATGCCCAAGTTCAACCTCTACCAGTCCCTGCACACCACGGTGGTGGGCCCGCAGGGCAAGCCCCTCGAGGTCCAGATCCGCACCTGGGAGATGCACAGCCGGGCCGAGCAGGGGGTGGCGGCCCACTGGCAGTACAAGGACCAGAACGGCCACCACGAGCCCGACGTGACCTGGCTCAACCGGATCATCGACTGGCAGTCCGAGACGTCGGACCCCGACCAGTTCATGCAGAACCTCAAGATCGACCTCGAGCAGGACGAGGTCTTCGTCTTCACGCCAAAGGGCCAGGTCGTCACCTTGGCCGCCGGGTCCACGCCCATCGACTTCGCCTACGCCATCCACACCGAGGTGGGCCACGCCTGCATCGGCGCACGCGTCAACGGGCGGCTCGTGTCGCTCGACACCAAGCTCAGCAGCGGTGACTCGGTCGAGGTGTTCACCTCGAAGGTGGAGGGGGCCGGCCCCTCGCGGGACTGGCTCCACATCGTGGCGACGCCCCGAGCCGCGTCCAAGATCCGGCACTGGTTCTCCCGGGAGCGGCGCGAGGACGCGGTCGACACGGGCCGGGACGAGCTCGTCAAGGCCATGCGCCGGGAGGGGCTGCCGGTCCAGAAGATCGCCCAGGGCCACGTCCTCCACGAGGTGGCCAAGGAGCTCAACTACGTCGACCTCGACGCGCTCCACGCCGCGGTGGGGGAGAACCACGTGTCGGCCAAGGCCGTGGCGGCCAGGGTGGCCAAGCGCGTCCGCGAGGTCGACCCGGCCACCGAGGACGAGGTGCTGGCGCGCACCATGCGCCAGCCCCGCCGGCCCAGCTCGAAGCGCCGACCGGCGGCCGGCGTCCACGTCGAGGGCCTGGACGACGTGATGGTCCGCCTGTCGCGCTGCTGCACGCCCGTGCCGGGCGACGAGATCCTGGGCTTCGTCACCCGGGGCCGGGGCGTGTCCGTCCACCGGGCGGACTGCGCCAACGCGGTGTCCCTGGCCGGAGGGCAGGGAGACCGGGTCATCGACGTGGAGTGGGACGAGGTGCACGAGGGAACCTTCGTGGCCACGGTGGAGATCAAGGCCCTCGACCGGGGGCGCCTCTTGCGAGACGTGGCGTCGGCGCTCAGCGACCACCACGTCAACATCCTCAGCTCGTCCACCCACACCGGGGCCGATCGGGTGTCGAAGATGCGCTTCGAGTTCGAGCTCGCCGATCCCGGCCACCTCGACGCGCTGCTCAGCACGATCCGTGGGATCGACAGCGTGTACGAGGCCTATCGGGTCGTGCCCGGCAAGGGCGGCTGAGCCGTCCCCACGTCGTCGCCTCCGGTCGGCGCCTAGCTGCGCTCGACCAGCCCGAGGGCGTCGAGGACGAACGCGAAGACGAACGCCTCGTCCTTCCAGGTGTCGTAGCGGCCCGACGGGCCCTGGTGGCCGGCGCCCAGCTCCGTCTTGAGGTACACGGGCCGACCGCTGGTGGTGCTGGCCCGCAGCTTCTGCACCCACTTGGCCGGCTCCCAGTAGGACACGCGGGGGTCGTTCAGGCCGGCGGTGGCGAGGATGGACGGGTAGGGCCTGGGTCCGACGTTGTCGTAGGGGCTGTAGGACTTCATGTAGGCGTACACCTCGGGGTCCGCCACCGGGTTGCCCCACTCCTCCCACTCCGTCACGGTGAGCGGCAGGGTCTCGTCGAGGATCGTGGTGAGGCAGTCCACGAAGGGCACCTCGGCCACGATGGCGGCGAAGAGGTCGGGTCGGAGGTTGGCCACGGCTCCCATCAGCATCCCGCCCGCCGACCCGCCCCGGGCCACCAGGCGGTCCGGGCGGGTGAACCCCTCGGCCACGAGGTGCTCGGCGCAGGCGATGAAGTCGGTGAAGGTGTTGGCCTTGCGCAGCTCCTTGCCGTCGTCGTACCACGGGCGACCGAGCTCGCCGCCGCCGCGGACGTGGGCGATCGCGAACACGAACCCCCGGTCGAGGAGCGAGAGGCGCAGGATCGAGAACGTCGGATCCATGCACGCCTCGTACGAGCCGTACCCGTAGAGGAGGCAGGGTGCGCGGCCGTCGTGCTCGATGCCGGCCCGGTGCACGTACGAGATCGGCACCTGGGTGCCGTCGGGCGCGGTGGCCCAGAGCCGGCCCGTCTCGTAGGCGGAGGGGTCGTGGCCGCCGACCACCTCGGTCTGCTTCAGCTGCGATCGCACCCCGGTGGCGAGGTCCTCCTCGTAGACCGTGGTCGGGGTGACCAGCGACGTGTAGGTGAACCGCAGCGACGAGGTCTCGAACTCGGCGTTGGTGGCGGGGGACGTGTCGTAGACGGGCTCGGGCATCTCGAGCTCGCGCTCGGTGCCGTCGCGGTAGGAGGTGACCACGATCCGGCGGACGCCCTCGCGGCGCTCGTAGCGCACGACGTGGTCGGCGAACGCGGTGACCCCCTCGAGCTTCACATCGGGCCGATGGGGGACGACCGTCGTCCAGTGGTCCCGTCCGGGGGTGGCGACGGGGGCGCTGACCAGCTCGAAGTTCACCGCGCCGCCGGCGTTGGTGAGGATGAGCAAGCGGTCCTCGTCCGGCGTGGGGGCGTGGGTGACGTCGTACTCCACGCCCTGCTCCCGGGGCTGCACGCAGCGCGGGGCGGCGGCGGGGTCCCCGGCCGGGATGAGGTGCTCCTCGCTGGTGACCTTGGACGCCGAGGTGATCTGGACCCACTGCTCGGTGAGGCTCAGTCCCACCGACACGAAGAAGCGGTCGTCGGGGTCCTCGTAGACGAGCACGTCGTCGGCCGGGTCGGTGCCTACGGTGTGGCGCCAGACCTGGTGGGGGCGCATGGCTTCGTCCTGGCGCACGTAGAAGAACGTGGCGTCGCCGGCCCAGCCCGTCCCGTAGGTGGTCTCCGGGATGACGTCGGGGAGGTCCTCGCCCGTGCGGAGGTCCCGCAGCCGCATGGCGTAGCGCTCCGACCCGTCGTGGTCGGTGGAGTAGAGGACGAGGTCCTGTGAGGGCGACACGTCGTAGGCGCCCATCGCGAAGTAGTCGCTGTCGCCGGCCAGCACGTTGAGGTCGAGCACCACCTCCTCGCCGGGGACCGGCTCGGTGGCCGGCAGGTCGGCGGGCGGCTCGACCGCGGTGCGGCACAGGACCGGGTACTGCTGGCCCTCGATCGTGCGGCTGAAGTACCACCGGGCGCCCTTGCGGAACGGGACCGAGAGGTCGGTCTCCTTGATGCGAGCCCGCATCTCGGCGAACAGCGCCTCCTGCAGGTCCTCGGTGTGGGCGAGGGCCTCCTTCACGTACTCGTTCTCCGCCTCGAGGTGGGCGAGCACCTCGGGGTCGGAGCGGTCGTCGCTGCGCAGCCAGTGCCACTCGTCGACCCGATCGTCGCCGTGGGCGGAGAGGGTGACGGGGCGACGAGGGGCGACGGGGGGCGAGGGCGACATGGGTGGGCAGCGTAGGGGAGCGGTGTAGGTTCGCCGGATGCCCGCAGACGACAAGCCCCACGTGTACGTGCCCGCCGGCGAGGCTCCGCCGGGTGAGCTGGTCACCGAGGATCTCGAGGTCGGCGACGGCACCGAGGCCACCGCCGGCAGCCAGGTCGAGGTGCACTACGTCGGCGTGTCGTGGCGCACCCGCCAGCAGTTCGACGCCTCGTGGGACCGCGGCGAGACGTTCTCGTTCGGCCTCGGTGCCGGCCAGGTCATCAAGGGGTGGGACGAGGGGGTGGCCGGGATGAAGGTGGGCGGCCGCCGTCGCATCGTGATCCCCCCGAAGCTCGCCTACGGGCGCCAAGGCGCCGGGGGCGTGATCGGCCCGGACGAGACCCTCGTGTTCGTCGTCGACCTGCTCGGCGTGCGGTAGCCGCCGCCGGCCAGCCGCCCCGACCGGCGGGCGAGCGCCCCGAGGCCGCCGTGCCGGCGATGGTCCTCCCGGGCAGCCTCGCCCACGGGGACGGCGACGGCCGCCGGCGTGGGGTTCCGGCGAAGCCGGTTCGGGTCAGGCAGGGGCTCCGGTAGCCTCGCCCCTCGTGTCAGGTCGAGCCGACTTCCGCGCGCCGAAGGGCACCCAGGACGTGCTGCCCCCCGAATCGGCCCGCTGGGAGGCGCTCATCGCCGTCTTCGCCGAGGTGGCGCGGCGCCACGGCTACGGGCTCGTCCAGTCCCCGATGTTCGAGGACATCGGCGTGTTCCAGCGCCTCGGCGAGGGCACCGACGTGGTCACGAAGGAGATGTACGACTTCGAGGACAAGGGAGGTCGCCACGTCGCGCTGCGCCCCGAGGGCACCGCGCCGGTGGCGCGGGCCTTCGTCGAGCACCGTCCCGACGTGCCCTGGAAGGTCTGGTACGCCACCCCCGCCTTCCGGTACGAGCGTCCCCAGGCCGGGCGGCTGCGCCAGCACCACCAGGTCGGCGTGGAGTGCATCGGCTCGGGGGATCCCGACGTGGACGTCGAGGTGATCGCGCTCGGCCACGCCTACCTGCGTGCCCTGGGGCTGCGCCGGTGGCGCCTGGTCGTCAACTTCATGGGCACGCCCGAGGACCGCAGCACCTACGCCTCGGTGCTCCAGGCCTGGCTGCGTGGGCGCGCCGGCGACCTGGCGCCGGACGACGCCGTGAAGATCGACTCGCACCCGCTGCGGGTCCTCGACTCGAAGCGGGAGGAGACCCGCGCCGTGCTCGTCGACGCGCCCCGCATGGCCGAGGCGCTGGACGGCCCGTCGATCGCTCACGCAGAGCGGGTCCAGGCCGGCCTCCGCTCCCTCGGGATCGACTTCGAGGTGGACGAGACGCTCGTCCGGGGGCTCGACTACTACACCCACACGCTCTTCGAGTTCCAGAGCTCCGCGCTCGGCAACGCCCAGTCCACGATCCTGGGAGGGGGGCGCTACGACGGGCTGATCGAGCAGCTGGGCGGGCCGCCCACCCCCGGCATCGGGTTCGGATCCGGGATCGAGCGGGTGCTCCTCACCTGTGACGCGGAGGGCGTCTTCGGCCCTCCCGAGCGCCGGCTCGACGTGTTCGTGGTGGACGTCACCGACGGTTCGGTCGCGGTCACGCTCACCCACGCGCTGCGGGCGGCGGGGCTGAGCGCCGACCGGGCGTTCGACCGGCGCTCGATGAAGGCGCAGATGAAGGCGGCGTCCAAGCGGTCGGCGCGCGTCGCGGTCATCGTCGGCGAAGACGAGCGCGCCGCCGGCACCGCCGCGGTGCGCGACCTCGACGCGGGGGAGCAGACCTCGGTGGCGCTCGCCGACGTGGTCGCCCACGCCCGTCGCCTCCTCGACGGCTGACCGGCGGGGTGGTCCCGCATCACGTTGGGAGCCGCCGTCGCCACGTGGGATCGTGGTGGGCCCCGCCCCCCGACCCGAGGACCCGTGATGCCCGACCAGACCGAGCCGATGCGCACCCACCGCTGCGGGGAGCTGCGGGCGGCGAACGCAGGGGAGCAGGTGGCCCTGTGCGGCTGGGTCGGTCGCCGCCGGGAGCACGGCGAGCACCTCGCGTTCATCGACCTCCGTGACCACACGGGCGTCGTGCAGTGCGTGGTCGACGGCGCCGCCGACCTGCGCAGCGAGTACGTCGTCCGCATCACCGGCACCGTGCGGATCCGTCCTGAGGGCACCGCCAACGACGCCCTCGCCACCGGCGAGATCGAGGTGGGGGACTGCGCCGTCGAGGTCCTCTCGACGGCCGAACCGCCCCCGTTCCCGATCGACGCCCGGGCCGACGGCGTCGACGAGATGATCCGCCTCCGCCACCGCTACCTCGACCTGCGACGCGAGCGGATGCAGCGCAACCTCCGCATCCGGGCGACCGTCAACTCGGCCATCCGGGCCGCCATGGAGCGCCAGGACTTCGTCGAGGTGGAGACCCCGATGCTCATGCCCTCCACGCCGGAGGGGGCCCGGGAGTTCCTCGTGCCCTCCCGCCAGGTGCCGGGCTCGTTCTACGCGCTCCCGCAGTCGCCACAGCTGTTCAAGCAGCTGCTCATGGTCGGCGGCACCGATCGCTACTACCAGATCGCCCGCTGCCTGCGCGACGAGGACCTGCGGGCCGACCGTCAGTACGAGTTCATGCAGCTCGACGCCGAGGCCTCCTTCGTCACCCAGGACGAGGTGCTGGCCTTCATCTCCGAGGCCGTGCTCGCCGCCGCCGAGGCCGTCACCGGCGAGCGCCCGGACCCGATCCCGCACCTGACCTGGCACGAGGCGATGGACCGCTACGGCTCCGACAAGCCGGACCTGCGCTTCGCCCTCGAGCTGATCGAGCTCACGTCGGTGTTCTCGTCCACCGAGTTCAAGGCCTTCGCCTCCGCCGAGGCCATCAAGGGCCTCCGCGTCCCAGGCGCCTCGGACGACTTCGGCCGCAACAAGCTCGACGCCCTCACCGACCGCGCCAAGCGACTGGGCGCCAAGGGCCTCGTCTGGATGCGGGTGGGCCAGGACGGCGCCCTCGACAGCCCGGTGGCCAAGTTCCTCTCCGACCGGGAGCGGACCGCCCTCGTCGACGCCTTCGCCGCCGAGGCGGGCGACCTGCTGCTCCTGGTGGCCGACGACTGGCACACCACCTGCGAGGTCCTCGGCACCCTCCGCAACGACCTCGGCCGACCCCCCGTCCACGAGGGCCCGTACAGGTACGTGTGGGTCGTCGACTTCCCGATGTTCGTGGGGCGGTCCGAGGACGGCACGCCCAAGCCGGCCCACCACCCGTTCACCCGGCCGCACGACGACGACCTCGACAAGCTCGAGGCGGACCCGATGTCGGTGCGGTCCCGTGCCTACGACCTCGTCCTCAACGGCTGGGAGCTCGGCTCCGGCTCGATCCGGATCCACGAGCCCGACCTCCAGCAGCGCATCTTCGACCTGCTCGGCATCGGCGAGGAGGAGGCGCAGCGCCGCTTCGGGTTCTTCCTCACGCCGTTCCGCTACGGCGCCCCGCCCCACGGGGGCTTCGCCTTCGGCATCGACCGCCTGGCCGCCATCCTGGCCGGCGAGGAGAACATCCGCGAGGTCATCGCGTTCCCCAAGCCCCAGTCCGGCGTCGACCCCATGACCGGCGCCCCCACCCCCGTCGACCCGTCCCAGCTGCGAGACCTGGCCCTCGAGGTCCTCCCCCCACCCGCGCCCTGAACAACGTCTGTGTGTGGTCTTGCGCCGCTACGGCTCGAGATCCCACAGAGACGTCGGTCAGGCAGCCGGCGCCCGGCGGATCGCCTCCTCGATGATGCGAGCGACCTCGGTCGGCCGGCGGACGACGTCGTCCCAGGTGAAGCGAAGGACCGTCCAACCCAGGGCCACCAGGCGGTTCTGCCGGGTTCGGTCGCGCTGGAACGCCTCCGGCGAGCTGTGCGGCGCGTACCCGTCCACCTCGATCGCGATCTTCAGGGACGGGTAGGCGGCATCGATCCGAGCGACGAAGCGCCCGCTGTCCCACACCTCGTACTGCACGACAGGCGCGGGTAGGCCCGCTCGCCTGGCCAGGTCGAGGAACCGCCGCTCCAGCAGGCTCTCCTCCGTACCGGACTGGAGGGAGCGAGCTTCGAGGATGTGGCGCACCACACCGGTCCCGTTGCGGCCGGGACGTCCCAGGGCATCGCGGAGGCGCTCGACCTCGGTGACGGTGAGGAGCCCGATGCTCAGGCCGCGGCTCAAGGCGTCGCCCACCTCTCGCTTCGAGAGCACGAGCCCGAGGTCGATGACCGTCCGTACGGGGTCGGTGATCCGGAGCCCAGCGCGCTCGACCGCCAGCTCTGGGTGGAGGTCCTTGATGCGGTGCGCAACGGCGGGTGGGCGGAGGTGGGGCGTCCGGTTCGGGGGGATGGACACCTCCACGTATCCAGCAGGCTGGATCAGGCCCCACATCTCCGCCGCCGACCGGTGCGAGACGACCCCATCAGCGGCCAGCGCCGTCGCCATGAGCGACTGGTGCCAGGTCTCGGGCACGCCGGCCAGCCGGAAGACCCCTGGCTGTACCAGTGCCAGCTGCCGTCGCCCCACCCACTTGGCCTTGCGGTGAGGGCCCAGGATCTTGACCGCCTGCTGGCTCGTTACGAGGCCGTGCTGCGACCGGGCCGTCTGGTCGAGCAGCACCAACGTCTTGTCGACGCTCATGCGTTCCCCCTTCCGGGAAGCTACGTCTGTGTGTGGTTTCGGGCCGCAGCGGCGCAAGAACCCACACAGACGTTGTGTTCGGTCTGTTGGGGGAAGCGGAAAGGGACTGTAAGGGGCTGAAAGATCACTGGCAAGGGGGAGCGGGTAGGGTGGGGCGGTGATCGGTGCGAGGGGGCCGCGTGAAGGCTGACGACCTGTTCTCGGCGGCGGCGGACGACGTGCTGTCCCGCAGCGCCCCGCTGGCGGCGCGGCTGCGACCGAAGCGGCTGGCCGACATCGTCGGCCAGGACCACCTGCTCGGCCCGGGCCAGCCGCTGCGCACCCTCATCGAGGCGGACCGGCTGTCGTCGGTGATCCTCTGGGGTCCCCCCGGCACCGGCAAGACCACCCTGGCGCAGGCCATCGCCGCGCACACCAGCCGGGCGTTCGAGCAGCTCTCGGCCGTCAGCGCCGGCGTGAAGGACGTGCGGGACGTGCTGGAGCGGGCCCACCACCGCCTCGGCGAGCGGGGGCAGCGCTCGATCCTCTTCCTGGACGAGGTCCACCGCTTCAACAAGGCCCAGCAGGACGCGCTCCTGCCGGGCGTCGACAGCGGACTCATCACCCTGATTGGCGCCACCACCGAGAACCCGTTCTTCGAGGTGAACCCTCCGCTGCTCTCCCGCAGCACCCTGTTCCGGCTGGAGGCGCTGGGGGTCGACGCCGCCCGGCAGCTCGTGGCCAAGGGCCTGGCCGCCGAGGGGGCCGACGCGGACGACGACGCCGTCGACCACCTGGCCGGCCACGCCAATGGCGACGGCCGGCACGTCCTCACCAGCCTCGAGGTGGCGGTCGCCATCGCCCGGGCTCGCTGGGAGCGCGGCGAGCGGGCGGAGCTCACGAGGCCGCGGGTGCGGCTGGCCGACGCGGAGGCGGCGCTCGGCACGAAGGCGCTCCGCTACGGGCGCGACGAGCACTACGACGTCATCTCGGCGTTCATCAAGAGCATGCGGGGGAGCGACCCCGACGCCGCCCTGTACTGGCTGGCCCGGATGCTCGAGGCGGGGGAGGACGCCCGCTTCATCGCCCGCCGGGTCGTGATCGCGGCCAGCGAGGACGTGGGGATGGCCGACCCCCAGGCCCTGGTCGTGGCGGTGGCCGCGGCGCAGGCGGTGGAGCACGTCGGGCTCCCGGAGGCGCAGCTCAACCTCGCCCAGGCCGTCGTCCACCTCGCCACCGCGCCGAAGTCGAACCGGACGGCCGTCGGCATCTGGTCGGCCCGGGAGGACGTGCGCCACGGGCCGTCGGTGGAGGTGCCCGTCCACCTGCGAGACGCCCACTACCAGGGGGCGGCGAAGCTCGGTCACGGGGCGGGCTACGACTATCCTCACGACCACCCAACCGGCTGGGTGGACCAGCCGTACCTCCCCGACGAGGTGCGCGACCGCCGGTACTACGACCCCTCGCCCCACGGCTTCGAGCAGGAGATCCGCACGCGCATGGCACGACGAACGGACGACGACCGATGAGCGCAACCGAGCTGGCCGCCCTCATCGTGGCCATCGCGAGCGTGGTGGCCGTCGTGCTGCTCGGGGTAGCCCTCGTCTCGATCACGAAGACCCTGCGCTCGGTGCGCGACGCGGTGGAGCTGCTCCGCACCGAGACGGTCCCGGTCATGACCGAGCTCGGCGAGACGGTGCGGGGCGCCAACGCCGAGATCGAACGGCTCGGGGGCGTGATCACCACGGCCGAGTCGATCGGGGGGACGGTCGACTCCGTGTCGCGGCTCGCCTACCTGGCCTTCTCCAACCCGGTCATCAAGACCATGGCCTTCGCGTCGGGCACCAGCCGGGCCGCGTCGCGCCTTCGGCGGGCCCGGGCCGCTCGCTGATGTTCCGGCGCCTCTTCTGGCTGGTCGTCGGCGCTGGGTTCGGGTTCGGCGTGTCGTTCTGGTTGATGCGGTTCGTGCGCGAGACAGCCGCCCGCTACACGCCGGAGCGGGTCAGTGCGGACCTCGCCGACGCGATCCGGTCCTTCGGCGGCGATCTCCGTGCGGCGGTCGCTGAGGGCCGCGAGGCGATGCGCGAGCGCGAGGCCGAGCTGCGGGCCGAGGCCGGGCGCCGCTGAACGGGCTCGGGACGGCTCGGCCGCACCCGTAGACTCGACCCCACCATGGACGCCAACGGACTGCGCCGAGCGTGGAACGGCTACTTCGAAGCGCGCGACCACACGCTCGTCCCCTCGGCCAGCCTGATCCCGACGCACCCCACCGCCCCGATGTTCACGAACTCGGGGATGATGCAGTTCGTCCCGATCTTCCTCGGCGAGGAGCCGGCCCCGTACTCGCCGGCCCGGGCGGCCACCGTCCAGAAGTGCGTGCGGGCGGGCGGCAAGCACAACGACCTCGACGCCATCGGCCGCACCCCCCGGCACCTCAGCTTCTTCGAGATGCTCGGGAACTTCAGCTTCGGCGACTACTTCAAGGCCGAGGCGATCCCGTGGGCCTGGGAGCTGCTCACGGAGGTGCTGGGCCTCGACGGCGACCGCATGTGGGTCACCGTCCACGTGAGCGACGACGAGGCGGCCGACATCTGGGCGGACTCCGTGGGCTTCCCCCGGGAGCGCATCCAGCGCCTCGACAAGGACAACTTCTGGGAGATGGGGGACACGGGCCCGTGCGGGCCCAGCTCGGAGATCTTCTGGGACTACGGAGCCGAGCTCGGCCCCGACGGGGGACCAGAGGACCCAGCTGCCGAGGACCGCTACGTCGAGATCTGGAACCTCGTGTTCCCCCAGTACTTCCGCGGCCGCGACGGCGGCCTCACGGACCTGCCCAAGCCCGGGATCGACACCGGCGCCGGGCTCGAGCGGATGCTCACCGCGCTCAACGGCACCCACACCGTCTACGAGGTCGACCCGCTCGACCGGCTCGTCGAGGTGGCGCAGTCGATCACCGGCCGCCGGCTCGGCACCGACGAGCGCAGCGACGTGGCGCTCAAGATCCTGGCTGACCACGGCCGCACCATGACCTTCCTCGTGGCCGACCGGATCGTCCCCTCCAACGAGGACCGCGGCTACGTCCTGCGCCGGATCATCCGGCGGGCCGTCCGCTTCGGCTACCTCCTCGGGCGCGAGCGGGATCTCACCACGCCCCTCGTCGGGGCCGTCATCGACGCCATGGCCGACGGCTACCCCGAGCTGCGGGCCGAGCAGGATCGCATCACGGGCGTCATCGCCCGGGAGGAGGAGCGGTTCCGCCAGACACTGAAGCGCGGCAGCGCGCTGCTCGACGCCAAGCTGGCCGAGCTGCCGGAGGGTCAGCCCCTCGGCGGGGACGTCGCCTTCGACCTCTACGAGACGTACGGCTTCCCGCTGGAGGTCACCCAGGAGATCACGGCCGAGCTCGGCATCCAGGTCGACGAGGCGGGCTACCGGGCTGCGCTGGCCGAGGCCCAGGAGCGGTCCAAGGCGGGCGCCAAGGCCGGGCACGACTACGCCAACCTCACCTCGTTCCAGGAGATCCTGGACCGCTACGGCCCGACCGAGTTCGTGGGACGAGAGGACTACGAGGCGAAGGCCAGGGTGCTGGCGGTCGTCCCGGGGGAGGACGGCACGGCGTCGGTGTTCCTGGACCGGACCCCGTTCTATGCCGAGTCCGGCGGACAGGTGGGCGACACCGGCACGATCAGCACCGACACCGGCACCGCGGAGGTGCTCGACACCACCTACGCGCTCCCGGGCCTGCACCGGCACCACGTGCGCCTCGTGGACGGCACCATCTCGGCGGGTCAGGACGCCGCCGCGGCCATCGACGGAGGGCGTCGCGACGCGATCCGCCGCAACCACACCGGCACCCACATCCTGCACTGGGCGCTGCGGCAGGTCCTCGGCGAGGCGGTCCAGCAGCAGGGCTCCCTCGTCGAGCCGGACCGCCTCCGGTTCGACTTCGGCCCCTCCGACGCCCTCACCGCGGAGCAGATCAGGGCCATCGAGGACCTCGCCAACCAGGAGATCCTGCGCAACGACCCCGTCCGCCACTACGAGACCACGAAGGCCGAGGCGATGGCGCGCGGCGCCATCGCCTTCTTCGGGGACAAGTACGGCGACGTCGTTCGGGTCCTCGAGGCGGGCCCGAACTCCACCGAGCTCTGCGGCGGCACCCACGTGCGGGCCACCGGCGACATCGGGCCGGTCAAGATCGTCTCCGAGAGCTCCATCGGCTCCAACCTGCGCCGCATCGAGGCGGTCACCGGCACGGGGCCGATCGAGCGGCTCCGACAGGACGAGGACGTCCTCCACGAGCTGGCTGAGGTGCTGAACGTCCCGGTGGGGGAGGTGGTCGACGGCGCCCGCAAGCGGCTGGAGGAGATCAGGGCCCTGCGGGAGGAGGTGAAGGCGCTGAAGCGCCAGGCCGCCGGCGGCCAGGCATCCGCGCTGGCCGCCAAGGCCGTGGACGGCGTCGTCGTCGAGCGGGTGGACGGCGTCGATCGCGAGGCCCTGCGGGATCTGGCGGTGGCGCTGCGGGAGCGGCCCGACATCCGGGTCGCGGTGCTCGGCACGGCTCCGGAGGCAGGCGGGGCGGCCCTGGTCGTCGCCGTCACCCCCGACAGCGGCTTCGACGCCTCAGCCCTCCTCGAGGGCGCCAAGGAGCTCATCAAGGGCGGGGGCGGCAAGGATCCCTTGCTGGCCGTGGCGGGCGGCAAGGACGCCGACGGCATCGACCCTGCCCTGGCGGCCATCCGCGCCGCCACCGGCGCCCAACCCCGGTGAGGGCCCTCGGCATCGACCTCGGTGCGAAGCGGATCGGCGTCGCCCTCTCGGACAGCGCCGGCACCCTGGCCACGCCCTACGAGGTCGTCGCGCGCTCCGGGGACCGCCAGCGCGACCACCGTCGCCTCGCCGCCCTGGCCGAGGAGGCGGGCGCGGAGGTCCTGGTGGTGGGCCTGCCGAGATCGCTCGACGGCCGCGACGGCCCGGCTGCCCTCGCAGCCCGGGCCGAGGCAGCCGAGCTGGCGGCGGCCGTCGGGCTGCCGGTCGAGCTCTGGGACGAGCGGCTCACCACCGTCACCGCCGAGCGCGACCTGATGGCCCTCGACCTGAAGGGCCCCGCCCGTCGCAAGGTGATCGACAAGGTGGCAGCATCCGTGCTGCTGCAGGCTTGGCTCGACCACCGCCGCCTGACCGCCGCCGAGGACCCGACATGAGCGATCGACCGCCCTTCGACCACGAGGCCGACGAGGAGCCCCCGGTGCGCCGACGCCGGCCGGGCCCGCGCTTCGCCGCCCCCCGGCCGGAGGACGACGAGCTCGAGCACCCCCGGGCCGACGACGCCGAGCAGGACCTCGACGACGCCTACGGCGACGATGACGACGACTGGGACGACGAGGACTGGGAGGAGGCGGAGGAGGACTACGTCACCCTCCCCCAGGAGTCGTCGCGGGGCCGCCGGGTGCTGGCCGTGGCCGGCGGCGTGGCGCTCGTGCTCGTGCTCGCCGTCGGCGGAGCAGGCCTGTGGGTCTCCCGCCAGATCGACCCGTCGGGCGGGCCCGGCGAGCTCGTCGAGATCGAGATCCCCCAGGGGGCCACCGCCGACGACATCGGCCGGCTGCTCGCCGACGAGGGGATCATCACCAGCGACTTCGTGTGGGGCTGGTACCTGCGCATCAACGGTGGCGGCCCGTTCCAGGCCGGCCTCTACGAGCTCCCCCGCAACAGCGCCATGGGCGATGTGGTCGAGATCCTCGACGCAGGGCCCCGCCCCCCGGAGGAGCGCTCGTTCACCGTCCCGGAGGGGCTCACGGTCACCGAGATCGTGGCTCGCCTGGCTGATCCGGAGCGGGGCCTCGGCTTCGACGCCGCCACGCTCCAGCAGCTCCTCGACAGCGGCCAGGTCCGCTCCGCCTACCAGCCGGCGGACCAGCCCTCGAACGAGGGGATCCTCTTCCCCGAGACCTACCGGGTGGCGGCCGACGCCGACGAGCTGGCGGTGCTCCAGCAGATGGTGGGCCAGCTCGACGCCACCATGGCCGAGCTCGGCGTGGAGTCGGCCCAGGAGCGCTTCAACCTCACGCCGTACGAGATCCTCATCGTGGCGTCGCTCATCGAGGAGGAGACGAAGGTCGACGCCGAGCGACCGCAGGTGGCGCGGGTCATCTACAACCGCCTGCGGGAGGGCATCCCGCTCGGCATCGACGCCACCTCCCGGTACGAGGCCGAGCTCGAGGGGCGGAGCAGGGAGGAGATCGACTTCGAGAGCGACTCGCCCTACAACACCCGCAAGGTGGCCGGCCTCCCGCCCACCCCGATCGCCAGCCCGGGGCGGGCCAGCATCGCCGCCGCGCTCGAGCCCGCCGAGGGCCCGTGGATCTACTACGTGCTCCAGGATGCGGAGGGGAACCACCTCTTCACGGAGAGCTACAGCGAGTTCCTGGCCGCCAAGGAGCGGTGCGTCGAGCTCGGCCTCGGGTGCGGTTGAGCGGCGAGCCGGCCGGCGTGGCGCACGAGATCACCGGCCACACCCGCGCCGCCGGCGTGATCGGCCTGCCGGTGCGGCACTCCCTGTCACCCGCCATCTTCAACGCCGCCTTCGCCGCCAGCGGCCTCGACTGGGCCTACCTGGCCTTCGAGGTGCCCGAGGGGGCGGCCGGGCTCGCCATGGGCGGGATGCGGGCGCTCGGCCTCGAGGGGCTGTCGGTCACCATGCCCCACAAGGCGGCGGTGATCCCCGGCCTCGATCGCCTCAGCCCCGACGCCGAGGCCCTCGGAGCCGTGAACTGCGTGCACCGGGAGGGCGGCGAGCTGGTCGGGCACAACACCGACGGCCCGGGCCTCGTCGACGCCCTCCAGGTGGACGAGGGTCTCGATCTCGCCGGTCGGAGCGTGACCGTCGTGGGTGCCGGAGGGGCCGCCAGGGCGGTGATCAGGGCCCTGGCCGGGGCCGGGGTCCGGTCGGTGGTCGTCGTCAACCGCTCAGCCGAGCCGGCTGAGCGGGCAGCGTCGCTCGCCCCCGGTGTGGCCCGCGTGGGCTCCCCCGAGGAGGTGGGCCACACGGACCTGGTGGTCAACGCCACCCCGCTCGGCATGGGCGTCGTCGTGGGGACCGACGGCTCCGGCGAGCCGCTGCCTCTCGACCCGGACCGCCTCGCCGAGGGGCAGATCGTGGTGGACCTCGTCTACCACCCGGCGGTCACGCCGCTGCTGCGAGCAGCCCGGGAGCGGGGCCTCGTGGCGGTCAACGGACTCGGGATGCTGATCCACCAGGCGGCCCACGCCTTCCGGCTGTGGACCAACGAGGAGCCGCCGCTCGAGGCCATGAGCGCGGCGGCGCTCGCCGGCCTGCTCCACCGGGGCCCGAACCCCCCGAATCCGGACTGAAGTCTCGGGTCGAACCTGCCGATGGGGATGGGCGGACCTGTCTCAACCCATCGCAGGAGGATCCCCCGTGGCGCTGCAAGGCACCCTCGACACCTTTGCCCTGCCCGACGTCCTGCACCTGCTGGCCACCACGAAGAAGACCGGGTGCCTGCGACTCGACGGTCGACGAGGCGCCGGGACCGTCCACGTGGACGCCGGCGAGATCGTGGCCGTGACCGCCGCCCACGTCCCCGGGGCCACCGAAGCTGCCGACGCGCTCTTCGAGCTGCTCCGCTTCGAGGAGGGCTCCTTCGCCTTCGATCCCGACGTGGCTCCCGACGAGCGCCAGCCGGCGACCGACGTGGCGACGCTGCTGGACGCCGCCACCGCCCTCCTGGCCGAGTGGCGCGAGATCGAGGCGGTCGTGCCCTCTCTCGACGCCCAGGTGTCGCTGCGGCCCGCGCTCGCCGGTGACCAGGTCACGATCCCCGCCGAGCAGTGGTCCCACCTCGTGGCGGTCGGCGGAGGCCGCACCGTCCGGTCGCTGGGCCAGCACCTCGACCTCTCGGAGCTCCCCGTGAGCCGGGTGGTGCGCGACCTCGTCGAGCTCGGGGTGGTCGAGCTCGAGGATCGGGCCCCCGAGCCCGTCGAGGACCCCCGCTCGCCCGACCTCGAGGCGCCGAGGGTCTCGTCACCGCTGGGCACCGACGTCGGGGCAGCGCCGGAGCCTGGGAGCACCGACGAGGCCTCCCGCCCGGCGGACGGCGACGGCCCTTCCCGCCCGGTGGCCGACGCCGACGCGTCGACCGGAGAGGCGCCGACGCCCGAGTCCGGGGCGCCTCTGCTCGACGAGGGCCTCCCCGTGGCGCGACCCATCAAGGCCCGTCGGCCCCGGCCCCGCCTGCTCGAGTCGTCGGGCGAGCCCGAGCGCTTCGTCCCGCTCGACCTCCCGGGCCACCAGAGCGCGGGGTCCGGTTCCGGGGGCGACCCGGACATCGAGGACCTGACGGCTGCCTTCCCGGGCCTCGCCAGCCGCGGCACCCTCACCGCCGAGGAGGAGGGAGCGGTGAGCGAGCAGCTGGGCTCCCTGTCCCCCGAGGCGGCGGACGCGGTCCTCGCCGCCGCTGAGGAGCCAGAGGAGGAGGCGATGGCGGCCGCCCTCGACGCGGCGGTGGATGGCGAGGACGCCCCCATCAACCGTGGCCTGCTCCTCAAGTTCCTCGGCTCGGCCAAGAGCTGACCGGAGGCGGTCCCCGGCCGTTCGCCCCCCGCGCGCCAACCTGTAGCCCATGCGCATCTCGTCTCGCCGGCTCGGTGAGTTCCTGGTGGCTCGGCACGTGCTGTCCCGCGACGCACTGGAGGAGCTCCTGTCGCGGGAGGCCACCGAGGGCGTCCAGCTCGCCCACCTCCTGGCGCTCGAGGACATCGTCAGCTCCCACGACCTCGTGGCCGCCGTGGCGAGCGAGCTCGGTGTGCCCTTCGTCGAGCTGGGCGAGCAGACGATCCTCCCCGACCTGTGGGGGCTGATCCCCGAGGACCTCGCCCGGGGCTACCTCGCCGTCGCGCTCGAGCGCCGCCCCACCGGCGTGGTGGTGGCGATGGAGGATCCGGGGGACGACCAGCTCCTCGCCGCCCTCGAGGAGGAGCTCGGCGCCACCGTGCTCCCAGCCGTCGCGTCCCGAGAGGACCTCCTGCGCCTGGTGGAGCAGATGTACGGGCCGGCCGACCGGGCCGGCGACGACAAGGCCTGGGCCGATGCGCCGGTGGACAGCCCCGAGCGGTCAGCCCGGCCCGCGGCGCCGCCGGTGCAGCTGCACGACCTGCTGGCCGAGGTGGTCCGCGCCGGCGGCTCGGACCTCCACCTCGCCGTCGGGACGCCGCCCCTCGTGCGGGTGCAGGGCGTGCTGCACCGCATCCCCGGCCACGCGCCGCTCACCGGATCCGACACCCGGAGGCTCGTGCTCGGGGTCCTCACCCGCGCCCAGCAGGAGCGGTTCCTGGCCACCGGCGAGCTCTCCACCTCCCACGCCGTCCCGGGGCGGGGCCGGTTCCGGGTCACCGCGTTCCTCCAGCGCGACTCGGTGGGTGCCGTGCTGCGGATGGTGCCGCCGGAGATCCCCCCGGCCGAGGACCTCGGGCTGCCCGACGAGGTGATCGCGTGGGCCGACGCGACCCGCGGCCTGGTCCTCGTGTGCGGGCCCCACGGCTCGGGGATCTCCACCACGCTCGCCTCGCTCGTGGATCGCATCAACCGGTCCCGGGCCGCCCACATCCTCACCATCGAGGACCCGATCGAGTTCCTCCACCGCCACCAGGCCGGGCTGGTCAACCAGCGCGAGGTCGGGGAGGACACGGCGAGCGTGGCCTCCGGCCTGGCCATGGCCCAGCGCCAGGATCCCGACGTCATCGTGGTCGGGGAGCTGCCCGACACCGACAGCATCCGCCTCGCCCTCGCCGCGGCCGAGACCGGGCAGCTCGTGCTGGGCACCCTGCGGACCATGAGCGCCGTGCAGACGGTGGAGCGCGTCGTGGACGTCTTCCCCGTCGACCAGCAGCCCCAGATCCGGGTGCAGCTCGCCACCACCCTCCGGGGGGTGGTGGTGCAGCAGCTCGTGCCGGCGGTGGACGAGGGGGTCGCCCTCGCCACCGAGGTGCTCCTCCCCACCGCTGCGGTGATCGAGTGCATCCGAACCGGTGACTCCGCGAACCTCGCCAAGGCCATCCTCGGCGGCGCCGCCAGCGGCATGGGGACGATGGACCAGTCCCTCGCCGCGCTCGTGCAGGAGGGCATCGTGGCCCCGGAGGTCGCCGCCGACCGGGCCAACGACCGCGCCGAGCTGGCCTACCTCCTGAGCGGCGGCACGCGCTGAGCCCGCTCAGCGACCCCGGGCGGCCTCGGTAGCCTCGGCGGCCGTGGATCCGTTGGTGGCGGTCGTGCTCGGGGTCCTCGGCGTGCTCGTCGGGGCCTTCTTGAACGTGGTCATCGACCGCGTCCCGGATCGAGCACCCCTCCGCGGCCCCCGCGACGGCGAAGCGTCGGCGCCGGTGCAGTGGGGCCCGGTGCCCGCACAGCCGTGGCTCCTGCGGCTGGGAGCGGATCGGTCGACCCTTCCCCGGCGGTGGCTGTGGGTGGAGCTGGTCACCGTGGCCGTCCTCGCCGTGGTCGGCGGGAGGGCCGGCTCGGACCTCTCGGTCGTCCCGCTGGCCGTCCTCGGCGCCGCGCTCGTGGCGGTGTCGGTGATCGACCTGCAGCTGCTGCGCATCCCGGACCGGGTCACCTTCCCCACCCTGGCGCTGGCGGTCCCTCTCGTGCTCGCGGTCTCGCTCGACCAGGACGGCGGAGACGCGTTCCGGGCCGGGCTGATCGGCGCCCTCGCCTACTTCGTGGCGCTCCTCGTGCCCCACCTCGTCTACCCGCGGGGAATGGGCTTCGGCGACGTGAAGCTGGCCCTGCTCATGGGGCTCTACCTCGGTTGGCGGGGTTGGGAGCCCGAGCACCCGGTGGCCGGTCCCATCGCCAACGTCCTCTACGGGCTCATGCTCGGGTGCATCCTCGGCGTGGTCTTCGGCGTGGGCCACCAGCTCGTCACCCGGCGCCGGGGAGAGTTCCCCTTCGGGCCGGCGCTCGCCCTCGGCTGCCTCGTCGTCGTCCTCTGGTAGGGGCGAGGTCCGCTGAGCTGGATCTGACGGGTCGTCAGATCCAGGCTAGAACGTGAGCTCCGCGCACGTTCGGGGGGACGGTGGCTGTATCGAGCGCTCGTGATGAAGAGGTCACCCGGTCCGCGCTGACCGCGTGGCTGGCGTCCCAGGTGGGGGAGGCCGACGTGACGGTGGGGGCCCTGGCCATCCCGGAGCTGTCGGGCTTCTCGAACGAGACGATCCTCGTGGAGGCCACCTGGGGTGGCGACCGCCATCCGCTGGTGGTCCGCGTCGAGCCCTCGGGGCACCAGGTGTTCCCGAGCACCGCCTTCGACGAGCAGGTCGCGGTCCTCCGTGCGCTCGGGGCGGACGGCACCGTGCCGGTGCCCCCCGTGCTCTGGTTCGAGGAGGACCGATCGGTCCTCGGCGACCGCTTCCTCGTGATGCCCCGCATCGAGGGGCAGGTCCCGGCCGACAGCCCGAGCTACCACGCCGAGGGGTGGATGCCGTCGCTGCCGCGCCACGAGCAGGCCGAGGTCTGGGAGGCGGGCCTCGACGCGATGGCCGCCGTGCACCGGGTGGACCGGGCCGCCGCCGGCCTCGGCTGGGTGGAGCCCCGCACGCCCGACGACCTGCTCGCCGCCGACCGGGCCTACCTCGACTTCGCCAGCGAGGGCCACCGCCTCCCGCGGCTCGAGCGGGTCCTCGACGACCTCGCCGCCACGGCCCCACCGGCGGCCACCGAACCGGCCCTCTGCTGGGGCGACGCCCGCATCGGCAACATGATCTTCGGACCGGACCGACGGGTGGCCGCCGTCCTCGACTGGGAGATGGTCACCGCCGGCGACCCGGTCCAGGACCTCGCGTGGTACCTCCTCATCGACCGCCACCACCACGAGGCGTTCGGCGTGCCACGCCTGCCCGGGCTGCCCGACCGGGCCGCGTCGATCGCCCGCTGGGAGGCCGCCAGCGGTCGCTCGGCGGAGCACCTCGGGTGGTACGAGCTGCTGGCCGCCGTCCGCTACGCCGCCATCCTCACCCGGGTGCTGCTCCTGCTCGAGCGCACCGGAGCGATGCCGGGCGCGGCGGCCATGGCCTACGACCACACCGGCACCGCCCTCCTCGAGCGCCTGCTCGACGAGCGGGCCTAGGAGGATCCGATGCTCTCTCCGCTCGACGACCTGCCCATCCACCAGGCCGCCCTGCCCGTCCGCCAGCCCGCCACCAGCGATCGCAACTTCTACGACCGCTACTACTTCAACTGCCACCCCTGCTCCGACGAGCTGTTCCTCGTCCTGGGGCAGGGCCAGTACCCGAACCTCGGCGTGCAGGATGCGTTCGCGCTCGTCCGCCGGGGGGACGAGCACCGGGTCGTCCGGGCCTCGCGCGAGCTGGGCATCGACCGGCTGGACCTCACCGTGGGGCCCTTCGCCATCGAGGTCGTGGAGGGCCTGAAGGTGCTGCGCTGCCGCCTCGACGCACGGGAGCACGGTCTCGCGTACGACCTCACCTGGACCGGCGCCGTCCCCGCCTTCCAGGAGCCGCCCCACGTGGACCGCGACGCCAACGGCCGGGCCTTCCTCGATGCCTGCCGGCTGGCGCAGCTGGGCTCCTGGGAGGGCTGGCTCGAGGTGGACGGCGACCGCATCGAGGTCACCCCGGACCACTGGTGGGGAAGCCGGGACCGGTCCTGGGGCATCCGCCCCGTCGGCGACCCCGAGCCGCCGGGCAACCTCGCCACCAAGCCCTCGGCCGGGTTCCGCTGGCTCTACGCACCGTTCCGGATGCCCGACCACGCCATGGTCCTCATCTGCCAGGAGCGCGACGACGGCCGCCGCGTGCTCGAGGAGGCGGTGCGGCTGTGGCCCGACGGTCGGGTCGAGCACCTCGGACGGCCCGAGCACGACCTCACCTGGGACGCCTCCGGTCCCGGGCTGTTCGGCCAGGTCGAGCGCGGCACGCTGCGCTTCGGCGAGGTCGTGGTGGACGTGGAGGTCGTCCTGCCCGTCCACATCGGGGTGGGCACGGGCTACGGCTTCGACAGCGACGGCTGGCGCCACGGCAAGCACCAGGGCGACCTCGTCGTCGAGGGCAAGGTCTGGGACCTCGGGACCGAGGAGGGCCAGCAGGCCATGTTCGGCATCGTGGACGCGGTCGCCCGGTTCACCTGCGACGGGCAGGTCGGCTGGGGGCTGCTGGAGTGGCTCCACGTCTGACCGGTACCGGTTCCAGCGGCCGCAGAGCCGACCGGTAGCGTGGCGCCGTGCTCAGGTTCCTGACCGCCGGCGAGTCCCACGGTCCCGCGCTCACGGTGATCGTGGAGGGGCTCCCGGCCGGTCTCGCGGTCGCCGTCGAGCCCATCCAGGTCGAGCTGGCCCGCCGCCGCCTCGGGTACGGCCGGGGGCCCCGGATGCGCTTCGAGCAGGACGAGGTCACCATCCTGGGCGGCGTCCGCCACGGCCGCACCCTCGGCTCGCCGGTCGCCATCCAGATCGCCAACAGCGAGTGGACCCGCGATCCCGACAAGTGGCAGAAGGAGATGTCGGTGCGGGCCGAGGACGGTCCCACCGAGAAGCCGCTCACCCAGGTCCGTCCCGGCCACGCTGACCTCGCCGGCATGCAGAAGTACGGGCTGGTCGACGCCCGGGACGTCCTCGAGCGGGCCTCGGCCCGAGAGACCGCCGCCCGGGTGGCGGCTGGCACCCTGGCCAAGGCACTCCTGGCGGAGGTCGGGGTGGAGGTCATCAGCCACGTCATCCAGATGGGCGCGGCGCGGTCCCAGGCGAGCGCCCGCCCGCTGCCCAGCGACCTCCCCGGCGTCGACGAGTCCCCGGTGCGGTGCTTCGATCCCGCCGCGGAGGAGGCCATGGTCGAGCAGATCAAGGCCGCCGCGAAGGAGGGCGACAGCCTCGGCGGCGTCGTCGAGGTCCTCGCCTACGGCGTGCCGGTGGGCCTCGGGAGCCACGTCCACTGGGACCGGAAGCTCGACGCGCTCCTCGCCCGGGCGCTCATGTCGATCCAGGCCGTGAAGGGCGTGGAGATCGGGGACGGCTTCGAGGTGGCGGGCCGGCTCGGCAGCCAGGCTCACGACCCGATCGCCTGGGATGCCGCCGCCCGCGCCTACCGCCGGGGCTCGGCGCTCGCCGGCGGTGTGGAAGGGGGCATCTCCACCGGCGAGCTGATCGTGGCCCGGGCTGCGATGAAGCCCCTCGCCACCCTGAACCGGCCCACCCTCAGGACCGTCGACACCGCCACGAAGGAGGAGACGGTCTCGTTCAAGGAGCGCACCGACGTGACCGCCGTGCCGGCCATGGGGGTCGTGGCCGAGACGATGGTGGCGCTCGTGCTGGCCGACGAGGCCACCCGCAAGTTCGGCGGGGACAGCGTCGACGAGCTGCGCCGCAACCACGCCGCCTTCCTCGCCGAGCTCGACTGACGATGATCCGCCACGTGGTGCTGGTCGGCCTCATGGGCTCCGGCAAGACCACCGTCGGCCGCCGCCTGGCCGCCGCCCTCGACCGCCACTTCATCGACGCCGACGAGGCGCTCGAGGAGATCACCGACCGCACCGTGGCCGCCGTGTTCGCCGAGGACGGCGAGCGCGGGTTCCGAGCCATCGAGGCCGACGTGCTCGAGGAGCTCCTCGAGCACCACGAACCGGCCGTGATCGCGAGCGGTGGGGGGGTCGTGCTCAACGGCGAGAACCGGCGTCGCCTGCAGCAGCCGAGCGTGACCACCGTGTGGCTGCACGCCTCCCCCGCCTTCCTGGCCAGCCGAGCCCAGGCCAAGCCCCACCGGCCGCTCCTGGCGGGCGACGCCTCGCCTCGCGAGGTCCTGGAGCGGCTCCACGCCGAGCGGGCCGACCTCTATCGGGAGGTGGCCGACGTCGTGGTCGACGTCGAGCCGTTCCACCGCGCGGAGGACAAGCCGAAGAGGGCCCTGGCGGCCCACATCGCCGAGCTCGTCCTCGCCCACGAGGCGGCCGCGGAGCGCGCCTCGTGATCACCGTCGAGGTGGCCCTCGGCGACCGGAGCTATCCGGTGGTGGTCGGGGCGGGGGCCCGCCACGAGCTGGCGGCCCTGCTCCCCTCGGGCGCCAAGAGGGTGGCGATCGTCTCCCAGCCCGGCATCCCCCTGGAGCTCGATCCCGGCCGCGAGCACCGCCGGTTCGACATCGGCGACGGCGAGGAGCACAAGGACCTCGCCACCGTCGGCGAGCTCTGCTCGGCGTTCGCCCGCTGGGGGCTCACGCGGGGCGACGTGGTCGTGGGTCTCGGCGGCGGGCTGGTGACCGACGTGGCCGGCTTCGCCGCCGCCACCTACCACCGGGGGATCCCGGTGGTGCACGTGGCCACCACCCTCCTCGGGATGGTCGACGCCGCCATCGGGGGCAAGACGGGCGTGAACCTGCCCGAGGGGAAGAACCTGGTCGGCGCCTTCTGGCAGCCCCACGCCGTGGTGTGCGACACCGACGCCCTCGCCACCCTGCCGGCTCGTGAGGTGGCCAGCGGGAGGGGCGAGCTGGCCAAGTACCACTTCCTCACCGGCGAGGACCTGCTCGCGCTCGACCTGGAGGCGCGGGTCGCCGCGGCGGTCCGGATCAAGGCAGCGGTGGTGGCCGCCGACGAGCGGGAGGACCCCGCCAACCCTCGAGGGCGGGCCACGCTCAACTACGGCCACACCCTGGCCCACGCGCTGGAGACGGTCGGTCGCCACGACCTGCGCCACGGCGAGGCGGTGGCGGTGGGGCTGCGGTACGCCGCCCTGCTCGCCCGGCGCCTCGGCCGCATCGATGCCGCACGGGTGGCCCACCACGACGCCGTGCTGGCCGCCTACGACCTCTCGGGCGCCCTCCCAGAGGGGTGCGAGACCGCCCGGCTCGTCGAGGTGATGGGCCGGGACAAGAAGGCCCTCGACGGGCTCACCTTCGTGCTCGACGGCCCCGACGGCGTCGAGGTCGTGGCGGGCGTCGACCCGGCCCTGGTCGCGGACGTGCTGGACTCGATGCGATGAGCGCAACCGTCCTCCTGCTGTCCGGGCCCAACCTGAACCTCCTCGGCGAGCGGGAGCCCGAGGTCTACGGCACCGCCACCCTCGCCGACCACGTGGCCGCCGCCCGCTCGGTGGCGGAGGCCCACGACCTCGTCGTGGAGCACGTCCACTCGAACCACGAGGGAGACCTGATCGACGCCGTCCACGGCGCCCGGGGACGGTGCGCGGCGATCATCGTCAACGCCGGCGCCCTCACCCACTACGCCTGGGGCCTGCACGACGCACTGGCCTCCTTCGAGGGGCCGATCGTGGAGCTGCACCTCTCGAACCCGAACGCCCGTGAGGGCTGGCGCAGCACCTCGGTGGTGGCGCCCGTCGCGACCGGTTCGATCTGCGGCTTCGGCGGCCACGGCTACCAGATGGCGGTCGCCGCGGTGGCCCGCCTCCTCGCGTGAGCACCCACCTGGACCTCGAGCCGATGGACGTGCCGGGCCGGCTGGCCCGGCTGCGGGACTCGCTCGCGGCCGTCGGCTGCGATCGCCTGGTGGTGCAGCACCTCACCAACGTCCGGTACCTCACCGGCTTCACGGGCTCGGCCGCCACGATCGTGGTCGATCCGTCCGGCACCGTGCTCGTGACCGACGGCCGCTACGAGGAGCAGGCCGCCGACGAGCTCGCCCGCGCCGGGGTGGCCGCGGAGCTCGTCATCGGCCGCACGCTCGCCGCACAGGCCGACGAGCTCCGCTCGCGCCTGTCCGGGGCAGGGCGGGTCGGGCTCGAGGCGGACCACGTGACCTGGGCGCAGCAGCGCCGCTACGCCGACCTCGTGGACGGCGAGCTGGTGCCCACCGAGGGGCTCGTCGAGGCCCTCCGCGCCGTGAAGGACCCGGGCGAGGTGGCGCGCATCCGGGCCGCCTGCGCCATCGCCGACGAGGCCCTGGCGGCCGTCCTGCCGCAGCTCGGGTCGCGGCCCACAGAGGCCGGCTTCGCCGCCGCCCTGGAGGCGGAGATGCGCTCCCGAGGAGCCGACGACATCAGCTTCGACTCCATCGTGGCCTCCGGGCCCAACGGGTCCCGCCCCCACCACCAACCCGGTCCCCGCCACATCGAGGAGGGCGACCTCGTCGTCATCGACTTCGGGGCGCTCGTCGACGGCTACCACTCGGACATGACCCGCACCGTCCCCGTCGGGGGGCTCACCGCGCTGGACGGCACCCAGCGGCGGATGCTCGAGGTCGTCACCGCGGCGCAGGCGGCGGGGGTGGCCACCGTGGCCGCCGGGGCCCCGGTGGCGGCGGTCGACGCCGCCTGCCGGTCGGTCATCGACGAGGCCGGATGGGGCGACGCCTTCGTGCACGGCACCGGTCACGGCGTGGGCCTCGACATCCACGAGGCACCTGGGGTCAACGGCACCTCCACTGCTACCCTCGTCGCCGGCCAGGTCGTCACCGTCGAGCCCGGCGTCTACCTCCCCGGTCACGGCGGGGTGCGCGTCGAGGACACCGTCGTGGTGACCACCGACGGGTGCCGCCCCCTCACCTGCGCCCCCAAGCCCTAGATCCCGAGGTCCCGCTCCATGCCCGCAGTCTCCACCAACGACCTGAAGAAGGGCATGTCCCTGAACCTGTCCGACGGGTTGTTCCAGGTCGTCGACTTCCAGCACGTGAAGCCCGGCAAGGGTGGCGCCTTCGTCCGCACCACGCTGCGCAACATGCGCAACGGCGCCCAGCTCGACAAGACGTTCCGAGCCGACGAGAAGCTCGAGCAGGCGATGATCGACAAGCGGGAGATGCAGTTCCTCTACCGCGACGGCGACGACTACGTCTTCATGGACAACAGCACCTATGACCAGCTGCACGTCAGCCCCACCGCCCTCGGCGACGCCGCCAGCTACATCGTGGACGGCTCCACCGTGACCCTTCAGATGTTCGGCGACGAGATCGTCGGGTCGGACCTGCCCGCCGCCGTGGAGCTGGCCGTCGCCGAGACCGAGCCGGGCGTGCAGGGGGACCGGGTCAGCGGCGCCCGCAAGCCCGCCACCCTCGAGACGGGTCTCGTGCTGCAGGTGCCGCTCTTCGTGAACCCCGGCGACCGCATCAAGGTCGACACTCGCTCCGGCGAGTACATCACCCGAGCCTGAGGAGGCCGCCATGTCGCTCGCCGAGGAGCGGCGGGCCGCTCGCGAGCGCGCCCTCAGCCTCCTGTACGAAGCCGAGGCGAAGGGCGTCCCCGGCGCTGCCGTGCTCGAGGACCTGCCCGTGCCCGCCGACGAGTTCGCGGCCGGGCTGGTGCGCGCCGTCGACCAGCACGGCCACCGGATCGACGAGCTGCTCGGCCGCTTCGCCGAGGGCTGGACGCTGGCTCGCATGGCCGCCCTCGACCGGGCGGCGCTCCGGATGGGCACCGCCGAGCTCCTCACCCGGCCCGACGTGCCCACCGCGGTGGTGCTCGCCGAGACGGTCGAGCTGGCCTCCCGGTTCGGGACCGACGGCTCGGGTCGCTTCGTGAACGGCCTCCTCGCCCGCGTGGCCCGCGAGGTGCGAGGCGAGGGCGCCGGGCCGACCGAGGAGCTCGACCGCCCCGCTGGGGCGGCAGAGCCCGGCGACCCGGTGGAGCCTCTCGTCGACGCCCTGATCATCGACCTCGACGGCGTGATCCGCCACTGGGACGAGAGCGGCTACGCCGAGGTGGAGGCGCGCCTGGGGCTGCCCGCCGGGTCGTTCACCGCGGTCGCCCTGGAACCAGACCGGCTTCGGCGGGCCACCGACGGTCGCCTCAGCTTCGAGGCGTGGTGCGACGAGATCGGCGCCGAGCTGTCCGAGACCCACGGGGTCGATCCCGGGGTCGCCGCCGAGGCCTGGGCCTCCACCACCTGGCGGATCGACCTCGACGTGCTCGACCTCGTCGATGCCGTGCGGGAGGTGGTCCCCGTGGTCCTGCTCTCCAACGCGTCCACCCGGCTCGTGCACGACCTCGACCGCAGCGACATCCTGAGCTCGTTCGACGCCGTGGTCGGGTCGGCCGACATCCGGGCCGCCAAGCCGAGCCCGGCCGCCTACGAGGCGGCGGCGGCCGCCGCGGCGGTGGTGCCCGAGCGCTGCCTCTTCGTCGATGACACCATGGAGAACGTGGAGGGGGGGAGGGCGTTGGGCATGCGCGCGGAGAGGTTCACAGGTGTCGAGGACCTCCGGATCGTGCTCCGATCGCACGGCCTGCTCCGGTGACCGCCCCGCCGTATCCGCTGCCCCTGCCGGACCCGCCTCTCAGCGACGGGGACCTGCACCTCCGCCCCTGGGCGCTGGCCGACGCGCCCGTCCTGGCCGCCGCCTGGGAGGACCCCGAGATCGCCCGCTGGACCGGGGTGCCGCACCGCTGCCAGGTGGACGACGCAGCGCGCTGGATCCGGGCCGATGCCGATCGGCGGGCCCGGGGCCTCTCGCTCGACCTGGTCGCGGTGGTGGACGACGCCATCGTCGGCGAGGTCGGGCTGTCGGCGATCGACCGGCCCCGGCGCACCGGCGAGATCGGCTGGTGGGTGGCCCCGCACCGCCGGGGGAGGGGCCTCGCCACCCGTGCGGTCGCGCTGGTGGCCGAGTGGGCTGTGACCGAGCTGAGCATCGACGAGGTGGTCGCCCGCTGCCACGTGGACAACCCAGCCTCCTCAGGGGTGGCTCGCGCGGCCGGCTTCTGGCCCGTCGGCGCGGCCGACCCGTACCGGCTGTGGTCCTTCCGGCTCGACGGGGGTGCTACCCTCGGCTCCTGACCGTGAAGCGGGTCCCGTGAGGCCCGAACGGCAGGAAGGACGCCGCTGTGGCTGAACGCGAACGACGCTCCACGCCCCCGTACGGGGGCGTTTTCGTTGCCCGGTCCCAGGTCATGGACGCCGACGACGTCCGGCGGGCCATCTGGCGGATGGCCCACGAGATCGTGGAGCGCAACCACGGCCTCGACAACGTCGTCCTCATCGGCCTCCAGACCGGCGGGGTGCTCCTGGCGGAGGCGTTCGCGGAGGCGCTGGCCGAGATCGACGGCTCCGAGGTGCCGGTCGGCACCCTCGACGTGGCGCTCCACCGCGACGACATCGGGATCCGCCCCGTGCTCCCCGAGGCCGTCACCGAGATCCCGGTGGACCTCGACGGCGCCGTGGTCGTGCTCGTCGACGACGTGCTCTTCACCGGCCGCACCATCCGGGCGGCGCTCGACGCGCTCAGCTCCTTCGGCCGTCCCCGGGCGGTGCAGCTGGCCGTGATGGTCGATCGGGGCCACCGGGAGCTCCCGATACGACCTGACTACGTCGGCAAGAACCTGCCCACCCGTCGTGACGAGATGGTCAACGTGAGCCCGAGCGGGGTCGACCTCGGCGAGCTCGTGAAGGAGGGCCGGTGAAGCACCTCCTGTCCATCGCCGACCTCGCACCGAGCGACCTCGACCAGCTGATGCGGCTCACGGACCGGTTCGTCGAGGTGAGCCAGCGGCAGATCCCGAAGGTCCCCGCCCTGCGAGGCAAGAACGTCGTCTGGCTCTTCTACGAGGACTCCACCCGCACCCGGCTGAGCTTCGAGGCGGCGGCCAAGCGCCTCTCGGCCGACACCATGACCTTCAGCGTCGGCTCGTCCTCGGTGAAGAAGGGCGAGTCGCTGCGAGACACCGTCCTCACCATCGAGGCCATGGGGGTGGACGGCGTGGTCGTCCGCCACGGCTCGGCCGGCGTCCCGTGGCAGATCGCCCGCTGGCTGGGCGACCGCGTCAGCGTGGTCAACGCCGGCGACGGCTGGCACGAGCACCCCACCCAGGCCCTCCTCGACTGCTACACGATCCGTGACGCACGGGGCAGCCTCGAAGGGCTGCGCATCGGGATCATCGGCGACGTGAAGCACAGCCGCGTGGCGCGCTCCGACGTCCTGGCCTTCACCGCCCTCGGTGCTGAGGTCACCCTGGTCGCCCCGCCCACGCTGCTGCCCCCCAGCCTGGACGGGTGGCCCGTGCGGGTCAGCCACGACCTCGACGCGGTGCTGCCCGACCTCGACGTCGCCTACCTGCTGCGCATGCAGCGCGAGCGCATGACCGAGCACCTCGTCCCGACGCTGCGGGAGTACACCGCCCGCTACGGCCTCACCCTGCGCCGCGTAGACGCGATGTGCGACGACGCACTCGTGATGCACCCGGGCCCGATGAACCGCGGCGTCGAGATCAGCGCCGAGGTGGCCGACCTGCCCCGCTCGGTCATCATCGACCAGGTCCGCAACGGGGTGGCGGTGCGGATGGCCGTGCTCTACCTCCTGCTCGGCGCCGGGGTGGACCGGGTCCTCGACACCGGGCCCGACGTGGACACCGCCGGCGACCTCGCCGTGGGCGTGCCCGTCCCGCAACCCGAAGGAGCCACCCGCTGATGCCCACCACCGTCGTGAAGGGCGGCCGGGTCGTGGATCCCGCCGGCGATCGCCGAGCCGACGTCGTCGTCGACGAGGACGGTCGCATCGCCGCCGTGGGGGAGGACCTCAGCGCCGACCGCACCATCGACGCCACCGGCTGCGTGGTGGCCCCAGGGCTGGTGGACCTGCACACCCACCTGCGCCAGCCCGGGCATGAGGAGGCCGAGACGATCGAGACCGGCGCCCGGGCCGCCGCCCTCGGCGGCTACACCTGCGTGCTGGCCATGCCCAACACCGTCCCGGCCATCGACCACGCCGGCATCGTGCGGGAGGTGCTCGAGCTGGGCCGCAAGGCGGTCTGCGACGTCCGCACTGCCGGCGCCATCACCGTGGGGCGCCAGGGCGAGCAGCTGGCGCCGCTGGCCGAGATGGCCGCCCTCGGGGTGCGCCTCTTCACCGACGACGGCGCCGGCGTGGCCGACACCCGCCTCATGCGCCGGGCGCTCGAGTACGCGCAGGGGATCTCGGTCGACGGGCGGGGGGTCGTCCTCGCCCAGCACTGCGAGGACCCGGCCCTCGCCGCCGGCGGCCACATGCACGAGGGGGAGTGGTCGGCCCGCCTCGGCATCCCCGGCCAGCCGGCGGAGGCCGAGGAGCTGATGGTGATGCGCGACATCGCCCTCGCGCGCCTCACCGGCGCTCGGGTCCACTTCCAGCACCTGTCCACGACCCGCTCCGTGGAGATGGTGCGCGCCGCCAAGGCGGCCGGGATCCCGGTCACCTGCGAGGCCACCACCCACCACCTCACCCTCACCCACGCCGCGTGCGCCGGCTACGACCCGGTGTTCAAGGTCAACCCGCCGCTGCGCACCGAGGCCGACGTCGCCGCGGTGCGGGCCGGGCTGGTGGACGGCACCATCGACTGCGTCGCCACCGATCACGCCCCCCACACCCAGGAGGCGAAGGAGGCGGCCTTCGACGAGGCGCCCCCCGGCATGCTCGGCCTCGAGACGGCCCTGGCGCTTGTCCTGACCGAGCTCGACCTGCCGCTCGTCGACGTGCTGGCCCTCTTCTCGTGGCGCCCGGCCGCCATCCTCGGCGTCGAGGACGAGCACGGGTCCCTGGCCGCGGGCCGCCCCGCCAACCTCACGGTGATCGACCTGGAGCGGGAGTGGACGGTCGACCCGGCCGCCCTGGCGAGCCGCAGCCGCAACACCCCCTACGCCGGTCGGAGCTTGCGCGGCAAGGTGCGCCACACCCTGCGGCGCGGCGAACCGGTCGTGCTCGACGAGGAGCCCCAGCGTTGAACAACCTGCATACCTATGCACTACCCTGCATCCCCGTGACGACGTCTGTGTGTGGTTCCTGGCCGAGAGGGCGCAAAAGGGCTCACAGACGTGGAGGGCGGGCGTGACGGGGGCGCGGGAGGTGCGGCCGGCGCTCCTGGTGCTGGCCGACGGGACGACCTTCGAGGGGGAGGCGATCGGGGCGGCCGCCACCGCCGCCGGCGAGGTGGTGTTCAACACCGTGCTCTCCGGCTACCAGGAGGTGATCACCGACCCGTCCTACGCCGGTCAGATCATCACCTTCACCTACCCCCACATCGGTAACTACGGGGTCAACCTGGCGGACTTCGAGGCCCGCCGGCCGTTCTGCCGCGGGGTCGTGGTGCGGGACCTGGCTCGGCGCCGCTCCTCGTGGCGGGCCGAGGCCGACCTGGACGAGCAGCTCCGGGCCTACGGGATCCCCGGCATCGCCGGCGTCGACACCCGCAAGCTCACCCGCCGCATCCGCGAGGTGGGCGCCATCGGCGGCGCCTTCGGGCCCCTCGAGCTGGTCGACGAGGCGGCGCTGCGCACCGCCGCGGCGGCCGAACCGGGCACCTCCGGGATCGACCTCGTCGCCCAGGTCACCACGGCGGCCCCGTACCGGCTGGCCGACGGCACCCGCCCCCTCGTGGTGGCCTACGACTTCGGGATCAAGCGCACGATCCTGCGCCACCTCGCCTCGTGGGTGGACGTGGAGGTGGTCCCCGCCTCGACGCCGGCCTCGGACGTGCTGGCCCGGCAACCGGCCGGGGTGTTCCTCTCGAACGGCCCCGGTGATCCGGCGACCGTCCCGTACGCCAGCGCCGCCATCGCCGAGCTGCTCGGCAACGTGCCGGTGTTCGGGATCTGCCTCGGCCACCAGCTCCTCGGTCGGGCGATCGGCGCCGCCACCGTGAAGCTGCCCTTCGGGCACCACGGCGGCAACCACCCGGTGCGGAACCTCGCCACCGGGCACGTCGAGATCACCAGCCAGAACCACAACTTCGCCGTCGACCCCGACTCCCTGGCCGGGAAGGCAGAGATGACCCACGTGAACCTGAACGACGGCGTCTGCGAGGGCCTCCGGGTCACTGACGGCGACGCCTTCAGCGTGCAGCACCACCCCGAGGCCGGGCCCGGCCCGCACGACAGCGCCTACCTCTTCGAGGAGTTCGCCGTCGCCCTGGGCGTGCGCGCACGCCGAGAGCCCCCCGCCGGGCTGCCGGTCGTCGACCGGGGGGTGGCCTGATGCCCCGCCGCGACGACCTCGAGTCGATCCTCATCATCGGTGCCGGGCCGATCGTCATCGGCCAGGCCTGCGAGTTCGACTACTCCGGCACCCAGGCCTGCAAGGTCCTGAAGGAGGAGGGGTACCGGGTCATCCTCGCCAACTCCAACCCGGCCACGATCATGACGGATCCCGAGTTCGCCCACGCCACCTACGTGGAGCCGCTCGACCCCCATGTGCTCGCCGCGATCATCGAACGGGAGCGGCCCGATGCGGTGCTACCCACGCTGGGAGGCCAGACCGCCCTGAACCTGGCGATGGCGCTGGTGGAGCGAGGCGCGGTCGGCACCCCCGGCACGCCCGAGCTGATCGGCGCCAACGCCGAGGCCATCCGCACGGCCGAGGACCGCGAGGCGTTCAAGGAGGCCATGCAGGGCATCGGGCTGAAGGTGCCGCCGTCGGCCATCGCCCACACGATGGACGAAGCCCACAGCGTCATCGACAGCATCGGCTTGCCGGTCGTCATCCGTCCCGCCTACATCCTCGGCGGCAAGGGCACCGGCATCGCGTCCACCCCGGCCGAGTTCGACAAGCTGGCCCGCAACGGCCTCGCCGCCAGCCCCATCAGCGAGATCCTGATCGAGCAGTCCATCGCCGGGTGGAAGGAGTACGAGCTCGAGGTCATGCGGGACCGGGCCGACAACTGCGTGATCATCTGCTCGATCGAGAACGTCGACCCGATGGGCGTCCACACCGGCGACTCGATCACCGTCGCCCCGGCCCAGACGCTCTCCGACGTCGAGTACCAGCTGATGCGCGATGCCGCGTTCGCCTGCATCCGCCGGGTCGGCGTGGAGACCGGCGGGTCGAACGTGCAGTTCGCCATCAACCCCGAAGACGGCCACATGGTGGTCATCGAGATGAACCCGAGGGTGTCGCGCAGCTCGGCCCTGGCATCGAAGGCCACCGGCTTCCCGATCGCCAAGATCGCCGCCAAGCTGGCCGTCGGGTACACGCTCGACGAGATCCCCAACGACATCACCAGGGCCACGCCGGCCAGCTTCGAGCCCACCATCGACTACGTCGTCACGAAGGTGCCCCGTTGGGCGTTCGAGAAGTTCCCCGGCACCACCGGCGTGCTCGGCACGTCCATGCAGTCGGTGGGGGAGGCCATGGCCATCGGCCGGACGTTCCCCGAGTCGATCCAGAAGGCGATGCGCTCGCTCGAGCACGGGCGCCTGGGCCTGGGCTGCGACCCGGGCGAGTCGGCCTACGAGGACCTCTCCGACGAGCAGCTCCTGGAGCGGGCCGCCATCGGCACCCCCGACCGGCTCTTCCAGCTGGAGGCGGCGCTGCGGCGGGGGATCTCGGTGGAGACCCTGGCCGAGCGCACCAAGGTCGACCCGTGGTTCCTCGACCAGATCCTCATGATCATCGAGGAGCGCCACGCCCTCGCCGAGCGGGGCTTCGGCGGCATGGACCGGGCGTCGTGGCGGCGGGCCAAGCGCCTCGGCTTCGGGGATGCGCAGCTGGCCTGGCTGTGGGGCGTGCCCGAGGCGGACGTCCGGGCGGCCCGGCTGGAGGTCGGTGTGCGGGCGACGTTCAAGACGGTGGACACCTGCGCGGCCGAGTTCGAGGCCCACACGCCGTACCACTACTCGACCTACGAGGACGAGGACGAGGTCGTCGCGTCGGACCGGCGCAAGATCCTGATCCTCGGCTCAGGCCCGAACCGGATCGGCCAGGGCATCGAGTTCGACTACTGCTGCGTCCACGCCAGCTTCGCCCTCGCCGACGCCGGCTTCGAGACGATCATGCTCAACTGCAACCCCGAGACCGTCTCGACCGACTACGACACCTCGGACCGCCTCTACTTCGAGCCCCTCACCCTCGAGGAGACCCTCAACGTCATCGAGGCCGAGCAGGCGTCGGGCGAGCTCGTCGGCGTGGTGGTCAGCCTCGGCGGCCAGACCCCGCTGAAGCTGGCCGGGGTCCTGCCCGAGGGGCTCGTGCTCGGCACCTCGCCCGAGTCGATCGACCTCGCCGAGGACCGCGAGCGATGGAACGAGCTCTGCGCTCGCCTCGAGATCCCGCAGCCGGCCGGCGGCACCGCCGCGACCATCGACGACGCCCTGAGGATCGCTCGCCGCGTCGGCTACCCGGTGCTCATGCGGCCGTCGTACGTCCTCGGCGGCCGGGCCATGGAGATCGTCTACGACGACGACCAGCTCCGCACGGCCATGGACCACCTGGCCCACTTCGGCAGCCTCGGCAAGGAGGGTGGCCTCTCGGCCGAGCGGCCGGTGCTCATCGACCGCTTCCTGGAGGACGCCACGGAGGTCGACGTCGACGCCATCCGGGACCACACCGGCGACGTCGTCATCGGTGGGGTCATGGAGCACGTGGAGGAGGCGGGAGTGCACTCGGGCGACTCGGCCTGCGTCATCCCGCCCTACTCGCTCACGCCCGAGACCGTCCGGGTGATCGAGGAGCACACGAGGGCCATCGCCGAGGAGCTCGACGTCCGGGGCCTCATCAACGTCCAGTACGCGGTGAAGCACGGCCAGGTGTTCGTGATCGAGGCCAACCCCCGGGCCAGCCGCACCGTCCCGTTCGTGGCGAAGGCCACCGGCGTGCCGCTGGTGAAGGTGGCGGCCCGGGTCATGGCCGGCGCCACCCTCGCCGAGCTCCGGGACGAGGGGCTCCTGCGTCCGCCGGTGGAGGGGGACCACGTCGCCGTCAAGGAGGCGGTGCTGCCGTTCAACCGCTTCCCGGACGCCGACACCGTCCTCGGCCCCGAGATGCGCAGCACCGGCGAGGTCATGGGCATCGACCGGACCTTCGGCCTGGCCTTCGCCAAGAGCCAGCTGGCCGCAGGCGACGACCTCCCCACCCATGGCACCGTGTTCATGTCGCTGGCCGACCGGGACAAGGCGGCCGGCATCGACGCCGCCCGCCGGTTCCACGAGGACGGCTTCACGATCGTGGCCACGAGCGGCACCGCCGACGCCCTCGAGGCGGCCGGGATCCCGGTCGCCACGCGCGTGGCCAAGGTCGGGGAGCCCACCGGGACCGATGCGGTCGAGCTCATCTCCTCCGGCAAGGTCGACCTCGTGGTCAACAGCCCCCGCGGTCGCGGCGCCCGCGCCGACGGTGCCCACATCCGGGCCGCGGCCTCGGTGCAGGGGGTGCCCACGCTCACCACCGCCGCCGCCGGCCTGGCGGCGGCCAACGGGATCCGGGACCGGGCAGCCCACGACTTCCGGGTGCGGACGCTCCAGGAGTTCCACGCCGCCGTCGACGCCGACACCCCGACGCTCCCCTTCGAGTCGTGAAGGACCACGGGGACGTCGACCTCACCACCCGGGTCGGCTCCGTCGTCCTCCCCAACCCGGTGATGACCGCGTCCGGCACCGCCGGGCACGGCGCCGAGCTCGCCGCCTACGTCGACCTCTCCGCCCTCGGTGCGGTGGTCGTGAAGTCGCTGGCGGCCTTCCCGTGGGAGGGCAACCCACCGCTGCGGGTCTACGAGACCACCGCCGGGATGATCAACAGCGTCGGCCTCCAGGGCCCCGGGGTGGAGGCCTGGCTGGCCGATGACCTGCCCCGGCTGTCCGCCACCGGCGCCCGGGTGGTGGCGTCGATCTGGGGTCGCAGCGTGGCCGAGTACGAGGCGGCGGCGGCGGCGCTGGCCGACGCTCCCTCCTGCGTGGTGGCCGTGGAGGTGAACCTGTCCTGCCCCAACACCGAGGCGGCACGCGACCTGTTCGCCCACAGCGCGGCGGCCACGCACGACGCGGTGGCTGCCACCGCCGGGTGCCGCCGGCCCCGCTGGGCCAAGCTCAGCCCGAACGTGACGGACCTCGTCCCGATCGCCGAGGCGGCGCGTGGGGCGGGGGCGGAGGCCGTCACCCTCGTCAACACGGTCCTCGGCCTGGCCATCGACCCCGACACCGGCCGGTACCGCCTCGGCTCGGGCGCCCGCGGCGGCGGCCTCTCCGGACCGGCCATCCATGCGGTGGCGGTGCGCGCCGTCCACGACGTCCATGCCGCCCTGCCCGACCTCCCCATCGTGGGCGTCGGGGGCGTCGTCCACGGCACCGACGCCGCCGAGCTGCTCCTGGCCGGAGCCAGCGCCGTGCAGGTCGGCACCGCCACCTTCGCCGACCCGCGGGCCCCGGCCCGGGTGCTGGTCGAGCTGGAAGCCTGGGCGGCCCGTACCGGCCGGACCGTCGTCGCCGAGCACGTGGGCGCCGCCCACCGGAAGGAGACCCCATGACCGAGCGCTCCACCGCCGTCGAGGCCCCGCCCGAGGTGCGGGACCGGCTCGCCATCGTGCTCGACGTCGACGACGCCGTCGCCGCCATGCGGCTGGCCAAGGAGGTCCGGCCCTGGTTCGGCGTGGCCAAGGTCGGCCTCGAGCTCTACAGCGCCGTGGGCCCGGACGTCTTCGCCAGCCTGCAGGACCTCGGCTACGACGTGTTCGCCGACCTGAAGTTCCACGACATCCCCACCACGGTGGGCCGGGCGGCGCGGGTGATCGGGGCGCTCGGCCCCCGGTACCTCAACCTCCACGCGCTGGGTGGGCCCGACATGCTGCGCGCCGGTGTGGAGGGCCTCAAGGCGGGCGCGGCGGGCGCGGGGCTTCCCGAGCCGATCGCGCTCGGGGTGACCATCCTCACCACCGATGCCACCGCCGACGAGCAGGAGCTGACCCGTCGGGCCACGATCGCTCGGGACAGCGGCTGCGACGGCGTCGTCTGCGCGGCGGCTGACCTGCCGCTGATCCGGAGGGTCGACCCCGGGCTCGTCACGGTGGTCCCAGGCATCCGGACCGCCGGCTTCGAGGTCCACGACCAGGTCCGGGTGGCCACCCCCGCCGACGCGATCGCCGCCGGGGCGTCGCTGCTGGTGGTGGGCCGCACCGTCACCGCCGCCGACGACCCGACCCGCGCCGCAGCCGCGGTGGCCGCCGAGGTGGCGGACGCCCTCGCCCCGGGGGGCGGCGCAGTCTCCTCGCGGCACCGGGCGGCGCAGTAGGGTGCGCGCCATGCCCCAGCCTCCCTCTCTCACCCCCGAGCAGCGCGAGCAGGCCCTCGCCAAGGCCGCCCAGGCGCGCCGGGCCCGCGCCGAGCTCAAGGAGAAGCTCAAGATGGGCTCCATCACCCTCCGCGAGCTCCTGGACCGCGCCGAGAGCGACGACCACGTCGGCAAGATGAAGGTGCTCGCCGTGATCGAGGCCCTCCCGGGGGTGGGCAAGGTCAAGGCCCGCCGCACCATGGACGAGATCGGCATCGCCGACACCCGCCGGGTGCGGGGCCTGGGCGAGCAGCAGCGCAAGGCGCTCCTCGAGGTCTTCGGCTGACCGCCGCCCGTTGCTGATCACGATCTCGGGCCTCCCCGGCTCGGGCACCACCACGATGTCGCGCCTCGTCGCCGAGGCGCTGGGGCTGGACCGGCTGCCCGGGGGCGAGGTCTTCCGCCAGATGGCCGCCGAGGCGGGGATGACCCTGGCCGAGTTCGGACGCCACGCCAAGGACCACCCCGAGCACGACCGGGAGCTCGATCGACGGCTCCTCGAGCGGGCCCGGGAGGGGGACGTGGTGATCGAGTCCCGCCTCGCCGGCTGGCTGGCCACCCGGGGAGCGGTGCCGGCGGTGCGGGTGTGGGTGTCCTGCGCGGCCGAGGAGCGGGCTCGCCGGGTCGGCGCTCGCGACGCCGTCGACGTGGCCACGGCGCTGGCCGACAACGCCACCCGCGAAGCGCTGGAGCGAGCCCGCTACCTGGACCTCTACGACATCGACCTGACCGATCTGTCGATCTACGACCTCGTCCTCGAGTCCACGGCCGAGCCCCCCGAGCCCCTCGCCGAGCAGGTGGTCGACGCGGCGAGGGCGAGGTTCGGCTGAGCCCGGAGCGGGTGACGCTCCTGGGAGGCCGACCGACCGTGGTGGGGTCGAGGATTCCAGGGTCGGCGGGTCTCGCTGGTAGCATCGCCTGTCCCGTCGACGCCAAGGATCAGCCATGACCTCCCAGCACGACACGATGATGAACCCGCCCATCGAGGAGCTCCTCGAGCGGGCCGGCTCCAAGTTCGCCCTGGTCACCTTGGGGGCCAAGCGGGCCCGGCAGATCAACTCGTACTACAGCCAGCTCTCCGAGGGCCTCGGCGCCGTCGTGCCCCCCCAGGTCACCTCCACCGCCCGCAAGCCGCTGTCGATCGCCTTCGAGGAGATCGCCGCCGACAAGATCGTCCCGGTCTGGCCCGATCCCGCCGCCGAGCTCGAGGCCGTGGGCGACGAGGCCGAGGAAGGCGCCGAGCCCGCCGAGTAGGGCCGGTTCCCGCACCCGCCATGGCCGGAGTCGAGGGGGCGCGGATCGTCCTCGGGGTGTCCGGCGGCATCGCCGCCTACAAGGCCGTCGAGGTCTGCCGACGCCTCGTCGACGCCGGCGCCCACGTGGTGCCGGTGCTCACCGAGGGCGCGCTGCACTTCGTCGGCCGCACGACCTTCGACGCCCTCGGCTCCGAGAGGGCCTGGACGTCCCTCTGGGACGAGGACCGGCCCATCCCCCACACCCACCTCGGCCAGACCGCGGACCTCGTGCTGGTGGCTCCGGCGACGGCCCGGGTCCTCGGCCTCTACCGGGCAGGCATCAGCGAGGACCTGCTCCAGAACGTGCTGCTGGCCACCCGGGCGCCGGTGGTGGTCTGCCCCGCCATGCACACCGAGATGTGGGAGCACCCGGCGGTGCAGGAGAACCTGAGCGTGCTCCGCGAGCGCGGCGTGCACGTGGTGGAGCCCGGCGTCGGCCGCCTCGCCGGGGGCGACCTCGGCGCTGGACGGCTGGCCGAGCCGGCTGACATCGTGGCCGCGGTCGAGGCCGTCCTAACAGGCGCGGCGCCCGCCGCAGGTGCCGAGGACCTCCGCGGCCTGCGCGTGCTCGTCACCGCCGGCGGCACCCGGGAGCCCATCGACCCGGTCCGCTTCATCGGCAACCGCTCCTCGGGCAAGCAGGGCCACGCGGTGGCGGCGGAGGCCGCCCGTCGCGGGGCCGAGGTCACCCTGGTCACCACCACGGCGCCACGGGACCTGCCCGTGGGCGTCGAGGTGGTACGGGTCGAAACGGCGGCCGAGATGGAACGGGCGGTCCTGTCCCGGTCCGACGCCGCCGACGTCGTGGTGATGGCGGCCGCCGTGGCCGACTTCCGTCCCGTGCAGGTCGCCGACCGGAAGCTCAAGAAGTCCGACGGCGCCCCCGACATCGTCCTCGAGCCCACCACCGACATCCTGGCTGCGCTGGGCAAGCAGCGCCGGAGCGGGCAGACGATCGTCGGCTTCGCGGCGGAGACGGACGACCTGCGGGCCAACGCGGCCGACAAGCTCACCCGGAAGGGGATCGACCTCATCGTGGCCAACGACGTGTCCGCCCCCGGTGTGGGCTTCGAGCACGACACCAACGCCGTCGTGATCCTCGACGCCGCCGGCGGCGCCGTCGAGGTCCCCCTTTCCGACAAGGGCGCCATCGCCCGTAGCATCCTCGACGCCGTCATCCAGACAAGGAGCGACCAGTGACCCGCCAGTGGACCTTCACCTCGGAGTCCGTCACCGAGGGCCATCCCGACAAGATGGCCGACCAGATCTCGGACTCCATCCTCGACGCCATCCTGGCCGAGGACCCGATGGCGCGCGTCGCCTGCGAGACGATGGTCACGACCGGCCTCGCCATCGTGGCCGGGGAGATCACCACCAGTGCCTACGTCGAGATCCCGAGCATCGTGAGGGAGACCATCAAGGGCATCGGCTACGACCGCGAGTCGGTCGGCTTCGACGGCAACACGTGCGGCGTGATGACCTCGATCGACCCGCAGTCCCCTGACATCGCCCAGGGCGTCGACACCGCGTTCGAGACCCGCACCGGCACCTCCGGCGAGGACCTCCTGAACAGCCAGGGTGCCGGCGACCAGGGGATGATGTTCGGCTACGCCTGCGACGAGACCGAAGACCTCATGCCGATGCCGATCTGGCTGGCCCACCGCCTCGCCCACCGGCTGTCCGAGGTCCGCAAGGCCGGGATCCTCCCGTACCTGCGCCCGGACGGGAAGACCCAGGTCACGATCGACTACGAGGGGAACACCCCGAAGGCGCTGAAGACCGTCCTCATCTCGACCCAGCACCAGCCGGGCCTCGATCCCGAGACGCTCATCAAGCCGGACCTCGTCGAGCACGTGGTGAACCCGCTGCTGCCGAGCAACATCGACTGCTCGGACTTCCAGATGCTCGTCAACCCCACCGGAACCTTCGAGCTGGGCGGCCCCCACGCCGACTGCGGCCTCACCGGGCGCAAGATCATCGTCGACACCTACGGCGGCGCCGCCCGCCACGGCGGCGGCGCCTTCTCCGGGAAGGACCCGTCCAAGGTGGACCGGTCGGCCGCCTACGCCGCCCGCTGGGTGGCCAAGAACCTCGTGGCTGCCGGCGCCGCCAGCCGCTGCGAGATCCAGGTCGCCTACGCCATCGGCGTCGCCCAGCCGGTCTCGATCCTGGTGGAGACCTTCGGCAGCGAGAACGTGGACCCGGCCAAGATCAGCGACGCCGTCCGCCAGGTCTTCGACCTGCGGCCCGCCGCCATCATCCGGGACCTCGACCTGCGGCGCCCGATCTACAAGAGCACCGCCGCCTACGGGCACTTCGGTCGCAGCGACAAGGACCTCCCCTGGGAGCAGACCACCCGCGTCGACGAGCTGAAGAGCGCGCTCGGGCTCTAGCGGTCGTCGCCGCGGAGCTTCGACGACGAGCCCTGCGGTGAGCACCCCGCGGGTCGTGCGCGTCCTCCCGGACGTGCCTGCCATCGACAAGACCTTCGACTACCTGGTCCCGGATGCGATCCGGGACCAGGTGCGCGTCGGGGACGTCGTGCGGGTCCTGCTGCACGGGCGCCGCGTGGGCGGGTGGATCGTCGAGATCGACGTGGAGCCTCCGCCGGGGGTGGACCTGCGCCCCCTGGCGAAGCGCAGCGGGCTCGGGCCCACCCCCGATCTGATCGAGCTGGCCACCTGGGCCGCCTGGCGGTGGGCCGGCCGCCCCGCATCCCTGCTGCGCACGGCCTCGCCGCCGCGGGTGGTGGCCTCGCTGCCGCCGGTCCCGGTCGGCGCCGAGCTCCCACCGCCCGGGCCGCTCACCGCCGCCGCGCTCGACCACGGACGGTCGGTGCTGCGGCTCCCGCCCACCGCCGATCTGGGCAACGTCGCCCTGGCCGCCGCCGCCCGAGGCCCGGCGCTGCTGGTCTGCCCGACCCAGCCGGTGGTGGAGCGGGTGGCCTCGCGACTGCGGGAGGTGGGCGCGCCGGTGGCCGTCCACCCCGACGGGTGGGCCCGCGGTGCGGCCGGGGCGACCGTGGTCGGCACGCGGACCGCGGCCTGGATGCCGGTGGGTGGCCTGGCCTCGGTGGTGGTCCTCGACGAGCACGACGAGGCCCACCAGCAGGAGCAGGCCCCGACCTGGCACGCCCGTGACGTGGCGATCGAGCGCGCCCGCCGGGCCGGGGTGCCCTGCGTCCTCACCTCCCCGTGCCCCACCCTCGAGGCACTCGCCTGGGGGGAGCTCTTCGTGCCCGATCGGGGGCGGGAGCGGGGCGGGTGGCCGGTCGTCGAGGTCGTCGACCGCCGTCCCGACGAGCCCGGCCGGGGACTGATCTCGGACCCGCTGGTTCGGGTGCTGCGGGGCGGAGGTCGGGTGCTGTGCGTCCTCAACCGGACGGGTCGGTCCCGGCTGCTGGCCTGCCGCAGCTGCGCCGAGCTGGCCCGCTGCGCGGTCTGCGACGCCGCCGTCGACCAGCCCGAGGACGAGCTGCGGTGCCGGCGCTGCGGGGCCACCCGACCCGTGGTCTGCCTGCACTGCGGGGGCGGAACCTTCAAGAACCTGCGGGCCGGGGTGTCCCGCGTGCGCGAGGAGCTGGAGGCGCTGGTGCGGGAACCGGTGGGGGAGATGACGGCGGCGACGGATGCGGACCCCGCCACCCGGGTCGTGGTGGGAACCGAGGCGGTGCTCCAGCGCATCCCCGCTGCCGATGCCGTCGCCTTCCTCGACCTGGACCAGGAGCTCCTCGCCCCGCGCTACCGGGCCGCCGAGCAGGCGCTGGCGCTGGTGGCCCGCGCGGCGCGGGTGGCGGGTGCGTCGGGTCCCGTGGCGTCGGGTCGAGCCGCCGGCCGGATCCTCCTCCAGACCCGGCTCCCGGACCATGAGGTGGTCCGGGCCGCCCTGCACGCCGACCCGGTGCTGGTGACCGAGGCCGAGCGGGCCCGGCGCGAGGTGCTGGCCCTGCCGCCGTTCTCGGCCCTGGCCGAGGTCTCCGGCGCCGGCGCACCGGCCTATGCGCTCGAGCTCGCCGCCCGGGCCGAGGTCCAGATGGCCGACGTGGGGGACAGCCGCTGGCTCGTGCGGGCTCCCGACCACGCCCATCTCTGTGATGCCCTCGCCGCCGCGCCCCGGCCCCCGGGGCGGCTCCGCGTCGCCGTGGACCCCCTGCGCACCTGAGCGGGAGGAGGTGGGTCCCGGACGGCGGCGGGCGGCGGCGGAGCCTCAGTACGTGGTGGGCGACCAGGGGGCGGGGGACGCCCGCAGGAGGGTCTCCAGCCGATCGACGCCGCCGGGCTCGCCCTCCTCCAGCCACCCGGCATGAGCCATGCGGTGAGCGCTGGTGCCGCCGAAGGCCAGGGCGCCCAGGGTGGCGGCGGGCAGGGTCACGTCGACGGACGCGGAGGTGGCGGACACCGCGGCGCCGTCGGGGCCGAGCTCCAGCCGCCAGCGGCCGCCGGCGTGGCCGAGGTCGTCGACCACCTCCACCACGACCTGACCCGGGAGGGGCGAGCGCCGGGCCTCGAAGAAGCGGGGCACGTCGAGGATGCGGGCCCAGATGCAGTCGAACCGGTCCAGCGAGACGGCGGCGCGACCGTCGGTCAGGTGGTGGGGGAGGGGGTCGTCCACCGCCCGGTCGCCGGCGCTCACCGTGGTGATCCAGTCCACCTCGCACAGGTGCCGCCACAGCTCCCGCTCGGCTTCGGGCGTGCTGCCGACCAGCAGGGTGACGGTGGCGGTGCCGTCGGGCCGGTTGCGGGTCCAGCGCTCCTCGACCGCGTAGACCACCGCACCCTGGACCACGCCCGCCTCGTCGCGCCACAGGGCATGGCGGCGCAGCGTCGGATCGGTCTTCTCGTGGGGGATGGGGGCGAGGCCGCAGAGGTGGTCCCACACCCACGCCTCGCGGGTGACCGCACCGAGGGTCCTCGACCAGCGGCGGTCGTGCACCGCCTCGAGGTGCGGGCGCACCGTCTCCCGGCCGACGAGCTCCACGGTCCCCTTGGGCGGGGCCACGAAGTCCGCGCTCCGGGTGTCGATCTCGTAGCGGCAGGCTTCGACGGCCGGGCCGTAGCCGTAGCGCCCGTAGATGCCCCACTCCGCGGCGACCAGCAGCGCCACGGGCACCTCCGCCTCGGCCACGGAGGCGAGCTGTGCCTCCATCATCCGGCGCAGGTGCCCACGCCGTCGCTGCGTGGCCTCGACGGCCACCGCGGTCACGCAGGCCGCCGGGAGCGCGGGGCCGGCCAGCGACACCTGCGAAGGGAACCACTGGGCCACCCCGGCCAGCCGCCCGTCCGCGGTGATCGCGCCGTGGGTGGTGCGGCCGCCCCACCGGTCCACCCAGGCCTGGTCGACCACCCGGTCGTCCCGCCCCAGCATCGTGGTGCCGACCAGGCGAGCGGCGTCCAGGTGGTCATCAGGACCGAGGAGCCGGACCGTCGGGCCGGCGTCGGTCGACGTGCGGTCGGCCATGGCGAGGAAACCTATTGCCGCGGCGCCCGTCGCGAGCGGACGTTTCCGGCCACGTCCGGCCGCGGCGCTGTGCTGGGGCCCGTCCGTCCGGTCACGCCTCTGGCGGCAGGGCGCTCCATGCCTGGCGGCGGACCTCGTAGCAGGCGATCGACGCTGCGGTGGCCGCGTTGAGGGACCCGACCTTGCCGAGCAGCGGCAGGAAGACCACGGCTTCGCAGGCGGCGAGCGTCGCCGGGGTGACCCCGCGGTCCTCGTGGCCGACGACGAGGGCGGTGGCCGCTGTCAACGACCGCTCGTGGAGCGGCTCGGCACCGTCGGCCAGCTCCAGGGCCAGCACCTCGTAGCCGGCGCTCCGGGCCTCGGCCACAGCGCCGGGACCGTTCGGGGAGCGGTGGAAGGTGAGGTACCGGTCGGTGCCCAGCGCCGTCTTCTGCACCTTCGCCTCGTGGGGCTCGGGCGTGCGGCCGACCAACCAGACGTCTTCGGCTCGCAGGGCGGCAGCCGTCCGGACGATGGCGCCGACGTTGAACGGTCCCTCGACGTCCTCCAGCACCAGCGCGAGCCGGCCGTGGGTCCGGCGCCGCCACTCGCGGTGCAGCCGCTTCATCCCGGTGCCGTCGAGCTGCTTCACGCGCGGGTCACCTCGAGGAGCCGGTACCCGGACCGGGACCCGAGCCGCACGGCCCGCCAGCCCTCGCCCTCCAACCAGCGCTGCAGGGAGTCGGCGCCGAGGTGCTTCTGCACCACGAGCACCGCCGATCCGGCGGGGGCCAGTCGGCCCAGCCAGGTGCCGAGGAGGTCGTGGAGCGCGGCCTTGCCGATGCGGATCGGGGGGTTCGACCACAACCGGTCGATCGACAGGTCCTCGGGCGCCTCGTCGGGGGCAGCCACCACGACGTTGGCCAGTCCCAGCGCCTCGGCGTTGGCCCGGCACAGGGCCCGGGCCCGCTCGTTGACGTCGACCGCCCACACGGTGGCCCCGGGTGCCCGGCGGGCCAGCGTGCACGCGATCGGTCCGTAGCCGCAGCCCAGGTCGACGAAGGTGCCCGTCTCTGGGGGAGCAGGGGCATCGAGGAGCAGGTACTTCGTGCCGGGGTCCACCCGATCAGCAGAGAACACGCCCCGATCGGTGGCCAGCTCCAGGGTGACGTCGGGCAGGGTGAGCCGGACGGTGGCCGGTCTGGACGCGGCACCCGGCGCCGGGTCGAAGTAGTGGCCGGCGGCGTCGGGCATCGCGCGAACCTACCGGCGGGCCGGACCGGGGGAGGGACCACCACGGCCGGTATCCTGGTCGAATGGACGCGCCCTACGAGATCCGTCGCATCGGGGACCCGGTCCTGCGGCAGCGGGCGAAGGAGGTCACCGACGTCGACGGCAAGCTCGTCCGGCTGGCCGAGGACATGGTCGAGACCATGTACGCCGCGCCGGGCGTGGGGCTGGCCGCCCCGCAGGTGGGCGTGCAGAAGCGGCTGTTCGTCTACGACGTCGGCGACGGACCCCACACGATCGTGAACCCGGAGATCCGCGAGAGCCACGGCGAGTGGGCCTTCGAGGAGGGCTGCCTGTCGATCCCGGGGCTCGCCTTCGAGCTGGTCCGGCCCAAGCAGGTCCACCTGGTCGGGTACGACCTCGACGGCAACGAGGTGTCCATCGAGGCCGACGAGCTCCTGGCCCGAGCCTTCCAGCACGAGCTCGACCACCTCGACGGGGTGCTCTACATCGAGCGGCTGGACCCCGATCAGCGCAAGGCCGCCCTCAAGATCATCCGGGAGCAGAGGCTCACCGCGGCCGATCTCGCCGATGCGGAGATCGCCGCTCCGGCGCCGAAGTCCACCGGCTTCAGCCTCCGCTAGCTGCTGGTGCCCCTCGCCCCGGTCCCCGAGGGACGCCCCCGCCGGCTGGCCTTCCTGGGCACGCCCGACCTGGCTGTGCCGCCGCTGCGGGCCCTGGTGGACGCAGGCTTCGAGGTGGCGCTCGTCGTCACCCAGCCCGACCGTCGGCGGGGGCGCGGCAGCGCCCTGCTCCCGTCGCCGGTGAAGGCAGCCGCCGTCGAGCTCGGCCTCCCCGTGAGCCACGAGGTGGATGCGGTCCTCGACGCGGATGTGGAGCTGGGCGTCGTGGTCGCCTTCGGCCGCCTGATCAAGCCACACGTCCTGGAGCGCGTGCCCATGGTGAACCTGCACTTCTCGCTCCTTCCCCGCTGGCGGGGCGCCGCCCCGGTGGAACGGGCCATCCTGGCCGGCGACGAGCGCACCGGCGTCGACCTCATGGCCGTCGAGGAGGGCCTGGACACCGGGGGGGTGTACGCCAGGGCCGAGGTGCCGATCGGTCCGGACGACACGCTGGAGGACCTTCGGTCCCGGTTGGTGGAGGCCGGCACCACCCTGCTGGTCGACACCCTCTCTGAGGGGCTCCCCGCTCCGGTCCCGCAGCAGGGCGAGCCCACGTACGCAGCCAAGATCGAACCGAGCGAGCTGGCGATCGACTGGACCCGCACAGCCGTCGAGGTGCACCGGCTCGTCCGCCTGGGCGGCGCCTGGACGACCGTAGGGGGCCGGCGGCTCAAGGTCTGGCGCACCCACGTGCCCCCACGAGGCGAGGGTCCCGTCGTCCCGGCCGGCGACGGCCCAGTCGAGCTCGTGGAGGTCCAGCCCGAGGGCAAGCCGAGGATGGCGGCCGCGGCCTGGGTGAACGGCGCCGCGTGGTCGAGCGGCGAGCCCCTCGGCACGTGAGCGACGATCGAGCACGTGCCCGCGGCCGCGCTCGGGGGCGCAGAGGAGCATCGGGACGTGGGTCGCACCCCGACGCCGGAGGTGACCGCCTGAGCTCCGCCCGTGCGGTCGCGCTCGAGGCGCTGGACCGCGTCGATCCGGGCGGGGCCTACGCCAACCTCGTGCTCCCCGAGCTGCTGGGGCGGGCCGACCTCGAACCCCGCGACCGCCACTTCGCCACCGAGCTCGTCTACGGCACCACCCGGATGCGCCGGGCCTGCGACCACCTCGTCGACCGCTTCCTCAGCCGCGACGTCGAGCCGCGGGTCCGCAATGCGCTGCGCCTCGGCGCCTACCAGCTCCACTTCCTCTCCTCCCCTCCGCACGCGGCGGTCGGGGAGACGGTGGCGGTCGCCCCGCGGGCGGCTCGAGGGCTCGTCAACGCGGTGCTCCGGCGGGTGGCCACCACTCCCGTCACGTGGCCCGACGTCGCCACCGAGCTGAGCTACCCCGACTGGATCGTCGACCGCCTGATCGTCGACCTCGGCGTCGAGGACGGGCGAGCCGCCCTCGTGATCATGAACGAGGCCCCCGAGGTAACCGAGCGGGCCGATGGCTACGTGCAGGACCTCGCCTCCCAGTGGGTCGCCGAGGCCGTCGAGGCCCGGCCCGGAGAGCGCGTGGCGGACCTCTGCGCCGCCCCCGGCGGCAAGGCCACGCTCCTCGCCGCCACAGGTGCCCACGTGGTGGCCGGAGACCTGCGTCCCAACCGGGTCCGCCTCCTCACCGGCAACGTCCGCTCCGACCACCCGCTGCAGGTGGTCGCGGCCGACGCCGCCGCCCCGCCCTTCGCCCCAGGCTCCTTCGACCGCGTCCTGGTCGATGCGCCCTGCTCGGGGCTGGGCACCCTCCGCCGCCGCCCCGACCTGCGCTGGCGCATCGACGCCGATGCCCCCGAGCGCCTCGGCCGGCTCCAGCGCACGATCGTCGACGCCGCCGCCGATCTCGTGCGGCCCGGCGGTTGGCTCGTCTACTCGGTCTGCACGCTCACCGACGCCGAGACGCTCGGCGTCGACGAGCACCTCGCGGCCACCCGCCCCGACCTCGAGCCGGTCCCGCCTCCCGAAGCGCCGTGGCAGCCGCACGGCCGCGGCGCACGCCTCCTCCCGCAGACCGCCGGTACCGACGGCATGTACCTCCTCCGGCTCCAGCGCTGAGGGGCACGAGGGCTGCCAGAATCCGACTATGGCGCTGCAGGCCAAGGTGATCACGGTGTCGGACTCGGTGGTGGCAGGGGAGCGGGAGGACCGCTCCGGTCCCGCGCTCGTCGACCAGCTGCGGGCGGCCGGCTTCGACGTCGTCGACCATGTGGTGGTGGGAGACGGCATCGAACCCGTCTCGGCTGCGATCCGGGCGGCGTGCTCTGGCTTCGCCGGTCTGGTCGTCACCACCGGAGGCACCGGCTTCGGTCCTCGGGACCTCACGCCCGAGGCCACCGCCGCGGTCCTCGAGCGGGAGGCTCCGGGGCTGGCCGAGGCCATGCGCCTCACCAACCCGCTCGGCCGCCTGTCCCGGGCCCGGGCCGGCACCGTGGGCCAGGCCCTCGTCCTCAACCTCCCGGGATCCTCGAGTGGGAGCCAGGAGTGCCTCGCCGCGGTCCTCGACGTCGTCCCCCACGCCCTCGACCTCCTGGCCGGCGGTTCCCCCCACTGAGGGGCCCGTGGCTAGGCCCGGTGCAGGTCGCCGGACAGGTACTTCAGCCCCGTGTCGCAGGCGACCGTCACGACGGTGCCGCCCGGGCCGAGCTCCACCGCCAGCTGCACGGCACCGACCACGTTCAGCCCCGTGGACGTCCCGGCGAACAGGCCCTCCTCGGCGGCGAGGCGTCGGGCCATGGCCCGCCCCTGCTGCTCGTCGACGGTGCGGACCTCGTCGTAGCGGTCGTCGTCGAGGAGCGGCGGCCGGAAGCCGATACCGATGCCCTCGACCGTGTGGGTCCCCGGCTCTCCCCCTGAGATGACCGGCGTGGACTCGGGCTCGAAGATCACGATCCGGGCTCCAGCTCCGGCTTCGTCGAAGGCACCCGCCACCCCCATCGCCAGGCCTGCGGTGCCGACCGCCGCGCAGAACACGTCGATCGGCCGATCGAGCTGCGCGAGAAGCTCCCGCCCCACGGCGGCGTAGCCCAGCAGGGAGTCGCGGTTGTTCAGCTGGTCGGTCCAGTAGGTGTCCGGCTCGCTGGCGTGCTCCTGGGCCCTCGCGATCATCCGGGCGACGAGGTCGGGAGTCACCTTGCCACCCTCGCTCGGCACGATGGTGACGTCGGCGCCGAGGGCGGCCATCGTGGCCAGCTTCTCCGGCGCAAAGGCATCCGACGAGACGATGCGCAGGCGGTAGCCCTTCGCGGCACACACGAACGCGAGCGAGGAGCCTGTGCTGCCGGCCGTGTACTCGACCACCGACATCCCCGGTCGGAGCGTGCCCCGCCGCTCGGCCTCCTCGATCATCGCCGCCGCCATCCGGTCCTTGTAGGAGCCCGTGGGGTTGAACCACTCCAGCTTCACGAAGACGTCGGCGGCACCCTCGGGGACCACGCGCCCCAGCTGCACCACCGGCGTGCCTCCGACGACCTCCAGCATCGACGTCCCGACCCGCATCATGCTCCCCCTGGGCCGACGGAGGCCGCCCCGCGTACCCAAGCATGGCACCGATCTGATCCCGGCTGCTGCCGTCCGATTGCCGCTCGCGATAGGCCGGTCGGTAGCCTGAGCGCACAATCGAGCAAGCCCTCGCGGGGTTGGGTGGAAGTCCCGACCGGCGGTGTAGCCCGCGAACCTCCTCACAGCCAGTGGGGCGGCCGATCCGGTGAGATCCCGGAGCCGACGGTGAGAGTCCGGATGGGAGCGAGGACGCAAGGTGGTCGGCCCGGCTGACCGCTGTCGTCGTACCCGCGCGGCCCCGCTGCCCCAGGACCGACGCCGTGAACATCGACCTCGACACCGACCGGATGCGACGAGCCGTCGAGCTCTCGCGCTCGGTGCGGGCGCTGACGCCACCGAACCCGTGGGTCGGGTGCGTCATCGAGACGCCGGCCGGCGAGGTCTTCGAGGGGGCCACCAGCGCGGTGGGTGGACCGCACGCCGAGGCGGTGGCGCTGGCCGCGGCCCGGGCGGCCGACGTCGACCTGGAGGGCTCCACCGCCTGGGTCACGCTCGAGCCCTGCTCCCACCACGGGCGGACCCCGCCGTGCGCCGACGCGCTGATCGAGGCCGGGGTGGGGCGCGTGGTCGTCGCCCTGGAGGACCCCGATCCGTTGGTCGCGGGGCAGGGGATCGGGCGCCTGGTGGGCGCCGGGATCGAGGTGCTCGTCGGCGTCCTGGCCGGCGCCGCGGGCGGGGTGCTCGCGCCCTACCTGCACCACCGCCGGACCGGCCGCCCCTACGTGGTCCTGAAGCTGGCCGCCACCCTCGACGGCAGGACCGCCGCCCCCGACGGCACCAGCCGCTGGATCACGGGAGCTGAGGCCCGGGCCGACGCCCACGGGCTGCGGGCGGAGAGCGACGCCGTCATCGTGGGTGCCGGGACGGTGCGGGCCGACGACCCGTCGCTCACCGTGCGCGACGCCCCGGCGCCGCGAGGCGATCCGCTGCGCATCGTGCTCGGAGAGGCACCGGCGGGCGCCAAGGTCCATCCCTGCACGCAGCACACCGGCCCGCTCACCGAGCTGCTCGACCGGCTGGGAGCGGAGGGCCACCTCCAGGTGCTCGTCGAAGGTGGGGCGGCGGTGGCCCACGCGTTCCACCACGAGGGCCTGGTCGACCGCTACGTCCTCTACCTGGCCCCGGCCCTTTTCGGGGGCGACGACGCCCGCGGCCTCTTCGCCGGCCCGGGTGCCCCGACCATCGACGCCGTCACCCGAGGGCGGATCGTCCACGTCCAGGCCCTCGGCCCGGACCTCCGGATCGACCTCGATCCCACCCCCGCCCAGGAGGCGCACTGATGTTCACCGGCATCGTGGAGGAGCTCGGCACCGTCGTGTCCCGCGAAGGACCCCGACTGCGCATCGGCGCCCGCACCGTCCTCGACGACATCGCCATGGGCGCCTCGATCGCGGTGAACGGCGTCTGCCTCACCGTGGTCGGCTGGGACGCGGCTGAGGGCTGGTGGGAGGCCGACGTGGTGGACGAGACCTACGCCCGCAGCGCTCTGGGCGCGCTCGCCCCCGGCCACCGCGTCAACCTCGAGCGGCCGGTCCGCCTGAGCGACCGGTTGGGTGGGCACCTCGTGCAGGGGCACGTGGACGGGGTGGGGGAGATCGTCACCCCGGCGCCCGACCTGCGGGTCCGGACCGATCGGGCGCTGTTGCGCTACATCGTGGAGAAGGGCTCGATCACCGTGGACGGCATCAGCCTCACGGTCGTGGCGCCCACCGACGACGGCTTCACGGTGGCCGTCATCCCCCATACGGCCGAGGTCACGACCCTCGGCCACAAGGGGCCCGGGGACCCCGTCAACCTGGAGGTCGACGTCACCGCCAAGTACGTCGAGCGACTCCTGTCCTGGAAGGATGCCTGACATGCCGTTCGCACGGATCGAAGACGCCGTCGCCGCCTACGCCCGGGGTGAGATCCTCGTGGTCGTCGACGACGAGGACCGCGAGAACGAGGGCGACCTCATCATGGCGGCCGAGTTCGCCACCCCCGAGAAGGTCGCCTTCTTCCTCCACCACACCAGCGGGTACCTCTGCGCGCCGGTCACCGCCGAGCGGGCCGAAGAGCTCGATCTGCCGCTCATGGTGCAGTCGAACACCGAGAGCCAGCGCACCGCCTTCCTGGTCACCGTCGACTACCGCCACGGCACCACCACCGGCATCTCGAGCCACGACCGCTGCGCCACCATCAAGGCGCTCTGCGACCCGTCCACCCGCCCCGGCGACCTCGCCCGCCCCGGCCACATCAACCCGCTCCTGGCCCGGGAGGGCGGCGTGCTGAAGCGGGCCGGCCACACCGAGGCCACCATCGACCTCTGCCGGCTGGCCGGCCTCTACCCGGCCGGCCTCCTGTGCGAGATCGTGGACGAGGACAAGCGCGACATGGCGCGGGTGCCCGAGCTCGAGCGCTTCGCCGAGGAGCACGGGCTCCTCATGATCTCCATCGCCGACCTCATCCGGTACCGGCGCCAGAACGAGAAGCTCGTGCGCCGCATCGCCGAAGCCCGCATCCCCACCACCTGGGGCGACTTCACCGCCTACGCCTACGAGTCCCTGCTCGACGGCGAGCAGCACCTCGCGCTGGTGAAGGGCGCCGTCTCGGGCGAGGACGACGTGCTCGTCCGGGTGCACAGCGAGTGCCTCACCGGCGACGTGTTTGGTTCGCTGCGCTGCGACTGCGGGGTGCAGCTGGACTCCGCCATGCAGCTCATCGCGGACGAGGGCAGGGGCGTGCTGGTCTACCTGCGCGGCCACGAGGGCCGCGGGATCGGCATCGGGCACAAGATCCGGGCCTACAGCCTCCAGGAGCAGGGGCGCGACACGGTGGAGGCCAACCTCGAGCTCGGCCTCCCCGCTGACAGCCGCGAGTACGGCATCGGCGCCCAGATCCTCGTCGACCTCGGCGTCACCACGATGCGGATCATCACCAACAACCCGACCAAGTACGGCGGCCTCGAGGGCTTCGGGCTCGACATCACCGGCCGGGTCCCCACCGTTGTGGCCCCCAACCCGGAGAACATCGCCTACCTGCGCACCAAGCGGGAGAAGATGGGCCACCTCCTCGACGGCCTCGACGACCAGGCGGCCGGGCCGTTCGCCATCGAGCCCGACGCGCCGGCGCAGTGACGGCCGGGGACAAGGGGGCCGGGCCCCCCGAGGGCCTGGACGGCACCGGCCTGCGCATCGGGGTGGTGCGAGCCCGCTGGAACGCCCACATCGTGGACCGCCTGGCCGAGGGCGTCGGGCGGGGCCTGTCCGGGCTCGGCGTGCGGCCAGGCGACGTCGTGGACGTCACCGTGCCGGGCAGCTTCGAGCTGCCGATGGGGGCCCGGGTGCTGGCCGCGTCGGGTCAGGTCGACGCCGTCATCTGCCTTGGGTGCGTGATCCGAGGCGAGACCACCCACTACGAGCTGGTGGCCGGCGAGTCAGCGGCCGGCATCCAGCAGGTCCAGCTCGCAACCGGCGTGCCGGTGGCCTTCGGGGTGCTCACCACCGAGGACGAGGCCCAGGCGCTGGCGCGCTCGGAGGCGGCGGGCGGGCACAACGTGGGCGAGGACGCGGCCGTCGTGGCCGTCGAGATGGCCCGCCTGGCCCAGCGCTTCGCCCCCTGATCCCGCTTCGCTCGCCGGGTCCCGCAGCCCCTACCCTCGCAGGCGTGCTGCGCCTCGTCCTCCCCAAGGGTTCGCTCGAGAAGGCCACCCTCGAGCTCTTCGAGGCTGCCGACCTGCGGGTCGAGCGGTCCTCCACCGTCGACTACAAGGCCACCATCGACGACCCCCGCATCGCCGAGGTGCGGATCCTGCGGCCCCAGGAGATCCCCATGTACGTGGCCGAGGGGATGTTCGACCTCGGCATCACGGGGCGGGACTGGATCGAGGAGACGGCGAGCGACGTGGTGAGCCTGGGGGAGCTGCGCTACTCCAAGGCCACCAGCCGACCGATCCGGATGGTCGTCGCGGTGCCTCAGGACAGCCCGTACCAGAAGGTCGAGGATCTGCCCCAGGGCTTGCGGGTGTCCACCGAGTACCTCGGGCTCACCCGCCGGTACTTCGAGAGGCTCGGGATCGACGCCGACATCCGCCTGTCCTACGGCGCCACCGAGGCGAAGGTCCCCGACATCGTCGACTGCATCGTCGAGATCACCGAGACCGGCCGCGCCCTTCGCGCCGCCGGCCTCAAGATCATCGGCGAGGTGCTCACCAGCTACACCGAGCTCATCGCCAACCCGGAGTCGGCGGCGGACCCCGGGAAGCGCCACGCCATGGACCAGATCCGCACGCTGCTCGACGGGGTGATGGAGGCGCGGGGGAAGGTCCTCGTCAAGCTCAACGTGGCCGACGCAGACCTGGACGGGGTCATCGAGCTCCTCCCCTCGATGAAGTCCCCGACCGTGTCGAAGCTCTTCGGCGACGGCGGCTACGCGGTGGAGACGGTGGTGGCGAAGTCCACCATCAACACGCTCATCCCCGCCCTGAAGGACGCCGGCGCCACCGACATCATCGAGCTCCCGCTGGCCAAGATCGTCCACTGACGTGGACGGCGTCGTCATCGACTTCGACGACCACCGGGGCCTCGGCACCATCGAAGCCGACGGTCGCCGCCACCCCTTCCACTGCACCGCGATCGCGGACGGCACCCGCACCATCGAGGTGGGCACGCCGGTGAGCTTCACGCTGGCGCCCGGCCCGCTCGGCCGGTGGGAGGCCCGGGACGTCGGCCGCCGCGAGCGCAGCTAGGCCCGCTTGAACCAGTCCCGGCCGGCCCGCAGCATCGGGGTGACCGCGTCCGCGGGAGCGGGGCGGGCGAAGTGGTACCCCTGGGCGATGTCGCAGTCGAGCTCGCGCAGCTCGATCAGGTGGTGGGCCGTCTCGACGCCTTCGGCCACCGTGCTCAGCCGCAGCGCCTGGCCCATGCGCACCACGGCCTCCACGATGGCGGAGTCCTCAGGGTCCTTGCCCAGACCGGACACGAAGGACTGGTCGACCTTGATGATGTCCACCGGGAAGGCCCGCAGGTAGGACAGGGACGAGTAGCCGGTCCCGAAGTCGTCGACCGCCAGCTGGACCCCGAGCGCCTTGAGCGCCTTGAGGGTGGCGACGGTGCCGTCGAGGTCGTCCATGAGCACGCTCTCGGTGATCTCGAGGCAGATGCCACCCGGGTCGGCGCCGGTGCGCTCGAGCACCTCCGCCACCAGCTCGGCGAAGTCCTCCTGGATGAACTGCTTGGGGGAGATGTTGACGGCCACGACCGGGGCCCGGTCGCCCAGCTCGGCCCGCCAGGCGGACCACTGCCGCATGGCGGTCTCGAGCACGAAGCCGCCCACCTCCAAGATGAGGCTCGACACCTCCGCCACCTGGACGAACTCGCCCGGCGCCACCAGGCCCCACTCGGGGTGCTGCCAGCGCACGAGGGCCTCCACGGCCACGATCTCGTTGGTCCGGAGCGACACCTCGGGCTGGTAGTGGAGCACCAGCTCGCCCCGCTCGGCCGCTCCTCGCAGGGCGTCCTCGACCTCGGCCCGGCGAAGGGCGCGGGCCTGCATCTCCTCGTCGAAGAGGTGGATCGCCTCCCCGCCGCGCTGCTTGGCCATCTGCCCGGCCGCCTCGGCCTGGCGGAGGAGCTGGTCGAGGTTGGTCTCCCCGGGGCGGCCCACGCTCACCCCGATGGAGGCCGTCTGGAACAGCTCCAGCCCGGTCACGTCGAAGGACCGGCTGAAGCACGCCGCCACCCGCGCCGCCAGAGCGTTGCCGACGACGCTGTCGGGGTCGCCCTCGGTGAGGAACACGAACTCGTCGCCGCCCCAGCGGGCCGCCGTGTCGGAGGGGCCGCACGCCGAGGCGAGCCGCTGGCCGACCGCACGGAGGAGCTCGTCGCCGATCACGCGGCCGAAGCGGTCGTTCTTCTCCTTGAAGCGATCGAGGCTGATGAAGGCCAGCCCGACCGCGCCCGGCCCGCCGCCGGTGCGGCGCAGCGCGAGGTCGAGCCGGTCGAGGAAGATCGAGCGGTGCGGGAGACGGGTCAGCTCGTCCTCGAAGATCTTGCCCCGCAGCGTCTCGAAGACCCGCTTCTCGGTGCTGATGTCCCGAGCCAGCCAGGTGATGATGGTGTCGCCTTCGGCGGGGTGCACGCGAAGGGTCGACCGGGTGGGCACCTCGGTGCCGCTCCCGATCAGGGTGAGGTTCCCCGTCCACCAGCCATCGGCCCGCAGCGCGGGCAGGACCTCCCCGGTGACGAGCCCGCGGTCGGTGTCGGACACCAGGGACAGGCCGTCGACCGGGCCCTCGAGCGAACCGGTGACGCCCAGCATGCGGCGGCCGGCCCGGTTCAGGTAGCGGACCGCGCCGTTCCACTCGATGACAGCGGCCAGGTCGATCGAGTCCTCGAGGAGCGCCGCCAGGTGGGCCGGCTCGACCGGGGACGCGCCGGATGAGGACATCGCGATCGGATCTGGTCCCGTGGCCTGCGTCATCTCGACCCCCGGCGCAGCGTGCGCCTGTGGCCGATCCTAGGTCGAGGGTCCGTCGGCCCGACGCTTGATCTCCAGGTACGCGGTGCGCAGCTGCGAGAGCGCCTCGCGGAGCGTGGGCTCGGCGTCGCCCAGGCGGCCGGCCAGGCCGTCCACGAGCGCCGAGAGGGCGTCGATGGCGAGCGTGGCCTCGGGGAGCTTCGGCTCGGAGGCGGTGAGGTGGATGGCGGCCAGCTCGTAGATGCCCATGGCGTGGTTCGCCACCACCACCGACGCCGGCGCCTGCAGCAGCTGCTGGCGGACCTCCGCCATCTCCTGCTGCATCGCCTCGAGCTGGGCCCGATCCTCGGCGGACAGGTCGTCGAGGGCAGGACCCGGTCCGCGGCCCTCCCCGCCGGTGGAGGCGGGAGCAGGCTCGGGTCGGTGCTCTCCGCCGGGGGTCCAGAGGCTCATGCGACGAGAGGTCGGGTTGTGGTGGGTCGGGCCATGCCCGTAGCCTACGCAGCACAACCCAAGGCGAAGCGGGGCCCTGCCCCCACCTGGCCATCGCAACGAGGTGCGCCAGGTCGATAGCCGCAGCTGACCGTCCCGGTCCTCCGGGGCGGCCCCAGGGCGGACGTCGGCTTCCCGATGTCCGCCCTTCGTCGTTGTGCGAGGTGCGGACCCACCCACATCCACCCCGCGCCCAGGAGGTAGCTGCGCCTACATGAAGAGGATTCGGCGATAGCCACGCCGCCGGCCAACGGCGAGCCCAGGATCAACGACAGGATCCGGGCCCGCGAAGTCCGACTGGTGGGACCCGACGGGCAGCAGATCGGCATCAAGCCGCTGCCCGAAGCCCTTGCGATCGCTCGAGCCCAGGACCTCGATCTCGTCGAGGTCGCCGCTCAGGCGAACCCGCCCGTGTGCCGTGTCATGGACTACGGCAAGTACAAGTACGAGGCGGCCCAGAAGGCCAAGGAGTCTCGCCGCAAGACCACCAACGTCGTCATCAAGGAGATGAAGTACCGCCCCAAGATCTCGGGCGGCGACTTCGACACCAAGACCCGCAAGGTCGAGAAGTTCCTGGCCGAGGGCCACAAGGTGAAGGTCACCCTCACCTTCCGGGGTCGGGAGGTGTACCACCCCGAGCTCGGGAAGAAGATCCTCGACCAGGTGGAGGAGGCGGTGAAGGACGTCGGTCGGGTGGAGATCCATCCCCGAATCGACGGCCGGAACATGACGATGGTGCTGGCTCCCGACAAGCGGGCGCAGGCGGCAGCACAGAAGGCCAAGGCCGCCGCCGAAGCAGAAGCCGCCGAAGCGGCCTCCGAGCAGCCCACCCCCAGCGGCGCCCCCGACGACGGTCCACTCGAGTCGACCGACTGACAGAAGAGAAGCCCCATGCCCAAGATGAAGACCCACAGCGGCGCCAAGAAGCGCTTCAAGGTCACCGGCACCGGCAAGCTCCGGCGCCTGCAGATCAACAACAACCACATCCTCGAGAAGAAGCCGTCGAAGCGCATGCGCCGCCTCGCCGGTCACACCGACGTCGCCCCTGGCGACGCCGTCCGGATCAAGCGGATGCTCGGCCGCTAGGCCCGACGCAGCAGACAAGGAGAACGACATGGCACGGGTGAAGCGCTCCGTCCATTCCAAGAAGAAGCGTCGGGCCACGCTCGAGCGGGCCCAGGGCTACTACGGCAACAAGAGCCGGTCCTACCGGGCCGCCAACGAGCAGGTGATGCACTCCCTGCAGTACGCGTACCGCGACCGCCGCGCCCGCAAGGGCGACTTCCGGTCGCTGTGGATCCAGCGGATCAACGCAGCCTGCCGGGAGAACGGCACCAGCTACAGCCGGTTCATCGCCGGGCTCCGGCTGGCCGAGATCGAGGTCGATCGCAAGGTCCTGGCCGACCTCGCCGTCCGCGAGCCGGCCGCCTTCGCAGCCCTCGTCCAGGCCGCCACCGCGGCCTCGGCCGAGGAGACCGCGTAGCGATCCCCGGTCGGGACCCGCTCGGGTTCCGACACCCAAGAGTGCAGCAGCTGCGGCGCCTCTCGAGGCGCCGCGCTGCGCGCTCTGAGGAGGGGAGGTTCGTGGTCGACGGGCCCGTGCTGCTCGGAGAGGCCCTCGACGCGGAGCTCGAGGTGCTCGACGTCTTCGCCACCGAGACCGCCCCGAGCGCGCTGCTGGAACGGGCCCGAGCCGCGGGAGCCCACCTCCACCGGGTCGCCCCCGATGTGCTGGCCCGGGCCACCGATGCGGTCACACCCAACGGGGTGGTCGCGGTGGCGAGGCGCGTCGAGGTGCCGGTGGCCGATGCGGTGGCGGCAGCCGTTCAGGGCCCGCTGGCCCTGGTGCTCGACGCCGTGGCTGACCCCGGCAACGCCGGAACGCTGCTGCGGGCCGCCGAGGCCGCCGGGGCGGCAGCAGTAGTCTTCTGCCGGGGCTCGGTGGACCCGAGCAGCCCGAAGTGCGTGCGAGCCGCGGCGGGGGCGCTCTTCCGCCTGCCGGTGGCGGTCGGAGGGGAGACCACCGAGGTGCTGGAGCAGCTGCGAGGCGAGGGGGTGGCCACCGCGGCCACCGTGGTGCGGGACGGGCAGCCCTACCACGAGGCCGATCTCCGGGGCCCCGTCGCGCTGGTGCTGGGCTCCGAGGCCCATGGCCTGCCGCGGGAGGTCCTCGACGTGGTGGACCTGCGGCTCACCATCCCGATGGCGGGCCCCACCGAGTCCCTCAACGTCGCCATGGCGGGCACGGTGGTGTGCTTCGAGTCCCTCCGTCAGCGGAGTGCCGGTCGGTGAGCTCGATCGAGCTCGACGAGCTGCCGGACCCGACCCTGGTCCTGGACGACGCGCTCAACCTGGTGGCCCTCAACGCCGCCGCCTGCCAGATCCTGGGTGACGGCGCCCGAGACCGGATCGGTCAGCCGGTGGGCGAGGCGTTCTCGGTCCGCAGCGGCAGCGGCGCCGCGGCGCTGCGCAGCGCGCTCCCCGCGGTGGACGGCCAGGTGGACCTCGTGTTCCAGCGGGCCGACGGAACCGACGTCCCGGTGGTGGCGACCGTGCAGCCCGGAGTCGGGCGGGTGGTCCTGGCTCTGCGCCCGTCGGGGGAGCGCAGCGGGATCGCCATCATCTCCACCGTGTCCCACGAGCTGCGCAGCCCGCTCACGTCGGTGAAGGGCTACACCTCCCTCCTGCTGTCGCGCTGGGAGCGCCTGACGGACGACCAGAAGCGCACCATGCTCGAGCAGGTCCACCACGACGCCGATCGCGTCACCCGTCTCGTCACCGAGCTCCTCGACATCTCCCGGCTCGAGACGGGGCGGCTGGTGCTGAAGCGCCAGATGGTGGCGCTGCCCGAGCTGGCCCAGAGCGTGGTGGACAAGGTGCGGATCGGCATCCCCGAGCTGGGCTGCGAGGTCAGCTTCCCGGACGGCTTCCCGGCGGTCTACGCCGATCCCGACAAGGTCGAGCAGGTGCTCACCAACCTGGTCGAGAACGCCGCCAAGTACGGGAGCCCCACCGGGATGCGGGTCACCGGCTCGGTGGCCGAGGGCGAGGTGGCCGTCGAGGTGCACGACGTCGGTCCCGGCATCCCCGCCGAGGACCTGCCTCGGGTGTTCACCAAGTTCTTCCGCCGCGACCACGGCCGTCCCAGCGGCACCGGGCTGGGCCTCTGGATCAGCCAGGGCCTCGTCGAGGCGCACGGGGGCCACCTCACCGCCGCGTCGGAGCTGGGGGTCGGGAGCACGTTCCGCTTCACGCTGCCCACCGACGCGTTCGAGCAGGCCCACGAACCGATTGGCGACGGCTGACCGGCAGCGGGGAGCATCACACGACCATGTCCGTCGACGCCCTGCTCGAGCAGCTCGCCGCCATCGAGGCCGAGGCCCTCCCTCGGGTGGCGGCGGCCGGAAGCGTGGACGACGTCCGCGCCCTCGACGTCGAGCTCCTCGGCAAGCGCTCGGCGCTGTCGGAGGTGAAGGGCCAGCTGGGTGCGCTCGACCCCGACGGGCGCCGCAAGGTGGGCCAGGCCAGCAACCGCATCCGGGAGGCGCTCGCCGAGGCCCTCGAGACCCGTCGGGCGGAGCTCGAGGCCGTGGCGCGCCGGGCCCGCCTGGAGGCGGAGAGGCTGGACCTCACCGAGGTCGTCCCCGCGCTCGGCGCCGGCCACCTGCACCTCGTCACGGAGTCGATCCAGCGGCTCGAGGACGTGTTCGTCGGCATGGGCTTCACGGTGGCCGAGGGCCCGGAGGTGGAGACCGACTGGCACAACTTCGGTGCCCTCAACTTCCCCGCCGACCACCCGGCCCGAGACATGTACGACACCCTGTACGTGGAGATGGGGGAGCCGGGCTCCACGGTCCTGCGCACCCACACGTCGCCCGTCCAGGTCCGGGTGATGACCACCCAGGAGCCCCCGATCTACTCGGTCATGCCCGGGCGCGTCTTCCGCCAGGACACGCCGGACGCCACCCACATGCCGGTCTTCCACCAGATCGAGGGCCTGGTCATCGACCGGGGCATCACCTTCGCCGACCTCGCCGGCACGCTCGACGCGTTCACTAAGGCCTACTTCGGGGGCGACTTCGCGTCCCGGCTGCGGCCCTCCTACTTCCCCTTCACCGAGCCGTCGGCCGAGTACGACATCATCCGGCCCGACGGGTCGTTCCTCGAGCTGGGCGGGTGCGGGATGGTCCACCCCAACGTCCTCGCCAACTGCGGGATCGACCCTGAGGAGTGGCAGGGCTTCGCCTTCGGGTTCGGCATCGACCGCCTCGCCATCACCCGCCGCGGCGTCGACGACCTGCGCCACCTGTTCACCAACGACATCCGCTTCCTCTCCCAGTTCTAGGACGCCCGCGATGAAGGTCCTGCTCTCCTGGCTGTGCGACTTCGCCCCCATCGAGGGCGACCCGGTCGCGCTCGCCGACCAGCTGAGCGACCTCGGCATGGCCGTCGAGGCGATGGAGGTCGTGGGCGAGGGGCTGGACGGGGTGGTCGTGGCCCGGGTCCTCGAGACCCGCCCGATCCCTGGCGCCAACAAGATCCACCAGGTCATCGTCGACGCGGGCGACGGCCAGCCTCTCGAGATCGGCTGCGGTGCCTTCAACATGGCGGCCGGCGACCTCGTGCCGCTGGCCACCATCGGCACCGTCATGGGCAACGGCATGGAGATCGGGCGACGGAAGATGGCCGGCGTCTGGTCCAACGGGATGCTGTGCTCACCTCGCGAGCTCGGCCTCGGCGACGATCACGGCGGCATCCTGATCCTGCCCCCGCACCTCCAGCCCGGCACCCCCTTCGCCGAGGCCATGGGCATCGAGCGCGACGTCCTCTGGGACCTCGAGATCAACCCCAACCGGCCCGACGCCATGTCGATCGCGGGGGTTGCCCGGGACCTGGCGGCCCGGCTGAAGGTCCCCTTCTCCCTGCCCGACCCGCAGCCGCGCCTCGTGGCCGGCGACCACATCGGCTCGGTCACCGTCGAGATCCTCGACCCGGATCGCTGCGGTTCCTTCGAGGCCCGCGTCCTGAGGGGTGTCTCGGTGGGGCCCGGCGACCCGCGCCTGGCCTCCCGCCTGGCCCTGCTGGGCATGCGCTCGATCAACAGCGTGGTCGACGTCTCCAACTACGTGATGCTGGAGCTGGGCCAGCCCAGCCACCCCTACGACCTGGCCAAGGTCGCCGGCCCGGGCTTCCGGGTGCGGCGGGCGAGGGAGGGAGAGGTGCTCGTCACCCTCGACGACCTGGAGCGGACCCTCACCGCCGAGGACCTCCTCATCTGCGACGCCGCCGACGTCCCGGTGGGGCTGGCCGGGATCATGGGCGGCGGCAACAGCGAGATCTCCGATGCCACCACCGACGTGCTGCTGGAGATGGCCTGGTTCGATCCGATCGGCATCGTCCGCTCGAGCCGTCGCCACAAGCTCCGCTCTGAGGCATCGGCCCGCTTCGAGAAGGGGACAGACCCGGAGGTGGTCGACCTCGCGATGCGCCGGTTCGCCGAGCTGCTGGGCGCCGACCTCGAGGACGGCCGTGCCCGCGCCAGCGGGGAGCTCCCCGAGCGACCGACCGTGCGGGTCCGCACCGCTCGGGTGGCCCGACTCCTGGGGACCGACCTCGGCCGGGCCCGCATCGCCGAGCTCCTCGAGCCCATCGGGTTCCGCACCACGGTGTCCGGAGAGGACCTCGACGTCACCATCCCCTCCTGGCGGTACGACTCCGCCACCGAGATCGACGTCATCGAAGAGGTGGCTCGCCACCACGGCTACAGCGAGCTCGGGCGGACCGTTCCCCGTTCCCCGATCGCCGGGTCGCTCACCCAGCGCCAGCTCGATCGGCGCTGGCTGCGAGCCGTGCTGGTGGGCCGGGGGGTCACCGAGGCCATGCCCATGCCCTTCCTCGCGCCCGGCGAGCTGGCCCGGTGCGGCCTGTCCGACGACGGCATCCGCATCACCAACCCGCTGGTCGCCGAGCAGTCCGTCTTGCGCACGTCGCTCCTCCCCGGGCTGGTGGGGGCCGTCGCCTACAACTGGTCCCACCGCAACCACGGCGTGCGGCTCTTCGAGATCGGACACACGTTCCGGCGCCCCGCCGAGCCCGGCGCGGCGCTCCCCGAGGAGCGCGAGGTGCTCGCCGTTGCGCTCGCCGGCGAGGAGGCTCCGGCCGCGGTGCACCTCTGGCGGTTCGTGGCCGAAGCGCTGGGCGTCGACGGCATCGAGGTGGTCAACGCCGAGGTCCCGGGGCTGCACCCCACCCGCTCGGGTCGGCTGAGCCACCCCGGTGGCCCGCTCGGGGCGCTGGGCGAGGTCGATCCGGCCGTCCTCGAGGGGTACGGCATCGGCGAGCGGGTGGCCTACCTGGAGGTGGACCTCACCTCGCTGCTGGAGCTGCCCCACGGCGACCAGCGGGGCCGCCTCTTCAGCCTGTTCCCGTCGAGCGACATCGACCTGGCGTTCGAGGTGGACGACGCCGTGCCCGCCACCGCCGTCCACGCCGCCATCCGGTCTGCGGCCGGAGACCTGCTCTGGGCGGTCTCCCTGTTCGACGTGTACCGGGGGGCGGGCGTGGCGGAGGGCCGTCGCAGCCTCGCCTACAGGCTGCGGCTTCAGGCGCCTGACCGCACCCTCACCGACGCCGAGGTGGCCGAGGTCCGGTCGGCGGTGATCGCCGCCGTCGAGACCGAGCTGCCCGCCACGCTGCGGGGCTGAGCGCCGGCCGCTGGTTGATCGGCGAGCCGAACGGGTACGGCAGCGAGGTGCACGACGCCCACCCGCACCAGGACCCGGCCACCGCCGGGGAGGTCCTGGCCGGCCGCTACGAGCTGGTCCGGCGCATCGCGCGCGGCGGGATGGCCGACGTGTTCGAGGCCCGCGACGTGCTCCTCGACCGGCCCGTCGCGATCAAGCGGTTCCGGGCCGCTGGCACCACCGACCGCCAGCGCTTCGACGCCGAGGTGCGGCTCCTCGCCGGCCTCAACCACCCCGGTCTCGTCGCGGTCTACGACGCCGGCGAGCACGACGGCGACGGGTTCATGGTCCTCGAGCTCGTGCCCGGTCCGACCCTGCACGACGTGCTGGCCGAGCAGGGCCCGCGCTCGGCCGACGAGACGGCCCGCCTGGGCGCGGTCCTGGCCGAGGCGCTCGCGCACGTGCACGAACGGGGGATCGTGCACCGGGACCTGACGCCCGCCAACATCCTGATCGCAAGAGACGGCACCCCGCGCCTCACGGACTTCGGCATCGCTCGCCTCATCGACACCACCCGGGTCACCGCCGACCACCTGACGGTCGGGACGGCGGGGTACATGGCGCCCGAACAGGTGGAGGGGCGAGACGTGACGCCCGCCGCCGACGTGTACTCGCTCGGCCTCGTCCTCCTCGAGGCGCTCACCGGCGCTCGGGCCTTCACCGGCCCCTCGCACGAGGCCGCGATCGCCCGCCTGACCCGCGACCCCGACATCCCCGCGCAGCTGCCCGAGCCCTGGCCGTCCCTGCTGCGATCGATGACGGCGCGCCGCGCCGCCGACCGACCCCCCGCGCATGCCGTCGCGAGCGAGCTGGCCGGCGTCGGGCGCAGTGAGGGGCACGGCGGACGGGCCCCCACGGCCGCGGTCGTCGTGCCGAGCGGCGGAGCCTCCGCCGATCCGGCTGCGGTCACCCAGCCCATCCCGGTGTCCGTCGGCCCGTCCCCCGGGACACCGGGGAGCCGCCCCGAGCCGACCTCGGTGATGCCGGTGGCGCTGCGCCCGCGCGACGACGGGCCTCCGGAGGACCAGGCCCTCGCTCGAGACGAGCGCACCGCCACGCCACAGCGCCGCTCCGCCACCCCGACGGTCGCGGCGTCGATCGCGGCGGCGGCCACCACCGCCTCGGGCGCCGTCGAGCGTGCCGGGGCCGCGACGGCGGGCGGAGCCCGGCGGCTCACGCCGCTCCAGTGGCTGGTGCTCGTCGGCCTCCTCCTCGTCGCCGTCGCGGCGACGGCGAGCGGATCGCGCGGGTGGCAGGAGGACCGGGCTGCGCTCCGGGCGGCAGCGGCGGCTCAGGTCGATGGCGCGCCTGCGGACACCACCACGACCACCACCGCCCCGACGACCACCACCACCGCCGCCCCGGCCGCCCCGGTCATCGAGGACGACGACGACGAGGGCGAGTCGAAGGGCAAGGGCAGGGGCAAGGGCAAGGGCGACGAGGACGACGACTGAGGGCGCTCAGGCGCCGGGCGTCTCGTCCAACCGTCCGTCGCTGGCCTGTCGGTACAGCTCGTAGATCTCCTTGCACACCCCGCATGGCGGCAGCTTCTTCGGGTCCTGCTGGGGGACGAAGCGCTCCCCGCACAGCGCCTCGACCGGGTAGCCGTAGATGCGGGCCTCGGTGACCTTGGCCACGGCCGACTCGCCCGGTTCGGTCTTGACGATGTGCGCCGCCTTGGGTGGGCCGGTCTGGGTCACCTCGTCGGTCCGGCGGTCGAGGTTCGGGTCCCTCGTGGTCACGGGCGCTCCGGCGGGCTCCGGCATGCCTCCAGCGTAGCCACCCCGCCGGTTTGCATGATCATGCAAGATCGTGAATGATCACCGGGTGATCGAGGTCGGGGTCGTCGGCGCGTCGGGCTACACGGGGGCAGAGCTGCTGCGCCTCCTGGCTGCGCACCCCGACCTGCGGGTCCGGGCCGCCACCGGCGACAGCCAGGCCGGCGCCCGGGCGGCCGACCTGTACCCGAGCCTCTCCGCCGCGCATCCGGACCTCGTCTTCGAGCCCTACCGCCCCGAGCGCATGGACGGGCTCGACCTCGTCTTCCTGGCCCTGCCCCACGGGGCCAGCCAGGCGATCGTGCCCGAGCTGCTGGGCCGGGTCGGCCACCTCGTCGACCTGGCCGCCGACTTCCGGCTCCACGACCCCGCCCTCTATCCGCGCTGGTACGGCGAAGCCCACCAGGCCCCCCACCTGCTCGATCGCTTCGCGTACGGCCTCCCGGAGCTGTTCCGCAGCGAGATCGCCACCCAAGACCACGTGGCCACCCCTGGGTGCTACCCGACCGCCGCCTCGCTGGCCCTGGCCCCGCTCGTGCGGGCCGGGGCGGTGGTCCCCCAAGGGATCGTGGTCGACGCCGCCTCGGGCGTGTCCGGCGCCGGTCGCCCACCGAAGCCGAACACCACGTTCTGCGCCGTCGACGAGGACTTCACCGCCTACGGGCTGCTCGACCACCGCCACACCCCGGAGATGGAGCAGGTCCTCGGCGCGTCGGTCCTCTTCACCCCGCACCTCGCGCCGATGAACCGGGGCATCCTGGCCACCTGCTACGCCCGCCCGACGGCCGACTCCAGCACCGAGGCGCTGGTCGACCTCCTGCGGGAGGCCTACGCGGACGAGCCGTTCGTGGTGGTCACCGAGGGATCGCCCTCGACCAAGGCCACCCTGGGGTCGAACACCGCCCACGTGACGGTCCGCTTCGACGAGCGGACCGGCTGGGTGGTGGCCATCGCCGCCATCGACAACCTCACCAAGGGCGCCTCCGGCGGAGCCATCCAGTGCGCCAACCTGCTGCTCGACCTGCCGGAGACGACCGGGCTGCCGATCGCGGGGGTGTACCCCTGATGTCCGTCACCGCCGCTCAGGGGTTCTCCGCCCACGGCCTGGCCTGCGGCATCAAGGCCACGGGAGACCCCGACCTCTCGCTGGTGGCCACCACCGACGGCGCTCCGGTCGCGGCGGCCGCCGTGTTCACCCAGAACCGGATGACCGCGGCACCGGTCGTCACCTCGGCCGCCCACCTCGCCCTCAGCGGCGGACGGGCGGCTGCGGTCGTGCTCAACAGCGGCTGTGCCAACGCCGCCACGGGCCCCCAGGGCATGGCCGACGCGCAGGAGATGACCGCGCTCGTGGCCGCCGAGCTCGGGTGCCGGGCCGACGAGGTGCTCGTGTGCAGCACCGGCCTCATCGGCTTCGAGCTCCCGATGGAGGCGGTCCGGGCCGGGATCAGGCCGCTGGTGGCGGGGCGGGGCACCGACGAGCAGGCCGGCGTGCGGGCGGCCGAGGCCATCCTCACCACCGACACCCGCCGCAAGGAGACGGTGGTCCACGGGGAGGGGTTCACGGTCGGCGGGATGGCCAAGGGCGCGGCCATGCTGGCCCCGAACATGGCCACGATGCTGGCCGTGCTCACCACCGACGCCGCGGTGGAGCCCGACCGCCTCACCGAGGTGCTGCGCGCCGCGGTGGCGGAGTCCTTCAACGCCATGTCGGTGGACGGCTGCACGTCCACGAACGACACCGTGGTGCTCCTCGCCTCCGGGCGAGCGGGTCCCCCGAGCGACGAGCGGTCCTTCGGCGACGCCGTGGCGGCGGCCTGCCTCGACCTCGCGAAGCAGATGGTCGGGGACGCGGAGGGCCACACCAAGGTCGTCACCGTCGAGGTCACCGGCGCCCTCTCGGACGACGACGCCCGTGCCGGGGCCCGTCGGGTGGCCGAGAGCCAGCTCGTCAAGTGCTCGTGGTACGGGAGGGACCCGTACTGGGGTCGGGTCGCCAGCGAGCTCGGTTCGGCCGGGATCGCCTTCGAGGCCGACAAGGTGAGCGTCCGCTACGGGGACCACGTGGTGGCCCGCGACGGGGTGACCGCGGTCGTCGACTCCGCCGCCCTCGACGCGTACATGGCGGGGGAGCACCTCCACGTGGTGGCCAACCTCGGCCTCGGCGACGGACGGGCCCGGATCCTCACCAACGACCTCACGCACGCCTACGTCGACGAGAACATGGGGACCTCGTGAGCCGCCAGCTCCCGCCGCCCACCGACAGCCGGGAGGCGGCCACCGCCCGCGCCGGTGTCCTGCTCGAGGCCCTGCCGTACATCCAGCGGTTCCGGGGTCGCACGATCGTCGTGAAGCTCGGCGGCAACGCCATGGTCGACGACGACCTGGCCGCCACCTTCGCCGAGGACATCGTGCTCATGCACTCGGTCGGGCTGCGCCCCGTCGTCGTCCACGGCGGCGGCCCCCAGATCAGCGAGCTCATGGAGCGCCTCGGCAAGGTCCCCGAGTTCGTCGACGGCCAGCGGGTGACCGACGCCGAGACCGTCGACATCGCCCGGATGGTCCTCATGGGCAAGGTCAACCGGGACCTCGTCGGAGCCATCAACGTGCACGGCCCGCTGGCCGTCGGGCTCTCGGGCGAGGACGCCGGGCTCATCGAGGCTGGGGAGCGCGACCCGGCGCTCGGCTTCGTGGGCGACGTCGTCTCCGTGAACCCCACCATCCTCGAGCGGCTGCTGGCCGAGGCGCTCATCCCGGTGGTGTCCACCATCGCGGCCGACGCCAAGGGCCAGACCTACAACATCAACGCCGACACCGTGGCCGGCGCGCTCGCCGAGGCCATCGGCGCCGAGAAGGTCATCTACCTGACTGACGTGGAGGGCCTGCTGGCCGACGTCGACGACCCCACCAGCCTGATCAGCCACGTGGGGGCGGCGTCGCTCCAGCGCATGATCGAAGACGAGACGCTCACAGGCGGGATGATCCCGAAGATCGCCGCCTGCCTCCACGCGGTCACCCACGGGGTCGGCTCAGCCCACCTCCTCGACGGTCGACTGCCCCACGTGGTGCTCCTCGAGCTGTTCAGCGACGCCGGCGTCGGCACGATGATCACCCGGGAGGCCCCCCGGTGAGCACCCTGATGCCGACGTACCCGCCGCCGCCGGTCACCTTCGTGCGGGGCGAGGGCTCGTGGCTCTGGGACGGGGCCGGGCGCCGCTACCTCGACCTGCTCTCCGGGCTGGCGGTGACCAGCCTCGGCCACAGCCACCCAGTGGTGGCCGACGCACTGGCCCATCAGTCCCGCACCCTGCTGCACGTGTCGAACCTCTTCGGCACGACCATCGGCCCGGACGTGGCGGCCACCCTCGACCGCCTGCTCGGGGTCGGCCAGCCGGACTGGCCGACCGAGGGCACCCGCGGGCAGGTCTTCTTCACCAACTCCGGGGCCGAGGCCAACGAGTGCGCCCTCAAGCTCGCCCGCCGCTTCGGGGGGCGGGGTCGCCACGCGGTGGTGAGCGCCTACGGCTCGTTCCACGGCCGCACCCTGGCCACGCTCCACGCCACCGGCCAGCCGGCCAAGCACGAGGCGTTCCAGCCCCTCCCTGAGGGGTTCCGTCACGTCTCCTGGTGCGACCTGGACGAGCTGGAGCGGGCCCTCGACCCGTCGGTGGCCGCCGTGCTGCTCGAGCCGGTGCAGGGCGAAGGCGGGGTGAACCCGGCCACCGCCGAGTACTTCCAGGGCGTGCGCCGCCTCTGCGACGAGCGCGGCATCCTGTTCATGGTCGACGAGGTCCAGACCGGCCTCGGTCGCTGCGGCGCCTGGTTCGCCCACCAGCGGCTCGGCGTCGTGCCCGATGTCGTCACCATGGCCAAGGCCCTCGGAAACGGCATGCCGATCGGCGCCTGCTGGGCCCGGCGCGAGGTGGCGGCGGCGTTCGAGCCCGGTGACCACGCCACCACCTACGGCGGCCAGCCCCTGGCCGCCTCCGCCGCCCGCGCCGTGCTCGCGGTGATGGAGGCCGAGGACGTCCCCGGCCGGGCGCAGCGGGCCGGTGCCGCGCTCACCGCCCGTCTCCTGGAGCTCCCGGGGGTGCAGGCCGTGCGGGGGCTCGGCCTGCTGCTGGCGGTCGAGCTCGCCGGTCACGACGCCAAGGAGGTCGCGGCCCGGCTCCTGGAGCTGGGCGCCGTCGTCAACGCGGTCACCCCCACCGCGCTGCGCCTGGCCCCGTCCCTGCTCATCACCGACGACGAGCTCGACCACGCCGTGGCGCTGCTGGAGAGGGCCCTCGCATGAGCCCCCGTCACCTGCTCGAGGTCGACGACCTCACCAGCGACGAGCTCCACCGCGTCCTCGCCCTGGCGGCTGACCCCGTCCACCCAGGCGTCCTCGCCGGACGGACCGTGGGCCTCTACTTCGAGAAGCCGTCGCTGCGCACCCGCCACTCGTGCGAGGTCGCCGTGGTGCAGCTCGGGGGCCACCCCGTCACCTTCCGCACCGAGGAGGTCGGCACCGCGTCCCGGGAGCCGCTCGCCGACATCGCACGGGTGCTCTCCGGCTACCACGCCGTCCTCGCCGGGCGCGTCTACCGCCACCGCGACCTCGAGGCCTGGGCCGAGGTGGCCACGGTCCCCGTCGTCAACCTGCTCTCCGACCTCGGGCACCCCTGCCAGGCGGTCGCCGACCTCCTCACCATGCAGGAGCGCTGGGGCGACCTCACCGGCCGCACCCTCGGCTGGATCGGGGACTACAACAACGTGGCCCGCAGCCTCTCCCTCGCCGCCGCCCGCACCGGCATGGCGCTGCGCATCGCCAGCCCCGCCGGGTATGGCCCCACCGACGCGGACGTCGAGCGGCTCCTCGCGGCCGGGCTGGTCGAGGCCCCGTACGTGACCACCCGGCCCGCCGAGGCGGCCGCCGGCTGCGACGCCGTCCACACGGACGTGTGGGCGTCGATGGGTCACGAAGCCGAGGCCGAGGCCCGCCGCCGGGCCTTCGAGGGCTTCACCGTGGACGACGCCGTCATGGCGGCCGCCGCCCCGCGGGCGCTCTTCATGCACTGCCTGCCCGCCCATCGCGGCGAGGAGGTGTCCGCCTCCGTGGTGGACGGCCCCCAGAGCGTCGTCTTCCCGCAGGCCCACAACCGCCTCCACGCCTTCCGGGGCGTGCTGCGCTTCCTGCTCGAGGAGGCCTGATGGCCATGGCCAAGCCCCAGCGCCAGCACCGCATCGTCCGCCTCCTCGCCGAGCAAGCGGTCACCAGCCAGGCCCACCTCGTGGACCTGCTGGCCGCCGAGGGGGTGCAGGCCACCCAGGCCACGGTGTCCCGCGACCTGGAGGACCTCGGCGCCATCAAGGTCCGCGTGGCCGGGGGCGAGACCGTGTACGCCATCCCCGAGCTCCCCACCGAGCAGCGCGCCCCCGAGGACCACCTCCGCCGCGTGTTCGGCGACTGGGTGGTCGAGGTGGCCCACTCCGCCAACCTGGTGGTGCTCCGCACGCCGCCCGGGTCCGCGCACGTGGTCGGCTCCGCGCTCGATCGCTCCAACCTCCCCGAGGTCCTCGGCACCGTGGCCGGGGACGACACCCTCATCGTGGTGGTCGCCGAGGAGGTCGGCGGCGCCACCGTCGCCCGCCGCCTCGCCGACCTCGCCGGCTTGTCGTAACCATCCCATCCCCTCACCTCGAGAAGCACAAAGGAACCCAGCCATGGCCAAGCGCGTCGTCCTCGCCTACAGCGGCGGCCTCGACACCTCCGTCGCCGTCCGGTGGATGATCGAGAACCACGGCGTCGAGGTGATCGCCCTCGCCGTCGACGTCGGACAGGCCGCCGAGGACTACGACGTCCTGAAGGAGCGGGCCCGGGCCGCGGGGGCCGTGGAGGCGATCGTCGTCGACGCCAAGGAGGAGTTCGCCGCCGAGTACTGCATGCCGGCCCTCGCCGCCAACGCCCTCTACGAGCAGCGCTACCCGCTGGTTTCGGCGCTGTCGCGCCCCGTCATCGTGAAGCACCTGGTCGAGGCGGCAAAGTTCCACGGGGCCGACGCGGTGGCCCACGGCTGCACCGGGAAGGGAAACGACCAGGTCCGCTTCGAGGTGTCCACCCGCGCCCTCAACCCCGAGCTCGAGGTGCTCGCCCCCGTGCGGCTGTGGGGGATGACGCGGGAGGACTCGATCCTCTACGCCTACGACCGCGACATCCCGATCATGGCGACGAAGGAGAAGGTCTACTCGATCGACGACAACATCTGGGGCCGGGCCATCGAGTGCGGTGAGATGGAGGACCCGTGGAACCGGCCGCCCCAGGGCGTGTGGCTCCTCACCCAGGAGACGGCCACCGAGCCGCGGGACGTCGAGATCTCCTTCGAGGCCGGCGTGCCGGTGGCCGTCGACGGGGAGCCCATGACCCCGCTCGGGGTCATCCAGCGGCTCAACGAGCTGGTCGGCTCCTACGGCTGGGGCCGGATCGACATCGTCGAGAACCGCCGGGTCGGCATCAAGAGCCGCGAGACCTACGAGGCGCCCGGCAGCCTGGCGCTCGTCCTCGCCCACCGGGACCTGGAGGGCCTGTGCCTCGAGCGCGACCTCCAGCGGGAGAAGGCCCGGCTCGAGCCCCGCTACGCGGAGCTCGTCTACGACGGCCTGTGGTTCAGCCCCCTGAAGCAGGCCCTCGACGCGTTCATGGTCGAGAGCCAGCGCTACGTGACCGGCGACGTCCGGCTGCACCTGTCGCCCGGCTCGTGCCAGGTCACCGGCCGCCGCAGCCCCCACAGCCTCTACGACTACGGGCTCGCCACCTACGACGCCGCGGACTCGTTCCGGCACGAGGACTCGGCCGGCTTCGTGCGCCTGTGGGGCCTCTCGGTGGAGACGTGGGCCGGGGTGCAGGGCCGCCTCAGCGCGACCCCGCAGAGCCACCCCCAGGGACCCGACGAGGTCTGATGGCCACCCTCTGGCACGGCCGGTTCGAGGGCGGACCCGCCGAGGAGCTGCTCGCCTACACGGTGAGCCTGCCCTTCGACCAGCGCCTCGCCCCCGACGACCTCGCCGGGTCGCGCGCCCACGTGCGGGGTCTGGTGCGGGCCGGGGTCCTCACCGACGCCGAGCGCGACGCGGTGCTGGTCGCCCTCGACGAGGTCGAGGCGGAGCTGGTGTCGGGCGACTTCGCCTTCGCCCCCTCCGACGAGGACATCCACACCGCGATCGAGCGCCGGGTCACCGAGCTGGCCGGCCCGGCCGGGGCCAAGCTCCACACCGGCCGCAGCCGCAACGACCAGGTGGCCACCGACCTGCGCCTCTACACCAAGCGGGCCCTCCTCGAGGTGGCCGAGCGGGTGCTCACCCTCCAGGAGGTGCTGACCGCCCGGGCCGACGAGGCCGGGGACGCCTACCTCCCCGGCTACACCCACCTGCAGCGGGCGCAGCCGGTGCTGCTGGCCCACCACCTCCTGGCCCACGGCTGGGCGCTGGCCCGAGACGTCGACCGGCTCCTCGACTGCCGCCGACGCCTCGACGTCTCGCCCCTCGGCGCCGGCGCCCTGGCCGGATCGTCCATCCCGCTCGACCCCGACGGCGTGGCCGCCGAGCTCGGCTTCGCAGGCCGGTTCGAGAACAGCCTCGACGCGGTCAGCGACCGCGACTTCGTGGCCGAGGCGCTGTTCGCGCTCACCATGGTCGCTCTGCACCTGTCCCGCATCGGGGAGGAGTGGGTGCTCTGGACGAGCGACGACGTCGGCTTCGCCCGGCTGGACGACGCCTACGCCACCGGGTCGTCGATGCTCCCGCAGAAGAAGAACCCCGACATCGCCGAGCTCGCCCGCGGCAAGGCGGGCCGGCTCATCGGGGACCTCACCGGCCTCCTGGCCACGCTGAAGGCGCTCCCGCTGGCCTACAACCGAGACCTCCAGGAGGACAAGGAGCCGCTCTTCGACGCCGTGGACCAGGTCTCGCTGGCCTTGGGAGCGATCTCCGGCATGATCCGCACCGCCACCTTCGACACGGCCCGGATGCAGGCCGCCGCCGACTCCCCGTACTCGGCCGCCACCGACCTGGCCGAGCACCTGGTCATGGGCGGCACCCCGTTCCGGGAGGCGCACGCCATCGTGGGCGGGCTCGTGCGCGACTCCATCGAGGGCGGTCGGCCCCTGGCCGAGCTCGTCGGCGCCCACCCCGCGCTGGGCCCCGACGCCGAGGCGCTCCTGGCCCCCGGGGCGTCGGTCCGCCGCCGCACCACCCCGGGTGGGGCCGGCCCGGGCCCGGTGGCCGAGCAGCGGGCCCGGTTCGCCGACCGCCTCCGCCAGGACCGGGAGCGGCTCCGCGGCTGAGCCCCGGGCGGGTGGTCGCGCGCCGGGCTGAGCGCACCGGGCCGGGCGTGCCAGGATCGACCCGTGGCTCGAGCCCGGCGCCTGCCCCGATCCTTCTACCGCCGGGACCCCCGGGTGGTGGCCCCCGAGCTCCTGGGCAAGGTGCTGCGGTACGGACCTCTGGCCGCTCGGATCGTGGAGGTCGAGGCCTACTGCGGCGCCGAGGATCCCGGCAGCCACGCCTACCGAGGAAGGACCCCCCGCAACGCCACCATGTTCGGCCCGGCCGGTGGGCTCTACGTCTACTTCACCTACGGCATGCACTGGTGCGCCAACGCGGTGTGCGGCGCCGAGGGGGAGGGGGTGGCGGTCCTGCTCCGGGCCGCCGAGCCGCTGTCCGGGCTCGAGCGGATGCGGGAGCGACGGCCGGCCGCCCGGTCCGATCGCGACCTGTGCCGAGGCCCGGCTCGCCTGTGCCAGGCGTTCGGCATCGATCGCGCCCACGACGGCGCCGACCTGCCCACCGCTGACCGTGGGGTCACGATCCTCGACGACGGCACGGCGCCCCCCGAGGACCCCTCGATCAGCACCCGCATCGGCCTCACCGCTGGAGCCGACCTGCCCTGGCGATGGTGCGTGGGCGGGCACCGCCACCTCTCGAAGCCCGGATGACGGGCCTGACGCTCCACGAGGTCGGTGGGCTCGGTGCGGTCCCGGACCTGGCCGCCGCCCGGGCCGCGGTCCTCCACGCCCGGCCCGGCGACGAGGACCACGAGGCGGCCCGGGCGCGGATCCTCGCCTTCCTCGACGCCCACCCCGATGCCCTGCACCGGAGCTGCCGGAACGGGCACCTCACCGGATCGGCCCTCGTGGTGGACCCGGCCAGCCGGCGCGTCCTGCTCCTCTTCCACGCCAAGGTGCGGCGGTGGCTGCAGCCCGGCGGCCACGCCGACGGCGACGGCTGCCTGGCCCACGTGGCCCTGCGCGAGGCCAGCGAGGAGACCGGCATCGCCGGCCTGGCCGTGGTGACGCCGGCCATCGACCTCGACGTCCACCTGTTCCGGAGCGCGACCGGGGCCGAGCCCGACCACCTCCACCTCGACGTGCGCCACCTCGTGGTCGCTCCACCGGGCGCCACGGCCCTCACGAACCACGAGTCGCACGCCCACGCGTGGGTGGGCGCCGACGACCTCGCCCGATACCAGGTCGACCGGGGGACGGTCCGGATGGTCGCGGCCGGGCTGCGGGCCCTCGACGAGCTGGCGGGCTGACCCCGGTCTCAGACGTCGAGCGGCGTGCCGCAGGCCGGCATCTGGTTGTCAGCCGCGAACCCGTCGATGAACTCGGTGACCTGCTCGTTGTCCTTGGCCGACACGAGGAACGACGCCCGGGGGTCGTCGCGGAGCGCGTCCGCGTAGGCCTGTCGGTCACCCAGGTACGTGCGCCAGTCGGCCACCCAGGCCGCCACCACCTCCCCCTCCTCGCCGGGGGGGGCCAGAGCGAGGAGGTCGGCGAGCATGGCCTCGAACAGGGCGTTCGCCTCCTCGATCACCTCCGCCCGCTCGCCTGCGGTGGGCGTCTCGGCGGCCTCCGGGAGCAGGGCGACCTGGTCCAGGGCGGCGCTGCAGCGCTCCTGGGCGGCCGGGGCGAACGTCGGGTCCTCCAGGCGGTCGACGGGGGGCTGCCGGCCCGGCCCGATGGCGAGGTAGAGGATGTAGGCCCACATCGCCACCATGGCGGCGATCGCGACGGCCAGGACCACCCGGGTGGGCGTCACCGACCTCGCTCGCTCAGGCGGGGCCGGGGTGGGGTGGAGGGGCGTCGACGAGCTTGCGGACACCGCGCCAGCCTCGCCACGGGCAGGGCCGCCTGTCCAGGCGAGCGGACCGGTCACCCCGAGGGGTCGCCGGCCACCTCGATGCGCACGGTGGATCCCTGGGCGGCGGTGGACCCGCCGGGAGGGGACTGCGCCACCACGGTCCCGGGAGGGGCGGCCTCGTCGATGGCGGCGATGCGCTCGACCACGAACCCGGCCTCCCGCAGCGCGGCGACCGCGGCCTCGACCTCTCGGCCCTCGACGTCGGGCACGGGGGTCGGGGGGCCGACCGTGGTCGTCGTCGACGGGACCGCCCCGACCGTGGTGGTCGTGGTGGGGGGCGGCGGGAAGTCCACGGGCTCCACGCCATCGTGGGCGCTGGCCATGAACCGCTGCCAGATCTGCGCCGGGTAGGAGCCACCGGTGACCCGGATCGGGGTGGCGGGTGGCTGCATCCGGATGAGCTGCCCGTCGGCCCCGAGCTGCGGGAACCCCACCCACACCGCGGTGGCGAGCTGGGGGGTGTAGCCGGCGAACCAGGCGTCCTTCCAGTCGTCGGTGGTGCCGGTCTTGCCCGCCGCGGGGCGCCCGATCTGGGCGCGGGTCCCGGTGCCCCGCTCGATCACCTGGCGGAGGATGGACGTGAGCACGTCGGCCACGTCCGTGTCGAGGACCCGCTCCTGGGTGTGGCGGTGCTGGAAGAGGATGGTGCCGTCGGCCCGGGTGATCCGGGTGACGAGGATCGGAGGCACCTTGATGCCTCGGTTGGCGAAGGTGGCGTAGGCGGCAGCCATGTCGAGCGCCGTGACCACGTTGCTGCCGAGCACCGCCGACGGCACGGGCTCGAGGGGGCTGCGGATCCCGTAGCGGGCCGCCGCCTCCATGGCCACGTCCGGCCCGACGTCCATCATGAGGTGGGCGTAGAGCGTGTTGTAGGACCGGACCGTGCCCTCCACGATCGTGACGTTCCCGCCCCCGCCGCCGCCGTAGTTGCAGGGCCGCCACACCTGGCCCTGGCCGAGGTCGATGCTGGTGCACGCCGGAGCGGGCATGACCCGCTCCGGGTCGATGTCCTGCTCGAGCGCCGCCGCCAGCACGAGGGGCTTGAACGCCGAGCCGGCCTGCCGCGGGCCCTGCGTGGCCAGGTTGAGCTTGGCGATCGGGCTGTCGCCGAAGAAGTCCCGCCCTCCGACCATCGCCTTCACGTAGCCGGTCGTCGGGTCGATGGCCACGAGGCTGGCGGCCGGGCCGGCCGGGTCCGGGAGGACCTCTGCCACCGCCGCCTCCGCCTTGGCCTGGGCGCTGAGGTCCAGGGTGGTCTGGATGCGGAGGCCGCCACCGAAGAGCAGGTCCCGCCGCTCCTGGGGCGTCTCGCCGAAGCGCGGGTCGTCCAGCACCCACTGCTTCACCTCCTCGAGGAAGTACGCCCCCGCGTAGCGCTCGGCCGCGGGGGTGGTGGAGGAGCCGAGGGTGATCGGCTCGGCGAGGGCGGCGTCGATGGCGGCGTCGTCGGCAAAGCGGTTGTCCCGCATGGCCTCGAGCACCACGTCCCGGCGGTCGACGGCCGCCTCGGGGGCTCGATACGGATCGGTGGCGCTCGGGCGCTGGATGAGCCCGGCGATGAGCGCCGCCTCGGCCAGGGTGACCTCGCCGATCGGCTTGCCGAAGTACTGGCGGGCGGCGGCCTCGACGCCGTAGGCGCCGTTCCCGAAGTAGACGGCGTTGAGGTAGAGCTCGAGGATCCGCTCCTTGCTGTAGCGCTCCTCGAGCTGGAGGGCCATGGAGGCCTCCTCGATCTTTCGGGACAGCGTCTGAGACTCGTCCTGGAGGAGCACCTTCTTGACGTACTGCTGGGTGATGGTCGAGCCGCCCTCCTCGATGTCGCCGGCCAGGGCGTTGGCCCGCATGGCGCGCAGGATGGCTCGCAGGTCCACGCCCCGGTGGCGGTAGAAGCGCTCGTCCTCGATCGCGATCACCGCGTCCTGCACGTGGCGGGGGATCTCGTCGAGCGGCACCACCTTGCGGTTCTCCTCGGCGTGGAACGTGTGGAGGAGGGTGCCGTCCGCCGCGTAGACGGTGGAGGACTCCACCTCCTCGGGCACCACCGGCAGCACAGCGCGGGACTGGTAGCTGCACGCCGCCCCGGCCACCGACGCGACGGCGAGCGCGAGCGCCACCGCCGGCCGCCCTCGGCGGCGCCACGAGGTGGAGGTCGAGCGCATGGCCCTCCATCCTCCCGCACGGCGCCCCCCGGCCGGGGGCACCCGGTCCGGTCGGCTGGACCGTGGCCCGCTCGGGCGGGGACGATGGCCGGGTGAGCGACCTCCTCGGCGACCTCGAGGCTCGCGGCCTCGTCCACGAGACCACCGACCGCGACGCGCTGGCGCGGCGGCTGGGCGAGGGCCCGGTGACCCTCTACTACGGCTGTGACCCCACCGCCCCGAGCCTCCACCACGGGAACCTGATCGGACTGGTGATGCTGCGGCGGTTCCAGGACGCCGGGCACCGGCCGATCGCGCTCGCCGGCGGGGCCACCGGGATGATCGGCGACCCCGGCGGGCGGTCCGAGGAGCGGAACCTCCTCGACCTCGCCACGCTCGCCACCAACGTGGCGGCCATCAAGGCCCAGATCACCCGCATCCTGGGCGACGAGGGGTCGTGGGAGCTGGTCGACAACCTGACCTGGACCGGCGAGCTGCGGCTGCTCGACTTCCTCCGCGACGTCGGCAAGCACGTCACGGTCAACCAGATGGTGGCCAGGGAGAGCGTGAAGGCCCGGATGGCCAGCGAGCACGGCATCTCCTACACCGAGTTCAGCTACATGCTCCTCCAGGCCCATGACTACGCCTGGCTGCACGAGCACCGGGGCTGCGAGCTCCAGATCGGCGGCTCGGACCAGTGGGGCAACATCCTCTCCGGGGTGGACCTCATCCGCCGCACGGGGGGCGGCGCCGTGCACGGCCTGTGCTGGCCGCTCCTCACGGCGGCGGACGGCACGAAGCTGGGCAAGACCACCGGCGCCCGGGTGTGGCTCGACCCCGAGCTCACCAGCCCCTACGCCTTCTTCCAGCACTGGATGGGCACGCCCGACGCCGACCTCCGTCGGATGCTGGCTCAGTTCACCCTCCTGCCGCTCGACGCCGTCGAGGCGATCGTGGCCGACCACGCCCAGGCCCCTCATCGGCGCGTCGGCCAGCGCGCCCTGGCCGACGCCGTGACGGAGCTGGTCCACGGCCGGGAGGCCGCCCGCCACGCCGCCGACGCCGCCCAGGTCCTCTTCGGCGGTGACCCCCGGGCCGCCTCGGCCGACGCCCTCCGGGTGGTGGCGGCCGAGATCCCGGTGGCTGGCCTCGAGCCGGACGAGGACCTGGCGGCGGGGGTCGAGCTCGCTCCGGTGCTGCTCCGCGCCGGCCTGGTGCCCTCCCTGGCCGAGGCCCGACGCCAGCTCAGCCAGGGCGCCGTGAGCGTCAACGGCGACAAGGTGGCGGCCGACCGGGTGCTCAGGGAGGCCGACCGGCTGGCCGGCCGGTGGGTCCTGCTGCGGCGCGGGAAGCGCGAGTGGGCGGCGCTCGACGCCGCCCCCCGCACGCTGTGACGACTGGCACAACCCCCCGAGTTGACGCTGTGCAGGGGAACCCATAGATTGTCCCTCCGCCCCACGGAAGCCCCGGGAAGTCCCGGGCGCCACCGGAAGGGCCACCCTGGCACCACCGGCTCCTCGAGTCCGACTGCCAGCCGCGCACCAGCCTTCGGGCCGGTCGACGCTCCTTGAAAACAGAAGAGAGGACGAAGAAGCGAGTGCGGGCGACCGCAGTGCGCTCTGAGGCTCACGCCCCCGAGCACGCTGGGAGTCGTCAAGAGTGAATGCACCGAATACGGACAACTACGTCAGTAGTTAGCCGTTCTGGTGCCAGTCGGCAGAAACGAGGGCTCACGCCCTCGGGATCGCCGGCTCTTCAAACCGATCGACGGGCCCACCACCTCGGTGGGGGCCCTGAGGTCTCGATGGAGAGTTTGATCCTGGCTCAGGACGAACGCTGGCGGCGTGCCTAACACATGCAAGTCGAACGAGGTCCATGGAGTGGCAACACTCCGGAAGACCTAGTGGCGAACGGGTGAGTAACACGTGAGGAACTTGCCCCGGAGACCGGGATAACCCTCCGAAAGGAGGGCTAATACCGGATGTCCTCACCGAGTCGCATGGCTTGGTGAGGAAATGGATTCCGCTCCGGGAGAGCCTCGCGGCCTATCAGCTTGTTGGCGGGGTAACGGCCCACCAAGGCATCGACGGGTAGCTGGTCTGAGAGGACGATCAGCCACACTGGGACTGAGACACGGCCCAGACTCCTACGGGAGGCAGCAGTGGGGAATCTTGCACAATGGGCGAAAGCCTGATGCAGCAACGCCGCGTGGGGGATGAAGGCCTTCGGGTTGTAAACCCCTTTCAGCAGGGACGAAAATGACGGTACCTGCAGAAGAAGCCCCGGCCAACTACGTGCCAGCAGCCGCGGTAAGACGTAGGGGGCAAGCGTTGTCCGGATTTATTGGGCGTAAAGAGCTCGTAGGCGGCTCAGAAAGTCGGGTGTGAAACCTCCAGGCTCAACCTGGAGCTGCCACCCGATACTGCGGTGGCTTGAGTCCGGTAGGGGGCCACGGAATTCCTGGTGTAGCGGTGAAATGCGCAGATATCAGGAGGAACACCGATGGCGAAGGCAGTGGCCTGGGCCGGTACTGACGCTGAGGAGCGAAAGCGTGGGGAGCGAACAGGATTAGATACCCTGGTAGTCCACGCCGTAAACGTTGGGCACTAGGTGTGGGGACCTCCAACCGGTCCCTGTGCCGTAGCTAACGCATTAAGTGCCCCGCCTGGGGAGTACGGCCGCAAGGCTAAAACTCAAAGGAATTGACGGGGGCCCGCACAAGCGGCGGAGCATGTTGCTTAATTCGATGCAACGCGAAGAACCTTACCTGGG
>JBKHYD010000039.1:0-86379 GCA_046565645.1 Acidimicrobiia bacterium | reverse complement strand
CGCTACCGCTTCACGGCGCCCCTCTGGATCTGGGACGCCCGCGACGACAGCACCTGGCACTTCGTCACGCTGCCCGAGGACGAGGCCGACGAGATCACCGCCGTCACCGAGGGCCTGCGCCGGGGCTTCGGCTCGGTGCGGGTCGAGGTCACCGTCGGCCCGGCCACCTGGCGCACGTCGATCTTCCCCAGCAACGGCAGCTTCGTCCTCCCGGTCAAGAAGGCCGTGCGCACCAAGGTCGGCGCCGACGAGGGCGATGACCTCGACGTCGACCTCACCCTCCTCCTCGACGTGTGAGCGCTCAGCCCTGCTCGTCGGTCGGGTTGGCGATGTGGAGGCCTCGCCGCTCGGCGGCTGCGCACAGGGCGGCGTCGGCGCTGGCGAGCACGGTTGCCTGGACGGTCAGCGCGGCGGCGAGGTGGACGGCGTCGTAGCCGCGCAGGGCTTCCTGCTCGGCCAGCTCGGCGGCTGCGGCGACGAGGTCCTCGGTGACCTGGACGATCGTGAGCTCGTCGAGGACCCGACCGAGCTCACGCTTGGCGGTGCGGTGCTGGGCGGCCGAGATGCGGCCACCTCGTGCCGCGGCCGCCAGCGCGGCGCGGCCCTCCACCGCGACGAGCGAGGCAGCAGCGAGCGCGTCGGCGGTGTCCCACAGCAGACCGACCCGGTCGGAGCCAGCCTCCTCGATCAGCAGCTTCAGGAGGACCGACGTGTCGACGTAGGTGATCACCGCCGCTGATCGTCAGCCAGATCGCTCACCGGGGCCTCGGCGGCGATCCGCCGGCGAGGACGGTGGCGAGCGGTGCTGCGCGGCGGGCGGACCACACCCGCCGCGATGAGCGCGGCCAGGTGGTCGCTCGGGTGGTCGAGCGCCGACAGCCGGGCCACGGGGCGCCCGTGCTCGGTGACGATCACGTCCTCACCCTCCCGGACCCGGTCGAGGTACCGGCTGAGGTTGTTCTTCAGGTCCCGCACGCCGACCTCGACCCGAGCTGTGGCCATACCCATGACCTCAATGTAGCCACATCGGCCTCCATTGCGTTCCGTGCAACTGGTGGGCGGCCGTGCCACCGATGCGGGCGAACCCGAGTCCTGACGAAGCTATCGACGGGCTGCGACGGCCGAGCCGCTCAGAGGGGGAGGTCGAAGGTCTCGGTGGTGCGGGCGGGGGTGCGGGCCCCGGGGAGGACGACGGCGGTGAGGTTGAGCGGGTCGGTGCCGGGGAGGCGGATCGTGCGGCCCGACGGCTCGGCCCGGCGGATGCCCTGGAGGGCCTCGGCGGCCTGGGGGAGGGCGAACTGCTCGCCGGCGAAGCCCCGCACGAACCGGCCGCCGGCCACCAGGCCGCGGTCCTCCATGCGGCGCAGCGCCCACTGCAGGTCCCGCCACCGCAGGGCCGGGTGCTCGGCGGCCACGAGGTCGTAGAACACGACGCCCCAGCGCTCGAGGAGCTGGTCGGCCAGCGCTTCGGCCAGCTCCTCCCGGTCCAGGTCGGCGGCGGCGGGGGGGACGAGCGACCAGCGGCCGGCCGTCTCGGTGGCCCGGGGGCCGTGTCCGCTGCGGATGCGGGAGCGGCGGGAGGTGGTGGCCGGCGCCTGGCGGCGACCGCTGGCGACAGCCCGGACCGGTTCGAACCCGTCGGAGGCGAGCAGGCCCCGGGCCATGCCCTCCCAGAGGGCGGCCTCGACGTCGGCCAGGACCCGGCCGGTGGCGGTGGCCAGCTCGCTGGCGAAGCAGGCGCCCCGTTGGCCGAGGACCTCGACGATCTCGGCCACCGCCCCGCAGGCCGGCACCGGCGGCGCCGCTTCGCCGCGGTGGGCGGCCAGCAGCCACGGCAGGTCGGCTCGCAGCACGAGCGACACGGGGGTGGTGCGGGTGGCGCCGGCCAGGCGGCGGTCCGGGTCCTCGAGGGACGGCGGGCAGAGCCGCAGCCACGTGACCTCGCCCTGGTGGCAGAGCCGGTCCAGCCAGGCCGGCTCGTACCCGCGCACGCGGCGGGCCAGCACCTGCGGCTCCCACGCGCCGACGGCGGTCTCGTACCCCTGGAGCTGGCCGATCACCCGGGCCAGCCCGTCCACCCCGCGGTGCTGGGTGGCGCCGGTGAGGTGGTGCCACTGCACGAGGAACCGCATGAGCTGCTCGGGACTGACCGGCTCGTACCGCCGGCGCCGCTGGGCCCGGGAGTACGAGTGCATGCGGGCCAGCAGCCGCCGGCTCGACCACTCGACGGTGGCCGGGTCCTCCGCCGCGTCGACCGACCGCTCGCTGAAGCGGCCCTGCAGGGCGAAGCCCTGCGACTCGAGCATGGTCAGCCCGCCCGCGACCCGGGTGGCGGTGAGCCCGGTGCGCCGGGCCAGGTCGACCGCGGTGAGGGGCGAGGCCACCTCGAGGTGGCCCTTCAGCACCTGGGCGGCCGCCTCCTCGGCCGTGGTGGTGTCCACGTCCGTGCCGTCGACGAGCGCCCGCACGGCGGCGGTGGCTTCGACGGTGTGCCAGCGCTCGGTGCCGTCGTCGCCGACGAGCGAGCCCACCCGCCCCTTCGCCTGCAGCGCCGCCAGCAGGTCCGCCCATGGCGTCGGTGCGTCGAGTGGGCCGACGACCGGGAGGGAGCCCGTGGCGTCGTCCCGCCCCAGCTCCGGCCGGCGGGGGGCCTCGGCACCGTCGGGCGGGCACGGGCTCAGCAGGAGCATGGCGAGCAGGTCGTGGAGCTCGTCGGGGGTGGTGGGGGCCGGTTCGATCTCGGCCCGCACGCGGTCGACGGCCTCCTGGGTGACCCGGCCCATCTCGCCGACCGTGGTGGGCAGGCCCCGGCGCAGCGGCACGGCGTTGGTGCGGCGGTCGACGGCCTCGCCGTCGTCCAGGAAGGCGTAGGGCTTGGCGGTGAGGATCTCGTGGGCCAGGAGCGACGGCTCGGTGGAGTCCACGAAGTGGAACCGCACCTCGCCCGCCTCGACCCGCCCCCACAGGGCGATGAGGCCGTCGCAGTCCAGCGCCTCGGTGAGGGAGTCGTGCACGGCCTGGCGGGGGAGCGGGTGGTCGGGCACCTCGATGGGCCCGGTGACGTTCTCCTGGCAGGCGGCGGCACCGGGGAACACGGCGGCGAGGAGGTCGTCGCTCTGCATCCGCTGGAACGCCGGCGGGACCCGCTTGCCGCCCCGCATCCGCAGCACGATGAGGCCTCGGTTGAGGTTCCACCGCCAGCGGCTCTGGAAGACGGGCTGGTCGAGGATGGCCTGCTGGAGCGTGGCCCGGATGGTGCCGGAGGAGAGGAAGCGGGGGACGTCGGCCAGCGGGAAGGAGTGGTGCGGACCGAGCGAGATGACGACGGCGTCGTCGTTGGCGCTGGCCTGCAGCTCGAAGTTGAACCCGGCGCAGAACTTCTTGCGCAGGGCGTAGCCGAGGGCCCGGTTGAGGCGGCCGCCGTAGGGGGAGTGGACGACGAGCTGCATGCCGCCGGACTCGTCGAAGAACCGCTCGATGACGAGGTCCTCCTGGGTGGGCATGACCCCGAGCACGGCCCGGCCGGCGGCCAGGTAGGTCACGATGGTGGCCGCCGCATCCCGCTCCACGCCGGCGAGCTCCACGATCTCGTCGACGGCCCCGGCCAGGTCGTCGCGCTGGATGCCCTGCTCCACCAGCGAGCGGATGCGGGTGACCTCCTCGCTCAGCTCGATCGTGCGGGCCGGGGCCTCGCCCCGCCAGAACGGGATGGTGGGGTGCTTGTCGCCGGCGTCGACCACCCGCACCTCGCCGCCGGTGACCTGGCGGATCTGCCAGTGGTGGGTGCCGAGGACGAACACGTCGCCCGCCATGGACTCGGTGGCCCAGTCCTCGTTGACGGTGCCGATGAGGGTCTCGTCGGGCTCGGCGATCACCCGGAAGTCGCCCAGCTCGGGGATGGCGCCGCCGCTCGTGAGCGCCGCCAGCCGGGCGCCCTTGCGGCCCCGCAGCTCGCCGTTGACCCGGTCGTAGTGCACGTAGGCGGCCCGGGTGCCGCGGCCGGTCTCGATCCCGTCGGCGACGAGGGTGAGCACCTCGTCGAAGCGCTCCCGGGTGAGGCCGCGGTAGGGCTGGGCCCGGGTGACGAGCTCATAGAGCCGGTCGACCGTCCACTCCTCGGCGGCGGTCTCGGCGATGACCTGCTGGGCGAGGATGTCGAGCGGCGCCTCGGGCCCCTCGACCGCGTCGAGCCGCCCGGCCCGCACCGCGGCCAAGAGGCCGGTGCACTCGACCAGCTCATCCCGGGTGAGGGGGTAGAGGCGACCCTTCGGTGTTCCGCTTCGGGTGTGGTTGGAGCGGCCCACCCGCTGGAGGAACGTGGCGATCGAGCGGGGCGAGCCGATCTGGCAGACCAGCTCCACCGGACCGATGTCGATGCCCAGCTCGAGCGAGGCGGTGGCCACCAGGGCCCTCAGCTCCCCGGCCCGCAGCCGGCGCTCCACTCGGAGGCGCCGGTCCTTCGACAGGCTGCCGTGGTGCGCCGCCACGACGTCGTCCAGAGGTGGACGCTCGGCCGTCTGGCCGTCGGGTGGCGGGGCCGGGACAGCGTCGCTGGCCTCATGCTCGCCGAGCCCCTCGGCTCGGCTCCGTAGGCGCTCCCCGAGCTCGTGGGCCAGGCGCTCGGCCAGGCGGCGGGTGTTGACGAACACGATCGTGGTGCGATGCTCGAGCACCAGCTCCGCGATGCGGTCCAGCACCGACTCCATCTGGGCCGCCGAGGCGATGGCCTCCAGCTCGCCGTCGGGCAGCTCGATGGCCGCGTCGAGCGCCCGGCGGTGGCCGGTGTCGACGATCGTGCAGGCGGGCGCACCGTCGGGCCCGGTGCGGGTGCCGACGAGCAGCGCAGCGACCCGCTCGATCGGCTTCTGCGTGGCCGACAGGCCGACCCGGGCCGGGTCGGTGGCGCACACGTGGGCCAGGCGCTCCAAGGTGAGCGAGAGGTGGCTGCCCCGCTTGTCCCGGGCCAGGGCGTGGATCTCGTCGACGATCACCGTCTCGACGCCCCGCAGCGTGGCCCGGCTCCGGGCCGAGGTGACGAGCAGGTAGAGCGACTCGGGGGTGGTGACCACGAACGTGCGGGGGGACCGGATCATCCCGGCCCGCTCGCTGGCGGTGGTGTCCCCGGTGCGGACGCCGACCGTGAGCTCCGGAGCGCTCAGCCCCAGCGCGGCGGCGGTGGCGCTGATCTCGGCCAGGGGCCGCTCCAGGTTCTCGGCGATGTCAACCGTCAGCGCCTTGAGCGGGGACACGTAGACCACCCGGGTGCCGGTGACCGGCTCGCCCCGGGTGTGAGCCACGTAGAGCCGGTTGATGGCCATGAGGAACCCGGCCAGGGTCTTGCCGGAGCCGGTGGGGGCGGCCAACAGCGTGTGCTCGCCGGCGGCGATGGCCGGCCAGGCCGCCTCCTGGGCGGGCGTGGGCCCCTCCGGGAATCGGGCCCGGAACCAGGCCGCCACCGCCGGGTGCAGCTCCACCGCCGGCACGAGCGTGGTGTCGAGGTTGGCCCCGCCGAGGTCGAGCGGTTCGAACTGCGACTCCTGGCTCGGCGCTACAGCGGTCACCGCCGTCACCCTAGGTCCGGGGTGAGACAGCGCTCCCGCGGTTCCTCCGGACCAGTGTCAGAGGGGGGTTGGTAGCCTCAAGCCCACGGGCTGCGGCCCGCATCGGTGCCGGCACGGCGCCCACTCGTGCGCGGTTCCCGAGGAGGTGTGCGATGTCGGTCGGCGAGTTTCAGCGTCATCAGGTCTTCCAGTGGGTCGAGGAGGCCATGGGTCCGAAGGCGGCGATCATGATGGATCTGCTCCCCCCAGTCGGATGGGGCGACATCGCCACCCGAGCCGATCTGGAGCTGGTGCGAGCGGACCTGCGGGCCGAGATACGCGGCGCGAACGCCGAGCTGCTCCACAAGCTGTGGTTCGGGCTCGTGGCCAGCCAGGCCACCCCGGTCGGCTTGGTCGTGGCCGCGGTCCAGCTCGGCTGAGCACCACACCGGCCGGTCCCATCCGGCGTGGGTAACCAGCGGGTCCGGGGCGTCAGGCCGGACGTAGGGTGTCCGCCATGTCGTCGACGGGGCCGCGGTACGACGTCATCGGGCAGCGCTACGCCGAGGCCCGGCGGCCGGACCCACGGATCGCGGCCCGGATCCTGGCCGCCCTCGGCGACGCCCGGACCGTCGTGAACGTGGGCGCCGGCTCCGGCAACTACGAGCCGCCGGATCGGGCGGTGGTCGCCGTCGAGCCGTCGCTCACGATGATCGCCCAGCGGCCGCCGGGCGCGGCACCGGCCGTCCAGGGCGTGGCCGAGCACCTGCCGTTCGCGGACGCCATCTTCGACGCCGCACTCGCCACCCTCACCGTCCACCACTGGCGCGATCGTGCGGCCGGGCTGGCCGAGCTGCGCCGGGTGGCGGACAGGCAGGTGATCTTCGCCTTCGACCGCACTCTCAGCGCCACCTACTGGCTGGTCGATGACTACTTCCGCGAGTACCGGGCCCTCGAGTCCGAGCAGACCGCCCCCACCCCGGACGAGATCGGCCAGCACCTCGACGTGCGCCGAGTCGAGGTCATCCCCGTGCCGGCCGACTGCACCGACGGCTTCGGCGGCGCCTACTGGCGGCGCCCCGAGGGCCACCTCGACCCGACCGTCCGGGCCGGCATGTCCTGGCTGGCCCAGCTCGAACCGGCCGTCGTCGAGCGCAACCTCGCCCGCCTCGCCGACGAGCTGGCCGACGGCCGCTGGGAGGCGAAGTACGGCCACCTCCGCCACCAGACGTCGATCGACCTCGGCTACCGCCTCCTTGTCTGCGGCTGACGCACGCCCCGACCAAAACAGCGGGAGCCCCGGGCGGGGGCGGTGGGATAGACCCTTCGCGTGGCAGACGCTTTCATCATCGACGCCGTCCGCACGCCTCGCGGGGTCGACAAGCAGGGGAAGGGCTCGCCAACCCGCGTCCACCCCGGCCACCTCGAGCGCAGGGTCCTCGAGGCGCTGCGCGACCGCAACGGCTTCGACAGGGATGGGGTCCACGACATCACCGGCGGCAGCATGGCCTCCGCCATCGTCGCGAGCGCGTCTGAGCCCCCGGCGGTGAGCGCCCCCGTCGATGTGCTGGACCCGGCGGCGCCGTGGTGCCGTGCAGTCGACGACGGCTGGTCGCTCACGATCCGGGTCCAGCCGGGTGCCCGCCGGTCGGAGGTGGTGGGCTCGCACGGGGACGCGCTGCGGATCCGGGCGGCCAGCCCACCGGTCGACGGCACGGCCAACGCCGAGCTCCTCCGCTTCCTCGCCGCCCACCTCGGCCTGCCCGCCAGCGCCGTCGAGATCACGAAGGGTCACGCGAGCCGCACCAAGGTCGTCCACGTCCGCGCCTGACCGTCGCTCGTGCCAGCTGGTCGTCGCTTGGAGCCAGGCCCGCGGCTGGAGGCGAAGGCCATAGTCGCTCTGACGCGGGCAGATCGAGGGTGGCGGCGACCGTGTCGGGGCGCCGCGAAGGGCGCCGCCGGCGGGGCCAGCACGAAGATCGCCCGATGTTCGGGCGCCGCCACGAGGCACCGGCGCAGCGACGGGCGGAAGGTGACAAGATCTCGCCGACCCGGGACCGGGGCTGTGCCGGGCACGAGCAGAGGGGGAGTGCGATGAGCGATCCGATCGCGGACTTCGAGCGGGCGGCCGACGGCTTCGCCGCCGAGCTGGGCCGGTGCGACGGCGGTCTCGACGGCCAGTCGCCGTGCGAGGGCTGGAAGGCCCAGGACGTCGTCGACCACGTGCTCGGCAACACCACAGGGTTCGCCGGGGGCCTCGGCGCCGAGGTGCCCGAGACCGGGGACGACCTCACCGCGCGCTACTCCGCCGCCCGCCAGGCCCTGGTCGACGCCGCCCGCCAGCCCGGAGCGCTCGACAAGAGGGTGCCGGGCCCGCTCGGCGGTGACATGCCGGCCGGCATGCTGCTCGGCATCATCGCCACCGACACGCTCATCCACACCTGGGACCTGGCTCGGGCTCTCGGCCACGACGTGGAGCTCGATGCCGACCTCCTGCAGCGCAGCTGGGACGGCATCAAGCCCATGGAGGCGATGATCCGCCAGCCGGGGGTGTTCGGCCCCGCGGTGGAGGTGCCCGACGACGCCCCCTTCCAGACCCGAGCCCTCGCCTTCTTCGGCCGCCGGGCGTAGAGCCCGGGGAGCCCGATGATCGACGTCCGCACGGAGGCGATCATCGGCTGCCCGGTCGACGAGGTGGCCGCCTACGCCGCCGACCCGGCGAACGCGCCCAGCTGGTACCCCAACATCCAGTCGGTCACGTGGGAGACCGACCCGCCGCTGGCCGTCGGCTCCCGGGTGCGGTTCCGAGCCCGGTTCCTCGGCCGGGACCTCGAGTACACCTACGAGATCGTGGAGCACGAGCCCGGTCGGCGGCTCGTGATGCGCACCGCCGAAGGGCCGTTCCCGATGGAGACCACCTACCTCTGGGAGCCGGCCGGCGAGGAGGCCACCCGCATGACCCTGCGCAACCGCGGCGAGCCAGCCGGGTTCTCCAGGCTGGCCGCCCCGCTCATGGCGCCGGCCATGCGGCGCGCCAACGGCAAGGACCTCGCCGCCCTCGGCCGGATCCTCGAGGCCCGCTGACCCGGCGCCGAGCACGCCGTCCGATCAGTCCCCCAGCGGCACGACCTCGACGTCGGTCTGCGGGAAGTCCCCACCCACGCACAGGACCGGGTGGGCGGTCGCGATGGCCAGACCGTAGGTGGCGCAGTCGCCGAGGTTGAGGGCGGCGGGGTGGCGGCCCTTGCCGAAGCGGCGCCATCCCTCGAGCGCCAGATCGGTCTGCGGACGGTCGAGCGGCACGACCTCGAGGTCCGCCTCGCGCACGAACCGCTCGGCGAGTGCCCCGCCCGCGGGACCGAACCGGCTCTCGAGGACGATGCCGAGCTCGAGCACGCTGACCGGCGAGATCAGCCGCTCCTCGGCGTCGTCGACGGCCGCCAGCAGCGCGCCTTGGTGCGGCTCCGAGAGCAGGATGCCGATCGCCGCCGACGTGTCGACGACGAGTCCCGTCACCGGGGGAGCCCGCTCGCGTCGTAGCCGAGCAGCTCGTCGACCGGCCGATCGTCGATGACCCTGAGCTCAGCCGCCTCGGCGGCCAGCCGGCGCAGGCGATCGGCGGTGCCGACCCGGCGCTTGGCCTCCTCCCGCTGGAGCCGCTCGCGCAGCGCGACGAGCACTGCGTCGGTCAGGGACTCACCGGTGGTGCTGCTGAGCCGCCGGGCCAGCGCGTCGGCCTCGTCGTTCTTGATGCTGAAGGCCATGCGCCGAGTCTAGAACCGGTCGAGCGGTTCTAGACGACCGGCATCGGAGCTCAGAGGCCCCACTTGTCGACCATCGCCCACACGGCGAGCAGCACGAGGGCGGTGTCGAGCAGCGCGAGCGGGATGATGCGGCCCTGCGCCTCGGCGGCGGCGGCGTGGTCGCCCGATTCGAGCGCGGCGGCCCGCCGCTTGGCCAGCGGGCCGAACAGCAGGCCGCCCATGGCGCCGCCGACCACGAGCACGGCGATGCCGACCCAGATGAACTCCGTGCCCCAGGACCAGTCCCCGTCGAGCACCAGCAGCACGCCGGTGACGCCCAGCACCGTGCCCGCCGCGTTGTAGTAGCGCTCGCCCAGCCAGATCGTCTGGCGGGTCCAGGCCGCGGCCACGTCGGCCGGCTCCCTGGCGAAGCGTGGGCTGAGCACGAGCTGCACGAAGTTGGCCCCGAGCCAGGCGGCGACCGAGGCGATGTGGAGCCAGAGCAGGAGCGTCCGCGTCATGCCGGAAGTCTGCCCGGCGCCGTCCCGTCGTGCAGGGAGGCCGAGGGCGGTGCGCCAGCGTCGCCGCCGGCCTCCCGCACGGCCTCGACGTGCGGATTCGGGCGCTCGTGCGGTGGCTGGGCCCACCCGCCGCGGGTGGTCAGTCCGGCGACGCCGCCACGCCGAGGTAGTCGGCGCCGAGGAACTTCGGCGAGCCGTCCTCGTAGAACTCGTCGAGGGCGCGGACCTCGAAGCCGGCGGCACGGATGAGCTCGTCGATCTCGCGGGTCAGGTGGCAGCCGCCCGCGATCCGCTTCTGGATGGGCTCGAAGCGGTGCTGGGTGCGCCGCACCTTCTCGTCCGGGGCCAGCCCGTGCTCGAGGAAGTGGAGCGTGCCGCCCGGCTTGAGCACCCGACGGACCTCGGCCAGCGCGGCGACGGCGTCGGGGATGGTGCACAGCGTGAACGTGGACAGCGCCGTGTCGCACGAGTCGTCGGGCAGCGGCAGCGACTGGCCGTCCAACCCGACGCGCTCCACCGGGACCGCCGACGAGCCGACCCGCCGCTGCGCCAGGCGCCAGGCGGTGTCGATGGGCTCGACGGCCGCCACGCCGGTCACGGCGGCCGGGTAGTGGGCCACGTTGTGGCCGCTCCCGAACCCGAGCTCGAGCACGCGGCCGTGCAGGCCCTCGCAGGTCCGCTCCCGCAACGGCCGCATGGACTTCATGCCGCACACCTTGTCGATGACCCGTGGCAGCACGTGCTCGCCGTAGATGCCCATGTTCGCCTCCCGGTCCGCGGACCCTCGCAGCATCGCGCCCGGACCGGGGCGGCGACAGCGGGTTGCGCCGAGCCGCCGCTCGCCCCCCACCCGATCCCGGAGCCCGGGGCCTCCGCCACGTCGGGTTCGGGAGGAGGCGGGCTGGGTAGCGTGCCGGCCATGGCGTCCAAGCCCGACGAGGTGCGGGACGGGGTCGAGCTGACCAACCTCGACCAGCCCCTCTTCGACGGGGCTGAGGCCACCAAGCGCGACCTCGTGGACTACCTCGACGCGGTGGCCGACCGGCTCCTGCCCGTGCTGGAGGACCGGCCGCTGTCGGTCATCCGGGTCCACCGCGGCCAGGAGGCGTTCATGCAGAAGAACGTCCCCTCGTACACGCCCGGCTTCGTGCGCACGGTCGACCTCTGGGCCGAGACCTCGAAGCGCGCCGTGTCCTACGCCCTCGCCAACGACCGCCGCACCCTCCTGTGGTTCGCCAACCAACGGGCCGTCGAGTACCACCCCGCGCTGGTGCGGGTGGACCGCCTCGACCGCATGACCCACCTCGTCCTCGACCTCGACCCGCCGGAGGGCGACGACTCCTTCGCCGCCGCGGTGGCCGCCGCCCGCCTCGTCCGCCGGGCGCTGGCGGACGTCGACCTCGAAGGCGCCGTGAAGACCAGCGGCTCGAAGGGGGTCCACGTGTTCGTCCCCATCGAGCGCCGGGCCACGATGGAGGACGCGGCGGCCGCCACCCGGGCCATCGCGGTGCGGGCGGCCGCCCTCGACCCGGACCTCGCCACCACCGAGTTCGTGAAGGACGACCGGGGCGGCCGGGTCTTCGTCGACGCCACCCGGGTCGGCGGCGCCACCGTGGTGGCCGCCTACAGCCCCCGGGTGCGGCCGGGCGTCCCGGTGTCGTTCCCGCTCGCCTGGGACGAGCTCGACGCAGCCTCCCCGCGCGACCTCACGATCCGCACCGCCCTCGACCGCCTGGGCGAGAGCGACCCGTGGGCCGAGCGGATGCCCGCCCCGCAGCGGCTACCGGCCTCCCTGGTCGAGGAGGGCGCCGCCATCCCGGGGGGACGGGTGGCTGCCATGCACGAGGGCAAGCGCCGCGCCGCGGCGGCTCGTCGCGCCGCCTCGCCCTAGCGGGGCCGGTGCGCTACTCGATGTCCTCCAAGCGGAAGCCGATCTTGCTCGTCACCTGGAAGCTGGCCACCTTCCCGTCGGGCCCGATCCGGCCGCGGATGTCCTCCACGTTGAACCAGTCAAGGTTGCGGAGGGTCTTGCCGGCCCGGGTCACGGCGTTCTCGATGGCGTCGCTGACGCTCTCGGTGGAGGTCCCGGTCACCTCGACGATGCGGTAGATGGGCGGGGTGTCGGACATGGCGGCTCCTCTCGTCGGTGCCGCGCACCCTACGGGCCAGCCCGCCGCCCCGCCGGGGAGGGAAGGGGCGGGGCCCGAGTGGGTCGGTGGGGGACATCTCGAACCCGGAGGTTCCCCCATGCCCGGCCCCGACACCCAGACCGCCAGCTCCGCGCCTGACCCGATGGTCGATCCGCAGCTCGGCGCCCCCGACGAGGACCGGGTCCGTGAGCACACCGCGCCCGAGGTCCTCGCCCGGCTGGACCAGCAGGTGGTCGACCGCGCCCGGGAGCTGGCCCAGGATCCGGCGACCCCCGCTGGCCGGATGGCGACGATCAGCCAGCGCATCGACGCCCTCGAGCGGGAGTGGGACATCGAACGGGTGCTGAAGGCGAACGCCGGCACCCTCGCCCTCGTCGGCACGTGGCGATCGCTGCGCCGGGGGCGGGGTCATCCGCCGACGGCCCGGCCGAGCTTCCAGTAGCCGCGGACGGTCGTGCGGGGACGGGGGACGCCCGCGGCCTCGAGGTGCTTGCGGATGCGCTGCACGGCGGCCGCCTCACCGGCGGCCCAGACCCGCGCCGCGGGGTCGGCTGGCCGGGCGGTGACGGCCTCGACGAGCGCGTCGCCGGGGCGGGCGCCGTCGGGCAGCACTCGCCAGTCGAGGTCGGCGCCGGGGTGCTCGGGGAGCTCGAGGCGGGCCTCGGGGTGGGAGATCTCGACGACCACCTGGACCTCTGCGTCGGAGGGCAGCACCTCGAGGAGCTGACCGATGGCGGGCAGGGCGGACTCGTCGCCGGCCACGAGGTAGCGCCGGCAGCCCGCGTCGACGGCGTAGCCCCGACCAGGACCGGAGAGGGCGACCGTGTCGCCGGGCTCGGTGGTGCGGGCCCACTCCGACAGCGGGCCGGCCGCCTCCGGGTGGACCACGACCTCCACCTCGAGGGTGGCGGCGGTCGGGTCGGGTCGCAGCGGGGTCAGCGTGCGGATGGGGGGCCGGGCCCCGTCGGCGTAGCGGAACTCGTTGCCGGTCCACTCGGGCAGCTCGAGCTGCCCGTCGCGGCGCAGGAGGAGCCGCACGCTGGCGCCCGGCCCGTCCACCCGGAAGCCGAGGAGCCCGGGCCCGCCGAAGGTGACGCGGCGCAGGCGGGGCGTCAGGGCCTCGACGGCTCGGACCTCGACCTCCTGGAAGGGCGGGGGAGCGCGTCGGATCGGGGGAGCGTCGGTCATCGTCCCAGTGTGGCGGTCCGGCGCCCAGGGGGCAGGGGACCGCCGGTGCTGATCTTCGAGCGAACCCCCCTCCGCTCGAAGATCCCCGTCGGCGACCAACCATGAAGTCGCAGCGGCGGGTGCACCGGCTGGCGCGTCTCGAGCCCGAGGGACCGAGTCGGCTGAGGGGAACGATAGGCGAGGAGCCCGAAGATCCGGAATGGGCTACCTGGCCCAGATCCGAGCCGCGGCGCCGGGGGCATCGTGCGCGCTTCGGCGGCCCGAGGCGTGTCGCTACGAGCGGCGGGCGCGGTTGCGGCGCCGACGGCGCTCGGCGAGGTAGCGCTCGACGGGCACGCCGGCCTCCTCCGCCTTGCGAGCCAGGTTGGCGTCGTCCGCCTCGGCCCGCTGCTGGCGCAGCTCGTCCTCGGTGAGGCCGAGCTTGGCCGCCTCGGCGGCGCGCCGCTCGACGCGCTTGGGGTCCTTGGTCACCGCTGCAACCTAGGGCCTCGGGGCCGCGAACCCTCCAGGCGGGCGGCGAAGGTGTGGGTGGTGCCGTCGCCGGAGAGCTCCTCGAACCCGAGGTGCCGGTAGAAGCCGAGGGCCCGGTGGTTCCGTGCGCTCACCCCCCAGTGGACGCCGGGCGACCCGGCTTCCGCGAGGGCGTCGAAGAGGGTGGTCATCAGCCGTCGCCCCCAGCCCCGGCCCTGGACGTCGGCCAGCAGGTCGACGTGGAGGTGCGAGGGGTAGCGGTCGAGGACGTCGTCCCGGCGGGGGAGCCGGTGGTGGAGGAGGGCGACGAGCAGGTCGTCGAGGGTGGTGCCGCCGGGTCGCTCCGGGTAGCGGGCCCGCAGCGGAGGCCACCACTCGGCCTCGCAGCGGGCCTCGAAGGCGACGGTGTCGAGCGCGCCCAGCACGTAGCCCACGGCTCGGCCTGTCCCGTCGTCGAGCACGAACGCGTGCTCTGGTTCCAGCACCGCGTAGGGGGCGGCGTAGAGGTGCCCGAAGAGCTGCGGGTCCTCGACCAGGTCGGTGGCGTCCTCGCCGGCGGCCCCCGTCCGCAGGCAGATCTCGTAGAGCGCGTGGAGGTCGGAGGGCGCGTAGGGCCGGACGTGGGGCGCGCTCAGCGTCCCACCCACGTCGGCGTGCGCTTCTCGAGGAAGGCGCCGATGCCCTCCTTGGCGTCCTCGGTGTCGAGGTTGGCGCACATCGTCGAGCCGGCCAGGTCGTAGGCGCCGGCCTGGTCCATGGCCTGCTGTGCGTAGAACGTCCGCTTGCCGAGGGCGAGGACCATCGGGCTGGCCTCGGCGATGCGGGCGGCCAGCGCGGCGACGGCCGCGTCGAGCTCGTCGGCGGGGACGACCCGGTTCACGAGGCCCCAGTCGAGGGCGGTGGCCGCGTCGATCAGCTCACCGGTGAAGAGCATCTCGAGCGCCCGCTTCGGCCCGACCGCACGGGCGAGCGGCACCATCGGGGTGGAGCAGAACAGGCCGATGCGCACCCCTGGCGTGGCGAAGCGGGCCCCCTCCTCGGCCACCGCGAGGTCGCAGCTGGCGACCAGCTGGCAGCCCGCCGCCGTGGCCACGCCGTGGACCCGCGCGATGACCGGCTGGTCGATCGACTGCACCGTGGTCATGAGCTCGGTGCACACCCCGAAGATGCGCTCGGCGTCCTCGGGGTCGGCGGCCCGCAGCTCGCTGAGGTCGTGCCCGGCCGAGAAGGCGGGCCCGGCCGCCGCGATCACCACCACCCGACCCTCGGCGGCCCGCAGCGCCTCGGTGAGCTCGGTCATCAGCTCGGCCGACAGGGCGTTGCGCCGATCGGGTCGGTTCAGCGTGATCCGGGTGACGACGTCGTCGTCCTCCACCAGCAGGTTCTGCCACGAGCGCATGTCGCCGACCGTAGCGCCGGCCTCGCCGGGTGGGGCTGGGTACGGTGCCCGCACACCACACGACGGACCAGGGGGAACGAGATGGACGTGCGCAGGGTCGTCACCGGCCACGACGCGAACGGCAAGGCCGTGTTCGTGAGCGACGAGAAGGTGCCGCCGATCATCCCGTCGCTGCTGCCCGGCAACGAGTTCCACCGGCTGTGGGGGGCTGACGCGCCGATGCGCTTCCCCGACGACGGCTCTCGCCCTGACGCGCCGCTCTACTTCCCGCCCGTCGGCGGCTTCCGGTTCGGGTTCTTCACCATCCCGCCCGACGGGGGCGCCGGGGCCCCCGAGGGGCTCGACGTCGGTGCCGCGCTGGCCGAGCTGGAGGAGAAGCTCCCCGGGCTGGCCGGCCACATGGAGCCCGACAACCCCGGCATGCACACCACCGCCACGATCGACTTCGAGGTCGTGCTCTCGGGCTCGTGCACCCTCGAGCTCGACGACGGCGCCACCGTGGACGTCCACGCCGGCGACACCGTCGTGCAGAACGGCACCCGCCACCGGTGGAGCAACCGGGGCACCGAGCCCTGCGTGCTGGCCGTCGTCCTCATCGGCGCCCACCACGACGCCGTGGGCTGACCTCCCGGGCCGCTCAGCGGTGCTCGGGGTTCTCGAAGTCGTAGCGGCAGCCGGCGTCCCATCCCGCCCGCTGGTTGCCGTGGGCCGGGATGCCGCCCCGGTCCTTGAGCATCCGGGCCAGGTGCAGGAGGTTCCAGGTCATGAACGTGGTGTTGCGGTTGGTGAAGTCGTTCTCGGGGCCGCCCGAGCCCTCGTCGAGGTAGCTCGGGCCGGGGCCGGCCTCACCGATCCACCCGGCGTCGGCCTGGGGCGGCACCGTGTAGCCCAGGTGCTGCAGCGAGTAGAGGATGTTCATGGCGCAGTGCTTGATGCCGTCCTCGTTGCCGGTGACGAGGCAGCCGCCCACCCGCCCGTAGTAGGCGTACTGGCCAGCCTCGTTCAGCTGGCTGGAGCAGCCGTAGAGGCGCTCCACCACCCGGTTGCACACGGAGGACTTCTCACCCAGCCAGATCGGCGTGCACAGCACGAGGATGTCGGCCGCCATGACCCGCTCCATGATCGAGGGCCACTCGTCGCTGGCCCAGCCGTGCTCGGTCATGTCGGGGTACACGCCGGTGGCGATGTCGCGGTCGACGGCTCGGATGAGCTCCACCGCCACGCCGTTGCGCCGCATGATCTCCATCGAGATCTCGGCCAGGCCCTCGGTGTTCGACACCGCGGGGGAGCGCTTCAGCGTGCAGCTGATGAACAGCGCCCGGAGGTCGCTGAAGTCCCAGGTGCTGTCCGTGCACAGCTGCTCCTGCTGCGCGGTGAGCTCGACCATCGTGCCTCCTGGGACGTCACGCCCCGTGGGGCGACCGGCGTCCGCCATTCTGGGCCACCGATCGACAGCGGGTGGTTCGGAACCTCCCTCCCGGCCCGGCACCCACCTGGCGGCCCCCCCGCCGGTGGGCCGGGAAATCCACCCGTCGTCGTGGACCGGCACTGCCACGATGGGCGCATGCCGTCCCCCGTCGAACCCGCCGAGCCCTCGCCCGACGCCCAGCTGGGCGACGGCGCGCTCCTCCGCCGGACGGACCGCACGAAGGTGCGGAGGCTGGCCGACAGGGGCCGGTACGAGCGCGCGCTCGTCCACGAGATCCTCGACGAGGCCTACCTGGCGCACGTCGGCTTCGTGGTGGACGGGCAGCCTCGGGTGCTGCCGATGGCCTACGGCCGAGACGGTGACGTCCTCTACCTCCACGGCGCCGTCGGCAACGCCATGCTCCGGGCGTCTGCGGGGGCCGAGGTGTGCGTCACGGTCACGCTCCTCGACGGGCTCGTGCTCGCCCGCTCCGCCTTCCACCACTCGATGAACTACCGCTCGGTGGTGCTGCTCGGCCCCGCCACCAAGGTGGAGGATCCCGCCGAGAAGCGCCGGGCCTTCGACGTGATCGTCGACCACGTGCTGCCCGGGCGCAGCCAGGTGGCCCGGCCCGCCAACGACCACGAGGTGCGCTCCACGCTCGTGCTGCGGCTCCCCATCGACGAGGGCTCGGCCAAGGTCCGCACCGGCCCGCCCAAGGACGACGCCGAGGACCTCGACCTTCCCGTGTGGGCCGGCGTCGTCCCCCTCCGCCTCGTGGCCGACGACCCCGTGCAGGACCCGGCCCAGACCGCCACCCTCCCGATCCCGGTCGCCACCCGCCCGGGGTAGCACCCCGTCTGTGCGCGCTTTCTCGTCGATGGGGCTCGAGAACGCACACAGACGTCGTGCCGGTGGCTGGCCGGTGGGCTCGGGTTAGCGTCCGGCCCGGGGCTCGGGCTGGCCGGGCCGAGGGGGAGGGTGACGATGGCGTACCGGGTGATCCAGTGGGCGACGGGGACCGTCGGCGTGCACGCCGTGCCGGCCATCGCCGCCCACCCCGAGCTGGAGCTGGTCGGGCTGTGGGTCCACTCCGACGCCAAGGCGGGGCGCGACGCCGGCGAGCTCTGCGGCGGGCCGGCGCTCGGCGTCACCGCCACCCAGGACGCCGAGGCCCTCCTCGCGATGGCCGCCGACTGCGTCTGCTACACCGCCAGCTCGGACCTGCGCCCCAACCAGGTGGTGGAGGACCTCGCCCGGATGCTGGCCGGCGGCACCAACGTGGTGAACACCAGCTTCGTGCCGCTCCTGTATCCGGCGGCGGCCGGTGACGGCGTGCTCGAGCGCCTCGAGGCGGCCTGCCAGGAGGGCGGCACCACCCTCTACACGTCGGGGATCGATCCGGGCTTCGGGAACGCCGGGCTCGCCATCCACGCCCTCGCCCTCTGCAAGGAGGTCCGTCGGGTCCGGATGATGGAGATCGTCAACTACGCCACCTGGGACAACCCGTTCACCATGTTCGAGATCATGGGCTTCGGGAAGACCGACCCCTCCCAGTCGCTGCTGCTCGCCCCCGGCTCCACGGCGCTGGCGTGGGGTCCGGTGCTGCACCTCGTGGCTCGGGCGATCGGCCTCCAGCTCGACGACGTGCAGGAGACCCACGAGCTGGTCTACGCCGACGAGGACGTCCACATCGCGTCCGGCACCGTCGAGAAGGGGACGATCTCCGGGATGCGGTTCGAGATCATCGGGCTGGTCGGCGGCGAGGAGCGGATCGTCGTCGAGCACGTCACCCGGCTGCGCGACGACGACGCGCCCGGGTGGCCCCAGGGCTCGGGGTATCGGATCCTCATCGAGGGCGAGCCCCACCTCCAGCTCGAGCTGAGCCTCTCCTCGGACCACGGTGACCACAACCACGCCGGGTGCCTGGCCACCGCCATGCACGTCGTCAATGCCATCCCGGCGGTGGTCGAGGCATCGCCCGGGGTGAAGACGCTGCTCGACCTGCCCGTCTACAGCGCCTGCGTGGCCCGGACGGGTCCGGCGTCGAGGTAGGCCACGATCCGGTTGGTGAGCGAGGTGGCGGCCTCCACGCCGCGGGCGGGGTCCCGGTGCCAGGGCTGCTCGGTCGGGCCAGCCGGTAGGCGCAGCCGGGGCGCCATCCGGTGGGCCAGGTCGCGCGCGGCGAAGGTGGCGGCCCGCACCACCTCGGGGTCCACGCTCCACAGGCACTCGAACCGCCCGTCCTGACGCTCCCAGCCGGCCATCACGGCGGCCGCCTCGGGCGCGTCGCACACGACCGACCACTCTCGGCGGAGCGGGTCGTCGGCCGGGATGGCGACCTCGTGGACGCCGGTGCGGAGCCGTCGACTGCGGGTGAAGTCGGCGAACACGATCGTGGACCCGGCGGTGCGGGCCAGCCCCTCCCACCGGCGCTGGGCCCGGCGGAACACGCCCTCGCGCTGGAAGGCGGCCGCCAGGTGCGGGCGCTCGGCCCGGGCCAGGCACTCGTCCTCGATGGCCAGGCTGATGGCGAGCATCGTCCGGCGTCCGATGACCTGGGTGGGGAGGTCTGGTCGCAGGCGTCGCAGCCCGGCGAACACGGTGGGGGAGCCGACGGCCGAGACGGGTCCGGTCACGGCGGCGTCGATGGCAGCCCGCAGCGAGCGGCCACCGGCCCGCTCCTGCTGGACGCGCAGGATCCGGTCCACGTCGCCCTCGCTGTAGCGGCGGTGCCCGCCCGGGAGCCGCTCGGGCGCCGGGAACCCGTAGCGCTCCTCCCACGAGCGCAGGACGGGGACGCTCACGCCGGTGCGGGCCGCGACGGCGCTGATCGTGAGCCCCGCTTGAGGAATTCTCGACATGATGTTGAGAATATCTCAACAAGCACCTACGATGCGACCTCGTGACCTCGATCGCCGCTCCCGCTGCCGCACCGATGACGCTCCCGATCGAGCACGTCGTGCTCCTCGACCACCGGGGCCGGGCCGCCGGGCTGCAGGCCAAGTCCACCGCCCATGGCCGCCACACCCAGCTGCACCTCGCCTTCTCGTGCCACGTGGTGCGGGGCGACGGTCGGGTGCTGATCACCCGCCGGGCGCACCACAAGCGCACCTGGCCCGGTGTGTGGACCAACGCCTGCTGCGGCCACCCCCAGATGGGAGAGACGCTCGGCCAGGCCGCCCTGCGCCGGCTGCGCCAGGAGCTGGGCGTGGTGCCCCGAGCGGTGGCCGTGGCGGTGCCGGACTTCACCTACCGGGCGACCATGGACGACGGCACCGTGGAGCACGAGCTCTGTCCGGTGCTGGTGGCCCAGGTGGATGACGAGCCTCGGCTGGATCCCGAGGAGGTGGCGGCCGCCGAGTGGGCGACCTGGGACGAGCTCGTGGGGCGGGCCCGCTCCGCCCCCGAGTCGCTCAGCCCCTGGTCGGCGGAGCAGGTCCTGCGGCTGGCCGAGCTGGGCTCCTCGCCCGCGGCCTGGCTCGAGTCCGCCTCGGCCCAGGCCGCCACCTTGCTCATGTGGCAGCCCGGGCTCGACGCGCCGGCCGGCCCCACCCAGCTCACCGGGCGGCGCTCGGGCCCGCCGCCGGCGCTGGCACCGGTATCCGATCCGCTCGACGCGCTGCTGCACGCGTTCGTCGACGAGCGTCGCCGGGAGGCCCTCGGCATCGATCCCGCGCTGTCAGAGGTGCTGGACGAGATCAGCGGACTGGTGGCGGCGGGCGGCAAGCGGCTGCGTCCGGCCTACGTCTACTGGGGCCACCGTGCCAGCGGCGCCGACCACGACCCGGAGGTGCTCCTGCCCGCCGGCGCCGTCGAGCTGCTCCACACCTTCGCCCTGCTCCACGACGACGTCATGGACCGCTCCAAGAGCCGCCGGGGCCGGCCGGCCGCGCACGCGGCGCTGGCCGCGCGGCACCGGGGTCAGGCCCGCACGGGGGACAGCGACTGGTTCGGCGTGAGCGCCGCGATCCTCGCCGGGGACCTCACCTTCGTGTGGGCCGACGAGCTCTTCGATGCCAGCGCGCTGCCGCCCGAGGCGATGGTCCGGGCGCGGCGGGTGTTCACCACGCTGCGCGCCGAGGTGATCGCCGGGCAGTACCTGGACCTCGGGCTGGCCGCCGACCCGGCCGCACTCGGGGCAGCGGAGCCCGACGGGGCACCGGTGGGCGCGGCCGAGCGGGCAGCGCAGAAGGTGGCGCTGCTCAAGTCAGCCCGGTACACGGTCACCCGGCCCCTCCTCCTCGGTGCGGCGCTGGCGGGACCTGTCGACCCGGAGCTCGACCGGGCGCTCCGGGCCTACGGTGACGCCGTGGGGGTCGCCTTCCAGATGCGCGACGACGTGCTCGGTCTCTTCGGGGACCCGAACGAGACCGGCAAGGGCGTGCTGGAGGACCTCCGCGAGGGCAAGCGCACCCTGCTCCTCCTCCGGGCCCTGCGGCTGGCCACCCCCGAGCAGCAGGCGGTGCTCCGTGCCCGGGTGGGCGACCCTCACCTCGACGAGGCTGGGGCGGCCCGCGTGCAGGAGGTGGTGGCCGCCACCGGGGCGCTCGCCTCGGTCGAGGCGCTCATCGCCGCCCAGCAGGCGATGGCGCGCGCGGCGCTGGGCGGGCTCCCCCAGCCCGCTCGCGACGCGCTCGACGAGCTGGCCACCGTGGCCATCGAGCGCCGCACGTGACCGCCGCCTCCGGGACCGGTCACCGCACCCTCCGTGGGGGGCGGGCGTGACCCGCCGGGTCGTGGTCGTCGGGGCCGGGCTGGGCGGCCTGTCGGCCGCCTGCCACCTCGCCGGCGCCGGCCACGACGTGACCGTCGTGGAGGCCGGCTCGGTCCCCGGCGGCCGGGCCGGCACCCTCAGCCTGGACGGGTACCGGTTCGACACCGGTCCGACGGTCCTCACCATGCCGAACCTCATCCAGGACTGCTTCGATGCCGCCGGGGTGGAGGGCGACGAGCTGCTGACCCTGCGACCCGTCGACCCGATGTACCGGGCCGCCTACGCCGACGGCACCGAGCTGCGGGTCCGGCACGGCCGGGAGGCCATGACCGAGGAGATCTTCACCGTGTGCGGGCCCACGGAAGCAGAGGCGTTCGGCCGGTTCTGCGACTGGCTCGAGCGCCTCTACCGCCTGGAGATGCCGAGCTTCATCGAGCGGGACTTCGACGGCCCGCTCAGCCTGGCCCGCCCGCTGCGGCCGGCGCTCGAGCTCGTCCGCCTGGGCGGCTTCCGCAAGCTGGCCAAGGTGGTGGCCGAGCACTTCCGCGACGAGCGCCTGCAGAGGATCTTCAGCTTCCAGGCGATGTACGCCGGCCTGGCGCCGTACGAGGCGCTCGCCATCTACGCCGTCATCACCTACATGGACACCGTGAACGGCGTGTTCGTGCCCGTCGGCGGGATGCACGCGCTGCCCGTGGCCCTGGCCACTGCCGCGGAGCGGGCCGGCGCCACCTTCCGCTACGACACGAAGGTCGACCGCATCCTCCTCGAGCACGGCACGTCGGGCCGGGTGCGGGGCGTGCGCCTGGCCGACGGCGAGGTGGTCGAGGCCGACGCCGTGGTGGCCAACCCCGACATCCCGGTCGCCTACCGCACCCTGCTGGGCGGGATGGCGCCCCCTCGCAAGGTCCGGACCGGCACCTACTCGCCGTCGGCCGCCGTGTGGCACGTCGGCGTGAAGGGCGATCTGCCGACCGGCGTGGAGCACCACAACATCCACTTCGGGCACGACTGGGACGGTGCCTTCCGCGCCATCCTCCACGAGGGCCGACGCATGCCGGACCCGTCGCTGCTCGTCAGCGTCCCGTCGCTGCACGAGCCGACGATGGCCCCCGAGGGCCGCCACGCCCTGTACGTGCTGGAGCCCGTCCCGAACCTCGACGGCACGGTCGACTGGACCCGCGAGCGCCCCCGGCTGCGCGACGACCTGCTCGGCCACCTCGACCGCCTCGGGTACCCGACCGACATCGAGGTCGAGACCCTCGTCGACCCGCTCGACTGGGAGGCCGAGGGGATGGAGCGGGGCACGCCGTTCGCCCTGTCGCACACGTTCCTGCAGACCGGCCCCTTCCGGCCCGGCAACCTCGAGCGCCGGGCCCCTGGCCTCGTGTTCGCCGGCTCGGGCACCGTGCCCGGGGTGGGCGTGCCGATGGTGCTCGTGTCGGGCATGCTCGCGGCGCAGCGAGTGGCTGCCATGGAGGCACGGTGACCGTCACCCTGGAGCAGAGCTACGAGCACTGCCGGCTGCTCAACAAGCGCTACGGCACCACCTACTACTGGTCCACCTTCGCCCTCCCGAAGGTGAAGCGGCACCACGTGTGGGCGCTCTACGGCTTCTGCCGCCACGCCGACGACATCGTCGACGACCTCGGGCCGGCCCCGGTCGATGTGCGGGAGAAGGCGCTGACCGACCTCGGCGACCGGCTCTTCGCCGATCTCGGGGCGGGCCGCTCCGACGACCCGGTGCTGAAGGCGGTCGTCCACACCGTCCGCGCCTTCGACCACGACCCCGACTGCTTCCGCCGGTTCCTCGCCTCCATGGCCATGGACCTCACCGTGACCGAGTACGCCACCTGGGACGACCTGCTGGTCTACATGGACGGGTCGGCAGCGGTGATCGGCGAGATGATGCTGCCGATCCTCGAGCCGCTCGACCCGGCGGCTCGCGGTCACGCCCGGGACCTCGGCAACGCCTTCCAGCTCACCAACTTCCTGCGCGACGTGGCCGAGGACCTCGACCGGGGCCGCGTCTACCTCCCCCAGGAGGACCTCGCGCGGTTCGGGGCCGACCCGCACCGCCGGACCGTCGACGACGCCTGGCGCGCCCTCATGGCCTTCGAGATCGACCGCGCCCGCACCCTCTACGCCTCGGCCGACCGCGGCGTGGCGATGCTGCCGCCGGCGTCGGCCCGCTGCGTGGCCGCCGCCCGCACCCTCTACTCGCAGATCCTCGACCGCATCGAGGCGGCCGGCTACGACGTCTTCACCCAGCGGGCCACCGTCCCCACGTGGCGCAAGGCCGCCACCGCCGCCCGCACCGCCGTCACCGCCGCCCTCCCCGCCCGGTGAACGACGTCTCTGTGGGCTTCTGCGCCGTAGCGGCCGGAAAGCCCACACAGACAGACGCCGCCCGCCGGTGAGCGCTGGCACGCTGGTCCTGCTGATCGTCGGCGGGCTGGCCGGGGCGGGGCTGGGTTGGCGCCGGCGGACGCTCGACGCCGTCCCGGCCGATCGTCCGAGCCTGGCTACCGTCACGGTCCTCATCCCGGCGCGTGACGAGGAGCGGAGGCTGCCCCGGCTGCTGGCGTCGCTGGCGGCGCAGGGCGAGCCGGTGGCCGAGGTGATCGTGGTCGACGACGGCTCGATCGACCGCACTGCCGAGGTGGCAGCCGCCGGCGGCGCCCGGGTCGTCACGGCTCCACCCCCGCCGGCCGGGTGGGCCGGCAAGCCGTGGGCCTGCCGGCAGGGGGTGGATGCCTCGAGGGGCTCGGTCCTCGTCTTCCTCGACGCCGACACCTGGCTGGCCCCCGACGGTCTGGCCCGCCTCGTCGCCGCCCACGACGACCTGGCCCCCAACGGCCTGCTCTCGGTCCAGCCCCACCACCACGTCGAGCGGGTCTACGAGCAGCTCTCGTTGTTCCCCAACGTCGTGGCCATCCTGGCCAGCGGCATGTGGCTCCCAACCCCCCTGCGTCCTCGTCGAGCTGAAGGAGCCAGACCGTCCCTGAGTTCGACGAGAACGGCGGGGGTTAGGGAGCGACGGCGGGGGGTGGTGGCGTTCGGACCGTGCCTGGTCACCCGCCGGGAGGCCCTGGCTGCCGTCGGCGGGTTCGGAGCCGTGCGGGGCGACGTGCTGGAGGACGTGGCGTTGGCGGCCGCCTACCAGCGGAGCGGCCGTCCGGTGGCGGCGCGCTCGGGTGGCGGCACGGTCGGCTTCCGGATGTACCCGGACGGGCTCGGCCAGCTCGTGGAGGGCTGGACGAAGAACCTCGCGGGCGGGGCCGGCCGCGCCCCGTTGCTCCCCACGGTCGGTGTGGTCCTCTGGGTGGCCGCGCTGGCGGCGCTCAGCGTGGAGGCCATGCTCCGGCCCTCGGTGTGGGTGGCGCTGGCCTGGGCCCTCGGCGTCGGCCAGATCTGGTGGCTGGCCCGACGCGCGGGCACGTTCTCACCGTGGGCGGCGCTGCTGTTCCCGATCCCGCTGTGGGCCTTCGTGGCGCTGTTCCTGCGCTCCGCCTGGCACCGCGTCGTCCGACGCCGGGTGCGGTGGCGGGGCCGGGCCATCGAGGTGGGCCGACGGTGACCACCCGGCTGATCGCCGGCCGTCGGTCCTCCGGCCCGCCCACGTTCGAGGCGGGTGCGGCGCGGTGCTCTGCCCTCTCGTCCGAGGCGGTTCGATGAGCACCCTGTTGGGGGAGCTGGCGACGTGGGTGATCGTGGTTGCCAACGTCGCCTTCTGGGCCGTCGTGCACGCCGGCACCGGCTACCTTGTGCACCGCCTCCCGTCCGCACGGCTCGACCAGGACCGGTGGCTCTGGCGGGCCCGCCCGGTCGAGCGGGGCGGCCGCCTCTACGAGCGCCTCCGCATCCGGTCGTGGAAGGACCGGCTCCCCGAGGCCGGGGCGCTCTTCGCCGGCGGCACCTCGAAGCGCCACCTCCCCGATCGCAGCACCGACGGCCTGGAGCGGTTCCTCGTCGAGACCCGCCGGGCCGAGCTCGGCCACTGGCTGGCGCTGGTGGCCGCCCCCGTCGCCATCGCTTGGAACCCCCCCTTTGGGGCCGTGGCGATGGTTGCCTATGGCGTCCTCGTCAACACCCCGTTCGTCGCCATCCAGCGCTACAACCGCCAGCGCATCCAACGCATCCTGAGCCGTCGGTCCTCATGAGCAGCGTGCTGGTGGTGGTGAGCGGCCTGCCGGGCGTGGGCAAGAGCAGCCCCACCGGGATCTTGCGGGATCCCGTCGCGGTCTTCGCGACGCGATCACGCAGGAACCGCTGAGGGGTCCGGTGCCCGCTCGGTCAGCGGGGGACGGAGCGGTCGAGGGGGTCGCGGTCGGAGCGGCCGGGGCGGTGGTCGCGGACGAGGGGGAGGAGCATGCCGAAGGGCTCGCCGGAGCGGCGGTGGTGGTCGGCATGGGCCTCGCGGAGCCAGGTGAGGTAGCGGCTCGACGGCACCGGCACCGGCAGGCGGCGGTGGATGACGAGCTCGTGGACGACGAGGTAGGCGGCGCCGTAGGCGGTGACGCCGGCCGCCACCGGCCACATGCCGGGCACGCCGAGCGAGGCCGCGGCGAACAAGAGCACCCCGACGGCGGAGAACGAGACGGGGAAGAGGTCGTTGCGCTCGAAGCGGCCCTTGGGCGGGGCGTGGTGGCTGCGGTGCCAGGCCATGCCGAAGCCGTGCATCACCCAGCGGTGGGAGGCGTAGCTCACCGCCTCCATGAGGAGGAAGGAGCCGACGAGGAGCGCCACCGTCGTCACCGGTCCACCCCCGCCCCTTCGAGCTCCCAGGGCGATGGGTCGACGCCGCGGCGGCCGAGGTGGTCCCACACGGCCATCACGAGGGTCAGCATGGCGAACGCGTACGCGTACTCCTCCAGCGGGATGTCCCAGATGGGGTAGATGCCGCTCGTGTCCTCCGGGCGGTAGGTGACGATCGGGGCCGACCGCTTCGTGAGCCACCCGTCGACCGGGATCATGAAGGCGTAGCAGATGGCCATCGAGATCCAGTAGGCCCGGTCCCGGAAGATCCCCGTGCGCAGCACGCGCAGCTCGAGCGCCAGCACCGCGATCGCGGCCAGCCCGGCCAACGTCGGGTAGATCGGCGGCATCAGCTCGCCCCTCCGGTGTGGGCCCGGGCGGCGCGGGCCCCTTCGGTGCCGGCGCCGTCGGCCTGGTCGACCTGGGCGCCGGGCCCGTCCGCGTCTACCGGCCGAGGAGTGTCGATCGGGCCGCGAGCCGAGGTGGTGGCGGCCTCACCGGCGGGGCGCGCGGGTGAGGTGGCAGCCGGGCCAGCGGGGGCCGGTCGCAGAGGCGCTGCGTCTGGTCCGAGGGCGTGGTGGGCGGTGCCGGCCAGCCGCTCCGAGGTCGAGCCGGAGGTCGCATCCCAGATCCGGAGGATCCGGCGGACCGTCTCGAGGGTCAGGAGGCCGCAGATCGGGATGACGGTGAAGAAGACGAGCTCCTCGACGGCCATGCCGCCCGGCAGGTCGAGGCCGATCGTGTAGTCGTCGCTGAATCCCCAGGTGCCCGAGGCGGTGGCCCACAGGTCCCAGGCGACGAAGAGCCCGAGGGCGGGGGCCAGAGCCCCGAGGAGACGCCGGGGCCGCCGCCAGACCCGGGCCCGGAGCAGCACCTCGAGCGGCAGCGTGATCGCCACGCAGAGCCCCATGAGGAGGAGGTACTGGTACCGGTCCACCACCCCAGCGTACGGACGCGCGGCGAGCCAGCGGCGGCGGTCCAGGGCGGCTCAGAGGTCGGGCAGGCCCAGCTCGAGGTTGGGGGCCTGGATGCCGCCGTCCACCTCCAGCACCTTGCCGGTCACGTAGCCCCCGGCGGGGGAGGCGAGGTACAGCACCGCGGCGGCGATGTCCTCCGGCTCACCGATCCGGCGCAGCGGCGTGTTGGCCTCGAGCTGGCCCCTCAGGCCCTCGTCGCCGGTCACCACCTCCAGCGCCGAGGTGGCCACCGACCCCACCGCGATGGCGTTGACCCGGATCTTCGGGGCCAGGTCCATGGCGGCCAGCCGGGTCCAGTGGGCCAGCCCGGCCTTGGCCGTGCCGTAGGCCAGGTAGCCGCGCCCGGCCGCCCGTCCCATCATCGAGGAGATGCCCACGACGGCTCCGCCGCCACCCTCGAGCATCGTCGGGACGGCGGCCCGGGTGAGGGCGTGGGCGGTGGCCACGTTCCAGGAGAACGCCTCGATGAGCCGACGGGGCGACGTGTCGAGGAACGGTCGGGGCATCGTGCCGCCGACGTTGTTGACGACGATGTCGATGCGACCGAACGCGTCGCGGGCGGCAGCAGCCAGCCCCGCCACCGCGTCGAGGTCGCTGAGGTCGGCCGGGACCACCACGGCCCGGCGACCCACCGCTTCGACCCGCGCGGCGACGGCCGCCAGCTGGTCCTCGCTGCGGGCCGAGAGGAGCACGTCGGCGCCCGCCTCGGCGAGGGCCACCGCCGCGGCGGCGCCGATGCCCCGCCCTGCGCCCGTCACGATGGCCACCTTGTCGTCGATGCGGAACCGGTCCTGGATCATCCCGGGAGCATGGCACGGACCCTGATGACATCGGTCACAGTCAGGGGGATCCCGGATGGGTTCGGCCAACGCAGAGGGTCATACTGCTGGGTGCGCGGGCACCGGTGAACCCCGTCCCGCCCACCCAGCCCCCCTCCTGGAGGTCACCGTGTTCGCACGCCTCGGCACGTGGTGCCACAACCGTCGACGTGTCGTCCTCGCCCTGTGGGTCGCAGTCCTGTTCGTGATGGGCGGCATCTCCAGCGCCGTGGGGACGGACTTCAAGGAGGACTTCCAGGGCCCCGACGTGGAGAGCAAGATCGGCTTCGACCTGCTCGAGGAGCACTTCGGCGGGCAGGGCGCCGGTCTCACCGGCACGATCGTCTTCCGGGCCGAGCAAGGGGTCGCCGATCCCGAGGTGCGGGAGGCCATGGAGGCCTACTTCGCCGAGTTCGACGGGCGCGACGAGCTCTCCATCGCCAGCCCCTACGACGAGGGCGGCCAGTTCCAGGTCGCCTTCGCCGGGGACGAGGCCGGCAAGATCGCGTACGCCGACATCGAGCTGCCCGAGGACACCACCTGGGCCACCGCCCAAGCGATGGGCGAGGCGCTCCTCGAGGGGGCCCCGGAGCTGGAGGGCCTGCAGGTCGAGATCGGCGGCGCCAACTTCGGCGAGTTCGAGGAGCCCTCGAGCGAGGTGATCGGCCTCGCCTTCGCCATCGTCATCCTCATCATCTCGTTCGGGTCCGTGCTGGCCATGGGCCTGCCGGTCGCCGTCGCCCTCTTCGGGATCGGCGTGGGCACCACCCTGCTGCTCATCACCACCAACCTCATGGCGGTGCCGGACTTCGCCCAGTTCCTCGGGATCATGATCGGCCTCGGGGTGGGCATCGACTACGCCCTGTTCATCGTCACCCGGTACCGGGAGAACCTCCACCACGGCCACAGCGTGGTCGAGGCCACCGCCATCGCCCTCGACACCGCGGGCCGGGCCGTCACCTTCGCCGGCGTCACGGTCGTCATCTCCTTCATGGGCATGCTCATCATGGGCGTGGGCTTCGTGTCGGGCCTGGCCGTGTCGGCCGCGCTCGTGGTGGCCACCACGGTCGTCGCCTCGCTCACGCTCCTGCCGGCTCTGCTCGGCTTCGCCGGAGAGCGGGTCGAGGTCACCCGCTGGCGGGGCCTCATCGCGGCGGGGCTGGTGGCGGTGGCGCTGCTCGGGGTCGGCCTCGAGCAGCCCGCCCTGGCCTTGCCCGCCGTGGTCCTCGCCGCCATCGTGCTCGCGCTCGGCTTCGCGCTGGCCCCGCTGAAGCGCGAGGTCCCGATGCGCAAGGCCAAGCCGCTCGCCAAGACGACGGCCTTCCGGTGGAGCCGTGTGATCCAGCGGCGTCCGTGGCCGGCGTTCGTGGGCGGCACCGTGCTGCTGCTCCTGCTCTCCATCCCGGTCTTCGGGCTGCGGCTCGGGTTCTCCGACGAGGGGAACTTCGCCGAGGACACCACCACCCGCAAGGCCTACGACCTCCTGGCCGAGGGCTTCGGGCCCGGCTTCAACGGCCCGCTCCTCATGGTCACCGAGGTCGACGGTTCCGTCGACCAGGCGGTCCTCGAGGGGATCGGTGCGGCGGTCGGCGCCGACGAGGGCGTCGCCTTCGTCTCGCCGCCGGTGCCGAACGACCCGCAGTCCCCCGATGCCGTGGTCTGGCGGGTGATCCCCGAGACGGCCCCCCAGGACGAAGCCACCACCAGCCTCGTCAACCGGCTGCGCAGCGACGTGCTCCCGTCGGTCGAGACCGGTGAGCTCGACATCGCCATCACCGGCTTCACCGCCGTGGGCGTGGACTTCACCGACTACCTCTCCGAGCGGCTCCCGTGGTTCTTCGCCGCCGTGCTGGTGCTGTCGTTCCTGCTCCTCATGACGGTGTTCCGCAGCGTCCTCGTGCCGCTCAAGGCCGTCATCATGAACCTGCTCTCGATCGGCGCTGCCTACGGGGTGGTGGTGGCGGTCTTCCAGTGGGGCTGGCTGAAGGCGATCACCGGCGTGGAGCCGGCACCGATCGAGCCGTTCATCCCGATGATGCTCTTCGCCATCGTCTTCGGCCTCTCCATGGACTACGAGGTGTTCCTCCTGTCCCGGGTGAAGGAGGAGTGGACCCGCACCCGCGACAGCCACCTCTCGGTGGCCAACGGCCTGGCCGCCACCGCCAAGGTGATCACGGCGGCGGCCGCCATCATGGTCGTGGTCTTCGGCAGCTTCCTGCTCGAGACCGACCGCGTCGTCAAGCTGTTCGGCCTCGGCTTGGCCGTGGCCATCCTCCTCGACGCCACCGTCGTCCGTATGCTCCTGGTGCCCGCCACGATGGAGCTTCTCGGCGATCGCAACTGGTGGCTGCCCCGCTGGCTCGACCGGCTGCTGCCCACCATCGACGTCGAGGGCCGCCCCGACGACGTGGACGGGTTCGCCAATGCCGAAGCCGTCGAGGAGGGCGACGCCCCCGAGCTCGAGCCGGTCTGAGCCCCGCCCTAGAGCCTCGCTCGCCCTCCCAGGCGAGCCGAAGCCCCCGTGCATGGTCGCGGCGGCCCATCGAGCCCGGATCTCAGGCGCGGTGCTGGCCTCGGTACGGTGAGCGGGTGCGGGCGCGCCAGGTGACGACCGGTGTAGTGGGGCGGCGCCGGCCCCTAGCCGTTGTCGTGGCGGCGGCGCTCGTGCTGGCTGCGTGCCGCGGCGACGACTCCTCGGCGCCAGCGCCCGATGAGGGTGTCGTCGCCACCACCAGCACGAGCGCGGCAGTGCCCGACGACGGCGAGGTCGGCTTCCCCGCCGGCGTGGCCGTGCTCGACGCCGACGACGACCTCTACGCGCTCGCCGTGGACGCGCCCCCTGGCGAGCCGGGGGATCCCATCGCCGTCCAGCCGATCGAGGCCGAGCTGGACGCCACCGTGTGGCGGGTGCTGCACCACTCCCGCTCCCTCGAGGGCCACGACATCGCGGTGAGCGGCATCATCGCGGTACCCGACGGGGACGCGCCCGACGGGGGCCGCCCGGTCGTCTCCTGGGCCCACGGCACCACCGGCATCGCCGACGAGTGCGCCCCGAGCCGGACGATGGAGCAGCTCATCGCGGCGGCGCCGTTCCTCGAGCGCGGGATGGCGGTGGTGGCCACCGACTACGAGGGCCTCGGCACCCCCGGTCGCCACCCGTACCTCGTCGGCGAGAGCCAGGGGCGGGGCGTGCTCGACGTCGTGCGCGCGGCCCGGGCCCTCGGCTCGCCGGTGGGGGCGGGCGAGAGGGTCGTGCTGTGGGGCCACTCGCAAGGCGGTCACGCCGTCCTGTTCGCCAACCAGATCGCAGCTGGGTGGGCCCCCGAGCTCGAGGTGGTGGGCACGGTGGCGGGGGCGCCGCCCTCGCAGATGCCCCTGATCGCCGAGGCGCTCACCGACGGCCCGATGGGCTTCTTCCTGGCCATGGTGGTGGCTGGTTGGTCGGCCGCCTACCCGGATCTGGCCCCGGAGGAGGTCCTGACCCCGGAGGGCCTCGTCCGGCTGGACGAGGTCGACCGGGGCTGCCTTGGCCACGTCGCCCAGGCCTGGGGCGCCCCCAGCGCCGAGCCCCTCGTCCGCGAGGGGGAGCCGCCCCGCCCCTGGTCCGAGCGGTTCCTCGACAACGACCCCGGCCACGTGCGGGGGGCGTCCCCGGTGCTCATCGTCCACGGTGGCCAGGACCAGATCGTGCCCGCCGTGACCTCCCAGCTGCTGGTCGACACGATGTGCGAGGTGGGCCAGCCGGTGCAGCGGCTCCTCGTCGACGACGCCGACCACGTGTCGGTCGTCGGGCAGTCCCTCGACGAGGTGCTCGACTGGATCGAAGCCCGCCTGGCCGGACAACCTGCGGCGAGCGACTGCGACGCCCATCGCGACAATTGACATTCGGAGTGCCAATTGTCTAGTCTGGCTGGCATGGCGGAACCCGTGACGGCGCTCGGCGCCGATGAGGGCGAGGTCCCCGCCGACGGTCGGCGCGCCCGTCGGCACCGCAGTCGTGACCTCGCCGTCGACGCCCTCCTGGACCTCATCGACGAGGGCGTGCTGCGACCCACTGCCCAGCAGGTGGCCGACCGGTCCGGGGTGTCGCTTCGCTCCATCTTCCGGATCTTCGAGGATGTGCAGTCGCTGCACGAGGCCGCCACCGCCCGGCACCTCTCCCGGGTCGGCCACCTCTTCGTGCCCATCGGGGCTTGCGGCGACCTGGCCGAGCGGGCGGACACCACCGCTCGCTCGCTCGGCCGCCTCTACGGGGCGGTCGGCCCGATCCGTCGAGCCGCGCTGCGCCTCGCCCCGGAGTCCGACGTGTTCGCCGAGCGCCTCCACCAGGCCCGGCGCTGGCTGAGGACCGAGCTCGACCGGATCTTCCAGCCCGAGCTGGAGGCCCGTGGCCGACCGAACCTGCGCGCTGCGCTCGAGGCGCTGTGCAGCTTCGAGGCCTGGGACCAGCTGCGCTGGGGCCAGGGGTTGGACGAGGCAGAGGCCGTGGACGTGGTCCGCGAGGTCATCGTCGACCTCCTCGGCTGAGCCGGCCGGAACCCGCCGAAACCCCCGCCACGATCGGCGGCCGCAGTGCCATGCTGCACCCCGTGTCCGCTCCGGCTGCCGTCCCCGAGGCCCTCGCCGAGACCGGCCAGGGCGAGGGCGCCTTCACCCCGGCCGACTGGCTCGTCTTCGTCGCCATCTCCGGCATCTGGGGGGCATCGTTCCTCTTCATCGCCATCGGGCTCGACAGCCTCGAGCCGGGCGTCGTCACCCTGATGCGCGTCGGGCTCGGGGCGGTCACCCTGGCCGTGCTCCCCGGAGGGCGGGTCCGGATCGAGCCGGCCGACCGTGCCCGCCTGGTGGCGGTGTCGATCCTCTGGGTCGGCATCCCCTTCACCCTGTTCCCCCTGGCCGAGCAGCGCATCAACTCGGCCGTCACGGGGCTGCTCAACGGCGCCACGCCGATGTTCGCCGCCCTCTTCGCCGCCACGATGTTCGGCCGCCGGACCACCGGAGCCCAGCTCCTCGGCGTGTTCGTCGGCTTCGCCGGGATCGTGCTCATCAGCCTCCCCAGCCTCGGTGAGGGCTCCACGGAGGCCCTCGGGGTGGGCCTCGTCCTGCTCGCCACCGTCTGCTACGGCCTCGCCACCAACCTGGTGGCACCCCTGCAGGGCCGCTACGGCTCCCAGGCGGTCATGGGCAAGATGCTGGCCCTCGCCACGATCTGGACGCTGCCCTACGGCCTGGTGGGCCTCGACGGCTCGCGGGTGGAGGCCCGGCCGCTCGTCGCCGTCGCCGTGCTGGGGGTCGTGGGCACCGGCCTCGCCTTCCTCCTCATGGGGGCCCTCGTGGGTCGGGTCGGCCCCACCCGGGCCACGTTCATCACCTACTGCATGCCACCGGTGTCGCTGGCCCTCGGCGTGGTCTTCCAGGACGACCACGTGGCCGCCCTGGCCCTCGTCGGTGTGGTCCTCGCCATCGCCGGGGCCGTCTTGGCCGGCCGTCCCGTCGTGGCCCGGGCAGCCAAGCCCGACCCGACCGACGCGCCTGCGGTACCCGGGGCCGCCTGAACCGGCGCCCTCCGAGTGGGCCCAGCGGCGGAGGTCCGCGGTCGGGCGGGCAGAGCCGGGTGGTCGTCTCGGCGAACCGGTCGGGGTGCTAGTCCTCGTCGGCGCGCGGCTCCTCGAGCAGCTCCCAGACGTTGCCCTGCGGATCCCGGACCATGGCCATCCGGGCGCCCGGCCGGTGCTCGGCCAGCTCGGCCAGGACGGCGGCCCCCGCCGCCACCGCCTGCGCCAGCGCGGCGGCGGCGTCGTCGGCCAGGAGGGCGGCGTAGGCGAAGCCGGTGCGGTCCGGCCAGGGCGCATCCGTCCCTGAGCGCTCGACAGGGCCCGCGGGGGCGAAGACCTTGCAGCGGGCGTCCTCGCGCCGGAAGCGCCGGACCTCGCCCTGCGGGAACACACGGGCGCCTTCGCGCTCGAACCCGAGCCCGTCGACGAGGAACCGCTCCAGGCCGTCGGGGTCGACCGAGACGAGGCCGACCTCGAGGCTGACCGGTCTGTGGGCGTGTGGCTGCGCACGGCGCTGGGATCCGTCCACCGACGTCGCTCCGGTCAGTCCGAGGAGCCGCTGAGGTGGAGGCGGTGGAGCTGGCGGGCGGACAGGGCGAGCGCCACGGCCGTGATGAGGAGGAGGCGGACCACGCCCGCCACGCCGTGGGGGACGCCGTCACGGACAAGTCGCTCGGGCGCGTCGGCCAGGTCGACGTAGGTGGCTCGGGCCAGCCACGACGGCGACAGCTGGGCGATGCCGGCCAGCGCCGCCCCGAGCAGCCGCTCGACGAGGAACACGAACGCCAGTGACCACACGGCAGCCCGCTTGGCCACGCAACCGATGGCCACGAACACCGCCACGTAGGCCATGGTCCCCACGACCGCGGCCAGCGCCACCGACCCGGCGTGGCTGCCGGCCCCGGCCACCACGGCGGAGGCGGCGAAGGCGGCGGCCAGGCACGAGGCCGCCACCACCGTGCCGCCCAGCCAGCGGCCCACGGCGATCTGCCAGGTGGGCACCGGCGACAGCCACGTGAAGGTGAACGAGCCGGAGCGCACCTCGGCGCCCAGCACGGCGTCGCCCACCACCAGGCACGTGACGGGCATGACGAGCCCGAACAGGGCCAGGCCGGCCATGTCGGCGAACTCCGCCTCCAGGTCGCCCCCGAGGCTCCGGGACAGCGCCCCGAACAAGATGGCGGCCGCGCACGGCACCAGGATCCCGATCCAGCGCCGACCGGGGAGCGAGGTCCGCAGCGTGTAGCGGACGATGGCCACCAGCGGGCGCCACCCCGGCGGACGGGCGGCGGTGGTCGCCGTCACCGGACCAGCTCCCGGAAGAGGCTCTCGAGCGAGTCGTCGAGCGGGCGCACCTCGGTGAGCCGCACGCCCAGGTCCCGGGCGTGGGCGGGGAGCGCCACGGCGAGGTCCCGCGCCCGGGTGGTGGAGATCACGAGGTCGTCGCCGTCGACGCGCAGCCCATCGACGGCCTCGGTGCCCACCAGCGAGGCGGCCAGCCGGCGGGGCTCGGTGGAGCGGACGAGGACCTGTCGGGGCACGTCGTCCATGGCGTCCCGGATGGCGCGGGGCCCGCCGGCGGCGGCCAACCGACCCCGCACGATCACGATCACCCGCTCGGCCATGGCCTCGACCTCGTTGAGCACGTGCGAGCTGACGATGACCGTGCGGCCCTCGGCTCCCAGCCGGGTGAACAGCGAGATCAGGTGGTGGCGCTGCACGGGGTCGGCGCCGTTCAGGGGCTCGTCCAGCACGAGCACCAGCGGGTTCTTGACCAGTGCCCCGGCGACCTTCGACCGCTGCCGCATGCCCTTGCTGAACCCGTCCATCGAGCGGTCGGCGGCCTGGGTCATCTCGACGGTGTGGAGGGCCCAGTCGATCACGCTGCGATCGGCGACGCGGTGCAGGTCCGCCACGTACTCGCAGAGCTGGCGGGGGGTGAGCCCGCGCGGCACCGCCTCGTCCTCGGGGACGATCGCCATGCGCTCGTGGACCGCTCGGTCGTGGCGGGGGTCGAGGCCGGTCACCCGCACCTGGCCCTGGTTGGGTGGGAGCATCCCGGTGATGGCCCGCATCAAGGTGGTCTTGCCGGCGCCGTTGGGGCCGAGGAGCCCGGTGACGCCCGGCCCGAAAGAGCAGCTGAGCTCGGACAGCGCCACCTTCTGACCGAACCAGACCGACGCGTCGCGGACCTCGACGGTGGCGTCGGCCACGAAGGCGGGGTCGAGCACCGCGGCGGCACCCGGTGGCGGGGGCGGCGGTGGGAGGCGGTCGGTCATCGCTCTACCTCGTGGTAGCGGCGCAGCAGGAGGAGGAGGCCGGCCCCGACCCACAGGGCGTACACCCCGGCCGCGTAGAGGCCCCCGTTGTCGAGCCCCGACATCGGGCCGTCGGGGTCGACCTCGCCGAGGAACACCACGTCGCGCAGGATGAGTGGCAGGGCCGGGACGTTCAGCAGCGGCGCCGCCGTGGGCTCCGTACGGACGACGAAGTAGGTGTCGGTCTCCTGCGGTTGCGCCCCCTCGCCCAGCTCGAGGGGTCCCTCGGGGGTGACGACCTGGCCGTCCTCAGTGGTGACCGGGGGGCCGAACCCGCCTCCCCGGTGGACCTCCTCGTCGGGACCGACGAGCACGGCCGAGGTGATCGACGTGATGAGGAACAGGCCCACGATGGAGGCGCCGGCGATGATGCGGCGCGTGGTGAGCGACGCGATCGCCACCCCGATCACGGCGTAGAAGAGGGCGAGGAGGGAGACGGCGGCCGGGACCTGCCAGAGCACCTCGGCGTTGTCGCGCAGGTAGGTGAGCGCTCCGTCGGTGCTCACCAGCATCTGGCCCACGAAGAGCACCACCTGGGGCAGGAACGAGAAGGCGAACAGGATGGCGAACATCGCTCCGACCTTGGCCGCGACGTAGTCCACGCCCCGCAGCGGCCGGGCGAAGATCAGCGGCAGGACCCGCTGGCGGCGGTCGGGGCAGACGATGTCGGGGGCGGTGAGGGCCACGAACACCAGCAGCGCGTTCGAGACCCCCACGTAGTCCCGGTAGGTGATGAAGTCGAGGTCGCGGGCCGGGGTGTTGCGGGTGAGGTACTTGACGCCCACGTTCACGACGGCCGGGACGGTGACGATGGCCAGCAGCACGAACGGCGCCACCTTCTGGCGCCAGGGCCGGCGCAGGCCGAGGGCGCGACGGATGGTGGCCCGCCACAGCGCGGTGCGGGCCGCGGTGCGGCCGCCCCGCTCGCCCTCGTAGGGCCGGTAGCCGCGGTCGTAGACGGCGCCGGTCACCGTCGGTCCCCGGCTCCGGGCAGGGCGGGGTCAGCGCCCGCCGGTCCCTCGCCCGAGGGCGTGGCCCGGGTGAGGAAGACGTCGTCGAGCGAGGTGAGCCGGCTGGACATGCGGTGCAGCGGCAGGCCCAGCTCGGCCACGACGTCCCGCACCACGTCGAGCGACGACTCCTCGGGCACCGCCACCTCGAGGAGCCCTCCCACCTCGGTGACGACCAGCGACCGGGCGGCGAGGGCCGGGATGATGGCGGCGTGGTCGGCGCCCACGTCCAGCACCAGGGTGCCGGTGGTCTCGAGGAGCGAGCCGGTGCCGCCGGAGACGACCAGCCGGCCGGCGTCGAGCATGACCACGTGGTCGCACACCTGCTGCACGTCGTCGAGCAGGTGGGTGGCCAAGAGCACGGAGATCCCGAACGTGCCGAGGCGGGCGACGAGGGCGAGCATCTCCTCGCGGCCCATCGGGTCGAGCCCGGCGGTGGGCTCATCGAGCAGCACGACCTCCGGGTCGGCCACCAGCGCCTGGGCCAGCTTGGCTCGCTGGCGCATGCCGGTGGAGAACCCGGCGATGGGCCGGAACCGGGCCTCGTCGAGGCCGACGAGGTCGAGCACGTCGGACGCTCGCTGCCGAGCGGCGCGCGCGGGCAGGCCGCTCATCTCGCCGAAGGTGGCCACCACGTCGGCCGCCGTCTGGTCGAGCGGGAGGCAGTCGTGCTCGGGCATGAACCCGACCCGGGCCCGTACGCCGATGGGGTCCTCGCCGACGTCGATCCCGACCACCTCGAGCTGGCCGGCGGTGGGCAGGCTGAGCCCGAGCATCATCCGGAACAGGGTCGTCTTGCCGGCGCCGTTGGCTCCGACGAGCCCCACCCGACCCCTCGGGACCTCCAGGTCGAGGGCGTCCACGGCGGTGACCTCGGGGTAGCGCTTGGTGAGCCCGCGGGTGCGCAGGAGGGGGGCAGCCGCCGACATGGGCCGCAGTCTTGCAGGGCCGTGCCCTCGGGCGTGGCTGGCACGAATGGCGGTTTCGGTGCGCTCACCCTCTAGGCTTGTCGCAACTAAGGAAGTCAGTCGGACTTGCTTGCAGTGCAGATAGAGAGACAGATAGTGGCAACAGGAACCGTGAAGTTCTTCAACAACGAGAAGGGCTACGGCTTCATCTCGCGTGAGCAGGGTGACGACGTCTTCGTTCACTTCTCCAACATCCAGGGCAGCGGCTACAAGACCCTCGAAGAGGGTCAGCAGGTCGAGTTCGACGTGGCCCCTGGCCGCAAGGGCGAGGAAGCCCAGAACGTCCGGGCCATCTGAACCCGGGTTCTCCTGATGGGGCCGCCGGCACTCGTGCCGGCGGCTCCGTCATGCTGGGGGCACGGTCAGCCGCCCCAGCACGACTTCGCAAGGGGCTGACCAGCACGACGGTGGTCACGTCGACCGCCGAGTGGGAAGGAGCACGGCATGGCTGCACAACGGACGAGCTTCGAGAAGCTCCAGCGTGATCGCGCCAAGAAGGCCAAGGCGGCGGCGAAGCGCGAGAAGCGCCTCGACAAGAGCACCCCGGAGGAGAGCGACGAGCTCACCCCGCTCGAGGCCGAGCCCGGGGAGGAGCTCTCGGCCGCCCAGCTGCTCCAGCGGGTCGAGGAGATCCACCGCCTCTTCGACGACAAGAAGATCAGCTTCGAGGAGTTCGAGGAGCAGAAGGCGGACCTCATGGCCCGCATCCCCGTGGACTGATCGCCGCGCCCCGGTCCCGCCGGGTCAGACGTTGCGGCGGTAGCGGCCGCCCACCTCGAAGAGGCAGTCGGTGATCTCGCCGAGGCTGCAGACCCGTACGGCGTCCATGAGGACGGCGAAGAGGTTGTCGCCGGCGAGGGCGGCGTGTCGGAGGCGGTCGAGCATGGCGGGCCGCTCGTCGGCGTGGCGGGCCTGGAAGTCGCGCAGCCGGCGCAGCTGGCTCTGCTTCTCGTCCTCGGTGCTGCGGGCCAGCTCGAGCGGGCGCCCGCCCGCCTCCTCCTCGGAGCCCTCGGGGGGGAGGAAGGTGTTGACCCCGACGATGGGGAGGGTTCCGTCGTGCTTGCGGTGCTCGTACTTCATGGACTCGTCCTGGATGCGGCCCCGCTGGTAGCCGGTCTCCATGGCACCGAGGACGCCGCCGCGCTCGCTGATGCGCTCGAGCTCGGCGAGGACGGCCTCCTCCACGAGGTCGGTGAGCTCGTCGATGAGGAAGCTGCCCTGGTTGGGGTTCTCGTTCATCGAGACCCCCCACTCCCGGTTGATGATGAGCTGGATGGCGAGCGCCCGGCGGACGGACTCGGCGGTGGGGGTGGTGACGGCCTCGTCGTAGGCGTTGGTGTGCAGGCTGTTGGCGTTGTCGTAGAGCGCGATGAGGGCCTGCAGCGTGGTGCGGATGTCGTTGAAGGCCATCTCCTGGGCGTGGAGGGACCGGCCCGAGGTCTGCACGTGGTACTTGAGCTTCTGGCTGCGCTCGCTGGCGCCGTAGCGGTCCCGCATCGCGACGGCCCAGATGCGCCGCGCCACCCGGCCGAGCACGGCGTACTCGGGGTCCATGCCGTTGCTGAAGAAGAAGGACAGGTTGGGGGCGAAGTCGTCGACGTCCATGCCCCGGGCCAGGTAGGCCTCAACGTAGGTGAAGCCGTTGGCCAGGGTGAAGGCGAGCTGGCTGATGGGGTTCGCGCCGGCCTCGGCGATGTGGTAGCCGCTGATGGAGACGCTGTAGAAGCTGCGGACCTCGTGGGCGACGAACCACTCCTGGATGTCGGCCATCATCCCGAGGCTGAACTCGGTGGAGAAGATGCAGGTGTTCTGGCCCTGGTCCTCCTTGAGGATGTCGGCCTGCACCGTGCCCCGCACGGTGCGCAGGGTGCGGGCCCGCACCTCGCCGGCCTCGGCCTCGGTGGGGGGGCGGCCCTGCTCGGCCTCGAAGCGCTCGAGCTGCTGGTCGATGGCCGTGTTGAGGAACATGGCCAGGATGGTGGGGGCGGGCCCGTTGATCGTCATCGACACCGACGTCGACGGGTCGCACAGGTCGAAGCCGGAGTAGAGGACCCCCATGTCGTCGAGGGTGGCGATCGACACGCCGCTGTTGCCGACCTTGCCGTAGATGTCGGGCCGCTCGTCGGGGTCGAACCCGTAGAGCGTGACCGAGTCGAACGCGGTCGACAGGCGGGTGGCGGGCTGGCCCGCGGCGAGGAGGTGGAAGCGGCGGTTGGTGCGGAACGGGTCGCCCTCGCCGGCGAACATGCGGGCCGGGTCCTCGCCCTCGCGCTTGAACGGGAACACGCCGGCGGTGAACGGGAACCGCCCGGGCAGGTTCTCGCGGCGCAGGAACCGCAGCAGCTCGCCGTGGTCGACGAAGCGGGGCAGGGCCACCCGGGGGATGAGGCTGCCGCTGAGCGACTCGCGCCGCAGCGCCGCACCCGAGGGGTGCGTCTCGCCCGAGTAGGCCTCGACCGTGGCGGGCCAGCCGTCGAGCGCGGCCCGGCTCTCGTGGGCCACGGCGCGCTCGGCGGCCGTGATGGCCTTGTCGAGCGCGTCGACGGCGGGCTCCTCACCGCTCTCGGCTGGTCCACCGTGCTCATCGCCGGGTCGGTCCTCCGGGGAGCCGGGTGCTGCCCGGCCGCTCAGGACGTCCCGGGCTGTGCGCAGGTGCTGGACGGTGCGGACGGCGCGCACCTGCTCGTCCGTGTCAGCGTGGTAGCTGCGGACGGCCTCGGCGATCTCGGCCAGGTACCGGCTCCGCGACGGCGGCACGATCGACGCCACCTTGGTGCTCGTCCTGTGCTCGACCGGGGCGAGGGTCCCCTCCCCGGCCGACAGCCCGTGCTCGACGAGGACGGCCCTCAGGTGCTGGTACAGCGCGGTGACGCCGTCGTCGTTGAAGCGGGCCGCGATGGTGCCGAACACCGGGAGCGCCTCGGGATCGACGTCGAAGGCCTCCCGGTTGCGGGCCATCTGCTTGCGGACGTCGCGCAGGGCGTCCTCAGCGCCGCGGCGCTCGAACTTGTTTATGGCGACGGCCTCGGCGAAGTCGAGCATGTCGATCTTCTCGAGCTGGCTGGCCGCCCCGAACTCCGGGGTCATCACGTAGACCGGCACGTCCACGTGGTCCACGATCCCGGCATCGCCCTGGCCGATCCCCGGGGTCTCCACGACCACCAGGTCGTACCCCGCGGCCTTGCAGGCGGCCACGATGTCGTCGAGCGCCTCGGGCAGCTGGCTGGCCCCCCGGGTGGCGAGGGAGCGGAACAGGATCTGCGGGGGCTCCACCGCGTTCATCCGGATGCGGTCCCCGAGCAGCGCCCCCCCGCCGCGGCGCCGGGTCGGGTCCACGGCGAGGACAGCGATCCGGAGCTTGTCCTCCTGGTCCAGCCGGAACCGCTGGATGAGCTCGTCGGTCAGCGAGGACTTCCCCGACCCGCCCGTGCCGGTGATCCCCAGCACGGGGGTGGTCGCGGCGGCCGCCGCGGCCCGGACCTGCTCCACCAGCGCCGGATCGAGGCGGCCCAGCTCGAGCTCGGTGATGGCGCGGGCCAGGGCCCGCTGGTCCCCGCCCAGCAGCGCATCGAGCTCGGTCAGCGGCTCCACGACCGGGTCGACGTCGCACGCCTCCACGATCGTGTTCACCATCCGAGCCAACCCGAGGCGCTGCCCGTCCTCCGGGGAGAAGATCCGGGCCACGCCGTAGGCGTGGAGCTCGGCGATCTCCTCCGGCACGATCACCCCGCCCCCGCCGCCGTAGACGCGGACGTGCCCGCACCCCTCCGCCCGCAGCCGGTCGATCAGGTAGCGGAAGTACTCGAGGTGCCCGCCCTGGTAGGACGACACGCACACCGCCTGCACGTCCTCCTGCACCGCCGCGGTGACCACCTCGTCCACCGAGCGGTTGTGCCCCAGGTGGATCACCTCGCACCCCTGGCTCTGCAGGATCCGCCTCATGATGTTGATCGCCGCGTCGTGCCCGTCGAAGAGGCTCGCCGCCGTCACCACCCGCACAGGGTGGATCGGGTGGTGCAGCTGGTCGCCCGTCGTCATGGACCCAGAATAGTAGGAAGTCCGACCTTCTGTCATCCGACCGCTGTGGTCGGTACCCTTCACGGCATGCCGTCCCCGGCCCGCCAGCTGCCCTTCGACCCCATCGTCGAGGCCCGCCGTCACTGGGACGAGCGCTGGCCCGGCGGCGCGGCGATGGCCGCCGCCACCTCGATCATGCGGGCCCAGCAGATCGTGCTGGCCCAGGTGGATGACGCCCTGAAGCCCTTCGACCTCACCTTCGCCCGCTACGAGGCCCTCGTCCTGCTCACCTTCTCGCGCACCGGGTCGCTCCCGCTCGGGAAGATGGGCGAGCGGCTCATGATCCACCCCACCAGCGTCACCAACATCGTCGACCGCCTCGAGGCCCAGGGTCTCGTGCGCCGCATCCCGCACCCCACCGACCGCCGCACCACCCTGTGCGAGATCACCGAGGACGGTCGGGAGCGCGTCGAGAAGGCCACCGCGGCGGTGACGGCCGTCGACCTCGGCATCACCGGCCTCAGCGATCGGGAGGTCGAGCAGCTGACGCGCCTTATGGCGAAGGTTCGCCGCGCCAGCGGCGACTTCGCGTAGAGGCTCGCTCAGGCGTCGGCGGCCTTGACGGCGAGCACGGGGCAGTCCGCCTGGAGGAGGACGTCCTGGGCGTTGCTGCCGAGGATGAGCTTGCCCACCGGGGAGCGCCGGCGGAGCCCGATGACGATGAGCTCCGCTCCGTTCTCCTCGGCCACCTGGAGCAGGTCCTCGGCCGGGGTGTGGCCCAGTACCAGCTCGACCACCTCGTGGTCGATGCCCTCGGCCTGCAGCCGGGCCTCGACCTCCGCGAGCGCCTCCCGGTAGGCGATCACCTCGGCCGACGACTCCTTGGCCCCGCCCTCCATCGAGTGGACCACCACCAGCTTGGTGCGGCGGAGTCGGGCCTCCTCGATGGCTCGCCGGAGGGCGGCGTCGCCCTCCGGAGACCGCACGAACCCCACGACCACGCTCATCCAGGCTCCCTCGGATCGCCGAGCAGTGAGCGGAGCATAGGTGACGTCAGGACTGGGCACGGGGCGGCGCCGGGTGGTGAGATGCAGCGATGACCCGGGCCCCTCGATCGCGCTGGACGGATCAGCTGGTGGAGCGGGGTCAGCACCCCGACCCCCGGTTCTCCTTCGCCAACGAGCGGACCTTCCTGGCCTGGATCCGCACGGCGCTGGCGCTGGTGGCCGCCGGCATCGGCGTCGACGCCTTCGCCACCGACCTGCCCGAGTGGGGTCGCCACGCCCTCTCCGCCCTGCTGGTGGTGATGGGCGGGCTCCTCGCCGCATCCGCCTTCCGGCGCTGGCTCCGGGCCGAGGTGGCGCTGCGCCACGGTGACCCGCTCCCCACCAACCGGCTGGCGCCGATCATCGCCTACGGCCTCTCCATCGGGGCGGTGCTGGCGCTCGTCCTCGTGTTCCTCGAGCGGTGAGCGCCACCGAGCCGCTGCCGCCCTGGGACGACGGGCTCCAGAACGAGCGGACGACGCTCGCCTGGGTCCGCACCGCACTGTCGCTCCTGGGCACGGGCGCGCTGGTGGCCAAGCAGACCGGTGAGACGGTCACCGCCGTCGCGCTGCTCGTCCTCACCGTCGTGGCCGCCGTCGTGATGATCCTCGAGTCCGAGCGACGGCACCACTGGCGCGGCCACGCACTCGTGGCCGGAGACCCGGTGGTGGCCATGCACCACCTACTGGTGATGGCCGCCATCGCCACCGGACTCAGCGTCGTCGGGGTCGTGATCGTCGCCTTCTGACCACCGGCCACCACGACCGTGGGCGCCTCGATGCGCACGGCGCGGGCCGGCTCAGGAGATCGGTGCAGCACACGTGGTGGTCGGGTGCGGGGCGGCGGGGGTGGGTGTGCTCAGATGATGGGGTGAGAGTCGAACGGGGCTTCGCCTTCATCGACCTGTGCGGCTTCACCGAGTTCGCGGATCGCCACGGCGACGAGCGGGTGGTCCTCGTGCTGGCCCAGATGCGCACGCTCATGCGGGAGTCCTGCGCCCGGCGGGGCGTGCGGATCGTGAAGTGGATGGGCGACGGCGCCATGCTCAGCTCGACCATGAGCGACGCCCTGGTGGGGCTGGTGGTCGAGCTGGACCAGCGGATGAGCGACTTCATCCCCGCGCTCCCGATCCGGGCCGGCATGGCGTGGGGGCCGGTGATCATGTTCGAGGGCGACGACTACATCGGCTCGCCGGTGAACATCGCCGCCCGGTTGTGCGCGATCGCCGCCCCCCACGAGCTGCTGGCCACCGTGGACATCGCCGCCCAGCGACCCCCGTGGGTCCACGCCGGCGCCACCCGGTCGGTGGCCGTGCGGGGGGTGTCCCGCGAGGTCGACGCGCAGGACCTGTCGCTGCTGCCGGCCGACGACCCGGTGGTCGACCCGGTCTGCGGCCTCTCCGTCGACCGGGTCCAGAGCGTCGGGCTGGAAGACCGGCCCCGGTTCTGCTCGGACGCCTGCATGGGCTCCTGGCTGGACCGCCTGAAGGGCACCCGCGTCAGCTGATGCCGGATCGGCCCGGTGCCGGGCCGTGGCCGGTCAGCTGAGCCGACGCTCGTCGGGCCGCACCACCCGGAGCCATCGGAAGCCGTAGCCCTCCAGCTCCAGCTCGGGCCCGCCCTTGACGTCGACGTCCTCGGTGCCGTCGCAGAGCTGGTCCACCAGCACCACGTCCTGATCGAGGTCGGCCAGCGTCAGCGGCACGGTGACGGCGTCGCTGCCCAGGTTGTGGACGAGCACGGTGCTGGCGCCGTCGTGGCTCAGGCGGTGGGCGAGGACGGCCCGATGGGGCTGGTCGAGGAGCTCGAGGTCGCCCCAGCCGAGCTCGGGTGCCTCCCGGTAGCGGCGGACGAGCAGGGCCATGAACCGCAGGAGCGAGTCGGGGTCCCGCCGCTGGGCGGCCACGTTCACGTGGGCGGGGCCGTAGGCGCCCTCCACCACGGGGGCCGCCAGCCTGGAGGGCGCCGCCTCCGAGAAGCCGCCGTTCTTGCCGCCGGTCCACTGCATGGGGGTGCGCACCGCCTGCCGGCCCTCGACCGCCAGCTCCTCGCCCATCCCGATCTCCTCGCCGTAGAAGAGCACCGGCGTGCCGGGGAGCGAGAAGAGCAGGCTGTAGACCATCCGGATGCGGCGAGGGTCGCCGTCGAGCATCGGCGGCAGCCGCCGCCGCAGACCCCGCCCGAAGAGCTGCATGTCCGGGTCCGGCCCGAAGGCGTCGAAGACCTCTTGGCGCTCCTCGTCGGCGAGCTTGTCGAGGGTCAGCTCGTCGTGGTTCCGCACGAAGGTGGCCCACTGGGCCGAACGGGGGATCTCGGGCCGCTGCTCGAGGGCCCGCTCGAGGGGGCCGGCGTCCTCCCGGGCCAGCGACAGGTAGAGGTTCTGCATCGTGATGAAGTCGAAGAGCATGTGGAGCTCGTCGCCGTGGTCGTCTCCGAAGAACGTGCGCTGCTGCTCGTGCGGGAGGTTCACCTCTCCGAGCAGCACGGTGTCGCCCTTGCGGCGCGACACGAAGGCGCGCAGCTCGCGCAGGATCAGGTGGGGGTCGGCGGGCGCTCGTTCCTCGGCCCCCATCGCCTCGATGAAGTAGGGCACGGCGTCGACCCGGAACCCGGACACGCCGAGCTCCAGCCAGAACCCCGCCACCTTCTGCAGCTCGTCGCGCACCGCCGGGTTGGCCACGTTGAGATCGGGCTGGTGCCGGTAGAAGCGGTGCAGGAAGTGCTGGCCGGCCCTCTCGTCCCACTCCCACACGCTCGACTCCTGGTCGGGGAACACCAGCTCAGCTGGGTCGGTCTCGGGCGGATCGTCGGCCCACACGTACCAGTCCCGGTAGGGCGACGAGCGGCTGGCGCGGGCGGACCGGAACCACGGGTGCTTGTCCGAGGTGTGGTTGACCACGAGGTCGACGATCACCCGCATCCCGCGGTCCTTTGCGGTGCGGATCAGCTCGACGAGGTCGCCGTGGTTCCCGAGCCGGGGGTCGACGCCGTAGAAGTCGGTGATGTCGTAGCCGTCATCGCGGTCGGGGGTGGGGTAGATCGGCATGAGCCACAGGCAGGTGACGCCGAGGTCGGCCAGGTAGTCGATGCGCTGGTTGAGGCCGGCCAGGTCGCCCACGCCGTCCCCGTCCCAGTCCAGGAACGTCTCCACGTCGAGGCAGTAGACGACCGCGTTCTTCCACCAGAGGTCGCTGGTCTCGGTGATCTTCACGGCGCCGTCACCTCGAGCTCCGGGAGCACCTCGGCCCCGAAGACGTCGATGAACTCGCGCTGCTCCTGGCCGACGTGGTGGAGGTAGAGGCGGTCGAAGCCCACCTCGATGAGCTCGGACAGCCACGCCGCGTGCTGCTTCGGGTCGCTCGACACGAGCACCGCGGCCCGGACGTCGTCGGGCTCGACCTGCTGGCCGAGGCTGTCGAGCTCCTCCATCGTCTCGAGGTTCCAGGCCACCGGAGGTCCGACGACGTTGTTGCGCCACTGGTCGTGGGCGATGGCGAGGGCCTCGTGCTCGTCGGAGGCGTAGGAGACGTGGACCTGGAGCGCGGCGGGCCCGGTGCCGCCGGCGTCGCGGTAGGCGCCCACGACCTGGCGGAGGGTCTCGACCGGCTGGTTCACGGTGATGAGCCCGTCGGCCCAGCCCGCCGCCCACCCGGCGGTGGCGGCGGACACGGCGGCCCCGACGAGCGGCGGTGGTTCGTCGGGGCGGGTCCACAGACGGGCCCGGTCCACCGTGACGAGCCCCTCGTGGCTGACCTCGTCGCCGGTGAACAGGGCCCGGATCACGTCGACGCACTCTCGGAGGCGCTGGTTGCGCAGCTCCTTGCGAGGCCAGCGGTCGCCCGTGATGTGCTCGTTGGCGGCCTCGCCGCTGCCGAGCGCCACCCAGAACCGGCCTGGGAACATGGCGCCCAGCGTGGCGGCCGCCTGGGCGACGATCGCTGGGTGGTAGCGCTGGCCGGGGGCGTTGACCACGCCGAAGGAGAGGTCGGTGGTGGCCAGCGCGGCGCCCAGCCACGACCAGGCGAAGCCGCTGTGACCCTGGCGCTCGCTCCAGGGCGCGAAGTGGTCCGAGCACATGGCGGCGGTGAACCCGGCCGACTCAGCGTGCTGCACCGCTTCCAGGAGCGCTCGGGGATGGACCTGCTCGTGGGACGCGTGGAAGCCGACGACGGTCATCACCCGGCCCTTCCCACCTCGGGGCCCCGGCATCCCCCCGCCGAGCGCCGCGGGTGAGCCGAGAGGAGGGAGGACGAGCGGCCGCGGCCGCGTCCTCCCCGCCCGCGCTCCGCGGTCAGACGGCGGCGAGGGGAGCCCCGGTCCCACCCCAAGCCTCGGGCGGCGGCCGACGGTAGGTTGCCCGCATGGCATCGGAGATCCTCGAGGTCGACCTCCTCGCGTTCGAGCAGGGCGACGCCACCCAGCGGCGAGCCGTCGTCGACGGCGTCCGTCGCAGCCTGGAGACGGGCTTCGTCTACACCAGCCACGACCTGCCCGAGGAGGTGATCGACGAGGCGTACGACAAGCTGGCCCAGTTCTTCTCCATGGACCAGGAGACCAAGCAGCAGTTCGTGGCCCCCGGGTCCCACGGGCAGACCGGCTACACCGGGCTCCTCGTCGAGACGGCCGCGTCGGCAGACGTGCCGGACTGGAAGGAGATGCTCAACTGGAGCGACGAGCCGCCGATGGGCCACCCGCTCCGGCGCAAGTACCCGCACCGGTACATGGACCAGGTGCTGCCCGAGGCGGCCGTGCCCGGCATCACCGAGGTCCTGATGCTGTTCCACCAGCGGATCTACGACCTCCAGCGCCGGTTCCTGCGGATCATCGCCGTGGGCCTCGGCGCCCACGAAGACCTCTTCGAGACGATGCTCCCCAACGGCTCCACCCTCACCCGGGCCATCCGGTACCCCCCGATGCCCGATGCGCCCGCCGGCGAGCGGCACGTGTGGGCGGGCGCCCACGCCGACATCAACCTCATCACCGCCCTGCCGCGCGCCACCGCACCCGGCCTGCAGGTCCTGACCGAGGAGGGCTGGGTGGACGCCGTCGCCCCCGAGGGCAAGGTCATCATCAACACCGGGATGATGCTCGAGGTGTTCTCGAACGGCGTCATCCCGCCGGGCATGCACCGGGTGGTGGCCGCCGAGGGCTTCGAGGGGGAGCGCTACAGCGTGGTGCAGTTCTGCCACCCCACGCCGTGGACGATCCTGTCGCCGCTGCCGTCGTGCTGCGGCCCGGACACGCCGCAGCGCTTCGGCTCCATCGAGGCCGGCGACAAGCTCGACGAGGTCCTCTACCAGATCAACCTCATCGAGGACGCCCGCCGTGTGGGCGACTGAGGCGACCGTCCCCGCCGGATCCCGCTGGTGGTTTGCGCGCCGCGGGATCCGGGCAGCCGGGACGCATGGGAGAAGACAAGGACATCGTCGAGCAGGTGCAGCAGGAGGCGGCCGAGGGCGTGGAGGAACGAGCCCCGACGGCTGGCGGCGACACCGATCAGCGGGTGGAGGGCGCACCGGGGACCGACGGCTCCGAAGCGGAGGGCTGACGAGCGCCCCGCGGCCCGGGCCACCTGACCGGGCCGTGACCACGACGGCGGAGGGCGACCGATAGGTTGGTCCCCCGTGCTGCTGCAGCAACAGGAGATCCCGTCGGTCCTCGAGGTGTGCGGGGAGGACCCGTCGTTCATCTGCCGGGAGGTGCTCCTCCGCACGGAGAGCCGCCGGTGGGCGGAGCTGGCCGACATCGTCTTCGCCAAGCCGTTCACCGTCCTCGTCATCCTGGTGGTCGCCTTCGTGGTCAACCGGGTGGCGGCGAAGGTCATCAGCCGCTTCGAGCGCACCCTGGCCGGAGACTCGCCCCCCAGCCGCCGGCTGAAGCGGCGCCTGCGCGGGACCTCCCTCGGCCAGCGGCTGCCCGGTGCCGTCCTCGACACCGGCGTGTACTCGCCCCGCGCCGCGGCCCGGGCGCAGACCCTCGGGGTGGTGCTTCGGTCGATCGTCGCCTTCCTCGTCTGGACGATCACCGCCATCACGATCCTCGGGGAGCTCGGCATCAACCTGGGCCCGCTCATCGCCAGCGCCGGCATCGCCGGCGTGGCCATCGGCTTCGGCGCCCAGAGCCTGGTCAAGGACTTCCTGGCCGGGATGTTCATCCTCGTGGAGGACCAGTACGGCGTCGGTGACATCATCGACGTGGGCGAGCTGAGCGGCACCCAGGTGGCAGGCACCGTCGAGGCGGTGTCGCTGCGCACGACCCGGCTGCGGTCGGTCAACGGCACCGTCTGGCACGTCCCCAACGGCACCATCCTGCGGGTCGGGAACATGAGCCAGCAGTGGGCCCGGGCGCTGCTCGACATCTCGGTGGCCTACGGCTCGGACATCGACGAGGCCAGCCGCATCATCAAGGCCACCGCAGACGAGCTCTGGCAGGCCAAGGACTGGAAGCACCAGATCCTGGAGGAGCCCGAGCTGTGGGGCATCGAGTCGCTCGACGCGGACGGCATCGCCATCCGCCTGGTGGTCAAGACCAGCCCGTCCCAGCAGTTCGCCGTGATGCGCGAGCTGCGCCGCCGCATCAAGCGATCGCTCGACGACGCCGGGATCGAGATCCCGTTCCCCCAGCGCACGGTGTGGGTCCGCCACGAGCCCGGTGCGGAGGGCGTCGACCCCTTCGGGACGCCCGCGCCTGCAGCCGGTCCGGGTGGCGTGGCCGCCCCCGCCCGGGACGCGGCGTCCGAACCCGACGCTGCTGGCGAACCGGGTGGGGTGGACGACCACGAGGTGCTGAAGGGGAAGAGCGCCCCCGAGGAGGCCTGACCCGGCCCGCCGGTCAGGGCTTGGCCGGGTCCTCGCCGAGGGTCACCTCGACGGCCATGGCCTCGGCCTTCTCGAACCAGATCTGGTCGATCACGCCGGCGCTGCGGATGTCGCCGGCCGCCTGGTCGAGCGCGCCCAGGCGCTCCGGCGTGTCGTGCACCTTCACCTTCTCGACCGGCGCCCGCATCGAGCGCTTGGCCTCGGACTTGGCCCGCCGGACCTCGGTGAGCACCTCGGCCGCCACCGCGACGACGAGCGGGTCGCCGTCGCCGGCGGCGTCGCGCAGCTCGGAGGCGTCCGGCCAGGACGAGCGGTGGACGCTGCCCTCGCGCCACCACGACCAGACCTCCTCGGTCACGTAGGGCAGGAACGGGGCGAAGAGCTTGAGCAGCGTCTCGAGGGCGAGGTGCAGGGCGGCCTTGGCCGACTCCGCCTCGGGCTCGTCGCTGTAGGCCCGATTCTTCACCAGCTCCAGGTAGTCGTCGCAGAACGACCAGAAGTGGGTCTCGGTGCGCTCCAGGGCCCGGGCATAGTCGTACCCGTCGAAGGCCCGGGTGGCCTCGTCGACGAGGTCGGCCAGGCGGACGAGCATCGAGCGGTCGATGGGCTCGGTGACGGCCGCGCCATGGGCGGGCTGGCCCACGCCGAGGGCGAACTTGGAGGCGTTGAGGAGCTTGATGGCCAGGCGCCGGCCGATCTTCATCTGGCCCTCGTCGAAGGTCATGTCCATGCCCGGCCGGCCGTTGGCCGACCAGTAGCGCACGGCGTCGGCGCCGTGGCGCTCGATGAGGGTGACCGGGTCGTCGGGCATGTTGCCGGCCGACTTCGAGAGCTTCTTGCGGTCGGGGTCCACGATGAACCCGGAGATGGCGGCGTTGCCCCACGGCAGCGAGCCGTGGAGGTAGTGGCTGCGCACGACCGTGGAGAACAGCCAGGTGCGGATGATCTCGTGGGCCTGCGGGCGCATGTCCATCGGGAAGGTCCGCTCGAAGAGGTCGGGGTCGTCCTCCCAGCCGCACACGATCTGCGGGGTGAGCGAGGACGTGGCCCACGTGTCCATCACGTCCGGGTCGGCTGCGAAGCCGCCGGGCTGGTTGCGCTGGGCCTCGTCGTAGCCGGGTGGCACGTCGGTGGTGGGGTCGACGGGCAGCGACGCCTCGTCGGCCAGGATCGGGGCGAGGAAGTCGGTGACGCCGTCCTCGTCGATCGGGTACCAGACCGGGAAGGGCACGCCGAAGAACCGCTGGCGGGTGATGTTCCAGTCGCCGGCCAGGCCGTTCACCCAGTTCTCGAACCGGACCCGCATGAACTCCGGCCACCACCGCAGCTCCTGGCCGCGGGCCAGCATCTCGTCCTTGGGTGGGTAGCGGATGAACCACTGCTGGCTGGTGACGATCTCCAGCGGCCGGGTGCCGTTCTCCCAGAACTTCACCGCGTGGGTGATCGGGCGGGGCTCTCCGTCGAGGAGGTCGTGCTCGACGAGCAGCTCAACGATGCGCGCCTGCGCCTGCTTGACCGTCTTGCCGGCCAGCTCGTCGTAGGCGGCCTGGGCGGCGGCCGGATCGGTGGAGGTCCAGCCGTCCTCGCCCCAGGTGACCGGGCGCAGGCGGCCGTCTCGCTGCACCACGGCGCGGACCGGCAGCGACAGCTCCCGCCACCAGGTGACGTCGGTGGTGTCGCCGAAGGTGCAGATCATCGCCACGCCCGTGCCCTTGTCCGGCTCGGCCAGCTCGTGGGCCACGATCGGCACCTCGGCACCGAAGAGCGGGGTGGTGGCGGTGCGGCCGAACATGGGCTGGTAGCGCTCGTCGTCGGGGTGGGCGACGACGGCCACGCAGGCCGGGAGCAGCTCCGGCCGGGTGGTGTCGATGAGGAGAGGCTCGCCGTCGGGGCCCGTGAAGCGCAGCTTGTGGTAGGCGCCGGGCATCTCACGGTCGGCCAGCTCGGCTTGTGCCACCGCGGTGCGCATGTCGACGTCCCAGAGCGTGGGGGACTCGGTGCGGAACGCCTTGCCTTCGCGGGCCAGGCGCAGGAAGCCGCGCTGGCTCGTTCGCACCGCCTTGGGGCCGATCGTGGTGTAGGTGTGCTCCCAGTCGACGGACAGGCCGAGGGTGGCCCACAGCTCGTGGTACGCCTCCTCGAACTCGGGGACGACCTCCTCGCAGAGCGCCACGAAGTTGGGGCGGCTGACCGGGATCGGTCGGGCCTTCTTGTCCACCGTCTTGGGCCGCTGGAAGTCCGGGTCGTAGGGGAGCGTGGGGTCGACGATCGTGCCGGTGAGGAGCTGGACGCGGCGCTCGACGTTGAGGCCGTTGTCGTCCCAGCCCATCGGGTAGAAGACCTCCTTGCCCCGCATGCGCTGGTAGCGGGCCACCAGATCCGTGTGCGTGTAGCTGAACACGTGGCCGGGGTGGAGGTGTCCGCTCACCGTGGGGGGCGGCGTGTCGATCGAGAACACCTCGGCTCGGGTCTTCGTGCGGTCGAACCGGTAGGTGCCCTCAGCCTCCCACCGGGCCCGCCACTTGGCTTCGAGCCCGTCGATCGTCGGCTTGTCGGGGAGGTTCGTCACAGTGGCGCAGGATAGGTTCTCCCCTGGAGCGCCCCGAAGCCGAAGCGGGCGCCTCCGTGGTGCGGGCAGGCCGACACCTTTGGGGGAGGACATGAGCGACGCCGTGGCCGAGCGACCGAGTCTGCCGGAGCTGGTCCCGCCCGACCAGTGGGCCGACCCCCATCCCCACTACCACCGGCTCCGCGCGGAGAAGCCGATCTGGTGGATCCCCGAGTGGGACGAGTACGTCTTCACCCGCTTCGAGGACTGCGAGCGGATCCTGCGCGACCCAACGATGAGCTCCGACCCGGCCAACCGGCGGATGCCGCCGCCGATCCTCCAGCTCGGCGAGGGCCTGGATCGCCCTCGCAGCATGCTGATGATGGACCCGCCCGACCACACCCGGCTGCGCAAGCTGGTATCGAAGGCGTTCACGCCCCGCACCGTCGAGCGGCTGCGCCCGCACGTGGCCGAGCTGGTCCAGGGGATGCTCGACGCCGTGGACCCGTCCGGCTTCGACCTCATCGGCGCCCTCGGCTACCCGCTGCCGGTCACGGTCATCTGCGAGCTGCTCGGCATCCCCTCCGAGGACCAGCACCTGTTCGGGCCGTGGAGCTCCGACGCCTCCCGGATGCTCGACGGCGACCTCGACGCCGAGACGATCCAGCGGGGCACGCTCGCCTTCATGCAGCTGGTCAACTACCTGAACGGCATCTTCGAGGAGCGTCGGGCCCACCCGCGCGACGACCTGCTCTCCGCGCTGCTCGCCGCCGAGGAGCAGGGGGACAAGCTCAGCGAGGAGGAGCTGCGCTCGACGGTCGTGCTGCTGTTCGTGGCCGGCCACGAGACGACCACCAACCTGATCGGCAACGGTACCGTCGCGCTGCTGCGCAACCGGGACCAGTGGGACCGACTCGTGGCCGACCCGTCGCTGGCCCCGGGCGCCGTGGAGGAGGTGCTGCGCTACGACGGTCCGGTGCACCTCACCGCCCGCACCGCGATGCGGCCGATGGAGATCGGTGGCTTCCCCATCGAGCCCGGCCAGGGCCTCATCACCCTGCTGGCAGCCGCCAACCGCGATCCGGAGCGCTTCCCGGACCCGGACCGGCTTGACATCGGCCGGCCCGACACGCACCACCTCACGTTCAGCCAGGGTGCCCACTACTGCTTGGGCGCCGCCCTGGCCCGCCTCGAGGGCCAGGAGGCCTTCAAGGCCCTGACCACGCGGTTCCCCACCCTCGAGCTGGCCGAGGAGCCCGTCCACCGCGACCACTTCATCCTCCGCGGCTACCAAGCAGTCCCCGTCCAGGCCCCCTGAACGACGTCTGTGTGGGTTTTCACGCCGTGACGGCGTGTTTCCCATCACAGATCTTGTGGTCGGCCATGATCGGGGGGTGACGGACACCGGACCGACCCCTGGGCTCGAGGAGCTGCGGTTCTTCGACACCCGCACGCGCCAGGTGCAGCGGTTCGAGCCGCTGCACCCGCCGATGGTCGGCATCTACACCTGCGGGCCGACCGTCTACGCCCCGCAGCACCTCGGCAACATGCGCAGCCAGCTCTTCCCTGACCTGCTGCGCCGGGTGCTGCTGGCCGCCGGGTACGAGGTCACCTACGTCACCAACGTCACCGACGTCGGCCACCTCGTCTCCGACGCCGACGACGGGGACGACAAGATGGAGGCGGCCGCCGCCCGCACCGGCAGGACGGCCGCCGAGATCGCCGCCACCTACACGGAGCAGTGGGCCACCGACCGCCGCCGGCTCGGCTGCCTGGAGCCGGACCTCACCCCCCATGCGGCGGACCACATCGCCGAGCAGATCGAGATGGTGCAGGTGCTCGAGGCCAAGGGCCACACCTACGTGATCGACGACGGCGTCTACTTCGACGTCTCAACCTTCCCCCGGTACGCGGCCTTCGCCGGCCTCGACCTCGACGAGCTCGAGACCAGCGGCCGGGTCGAGCGGGTGGAGGACAAGCGCCACCCGGCCGACTTCGCCCTCTGGAAGCTCACCCCGCCTGGCGTGGCCCGCCAGCAGGAGTGGGACTCGCCGTGGGGCCGGGGGTTCCCGGGCTGGCACATCGAGTGCTCGGCCATGGCCACCAAGCACCTGGGTGAGCGCTTCGACATCCACACCGGCGGGGTCGACCACATCCGGGTCCACCACACCAACGAGGTGGCCCAGAGCGAGTGCGCCCTCGGTGTCCACCCGTGGGTGCAGCTCTGGATGCACAACGAGTTCCTCGACCTCGGCGGGGCCAAGATCTCGAAGTCCGCCGGCCACGTGCTGACCGTCGACACCCTCGTCGAGCGCGGCATCGAGCCGCAGGCCTTCCGGTACTTCTTCCTGCAGGCCAGCTACCGCCAGCAGCAGGCGTTCACCTGGGACGCCATGGAGGCGGCCGCCACCGCGCATCGCCGCCTCGTCGGCCACGCGGTCGCTGCCCGCGCCGCCGGCGACGAGCCGGACCCTGTGGCGGTCGAGCCCTTCCGTCGCCGGTTCTGGGCCGCCCTGGCCGACGACCTCAACGCCCCCGCCGCGCTCGCCGTGGTCTGGGAGGTCCTGCGGGCCGACGACCTCGGCTCGGCCGACCGGTGGGCCTTCCTGGCCGATGCCGACCGCGCCCTCGGCTTCGGCCTCGCGGAGGCGGAGGCGCCCGAGGTCGACGAGTCCGGTTCGGACCCTCGCGTCGACGCCCTCGTCGCCGAGCGCTCCGCCGCCCGGGCCGCCAAGGACTTCGCCACCAGCGACCGCATACGCGACGAGCTGGCCGCCGAGGGCATCGACCTCGTCGACACCCCCACCGGCACCACCTGGCGCCGCCGCCCCTGACCTCTTCGCGGCAGCGAGACCCGCCCCACACCTGCACTTCTCGCGTCGTTCCGTCGCGAAGACCGCGACAGGATCGCACAGGAACGATGGGGTGGGTCACCCGCGCGACTTCTTGCGCCGCAGCGTCGCGGTCTTCGCGAGGGGTCCTGCAGGAACGGGCCTGTCGGGGGCCGAGGTCGCTCCGTCGCAGGCGTCAGGTCGAGCGGTGGCGGTGGCGGAGGCCCAGGGCGCCGGCCGCGGCAGCCAGGACGGTGAGGGCGAGGCGGCGGCGGTTGCGGCGGCGGTGCTGGTCGGCCAGGGGGGACTCCGGTGCCTCGTCGTCGGCCTCGGGGTCGAGCGGCGCGACCGGCGAGGCGAGGCCGACGAGGCGGGGACGGCCCTCGGCCGGGATGGTGAGCCGGTGCCCGACCTCGGTGGGTGCCTGGCGGTCAGGGTCGACCCACCACCACGTGGCCACCGCCTCGTCCTCGGTGAGGGTGAGGACGAGGAACCCGTGGTGGGTGGTGTCGACCCAGCGGACGCCGGGGAGCAGCTCCACGAGGACGGGGCCCACCTTCTCGCCGGCTCCCGCGGGGAAGAGCTGGCCCATGGGCCTGGTGGCTGCCGGAGGGCAGACCAGCTCCACGCCCACCGCGCGGCCGTCCGCGCCGCACGGGCCCTCGATGGCCCAGGACGAGTGGATGTCGCCCGACAGCGTGATCGTCCGCCCGCCCCGCCGGGCCAGCGCCGCGGCCAGTCGGTCCCGGTTGGCTTGGTACCCGTCCCACTGGTCGGTGTTGGTGGCCTCCCCGTCCACGACGGCGTACTTCTCGGGGAGCAGCCCGTCGAGGGGGTCGGCGGTGGGGATGGTGAGCGGGCTGAGCACCGTGCCGCTCAGCAGCACGAGCCAGCGCGGCGCCGGGTCGGCGACGAGCGGCCCGATCCACGCCTCCTGGTCGGGGCCGAGCATCGTGCGCTCCGGCGCATCGGCCGGTGCGGTGCCCTCGTGGCCGGCCGGCTCGTCCCGGTGGGCCCGGGTCTCGGTGGCCACCAAGCGGGCGAAGGTCCCGGCGTCGAGCGCTCGCCAGGCCCGAGCCGGGTCGTCGTTGTCCACGAGGCGCTTGGACAGGTGCTCGTGGTGGGCGACGAGGGCGGCGCGCCGGCGTTCGACCCACGGCCCCTGCGTGTCCGGGTCGTGGCTCTTGGCGCCGCCTCGCCAGGCGTTGTCGGCCAGGTCGTGGTCGTCCCAGATCACCACCATCGGGTGGCGGGCGTGGAGGGCCTGCAGGTCCGGGTCGGCCCGGGCCTGGGCGTGGCGCTGCCGGTAGTCCTCCACGGTGACGCAGTCGTGGTCGGGGACGGGTCGGCGCTCCTCGATGTCGTACTTCGTGTCCTCGTAGACGTAGTCGCCGAGGTGGACGACGACGTCGACGTCGGTGTGGGCGAGCTCGCCGTAGACGGCGAAGGGGCTCTGCCCGTACCGGGCGCAGCAGGTGACCCCGATGCGGAGGTGCTCGGCGCTGTCGGCCGGCAGGGTGCGGGTGCGGCCGACCGGCGACGGGCGACCCTGGGCGGTGAAGCGGTACCAGTAGGCGGTCCCCGGCTGCAGGCCGGTGACGTCGACCGACACGATCCCGGTCTCGGGTGCGGCCTCCTGCTTCCCCCGAGCGACGATGTCGAAGAAGTCCTCGTCGGTGGCGATCTCCCAGTGGCAGGTGCCGCCCCCTTCGACGGCGCACCAGATGAGGACGGCGTCCGGCGTGGGATCGAAGCTCGCCACGCCCAGGCCGAACGGCGGCGCCGCCGGCGGGTTGCGGAAAGCGGTGGCGGGGCTCTCGGTGAGATCGGTCACCCGCGGATGCCTCGGAGCCCGTTCCAGGCGAAGTCAGCCACCAGGCGGGCGAGATCCTCGGGTTCCCCGCTCGGCCCTTCCGCCATCCACATCCGGCTGGCCCCCTCCGCCAGGCCGACGAGGCCGTGGGCGAGCTGGCGGCGCTGGGCCCGCTCGAGGGTGCTCACGTCGATGAGCGCGGCGATGGCCTCGGCGATGGCCGCCTCCACCTTGGCCACCTGCGCTGCGAACTCCTCGTCTCGACGGGTCCCACCGCCGAAGAGCACGCGGAAGGCGGGTTCGTTGGCGGCCACCCACCGGAAGTAGGCGAGGAAGCCCAGCTCCACCTGCTGGTGGGGGGTGGCCGCCGCCGTGGTGGCCTTCGTGATCTCCTCCAGCAGCTGGGTGCCGACGTCGGTCAGGACCTCGCGGTACAGATCCCGCTTGGAGCGGAAGTGCTGGTACAGCACCGGCTTGGTCACGCCCGCGGCCTCGGCCACGTCGTTCATCGAGGTGGGGTGGAAGCCCCGTTCGCCGAAGACCCGCAGCGCAACCTCCAGCAGCTGCTGCCGTCGGCGAGCGGCCGGCAGCCGGGTGGCGTGAGGGCGCAGCGACATCGGCCTGATCGTAGGGCCGCGACGGCAGGAGTCCGATCGCTCGGGGCGAATACCTGTTTCGTGCGGCCCTCGAAGCAGACCCCCGCCCTCACCGCCCGACGACCGGCGGAGCCGTTCCGGCCGCTGCCGGCGCGCAAGCTGGGTGTGAGCCTGCTGTCGGTCAGGGCCCGCCGCCGCCGCTTCCGCGCCGACCTGCCCCCCCGGGCCGGCGAGGCCGGCGGCTGGTAGCCGACCGTCCGCCGCACCCCACCCCCGACCGCGAAGGGCCCGGCCGCTGGGGGCCGGGCCCTTCGTGACCGTGGTCAGCGTCTCGCGTCAGCTGCCGGCGCGGAGGGCCTCGACGCGCTGGAGGATGCCTTCCGAGCCCACGCCCACCGACGTGCGGGTGACGACCTCGCCGTCGCGGTCGAGGTAGACGGCGAACGGGTAGCCGGAGACGCCGTAGGCGGCCGCCGCGGTCCCGCGCTCGTCGTCGAGCAGGATCTCGCCCGTCCAGGACTCCCGCTCCAACCAGGCCACCGGGGGGTGGTTGGGAGCGGCCGGGTTCGTCCCGGTGAGCACCCCGACGACCCGCACCCCGTCGAGCTCCCCGTCCTCGGCGAGGCCGACGATCTCCGGGACCTCCCGCTGGCAGTGAGGGCACCAGTGGGCGAGGAAGAACACGACCGTCGCCTCGCCGCCCCCGCCCACGCGCACCGGCGACCCCTCGGGATCGGTGCCCTCGAGCAGAGGAGCAGCGAGGCCGACTGCGGGGTCGGTGCCGCCGTCGGGCAGCTCGGGCAGCGCATCCCCCTGGGTGGCGACAGGACCGAAGTCGGGAGCGTCGCTCATCTCGTCCTCCGCGCTCCCGAGGGCCACGATCACGCCCACGAGCACGACGAGGAGCACCACCGCACCCACGATCAGGAGGGTGCGGTTGCGCTCCGTCGGCCGGGCGGCGGCGTCGGGCCGGCGGCTGCGGTTCGGTCGGTTGCTCATGGTTCCTCCGGGGTGGGGCGGTCGAGGGCGAGGAGGGTGAGGATCAGCGCGAAGGCCACGAACGCCATGCGAGGGATGGTCCAGAACCCGAGGCCCTCGACCCAGCGGAGGGTGCACGGGTTGCTCGGGTCGCAACCGCTGCTCGTGAGGTCCGGGTTCGTCTCGATGACGTTGTGCCAGGTGCTCACGAGGATGCCGGCACCGGCGAGAGCGAAGGCGTAGGGGCGGATCCCGTCGTCTCGTCGCCACGCGGCGAGCGGGAGGACGAGCGCCAGCGGGTACATCGCGATCCGCTGGTACCAGCACAGCTCGCACGGCGGGAACCCGGCGCCCTCGGAGAACCAGAGGCTGCCGAGCGTGGCCACGACGGCAACGGCGCCGGCCATCGTGGCGCCCAGCCCGGCCACGGCGTCGCGGAGCCGACCGAACCGGCCCGGTGCGAGCAGTCGCAGGCCAGCCAGCCCCGTCACGACGATCGCGCTGAAGGTCGCGAGGGTGCCGAGGACGTCGGCGACCTCGGAGGCGTCCACCTCAGGAGGGCCGCACGAGCGCTGAGATCAGATCCCGGGCCGTCACAGGCCCCGCTCCCGGTCCTCCCGCTCGGCCGCCTTGACCGCGTACCCGAACACGATGGCGGGAGCGAGGACGACGGACCCCACCACCAGGCCCGTGACCACCACGGCGCCGGCCAGTCCGTCGAAGCCGCGCACGAACCCCACCGCGAAGGCGGCCACCGCCAGCCCGAAGAGGGCGTAGCCGAGGCGCTGGCCGATCTCGACGAGCCGGGCGATGCGGGTCCGGCGTTCGCGCACGGGATCCACGGCGGCGCGGTCGGGCATGCCGCCAGCCTGCTCAGCCCGGGCGGGAGACAGCAAGTGCGGCCACGGCGCCGGTGCCCACCCGAGGTCGCCCTAACGTGGCCCGGTGACCTGGACGCTGCGCACGCCGGGGCGCACCACGACCTTCGAGGGCGTCGCGCTGATGGCGATCGTCAACGCCAGCCCGGAGTCGTTCTCCGGAGACGGCGACCTCGAGCGAGAGGACCAGGTCGACGCGGCGGTGGCCGGGTGGGAGGCCGGTGCGCTGGTGGTCGACGTGGGGGGTCAGTCGGCCAACACCAAGAGCCCCGAGCTGGACGTCGACGAGGAGATCCGCCGGGTCGTGCCCCTCGTGGCCGCGATCCGGGCGCGCCACCAGGGCCTCATCTCGGTCGACACCTACAAGCCCGCCGTCGCCCACGCCGCCCTCGCCGCCGGCGCTGACATCGTGAACGACGTCAGCGGGCTGCTCGACCCGGCGCTCGCTGCGGTGGTGGCCGAGCACGACGCCGGCTACGTGCTGATGCACACGGTCGGGCGACCCAAGACCAAGGTGCTCGACCCCGACCTGTACGAGGACGTGGTGGATGCGGTCCTCGCCTTCTTCGAGGAGCGGCTGGCGGTCCTCGCCGAGGCGGGCGTGAGCCCGGAGCAGGTGCTCCTCGACCCGGGGCTGGACTTCGGCAAGACGCCGCGGCAGTCGCTCGACCTGGTCGCTCGGGCGGCCGAGGTGCGGGCCGGCACCGACCGGCCGCTCCTGTGGGCCATCTCCCGCAAGGACTTCATCGGGGCTCTCGCCGGGGCGCTGCCTCGCGAACGGGACCCGGGCACGCTGGCCGCCGCGGCGGCCCTCGCGGACGCGGCGCCGGGTTCCGTCCTGCGCGTCCACGACGTGGCCGGGACCGCGCAGCACCTGGCCGTGAAGGCTGCCATCGCCGAGCCCTCCCGCCTCGCCGTCGACGCCCTCCTGGGCGAGGACCTCCGCCGCCAACCTCGCCGGTCCTGAACCCCACGCGAGCGCGGACCCGTGCCCGGCTCGATCCGGATCCCGACCGGGTTGCCACGATTCCGGCGCAGCGGCCTGGCTCGCGGCGCCGGGCCGGAGGTCGGCGGGCTCGCTCGCTCGGGGTCGGGGAGCGGGGGGCGCTCGAGCTGCGCTACGGGGCGGGGGCCACGAGGTGGCGCGACGGCTCGCCGGGTCCGGTGAACCGTCGCCGACGCGGTGGCGACCCGTCCTGGGCGGCGACGGCGGCATCGAGGGACGCCACCCCCACCGGCTCCAGCTCCCGGCGAGCCGGACGGTCGGCTGTGGGGTCTGGTCCGGAGGGCCGGGGGTCGACGGGGTGGTCGGGCGAGGGCGCCGGGCCGCGGTCCGTTGCGGCGGGCAGCACGGTCCAGCCCGGTCGGTCGCCGGTCGCCGGCGCGGCGCGACGGTGGCGGCGTCGGGCCAGGTCGCGCATGGCGTCGGCGGCCCCAGCCACCACGATGAGGTCGCCGAAGGACAGGACCTCGGGAGCGAGCGGCAGCGCCACCGGGAGCACGTCGCCCAAGACGGGAGCGGTGTCGCCTGCGGTCTCGAGGTGCCGGGCCCCCGCGAAGGCGACGGTGTCGAGCTCGTCCTCCTCGACGACGCCGGCGGCCACGAGGGCCTCGCCCCGCACCGGCATGCCGTCGTTCAGGGCCACGGCGGCGAGGTTGCACAGGAGCCCCACCCCGATGACCGCCACGCCGGTGACCTGGGCGTTCACGGCGACGAAGCCGAGGAGGAGCACGAGCGAGGCGACGAGCGCGAACGTGGCGGCACGGCCGTCCAGGAGGTAGGCGACCAGGTTCAGAGCGGCGCCGGCGCCCAGGACAGGGATCCACCGGAAGCAGGGTCGTGCCGCGTAGGCGCCCAGGCGGGGGCGCAGCCACCCGGCCACGAGGCCGACGAGCACGGCGACGGCGAGGAGCAGCACGCACCGACGGTACCGACGGGGCCCTCGCCGATCGCGGACCTCGTCGGGTCGTCAGCCCTCGTCGGGCAGCCCGGCGACCGTGCTCGTGGTGGTCCCGGAGCCCAGCAGCGCAGCGGCAGACGCCTCGGGGAGGCACCCGATCACGAGCTGCACGAGCTCCTCCCGCACCTCGGGCGGAACGCCGGTCAGGGGCTGGGGGCGGTCAGCGAGCTGGACCAGCGTGGCCGGCGGGACGAGGGCCACCAGCCCGTCGGCCACGCAGGTCGCCTCCTCTCCGGTGATGGCCACGGTGAGGTCCTGACGGAGCGACGCCGCGATCGCCTCGGCCGCAGCGTCCGCCCCGATGGTGGTCGAGGTGGTGCTGGTCGTCGTTGTGGTGACCGCGGCGGGCTCTGCCCGTGCGGCGAGGAACGCGGTCGTCCCCACCAGCAGCACCAGCGCGGCGAGGGCGGCCCCGGCGGCCACGCCCTGGACGCGCGCTCGCATCGGGCTAGCGGCCGCGGCTGGTCCGGCAGCCGCCGGGGGACGAGCCCAACAGGGGCACGTGCCAGCCCGGGGTGCGGTTCGTCATGGCCCTACGGCTCTCCGTCCGCTCCGAGGTCGCACTCGTCGATGGCAGCCAAGGTGGCGGCCGAGATGTCCTCCCGGAGGTCGGCAGGGGGCTCCTCGGCGCTGAAGTCGACGTCCTGGAGCTCCTCGGCGCCGATCTCGTCCACGATCACCCCGGCCACGCAGTCGGCCGCCTCGTCGTCGAGGCCATCCTCCGCGAGCTGCTCGGCGATGTCCGCCTGGATGTCCTCGGTGCTGCGCTCCTGGTCTCCGCCGCAGGCCGCGAGGGTGGCGACGAGGAGGAGCGCCACGAGCGCGCTGGTGCCGGCGCGAGGTTGCATGGGATCGCCCTTTCGGCTGCGGCTGGGGGTGGGGGCGAGCATAGGCGGCGACGCCCTGCCGTCGGCCGAGCCCGGCTCGCCGCACCCCTACGATGCGGCTCGTGATCCACCTCGAGGACCGCGGCGCAGTCGCGCTCATCACCATCGACCGCCCGGACCGACGCAACGCGCTCGACCTCGAGTCGCTCGACGAGCTGCTGGTCGTGCACCGCGAGGCCGGTGACGCGCGCGTTGTCGTGCTCACGGGCGCAGGCGGGCACTTCTGCGCCGGCGCGGACCTGTCCGGGGTGGAGGACCGGGCCTTCACCGAGCGCCTCCGCGAGGTCCTCGCCGCGCTGCGCGACGACCTGCGGCCGCACCTCGCCGCCGTCGACGGAGCGGCCCTCGGGCTGGGCACGCAGCTGGCCGCCGCCTGTGACGTTCGGGTCGCCACCCCCGCGGCGCGCTTCGGGATCCCCGCGGCCCGGCTCGGCCTCATGGTCGACCACTGGACCATCGACCGCCTCGCCGCCCTCGCCGGCGCCGGCCCGGCGCGGGCCATGCTCGTCGCGGCGGAGACCTACGGCGGGGAGGAGGCCCACCAGCAGGGCCTGGTTCAGCGGCTCGGCGACCTCGAGGCTGCACTCGGCTGGGCCGACGAGATCGCCGCGCTGGCGCCGCTCACGATGGCTGGCCACAAGCTGGCGCTCAACCGGCTCGAGATGCCCGTCGGCCGGGGCGAGCACGCCGACGTCCACGAGGCGTGGGAGGCGGCCTGGGCCAGCGAGGACCTGCGGGAGGGGATCGCGGCCTTCCGTGAGCGCCGCCGCCCGCACTTCAAGGGCCGGTAGCGGGGCCCGCCGGCGGCGGCGTCAGAAGCTGCTCGGCAGCAGGCGGCTGAACTCCTCGAAGAAGAAGAAGAGGGCCACGAGGAAGAACGGCATCCCGAGGGCGTAGGCCGGCCACCGCCGCCACACGCGACCCAGCAGCCAGGCGAGCAGCCAGATCACCGCGCACAGCACACCGAGCAGGATGGCCGGCAGGGCGGGGGCGCCCTCGCCGTCGATGTCGTCGAGGCTGGCCGGGGTGGGGGCGGGGCGGCCGTCCTCGCCGACGGGACGGGTCGGCCTCGGGAGCGCCTCGACGTCGGGCGCCAGCTGGGCCACCACGATGATCCGCTGGCGGGCGCTGTACTTGGGGTGGCAGGCGGTGAGGGTGAGCCGGTTGTCGCCCTTGTCCTCCAGCACGTCCACCTGGGTGGGGGCCACGATCAGCTGCTCGGACACGAGGTAGCGGAACTCGCCCTGCACGGTCTCGACCCGGATCTCATCGCCTGGCTCGAGCTCGTCGATCCGGTGGAACGGCGCCCCGTAGGTGGTGCGGTGGCCGGCGATCGCGGCGTTGCCCTCCTGGCCGGGCAGCGGGGTCTCGGGGTAGTGGCCCGGGCCCTTCTTCAGATCCCGCAGCGAGACGCCCTCGACCACGATCTTGTCCACCCCGATCTTCGGGATGACGATGCGGGCGGTGGGCTCGCCCTCGGGCACCGGCTCCACCGTCGGGACCGTCTCGGGCACGCCCGTGGTGGTGGCGGCCTCCGGGTCCTCGGTGGTGCTGGTGGTGGCGGTGCTCGACGTGGTCGTGGACGGGGGGCGCGCGTCGTCGGCGTCGGCCAGCACCTCGGCGAACTCGTCCTCCAACCGGTTCTGGGCCTGGGCCTCCCGGAGGCCCGTCCCCCACAGCTGGTAGGCGACGAAGAGCAGGATCAGCACCCCAGCGGTGATGAACGTGCGCCCGATCGCGCCGAGGACCCTCGCCAACCTCACGGGGGGAGGCTATCGGGGGGCGAGACCTGCCTTGGTCGCATCTCGGGGGCGTCAGTAGCCTTGGTCGACCCCATGGAACCCGCCGTCCAGCTCCGCGGCGCGGTGACCCTCCTGGGCCGGTTCCCCGCCCTGGCCGGGATCGACCTCGATGTCGCCGCCGGTGAGATCGTGCTCCTGCGCGGCCCGAACGGGGCGGGGAAGACCACGCTCCTGCGCCTCTGCGCCGGCCTCCTGCCCCTGGCCCGTGGTACCGGACGGGTGCTGGGCCACGACCTGGCCGATCGCCGCCAGGTCCGGGCGCTGCGCCGCAGGGTGGGGCTGCTCGGCCACGCCACCGGCCTCTACGACGAGCTCACGGTGGCCGACAACGTCCGCTTCTGGGGTCGAGCCGCGGGCGCCGACCCGGCGGACATCGAGGCCGCCGTCGCCGGGTGCGGTCTGGCCGGCCGGCTGGCGTCGTTGCCCGTCTCGGCGCTGTCGGCCGGGCAGCGGCGCCGCACCTCGCTCGCCTGCCTCGTCGCTCGCCGGCCCGAGCTGTGGCTGCTCGACGAGCCCCACGCCGGCCTCGACCACGATGCCCGTGACCTCGTCGACGACCTGGTCCGTCGGGCCGTCGCGGCGGGGGCCACCGTAGTCCTCGCGTCCCACGACCTCGACCGGGCCGAAGCCCTGGCCGGCCGGGTCGTGACCGTCGCCGGCGGCACCGCCGGCGCCCCGTCGGTCGGGGCCGTGCCGGACACAGAGGCGGTGGCCCTTGTTCCGTGACGCCGGCCTGGTGGCGGGCAAGGACCTGCGGATCGAGCTCCGCTCGCACGTCACCCTGCAGCAGGTCCTGCCCTTCGCCGTGCTCGTCCTCATCCTCTTCGGCATCGCCCTCGACCCCGACCGCGGCGTACTCACCCGGGCCAGCGCCGGGCTCTTCTGGGTCACGGTGCTCTTCAGCGCCCTGCTGGCCATCCAGCGGGCGTTCACCCTCGAGGCGGCCGACGGCGGGCGCGACGCGCTCCGCCTGTCCGGGCTCGACCCGGCCGGGATCTTCCTGGGCAAGGCCGCCGCGATCGCCGCCCAGCTCGTCGCGGTCGAGGCCGTCCTCGCCGTCGGCGTGGTCGTCATGTACGGCACCGAGGTCACCGGCGTGCCGCTCCTCGTCGCCACGATCGGAGCCGCGACCGCCGGGCTGGCCGCCGCTGGCACCCTGTACGGCGTGCTCGCCGCCGGATTGCGCGTCAAGGAGACGCTGCTTCCGATCCTGCTCCTGCCCGTCCTGTCCCCGGTGCTGATCGGGGCCACGAAGGCGTTCGAGGCCGCGCTGGGGGGCGTGGCCGCCGACGGCTGGCCGTGGCTGGGCCTCCTCGTCGTCTTCGCGCTGCTCTACCTGACCTTCGGCACCCTCGCCTTCGGCACCCTCCTGGAGGAGTCCTGATGTCCGCCCCCCCGACCACCGCCTCGCGGGGCACCCGCATCCTCGGGGTGCTCACCCTGGCCGGCCTGGCCCTGCTCCTCGGCTACGCGCTGGTGTGGAGCCCGGCCGACGTCGTCCAGAAGGACTCCGTGCGGATCATGTACGTGCACGTCCCCACCGCCATCGTGGCCTTTGCCGCCTCCGGGCTCACCACGCTCGCCTCGGCCATGTGGCTGCGCCGACGGAGCGAGGGCTGGTGGGTGCTGGGCGGCGCGGCGGCGGAGGTGGGGCTGCTGTTCACCGGGGCCTGCCTGGTCACCGGAGCCATCTGGGGTCGTCCCACCTGGGGCACCTACTGGGACTGGGACCCCCGGATCACGTCCACCACGCTGCTGTTCGTCCTGCTCGTCGGCTACCTGGCCCTGCGCCGCGTCGACAACGAGAGCGGCCTCGCCACCCAGCGGGGGGTGCGGGCGGCCGTCGTCGGGCTGCTGCTGTTCCCCAACGTCGTGATCGTCCACTACTCGGTCGACTGGTGGCGCTCCCTGCACCAGACGGCCACGATCACCCGGCTGGACCCGAGCATCGAAGGCGAGATGCTCTTCACGTTGATGCTCGGCATCATGGTGTTCTCGCTGCTGTTCGCCTGGCTGCTGGTGCACCGGTTCCGGCTCGGCTGGCTCGAGGAGCGGGCCGGCACCACCGGGCTCGACGCCGCCCTCCTCGAACGACGAGCCGAGGCGGACCTCGCCGGGAGGCCCAGCTGATGGTCGCCCTCGCCGCCATGACCCACGCCGGCTACGTCGCCGCCGGGTGGATCCTCCCGCTCGCCGCCATCGGCCTCTACGCGCTCCGCACCGTCCGGCGCGGCCGGCGCCTGGCCGAGCAGGTCCCGCCGGAGGAGCGCCGGTGGAGCTGACGCCGCGCACCGGTCCCAACGCCACCGCCGAGGTCCCGGCCCCGACCCGGCGACGCCGCAGCCCGGTGGTGTACGGCGTGCTGCTCGCCGTGGCACTCGGCCTCGGCGTGGTGGTCTGGCAGGGCCTGACCTCCGCCTCGTTGTACTTCTACAACGCCGACGAGGCCGTCGCGAAGCAGGAGGAGCTGGACGGCAAGCGCTTCCGCCTGCAGGGCACCGTGCTGGGGGACACCATCGAGCAGACCGAGGACGGCGTGGACTTCACCGTCGCCTACAACGGCGTCCGCGTTCAGGTCCGCCACCAGGGCGACCCGCCGGAGCTGTTCCAACCGGGCATCCCCGTGGTGCTCGAGGGCCGCTGGGCGGCCAGCGGGAGCCACTTCGACAGCGACACGATCAAGGTGAAGCACTCGGCCGACTACGAGGCCGAGAACGAGGACCGGCTCGACCAGGCCGAGACGGGCGGCACCGCCCCGAAGAACGCCGCGCCGTGAACGCCACGCTCGGCACCGCCGGGGTGGTCCTCGGCGCCGCCGCCTCGATCCTCGGGGTGATCACGCTCGGCGTGGGGCTCCGCCGGAAGCGCCCGGCGCTGCTCGAGACCGGGTGGAGCTACAGCCTGCTCGTCCTGCTCGGGGCCGTGATCGCCGTCATCACGATGCAGCGGGCCCTCGTCACCCGGGACTTCAGCGTGGAGTTCGTCCACGACAACGGCTCCAGCCGCACCCCCCCGCTCTTCAACGTCGCCACCATGTGGTCGGCCCTCGAGGGCTCGATCCTCCTCTGGGCGCTCATCCTCGGCGGGTTCGTCGTCCACGTGGCCCGCAAGTTCCGCCAGCGCCTGGACGACCCGCTCGTGGGGTGGGCGCTGCTCACGATGTTCGTGGTCAGCGCCTTCTTCTTCGTGCTGATGCTCGGACCGGCCAACCCGTTCACCACGGTGGCCGTGCCGGCCGGGTACGACGGGCCCGGGCCCAACCCGCTCCTCCAGGAGCACCTCCTGATGGCCTTCCACCCGCCGATGCTCTACCTGGGCTACGTGGGCTTCACGGTCCCGTTCGCGTTCGCGGTGGCCGCCCTCGTCACGGGGCGGCTGGGGGAGGGCTGGCTGGTCGAGACCCGACGGGCCACGCTGGCCGCCTGGGGGTTCCTGACGGCGGGGATCCTGCTCGGGGCCTGGTGGAGCTACGAGGTCCTCGGCTGGGGCGGGTACTGGGGCTGGGACCCGGTCGAGAACGCATCGCTGCTCCCGTGGCTCACCGGCACCGCGTACCTCCACTCGGTGATGGTGCAGGAGCGTCGCGGGATGCTGCGGGTCTGGAACCTGTCGCTCCTCTGCGCCACGTTCAGCCTCACCATCCTCGGCACGTTCCTCACCCGCTCCGGGGTGGCGGAGTCCGTCCACGCCTTCAGCGACGGCGACATCGGCGTCTGGCTGCTCTCGTTCTTCGCCCTCGTCGTGGCCGTCACGCTCGGCCTCATCGGCTGGCGCGGCGACCGCCTCCGGGCCCCGGGCCGGATCGACTCGCCGCTGTCGCGCGAGGGCGCCTTCCTGGCCAACAACGTGCTCTTCGCCGCCTTCGCGTTCGTGGTGCTGCTCGGCACCGTGTTCCCCCTCCTGGTGGAGGCGATCGACGGATCGGCCCTCACCGTCGGACCTCCGTACTTCGATCGCATGACCATCCCGATCGGGCTCGTCCTGCTCTTCCTCATGGCCATCGCGCCCGTGCTGCCGTGGCGGACCACCAACGCCGAGACGCTGTCCCAGCGGCTGCTCTGGCCGGCGTGGATCGGGGCGCTCACGCTGTTCCTCGTCGTGGCCTTCGGAGCGCGCGGCTGGGCGGCGATCGTCGCCTTCGGCCTCGGCGGGTTCGCCGGCGGGGCGGCGCTGCGCCAGGTCGTGCTCGCCGCCCGCCGGCAGGGCTGGCGGGGGTTCCTGGGCCGCACCAACGGGGGGATGGTCGTGCACCTCGGGGTCGTGGTGGTGGCGGTCGCCATCGCGGCCTCCGGCTCCTACGCCACGGAGGTCGAGGCCCGCTACGAGCCCGGCCAGACCCGGGTGGTGGGCGGCCACGAGATCACCTACCTCGAGACGGTCGAGGTGCAGGAGAAGAACCGGACCGCCACCAAGGTCCGGGTGCAGGTGGACGGTGGCCAGGTCTACGAGCCGGCCCTGTCCCAGTACCCGGGCTTCGGCCAGCTCATCGGCACCCCCAGCGTCCGCACCGGGCTCACCGAGGACGTGTACCTCACCATCACCCGCCTGCCCGATGCCGAGGGCGACCCGGTCACGCTGCGGGTCATCATCGAGCCGATGGTCCTCTGGCTGTGGGTGGGCGGCGGGATCATGGGGTTGGGCACCCTCCTGGCCGCGTGGCCGGGCCGGCGCCGCCGCCCCGAGGACCCGGTCTCGGCGCCCGTCCCCTCCGCGTCCGCCGCCGGTGACGACGACCACGAGCGACCGGCGGACGAGCCGGGCGACCTGGCCCCCGCCGGAGCGCCGCGGTGAGCGACACCCGACCCTCTGGCCCCGAACCCGGGGACGGCGTCCTCGACGACGCGGGGCCGGTCCGCACCCGCACCGCCCTCGTGGCGGCGGTGGTCGTCGGCCTCCTCGCGGCGGCCTTCGTGGTGGTGCTCGCCACCCGTGACCCGAGCAGCGACCGCGCCACCCAGAGCCCGCTGATCGGCCGTCCGGCGCCCAGCGTGGCGGGGGAGACCCTGGCCGGCGACAGCTACGACCTGGCTGACAGCCGGGGGCGCTGGGTCGTGGTGAACTTCTTCGCCACCTGGTGCGTGCCCTGTCGCATCGAGCACCCGGAGCTGGTCGACTTCCACGAGCGCCACGCTGCGCTCGGGGACGCGGCGGTGGTGAGCGTGCTGTTCGACGATGCCCCCGACACGGCTCGCGAGTTCTTCGCCGACGAGGGCGGCGACTGGCCGGTGGTGGTCGACCCCGACGGCGCCATCGGCGTCGCCTACGGCGTGGCCCGGGTGCCGGAGTCGTTCCTCGTGGCGCCCGACGGGACCGTCGTGCAGCGCCTCGTGGGCGGCGTCACCGCCCGGCAGCTGGACGAGCTCCTCGCCGCCTACACCGCGGAGGACGGGTCGTGACGGGGCTCCGCGATCCCCGCTTCCGTCGCTGGAGCTGGCTCGTGATCGCGGCGCTCGTCCTCGTGTCCCTCGTGCGGGCCGGGGTCACCGACGGGGCGCCCCGCACCGACGAGGAGCGGGTCCGGGACATCGCCGCCACCCTCAAGTGCCCGACCTGCCGCAGCCAGTCGGTGGCCGGCTCCGACTCCACTGCCGCCCGGGCCATCCGGGCCGACATCGCCCGCCGGGTGGCCGAGGGCCAGGAGGCGGAGGAGATCCGCGCCGCCATCGCCGCCACCTACGGCGACGACGTGCAGCTGGTCCCGGGGCGGTCCGGGTGGGCCGGGCTCGTGTGGGTGCTGCCGGTGGTGGCGCTCGTCCTGGGCCTGGCCGGCGTGGCGGCCGCCTTCGCCCGCTGGCAGCGCTCCCCACGCACCCAGGCCAGCGACGCCGACCGCGCGCTGGTGGAGGAGGCGCTCGCCCGGTCCCACCGAGGCCCCGACGAGGGGGCGGGCCGGTGACCGGCCTCGGGGTCGACGTCGAGCGGATGAGCGCGCTCGAGGTGCAGCGGGACTTCCTGCTGCGATCCCTCGAGGACCTCGAGCGCGAGCACGACGCCGGGGACGTCGACGACGCGGACTACGAGGCCCTGAAGGACGACTACACGGCACGGGCGGCGGCGGTCCTCCGGGCCCTGGAGGCCGGCCGCCGCCCGGTGCCCGCGCCCGACGACGGGCCACGCCGCGGCCGAGGACGGGCGCTGCTGGTGGCGGGCGCGACCGTGGCCTTCGCCGTCCTTGCCGGGGTGCTCGTCGCCCAGACCGCCGGCCGCCGGGACCCAGGTGACGTCATCACCGGCGACGTGGCCCAGAGCGCCACCGAGAAGCTCAACCAGGCTGGTCGACTCGGCGCGCAGGGAGACCACGAGGCCGCGATCGCGCTGTACGACGAGGTGCTCGAGGAGGACCCGGACAACGCCGAAGCAGCCACCTATCGAGGGTGGATGCTGACGCTCTCCGGTGACCGCGAGGCAGGGCTGGAGGCGCTCCTCGCCGCCGCCACCGAGCACCGGGACTACCCGGACGTCCACGCCTTCCTCGCCATCGTCTTCTTCCGCAGCGGGCTGGTCGAGCAGGCGGCCCGGGAGATCGAGCTCCTCGACGCGCTCGACCCGCCGGCCGGCCTGCGGGAGCTCATCGGCCCGCTCTCGGCGCAGATCGAGGCCGCGATGGACGAGGCGACCTCCACCACCGTGCCCTGAGCGCTCCGGGGTCAGGCCGGCGGCGGGACGAACCAGCCCTTCACGAAGCCGTGCTCGTCCCGGGTCAGCACCCAGGTGGAGGCCTTCGGCCACCGAGCTGGGTCCTGCAGCTCGAGACCTCGGTGAACCAGCGCCTCGAGCAGGTCGGGGATGACGTCGCCATGGCTGCAGACCACGGCGGTCTCGGCGCGCAGCTCCTCGGCGAGCGCGAGCGACGGCGAGGCCCCCGTGCCCTCGGCCAGCCGCTCGTCGGTCTCGACCACCAGGCCGAGGGCGCCGGCCAGCGGCTCGAGGGTCTGGACGCAGCGGCGGTACGGGCTGCTCACCAGCCGCGCCGCACCCACATCGGCCAGGCTCGTGGCGAGCGCCCGGGCCTGTCGCCAGCCCCGCTCCGACAGCGGCCGCTCGTCGTCGGGCCCGTCCCAGTCGCCCCGCGTCCCCGCATGGGCGTGGCGGACGACGTACAGCGAGGCCACAGCGGGGACGCTATCGCCCGGGCTCGCAGCGGCGCCTCCCGCGCGGGAGCCGACGACCGGCTCGCACGGCGGGGCGCTCGGGGCGGCTAGCGGGCCAGGGCTCGGAGCGCGGTCAGGACCCGGGGCAGCTCGGCGAGGACGGCGTCGACGTCGTCGTCGGTGCTGGACCAGCCGACCGACAGGCGCAGGCTGTGGTGGGCGTCGACGCCCATCGCCTCCAGCACCGGCGAGGGCTCCAGCGACTCCGACGAGCACGCCGAGCCGGAGTGGGCCGCCACCCCGGCCCGGTCGAGCCCCAGCAGCACGGCTTGGGGCTCGACGCCGTCGACGCCCAGGCAGACGAGGTGGGGGAGCCGCTGGCTGGGGTGCCCGTAGAGGTGCAGGCCGTCGAGGTCGGGGACGGCGTCGACGATCCGCCCGGAGAGCCTGGCCTGCTCGGCCGCCTCGTCGGCGAGGCGGCCGTCGCCGAGCGCGGCGGCCGCGGCGCCGAACCCGACCAGCAGAGCGACCGGCTCCAGCCCCGCCCGGCGGGAGCGCTCCTGGTCGCCGCCTACGAGCAGCGGCCGTACCCGCAGGCCGCGGCGCACGAGCAGCGCGCCCGCACCGGGCGGCCCGCCGAGCTTGTGGGCCGACACCGAGAGGAGGTCTGCCCCCAGGTCGTCGAACGCGATCGGGACCCGCCCGGCGGCCGCCGCCGCGTCGACGTGCACGAGCACGCCCCGTTCCCGGCAGGCGGCCACCACCTCGGTCACCGGTTGGAGGGTGCCCACCTCGTGGTTGCCCCACTGCAGGTGCACCATCGCGGTGTCGGGCCGGCAGGCGGAGAGGAGCTCGTCGGGGTCGACCCGTCCGTGGCCGTCCACGCCGACCACGGTCACCGCACCGTGGGCCGCCGCGCTCCGCCGCACCGCCGAGTGCTCCACCGCGGCCACGACCTGGTGCCCGCCCCGCTCCGCCCCGCCCCAGCAGGCGGCGGCGATGGCCTCGGTGGCACCGCTCGTGAACACCACCGAGCGCGGGCGGGTCCCGAAGAGGCCCGCCACCTGCTCCCGGGCCACCTCGACGGCGTGCCGCGCCTCCATCCCCTCGGCGTGGATCCGCCCGGGATCGCCGGCGACCCGCCCGAGCCATCCGAACACCGCGTCGACCGCCTCCGGACGCATCGGTGACGTCGAGGCGTGGTCCAGGTAGTGGCGCGCCACCGCCGCGACCTCAGGCGGTCAGGTCGGTGACGCAGCGGGTGCCGCCGGTGGGCAGGCTCTCGCTGGTGGCGGCGTCGGCGTGGCCGTAGAGGGCGCCGAGCATCCCGCGCACCAGGCCGCGGTCGACGGCGCAGATCACGGGGTGCTCGATGGCGGCGCCGCCGAAGGGGCAGTGGTCCGACACGATGCGCAGGCCGTCGCCGTGGCGCTCGGCGTGGGCGGCGAAGCCGTGGGCGGTGAGGGCGTCGGCAACGGTGTGGAGCGCGGCCCGCAGCGACTTCTGGGCGCTGGCCTGGCCCGACGCCCGGAGCGCGGGGCTGGTGCCCCCCAGCGAGGAGGCGAGCGCCTTGCCGTACTCGAGCCCCACCTCTTCGGCCATCACCTCGGCCTGGTCGCTGGGCAGCAGGGCCAGCGCCTTGCCGAGCAGCGTCACGAGGAGGTCGTCGTGCCGGACGGGGAGCTCGAGGGTCATCTCGGGGGTGGTGACCCGGTACCGCTTGCTGGGCCGGCCGGCGCCGGTGCCGGTGCGGCCGGTGGCCACCTCCACGTAGCCGCCGGCGGCCAGCTTGTCGAGGTGGTGGCGGGCCACGTTGGGGTGGAGCTCGAACCGCTCGGCCACCTCCGAGGCGGTGACACCCGGGCCGGGCTGGCCGTCGGCGCCCGCCTCGCTGGCGACGTGGACGAAGAGGTAGATCTCCCGCCGGGTGGGGTCGCCGAAGGCGGAGGTGATGGCCGTGACCGCCGAGGAGAACTCGGTCGGGGTGAGGGCCGGCTGCGACACGTCGGTATTCTACCTACGGCCGTAGTGGAAATCCGTCCGACGCGCCTCCTCGACCCTCGGAGCCCACCCCCATGCCCCTCTCCGTCGACGCCGTCATCGACGCCCTCCGCCCCGTGGAGGACCCCGAGCTGCACCGGTCGATCGTGGACCTCGGCATGGTGCGCGACGTGCGAGTGGACGGAGACGAGGTGGCGCTGGAGGTCACGCTCACGGTGGCCGGCTGCCCGCTGCGCAACGAGATCCAGGCCCGGGTCACCGGCGCCCTCACCGCGATCGGCGTCGGCCAGGTGGACCTGTCGTTCGGCGTCATGACCGATGAGCAGCGGGCCGCCCTGCGCCAGCAGCTCCACGGCGACCCGTCGGCCACGGCCGGCCACCAGGCGGCCCACGGCCACGCCGAAGGGCGCGAGATCCCCTTCGCCGACCCGGAGAGCCCCACCCGGGTGCTGCTCGTGGCCTCCGGCAAGGGCGGCGTGGGGAAGTCGTCGGTCACCACCAACCTCTCGGTGGCGCTGGCCCAGCGGGGCAAGAGCGTGGCCGTGGTCGACGCCGACGTCTGGGGGTTCTCCATCCCCCGCATGCTCGGGGTGCAGCACCCCCCGGCCGTGATCGACTCGATGCTGGTGCCGCCCACCGGGGCCGGCGGGGTCCGCTGCATCTCGATGGGGTTCTTCGCCAAGGAGGACCAACCGGTCATCTGGCGGGGGCCGATGCTCCACAAGGCCCTGGAGCAGTTCCTCACCGACGTGTTCTGGGACGACCCCGACTTCCTCCTCGTCGACCTGCCGCCGGGCACCGGCGACATCTCGCTGTCGCTCGCCCAGTTCCTGCCCCGGGCCGAGGTCTACGTGGTGACGACCCCGCAGCCGGCGGCCCAGCGGGTCGCCCAGCGGGCCGGGTTCATGGCCCAGAAGGTGAACCTCGAGGTGAAGGGCGTCATCGAGAACATGAGCTGGTTCACCGGGGACGACGGCAAGCGCTACGAGGTGTTCGGGGCGGGCGGCGGCGAGGAGCTCGCCGAGCGGCTCGGCGCCCCCCTGCTCGGTCAGGTGCCGCTCGTCACGGAGCTGCGCGAGGGCAGCGACACGGGTCGGCCCATCATGGTCAGCGACCCCGAGGGCGAGGCCGCCGCCTCCTTCCGCCGCATCGCCGAGAAGATCGAGGTGGAGCTGGCCCCCACCCGGCGCTACCGCAGGGAGCTCAAGATCCTCTAGCCCGCGGCGCGCTCGACCGGTCAGCGGTCGGCGTCAGCACGGGCACGGGCCGCAGCCTCGTGGAGGGCCTCGGCGAGAGGGGTGGCATCGCCGCGCTTCAAGAGGAGCGGGATGCCGAGGCGTGCCATCTCGCGGCGCACGAAGTCTCCGGCCACCGCGGTGTAGGCGACGATGCCGACCTGGGGGTGGTCGCGCTGGAGCTCCGGGATCACCTCGAAGCCGTTCATGCGCGGCATGAGCAGGTCGAGTACGAGGGCGTCGGGCGGATCGGCTCGACAGTGCTCGATCACCTCGAGGCCGTCGGCCGCCTCGCCGATCACCTCGATCTGGTGGTGGCGCAGCCCGAGCCGGAGGAGGAGGCGCACGTCGGGCTCGTCGTCCGCGATGAGGACGCGCAGGTCACGACCCTCGCCTCGGCCGCTGCTCATCGCGCGGCCGGGAGCTCGAGGTGGACGTCCAGGCCCCCGCGCTCACGGGGCTCGATCCAGAGGTCCCCGCCGTCCTGGCGGGCCAGCGCCCGGGCCACCGGCAGGCCGATCCCGAAGCCGGGTGCGGAGGTCACGGCCGCCTCACCCCGGTAGAAGAGCTCGAAGGCGAGGCCGACGTCGTCGGGGGCCAGCTCGGCCCCGTCGTTGGAGATGCACAGGTGGATCCGGTCGCCCTTCGGCCGGACGTCCAGCGCGAAGGGAGCCGAGCCGTAGCGGCGAGCGTTGTCGAGGACCCGCTCGAGGAGGACGTCGGCCGCTCCCGGTCGCATCATCGCCTCCGCTTCGGCCTCGCCGGAGCGCACCAGCGGCTCTGGCACGTCCATCGCGTCCCAGATGGCGTGGGCCGTGGAGACGAGCTCCACCGGCTCGGGGTCGCCGACGGGCAGCGCGGTGGTGATGTCCGTCGCCAGGAGGAGGTCGTCGAGCAGCGCCTCGACCCGCCGGGCGCTGCGGAGGATGGCCGGTGCCAGCTCGGCGAGGGCGGCGGCGTCGGGTGGGTCGACGGCGTCGGCCAGCTCCTCGGCCAGCCCCCGCAGCGTGGTGACCGGTGTGCGCAGCTCGTGGCCGGCCACCGCGATGAACCGGGCCCGGGCGGCGTTCAGCGCCGCGAGGGCCTCGGCCACCTCGTCCGACTCCGCACCGCCCCCTGGCTCAGCCATCGGCGGTCACTGTAGATGGTCAGATCGTCACCTCGTGCCGGAATGGGGTGTGCTCGCATGGGCACATCGTCCACCGCCCGAGGGGCAGCGGTCGGCGGCCATCCACCGGGCCCGTAGGATGGCCGTCGCCGCGCTGACCAGAGGAGAACCCGTGGACCTTCGCATCGGCCTGATCCAGAACCCCAAGGAGCTCGAGGTCCACCTGCCCGAGGACGCCGACGCCGAGGCCATCCGCGCCGACGTGGAGCAGGCGCTCGGCAAGGGCGGCACCTTCTGGATCACCGATCGCAAGGGCCGCCAGTACGGCGTCGCCGTCGAGAAGGTGGCCTACGTCGAGATCGGGAGCCCGGAGGACGACCGGCGGATCGGCTTCGGCGGCTGAGGCGGGCCACCGACGGCCGCTGGGGGCCCCGATGACCGACCTGCTCGATCGCCGCCTGCTGTTCGTCACCGGCAAGGGCGGGGTGGGCAAGACCACCATCGCCGCCTCGCTGGCGCTGCTCGCCTCGCAGCGCGGCAAGCGCACGCTGGTCGGGGAGGTGGACGCCAAGGGCAACCTGGCCGACTTCTACGAGACCGGTCCCACGGGGTTCAAGGAGCGGCAGGTGTCGCCCCGCCTCTGGGCGATGTCGATGAACACCGAGGAGTCGCTGAAGGAGTACCTCAGCCTCCAGCTCAAGATCCCGCTCATCGCCAAGATCGGCCCCCTGGCCCGGACCTTCGACTTCGTGGCCAACGCCGCCCCGGGGGTGAAGGAGATCCTGACCGTCGGGAAGTTCCTCTGGGAGGTGCGCGAGCGCAGCTACGACCTGATCGTCGTCGACGCCGTCGCCACCGGCCACATCACCGGGCAGCTGGCGGCCCCGTCGGCCATTCAGGAGCTCGTCCACGTGGGGCTCGTCCGAGACCAGACCGACTGGATGCTCGACATCCTGGGCGATCCGGCCCAGACCGGCGTCGTGATCGTCTCGGCCCCCGAGGAGATGCCGGTCAACGAGACGCTCGAGCTGGTCGAGCGGCTCGGAGACGAGACCAACGTCGACCTGGCCGCGGTGGTGGCCAACCGGGTGCTGCCGGAGCTCTTCGGCCGCGGCGAGGAGGAGGTCTTCGACCGGCTGGAGGCGCTGCCCGACGCGCAGCTGGCCGAGGCCGTCGGCGGGCCCGTGCGCCAGCTGCTCGACGGGGCCCGCATGGCGGTCAGCATGCGGCGCACCCGCGGCGCCCACCTCGCCCGGCTGCGCGACGAGCTCCCCCCCGGCACGCCGATCCTGTATGTGCCCTACCTCTTCCAGCGCAGCCACGGCGCCCGCGCCACGAGCCAGGTGGCGGACCACCTGGGCGAGGAGCTCGGCTTCTGATGGCCCGGAGCAAGCAGCAGGCGTCGGCCGGCACGCTCGAGCAGCTCCTCGCCGCGAAGGAGATCGTGATCCACTGCGGGTCCGGCGGGGTCGGCAAGACGACCACGGCCGCCGCGGCGGCAGCGATGGCCGCCGTCCACCTGGGCGGCAAGGTCCTCGTCCTCACCGTCGACCCGGCGCGGCGCCTCGCCAACGCGCTGGGGCTCCAGGAGTTCGGCAACGTGGAGACCCCAGTGCCCTTCGAGGCCTTCGGGGCCGCCGGGGTGGAGCCCCGCGGCGAGCTGTGGGCCGCGATGCTCGACACAAAGCAGTCCTGGGACGACCTGGTGAAGGCCCACGCCCCCGACGCCGCCACGCGCGACGCCATCCTGGACAACCCGCTGTACCAGAACATCACCGGTCGCTTCGTGCAGAGCCACGACTACATCGCGATGGAGCGGCTGTACGAGATCCACGCCTCGGGTCGCTACGACCTCATCGTCGTCGACACCCCACCCACCCGGAACGCCATCGACTTCCTCGAGGCGCCCGAGCGCATGGCGGACTTCTTCTCGAGCCGCCTGCTGCGCTGGCTGACCGTCCCGGCCCGCAGCCGGGTGCTCACCCTGGCCTCCAAGCCCTTCTACTCGGTGGCGGACCGGATCCTCGGGTCCAAGTTCCTGGAGGACATCGCCGAGTTCTTCCTGCTGTTCCAGACGATGTACGACGGCTTCGTGGACCGGGCTCGGGCCGTGACCCGCACCCTCTCGGACAGCCGCACCACCTTCGTGGTGGTCTCCACCCTGGAGGCGGCCCCCCTGGCCGAGGCCGAGTTCTTCATCGAGGCGCTGGGCGAGCGGCGGATGCACCTGGGGGCGGTCGTCCTCAACAAGGTCCTGCCCGACTGGTTCCTGACCAAGGGGACGACCGCCACGGCCCAGCGGCTCTGCGCCGCCCCCGCCGAGGTGGCCGCGGCCCTGCCGTCGAGCCTCGGCGAGCCCGGGCAGGTGGCTCGGGTCCTCCACGAGGTCGGCGAGAGCTTCCTCAACTTCCAGGTCGTCGCCAAGCGGGAGGCCGCCACCCGGGCCGAGCTGTCGCAGGCCCCGGAGGTGGTGGCGGCGGTGCCGTACTTCACCCACGACATCACGGACCTCAAGGGCCTCCTGGAGCTGGGCGAGCAGATCTGGCGCTGACGGTGCACCGGTCGCGTAGGCCGTTCGGCCTATGCTGATCGCAGGTGGTGGCGGCGGTCGCCTGGGCCCCGTAGCAGCACCGAGGAGGCACCGATGGGTTGGTTCCGCAAGACCGGCGGGCGTGGCAAGAGCCCCGCGGTCATCGATCTCCGGGAGACGGCCTCAGCGGGGCCGACCTGGGGCTCGCCGATGCCGTGCCCTGCGTGCGGCGGCCGCGGGTACCTCGACCACATCGACCCCTTCAAGGACCTGATGTACCAGCACTGCACCGAGTGCCAGGAGCGGTACGTCGTCGCCAAGGCAGACCTCGACTCGATCACCGCCTGAGGTGCGGGGCCGGTCGGTCCCGCTCCTAACCTGGGCGGGTCATGGCATCCCTCGCCGAGCTGGCCCGCTCGCACACCAACCTCGACGCGGGCGCCATCAGCCACCTGCAGCGCCTGATCGGCGGCTGGGGGCTGCTGTCGGACCTCTGCTTCGCCGACCTGCTCCTCTTCGCCCCCACGGCCGACGCCGAGGACGGTGACCGCTTCGTCGTGCTCGGCCAGGTCCGGCCCAGCACGTCCCAGACCGTGTACCGGGCGGACTGGATCGGCACCACGGTCTCGGAGGAGGAGCGCCCGCTCGTCACCCGCGCCTTCCGCCTCGGGGAGATCATCGAGGGCGAGACCGCCATCGCGGCGCTGAAGGAGCGGGTCCGGGTGCTGTGCATCCCGGTGCGGTGCCAAGGCGAGGTGGTGGGGGTGCTGACCCGCGAGTCGGCCCCCTCCATCGGACGTCAGCCGGGCGAGCTCGAGCGCACCTACGTCGCCATCTTCAACCGGTTCGCCCGGATGATCGCGGCGGGGGACTACCCCTTCGACGCCCAGGATCGCGAGACCGAGGAAGCCCCGCGGGTGGGCGACGGCGTGATCCTCCTCGACGCCCACGGTCGGGTCGAGTACACCTCCCCCAACGCCGTCTCGAACCTCCACCGCATCGGTGTCCACGCCAACACCGAGGGCCTCCGCTTCGACGAGCTCGGTCTCGACGACTCCCACATCACCACCGCGTACTCCATCGGCGCACCGGTGACCGAGGAGATGGAGGGCGGCGGCGAGACGATCGTACTGGTGCGGTGCATCCCGCTCATCGACCAGGGCTTGGTCTCCGGCGCCGTGCTCCTCACCCGGGACATCTCCGAGCTGCGACGCCGCGACCGGCTGCTCCTGTCCAAGGACGCCACCATCCGCGAGATCCACCACCGGGTGAAGAACAACCTGCAGACGATCTCCTCGCTGCTGCGCCTCCAGGCCCGCCGGATCGCGGCCCCCGAGGCCCGCACCGCGATCGAGGAGTCGGTGCGTCGCATCCGGTCCATCGCGCTCGTCCACGAGACCCTCTCGCGCGAGGCGGGCGACGACGTCGCCTTCGTCGAGATCGTGCGCCCGCTGGTGCGGATGGTGGAGGACGGCATGTCCTCACCGGATCGTCCCGTGCGCTTCACCGTGGAGGGCGACGGCGGGGTCCTCCGGGCCGAGATCGCCACTCCCGCGTCGGTGGTGCTGAACGAGGTGCTCCAGAACGCGATCGACCACGCCTACCCGCCCGACCGGGTGGAGCTGGCCGACACCCCCGGCCAGGTCACCGTGCAGCTCAGCAACGACGGCACCACCCTGTCGGTGGTGGTGTCCGACGACGGCGTGGGCGTCCCGGAGGACTTCGACCTCGACGCCTCCACCGGGCTGGGGCTGTCGATCGTGAAGACGCTCGTCGGCACCGAGCTGGGCGGCACGATCGCCATCCGGCGGGGCGATGGCCCGGCGGCGCGTCCGGGAACGGTGGTGGGGATCGACCTGCCGGTCGTGGCGTCGTGACGGCATCGGCCGCCCGGACGCGACTCGGCCTCCCGTCACCGGGAGGCCGAGTCGGACAGGAAGCGCGCTCGGGCGCCGTGGGTCAGGCGGTGCGGCGCTGGCGGGCCTGGTACTGCTTGCGGAGCTGGCGGCGCTCCTCCTCGGAGGTGCCGCCCCAGACGCCGGAGTCCTGGTTGGTGGCCAGGGCGTACTCGAGGCAGGGGACCTGCGCCTCGCACTCCCGGCAGACGGCCTTGGCGTTCTCGATCTGCTCGATGGCGGGACCGGTGGTGCCGACCGGGAAGAACAGGTCGGGGTCCGTGTCGCGGCAGGACGCCAGGTCGCGCCAGTCGTCGCGCTCGATGGAAAGGTGCAGGGGACGGCTTTGGGCGAGGGCCACGCTGGTTCCTCCGCGGCGAGGTCGACGTCACGCCGGATACGTGACAGGTTTCACATGCCGCCGCGCTACGGTCACGAAGGTTGGGGCGCGTGCGGCTGCGTTGGACAACCTAGCGGCGATGCGCTAACGCCTGCAAGCACTTTTTTCAGCATCGAAGGTGACATTTGCCATGTTCGTCATCGGTCACCGCGGGGCCTCGGTCGCCGCTGCCGAGAACACCCTCGCCGCCTTCGAGGCAGCGGTGGCGCAGCGGGCCGACGGCGTGGAGCTCGACGTGCGCCGGACGGCCGACGGGACGCTGGCGGTGCGCCACGACGAGACGCTGGCCGACGGCCGGCGGCTGGTGGAGCTCCACCGGGAGGAGCTGGCCCCGCACGTTCCGGAGCTGTCCGCCGTCCTGGACGCCTGCCGCCCCCTTCAGGTGGTGAACGTCGAGATCAAGAACTGGCCCGACGACGGCGACTTCGATCCCGAGATCGCTCTCGCCGCTGCGGTGGTCGCCCTCCTCGACGATCGGGGCGAGCTCGACGACGGGCGGATCATCGTGTCGTCGTTTCACCTGGGCACGATCGACCGGGTGAAGGAGCTGGCTCCCGGGCTCGCCACCGGGTGGCTCTGGGGCGTGATCGACGACGTCGCCGCGCTCCTGGACCGGGCGGCCTCGCACCGCCACCAGGCGGTCCACCCGCACCACGCCTTCGTCACCGAGGACCTCGTGGCCCGCGCCCACGATCTCGGCCTGGCCGTGAACACGTGGACCTGCAACGACCCCGACCGCATCCGGTGGCTGGCCGAGGTCGGCGTCGACGCCGTCATCACCGACACCCCCGACGTAGCCCTGAAGGCCCTGGGCCGCTAGCACGCCTCAAGCTCGCCGCAGGCCGCCGGAGGCGGCCGAGGACGAAGGCACCACGAGGTCGAGCACGTCGGGCTCGTGGCGCAGCTCGAGGCGCTCGGTGTCGCCGAGGTGGTCGCCGTCGACCTGGTAGGGGAAGGGCCCGTAGCCCTCCACCACGATCGAGCTGAGGTCGGTGCGGTGGTCGGTCCAGCGCGATGACCGCAGGTAGCGGCCGTTGCCCAGCGCCGAGCCGATGATGCGCATGGTGCGGGCGAAGGCGAGCGTGCGGAGGGTCACGCAGGCCATGCCCCGGTCCAAGGTGGCCTCCTCGGCCAGGTTCAGCGGCCGGTTACCGAGGTAGGTGTAGGGGTTGGTGTTGAGGCAGATCGACAGGTAGCCGTCGTCCACCACGGTGCCGTCCTCGAACCGCAGCGAGAACCGGGGGCGGCTCCGGTCGAAGTGGCGGATCCAGGTGTCGAAGCCGGCGTACACGAAGAGGGGGTGCCCTGCGTAGCGCTTCAGCCCGGCCCGGCGCTCGACCTGGGCCACGACCGCGGCGTCGAAGCCCATGCCGACGTGGAAGAGGAAGTAGCGGCCGTTGACCGAGCCGAGCCCCACCCGGCGGATGCTGCGCCGGGCCAGGGCCCCGAGGAGCTCGCCGGTGGCCTCGATCGGGTCGTTCGGCAGGCCGAGGGTGCGGGCGAAGACGTTGGTGGAGCCGCCCGGCAGCGGCGCGAGCGCGCAGCTCGTGCCGGCCAGGCCGTTGGCGGCCTCGTTGAGCGTCCCGTCGCCGCCGAGCACGACCACCACCTCGGTTCCGGTCTGGGCGGCGCCGAGGGCCAGGCGGGCGGCGTGGCCCCGCCGACTCGTCTCCGCGAGGGTCACCTCGTGGTCGGCGGACAGCGCCTTCTGGATGACGACCCGGCTCCGGGCGGTCACGGAAGACGCCGACGAGTTGACGAGCAGCAGCACCTTCATGGCGGGGGCGAACCTACCCGGCCCGCTCCCGAGCGGACCCTGGGGGCGGCTCGGGTCGGTTGGAAGCGTCCCGCGCCGGCGTGCGAGCATGCCGCCCATGCATGTCGTCGTCTGTGTGAAGCAGATCCCCGATCCCGCCGAGCCGGGCAAGCTCGAGGCTGACAACACGCTGGATCGCTCCGGCAAGCTCATCCTCGACGAGTCCGACAGCTACGGCGTCGAGATGGCCCTCCAGCTGGTCGACAAGGCCGGCGGTGGTGAGGTCACGCTCGTGTCCATGGCTCCCAACGGCGAGACCTCGGGCCTGCGCACCGCGCTGGCCATGGGCGCCGCCAAGGCGATCCTGGTCTCCGACGACGCCCTCTCGGGCGCCGGCGCCCTCGACACCGCCAAGGTCCTCGCCGCCGCGATCAAGCGGGCCGAGCCGGACCTCGTCCTCGCCGCCACCGAGTCGAGCGACGGCTACACCGGCACCGTGCCGGAGCAGATCGCCGCTCTGATGGGCCTGCCGTCGATCACCTTCGCCAAGGAGATCCACCTCGAGGGCGACACCGTCAAGGTCCAGCGCCAGACCGAGCTCGGCTACGACGAGGTCACCTGCCCCACGCCGGCCCTCGTGTCGGTCACCGCCGGCGTGGTCGAGCCTCGCTACCCCAGCTTCAAGGGGATCATGGCCGCCAAGTCGAAGCCGGTCGAGGAGCTCACCATCGCCGACCTCGGCCTCGACGCCTCGCAGGTCGGCAGCGGTGGCTGCGGCCAGGAGATCGTCGCCGTCGAGGACGCGCCAGCGCGCGAGGCCGGCGAGATCATCGAGGACGACGGCGAGGCCTTCCAGAAGATCGTCAGCTTCCTCGATGGCCTCAAGGTCATCTGAGCACCTGGAACGAAGAGGAGAACGCACATGGCTCTGAACCGCATCTGGGTGTACGCCGAAGCCAACGACGGCAAGGTCAGCCCCCTCACCCTCGAGCTCCTGGCCAAGGCCCGTGAGCTCGCTGGCACCGTCGAGGCCGTCTACGCCGGCGGCGACGCCGACGCTGTGGCCGGCACCCTCGGCGCCCACGGCGCCAGCAAGGTCCTCTCCACCGGCGACCTCGGTGGCTCGCTCCCCGGCGTGCCGGTGGCCTCGGCCATCGCCGGCGCCTGCAGCAGCGGCAACGGCCCGGACCTCATCATGCTGGGCACCAGCTACGACGGCCGTGACGTCGCCGCCCGGCTCTCCGTGGCGCTCGACAAGCCGGTCATCACGAACAACGTCGACATCGAGGTGTCCGGCGACGACATCATCGTCACCGAGCCCATCTTCGGCGGCACCAAGCTCGTCAAGACGAAGTTCACCGCCGGAGGGCCGCACATCGCCCTGTTCCGTCCGAAGTCCTTCGTCGCCGAGGAGGCCGGCGGGGGCGCAGCGGCCGTCGAGACCCTCGAGGTCACCGACGCCGGCTCCGCCAAGGTCACCAACCGCCACGTCGAGGAGGCGTCGGGCCCCAAGCTCGACGAGGCGGCGGTGGTCGTCTCGGGCGGCCGTGGCCTCGGTGAGGCCGAGAAGTTCGAGATGATCGAGACCCTGGCCAAGCTCCTGAAGGGCGCGCCGGGCGCCTCCCGGGCCATCGTCGACGCCGGCTGGGTGCCCTACAGCTACCAGGTCGGCCAGACCGGCAAGGTCGTGAAGCCCACCGTCTACATCGCGGCCGGCATCTCGGGCGCCACGCAGCACCTGGTGGGCATGAAGGGCTCGAAGAACATCGTGGCCATCAACAAGGACCCGGAGGCCCCGATCTTCTCGGTCGCCGACCTCGGCATCGTGGGCGACGTCCACAAGGTCCTGCCCAAGCTCATCGAGGCCCTCCAGAGCCGCTGACCTCGAGGCACCCGCCGTGGGCGACGACCGGGGCCTCGGCCCCGGTCGTCCCGCGTCGAGGCTCAGCCCAGGGCGGCGGGCGACCTGGGTGGCGCGACAGCACCGGCCGCCCCCGTGGCGCGGTCCAACGTTGTGCGACACCCGGCGCTCAGAGTCGGTCGGCCGGCGGGGAGAACGTGTCGCAGTCCCGGTGGTCGCCGCTCTCGAAGCCGGCCATGAACCACCGCTGGCGCTGCTCGGCGGAGCCGTGGGTCCAGCTCTCCTCCTGCGGGTTCCCGAGGCGATCGTCGCCCACGGCAGCGGCGGCGCCGAGGCCCTCCTCGAGGTCGCCGGGCTCGAGGATGCCCCGGTCCTCGGCGCTGCGGCCCCAGACGCCGGCGTAGCAGTCCGCCTGGAGCTCCATCCGGACGCTCAGCTCGTTGGCCCGGTCGGGGTCGCGCCGCTGCTCCTCACGCACCTGAGCGTTGGTGCCGAGCAGGTTCTGAACGTGGTGGCCCAGCTCGTGGGCGAGCACGTACACCTGGGCGAAGTCGCCCGGGGCCCCGAAGCGGTCCCTCAGCTCACGGAAGAAGGAGAGGTCGAGGTAGGCCTTGCCGTCGGCCGGGCAGTAGAAGGGTCCGACCGAGGAGGGGGCGTTGCCGCACCCTCCGGTGCTCACGCCGCCAGTGAAGAGCACGAGCTGGGCGTCCACGTACTCGCGGCCCAGCCCGGCGTCCGTGGACCAGAACGCCTGGATGTCGTCGAGGGCATCGGACATGAGCTGCACCAGCTCGTCGTCGGCCGGGTCGACGGTGCCGCCGGGGGACTGCATCTGGTTGAAGACGTCGGTGATCCCGCCCCCGCCGCCCCCGCCCATGAACACGACAATGAGGAGGATGACGAACCCGATCACGCCGCCGCCCATGCCGGCCCTCCCCAGTGGGAGCCCGGTGCCGCTCAGGCCGCCACCGGCCCCGCGCCGATCCTCGAGGTCGTCGCTGAGGCCACCACCGCGGTTCCGGAACTTGACCATGCGGCAACGTATGCCCCGCCCCTCGGCCGTGTAGCCCCGGGGGGGTACCGCTCGAGCTCGCGGCGGGGTCCCGGGACGGCAGGCAGGTCGCCGGTACTGTCGCCGGCGTGAGCATGAAGGACCGGCGCTCGTGGTCGAACTGGGCCGGCAACCAGACCTGCGCTCCCACAGCGGTCCGGCGCCCCACCACCGAGGCCGAGCTCGTGGCGATCGTCCGCGATGCAGCCCGCACCGGCCAGCGGGTCAAGTGCGTCGGCGCCGGGCACTCCTTCACCTCGATCGCCTGCACGGACGGCGTCATGGTGGATCTGAGCGGATACCGACGCGTCCTCGGCCACGACCCCGAGACCCGACGGGTCACCGTCGAGGCCGGGATCCCGCTCCACGTCCTCTGCGACGAGCTCGACGCCCGGGGGCTGGCCCTCGAGAACATGGGCGACATCGCCTACCAGTCGATCGCGGGTGCCACAGCCACCGCCACGCACGGCACCGGCTGGCACTTCGGCAACCTGTCCAGCCGGATCGTCGGACTCCGCCTCATCACGGGCGACGGCACCGTCCTGGACTGCACCGAGCACGAGCACCCTGAGCTCCTCCGCGTGGCGCGGGTCGGTCTGGGCGCGCTCGGCATCGTCTCCACCGTGACCCTCGAGGCCGTCCCGGCCTTCCGGCTCCACGCCATCGAGGAGCCGATGCGCCTCGACGGGGTGCTGACCGACTTCGACGGCTTCATGACGAGCGCCGACCACGTGGAGTTCTACTGGGTGCCCCACACCGGGTGGGCGCTCACCAAGCGCAACCGCCGCACGGACGAGCCAGCCCAGCCCCGTCCTCGGCTGCGCCACGCCCTCGACGAGCTGATCCTGCCCAACGTCGCGTTCGGTGCGCTGTGCCGCATCGGCCGACGCAAGCCCGACTGGATCCCGCGCCTGGCCAAGATCCTCCCGTCGGCGGGCCGGACGGAGTACACCGACCGCAGCGACAGGGTCTTCACCAGCCCGCGCCTCGTGCGCTTCTACGAGATGGAGTACGCCATCCCCCGGGATGCGGTCCCGGAAGCCCTGAACCGGGTCCGTCGCCTCGTCGACGAGCTCGGCATCCAGCTGAGCTTCCCGGTGGAGGTGAGGGTGGTGGCCCCCGACGACATCCCCCTGTCGACGGCGTCGGGGCAGGCCACGGGCTACATCGCGGTCCACGTGTACCAGGGGACGCCGTACGACGCGTACTTCCAGGGGGTCGAGGCGATCATGGACTCCTACGGTGGTCGCCCGCACTGGGGGAAGCTGCACTTCCAGCGGGCCGAGACGCTCGCACCGAGGTACCCGGGCTGGGACGCGTTCCAAGCCGCGCGGGCCCACGTCGACCCGGAGGGCCGGTTCACGAACCCGTACCTCGACCGGGTCCTTGGGCCAATTCCGTGCTGATCGGTCCCTTCCATTCACCCAAAAACCACGCTCCGTGGTCGGGTGAACGCTATAGGTCGGTGGACCTATTCAGCACGCTGCGTAGCCGTGTGAACGCCCTCAGTAATAGTCTCTGACCTGGGAAAATGGGGTCTTGCGAGGCGCGGAGCGCCGCCGTATGGTCACGCTCAGTAAGGGAGCAGGAACGCCCAAAACGGCCCCTGCGGAATCGCAGAAATACCACGCTCCGTGAAGCGCAGGGCGTGACATCAATCAAGCCTCAGGAGGGCGGATCATGAGCAAGCTCGGTGTTGAGTGGGGTGGCCGGGGTGTCGAGTGGGGCGGCCGTGG
>JBKHYD010000038.1:0-61044 GCA_046565645.1 Acidimicrobiia bacterium | reverse complement strand
GGGCCGAGCGGTCCGGCGTGGTCAACATCGGGCTCGAGGGCATGCTCATCCTCGGCACCTGGTTCGGTGCCTACGGCGGCGTGGAGTACGGCCCCTGGTGGGGCGTCGCCCTCGGCATCGCCGGTGGTGCCACGGGCGGCCTCCTCCACGCGATCGCCACCGTGCGCTTCGGCGTGGACCACATCGTCTCCGGCGTGGCCATCAACCTCCTCGGCGCCGGCGTGGCCCGGTACCTAAACATCATCACCTTCGACGACCGCACCGGCGCCACCCAGTCGCCCCGGATCGGCGGGACCGTCGGCCAGCTCGACGTGCCGTTCCTGGCCGGCGGGGATCTCTTCGGGTGGCGCAGCCCCAGCCTGGCCGGCTGGCTCGACCGGCAGGACTGGCCGGTCGTGTCCGATGTCGGCGCCGTGGTCTACGGCCTCACCCACAACATCACCTTCGACGTGCTCCTCGGCGTGGCCATGTTCCCGCTCACCTGGTGGCTCCTGTGGCGCACCCCGTTCGGCTTGCGGCTCCGCTCCTGCGGCGAGGACCCGGTGGCGGCCGAGTCGCTCGGGATCAACGTCTACCGCCTGAAGACCGTCGCGGTCGTGGTCTCCGGTGCCATGGCCGGGCTGGGCGGGGCCATCCTCGTGCTCTTCGCCAGCATCTACCGCGAGGGCCAGACAGCCGGCCGGGGCTTCATCGGCCTGGCCGCCATGATCTTCGGCAACTGGCGCCCGGGGGGGCTGGCGCTCGGCGCGGGGCTCTTCGGCTTCACCGACGCGCTGCAGCTCCGCAACGAGGCCGCCGTGCACGCCATGCTGCTGTTCGTCGCTGTGCTGCTCGCCGCGCTGGGCATCCGCGCTCTCCTGAGGGGCAAGGCGATCCCGGGTGCGGTGATCGTGGCCTTCGGCGCCGGGTTCCTCGCCTGGTGGCTCCTCACCGACGAGTACCCCACCCAGTGGGTGCCGTTCACCCCGCACATCACCACGCTCCTGGTGCTGGCGTTCGCCTCGCAGCGGCTGCGGATGCCCGCCGCCGACGGCGTCGTCTACCGCCGAGGAGAGGGTCGCTAGCGGTGCTCACCGAGGAGCAGCGCCAGGCCTGGGAGCGAGACGGCTTCCTCGTCCTGGAGGGCTTCGCCGACGTGGCCGAGTGCCACGCGCTCATGGCCCGAGCGGACGCGATCGTGGCGGCCGTCGATCGCGACATCCGCTCCGTGTTCACGACCATCGAGCAGACCCGCACCTCCGACGAGTGGTTCCTGTCCTCCGGCGACCAGACCCGCGCCTTCTTCGAAGCCGACGCCTTCGACGAGCACGGCGAGCTCCGCCAGCCCATCGAGCACTCGATCAACAAGCTCGGCCACGCCATGCACGACCTGGACCCGGTCTTCGACCGGTTCAGCCGAACCCCGGCGTTGGCCGAGCTGGCCGCCGACGTCGGCATGCAGGAGCCGCTGCTGCTCCAGTCGATGTACATCTTCAAGCCGCCCCACATCGGCGGGGAGGTGTCCTGCCACCAGGACGCCACGTTCCTCTACACCGAGCCGCTGAGCGTGGTCGGCTTCTGGTTCGCCCTCCAGGACGCCACGGTGGAGAACGGCTGCCTGTGGGCCGAGCCCGGAGGCCACCGGGGACCGCTGCGGAAGCGGTTCGTGCGGGAGGGCGGCGACACCGACGGCACGCGGTTCGAAGAGCTCGCCGCCGACCCGCTGCCCGAGCCCGGCTCGGCCTCGCTCGTGCCGCTCGAGACCCCGGCCGGCACCCTGGTCGTCCTCCACGGGCTGCTGCCCCACTGGTCGGGTCCCAACCGGTCCGACCGCAGCCGTCACGCCTACTCGGTCCACTGCATCGACGGCACCGCCCGGTACCCGGACGACAACTGGCTCCGCCGCGGCCCCGAGCTCCCGCTGCGAGGGTTCTGAGCTCGCCGATCCAAGCTGGTTGGCAGGCTCCGGCCGGTCAGGGTCAGACTCGGCCCATGGCGCGCATCCTGGTCACCGAGAAGATCTCCGACGGGGGCCTCGATCGGCTCCGCCAGGCCGGCCACCAGGTCGACCTGCAGCTCGACCTGACCCCGGAGGGCCTGCTCGAGGCCGTGCGGGGCGCCCATGCGCTCATCATCCGCTCCGCAACCCAGGTGACCGCCGAGGTGATCGCCGCGGGGCAGGACCTCGTGGTCGTCGGCCGGGCCGGGATCGGGCTCGACAACGTCGACACCGCAGCCGCCACCAAGCAGGGCGTGATGGTCGTCAACGCGCCGCAGTCGAACATCCTCACCACCGCCGAGCACACCATGGCGATGCTGCTGGCCCAGGCCCGCAACATCCCCCAGGCCCACGCCGCCCTGGTGGCCGGCCGGTGGGAGCGCTCCAAGTGGGAGGGCGTGGAGCTGGCCGACAAGACCCTCGGGATCGTCGGCCTGGGCCGCATCGGCAAGCTCGTTGCCCAGCGGGCCCTCGCCTTCGGCATGAAGGTCATCGCCCACGACCCGTTCGTGGCCCCGGAGCGGGCCAAGCAGATCAACGTGGAGCTCATGGACCTCGAGGAGGTGGTCGCCCGATCCGACTTCCTCACCCTCCACGTGGTCAAGACGCCCGAGACGCTCGGGATGATCAACGAGGACCTGCTGGCCAAGGCCAAGCCCAGCTTGCGGATCGTCAACGTCTCCCGAGGCGGCGTGATCGACGAAGCCGCGCTCGCCGCCGCCATCCGAGAGGGGCGCATCGCGGGCGCCGCGCTCGACGTGTTCGCCACCGAGCCCACCACGGAGTCTCCGCTGTTCGAGCTCCCGCAGGTCGTGGTGACCCCGCACCTCGGGGCCAGCACCACCGAGGCCCAGGACAAGGCCGGCGACACGATCGCCGAGCAGGTCGGCCTCGCCCTGGCCGGCGAGTTCGTGCCCTTCGCCGTGAACGTCAGCGCCGCCGAGGCGTCGAGCACCGTGCGCCCCTTCCTGCCGCTGGCCGAGCGACTGGGCCAGCTCTACGCCGCGCTCGCGGCCTCGGTGCCCGACGTGCTAGAGGTCGGCTACGAGGGCCAGCTGGCGGACTCCGACACCCGGATCCTCACCCTGTCGGTCCTGAAGGGCGTGTTCGGCCGAGTGAGCGAGGAGCCGGTCAGCTACGTGAACGCCCCCCGCCTCGCCGAGGAGCGAGGCGTCGAGGTGCGGGAGTCCTCCAGCGCCACATCCCACGAGTACATCAACCTCATCACCCTGAAGGGCGGGGACCACAGCATCGGAGGCACCCTCGTGGGCCTGAAGGGCGAGCCTCGCATCGTCATGGTGGACGACCACTCCGTCGACGTGCCGCCCGCCGAGCACATGCTCGTCGTCCGCAACGACGACGTGCCCGGCATGATCTCGAAGGTCACCGGGGTGCTGGGCGACGCCGGCGTCAACATCGACGACATGCACCTCGGCCGCTCCCCGGAGGGCACCGCGGCGCTGATGGTCCTCGCCACCGATCGCCACGTCCCCGACGAGGTCCTTGCCGGCATCAGGGCCGTGCCCGGCGTCGTCAGCGCGACCGCGCTGTAGGTGTCGCAGGCTCCGGGCATCGCTGCGCCCCTGCCCGCCTGACGGTCGATCGGCTTGGCGCGCCTACCGCTTGGCCCGGCGGAGGTCGTCCGCCTCGGCGGCGGCGGCGTCCCGGTAGCACCGGTCGGGACGGGTGCGGGCGTAGCTGAGCCCGCCGGGGACGTGGAAGATCTTCGATGCCAGCTTCGCCTTCACCGGGTGGCCGGGGGGGCACACGTCGCCCTGGGGCTCCACCCACGCCCTGGGCGGCGCCGCCTGCTTCCGGCTGGCCTTCTTGGCCGTCTTCTTCGGTGGCTTGGTGGCCTTCCTGTCGGCCTCGGCCCCCGTGCCCGCCTCGGGGCCCTGGGCGGAGGACCTCGGCGCGGGGGCGGCCTCGGCGACGAGCTGGGGGTGCGCCGGCTCGGTCGCCGGGGGAGCCGGCGCCATCGCAGCAGGGCCCGAGACCGGGGTGGGGTCCGGGGCGGGGCGCACCGGGGCGTCGGGGTCGGCGACGAGCCGCTCCTGCGGTTTGGCGGGGATCGCCGGGTCGGCGTCCAGCCTCGGCCACGGCGGGCTCGGGGCAGCGGGTGCGACGGCGGGTTCCTCGTCCCGACCGGAGAAGGCCTTGACGAGGGCGAGCGCCAGGCCCCCCAGCAGCCCGACGAGCAACCCGAACCGGAACGACCGCTTGATCACAAAGCGGACACTAGCGGCCGGTGCCTTGACGCCCCGGCCGCCGGAGCGGGAGAATCGCCCTCGCATGTCCCGCCCGTCCACCACCGACCTCCTCCTTATGTAGGCGAGCGTCTCTTCACGGCGCTCGCCCTCGTCGACCTCCTGCCGCTGGCAGGGGGTTTTTTGTTGCCCCGATCCGACCCCGATCCACCTCGCACCGAGCAAGAAGGAACCCCGATGGCCCCGGACCCCGTGACCCCGAAGAAGATGCCCTTCGAGAAGTACCGGCCGTTCCTCCCGCTCCCCCTCGACCGGCCCGACCGCCGCTGGCCGAGCCAGCGGATCGAGAAGGCGCCGCTGTGGTGCTCGGTCGACCTGCGCGACGGCAACCAGGCGCTGATCGACCCGATGGACCCGGCTCGCAAGCGCCGCATGTTCGACACGCTCGTGCAGATGGGGTTCAAGGAGATCGAGGTCGGGTTCCCGTCGGCCAGCCAGCCCGACTTCGACTTCGTCCGCCAGCTCATCGAGGACGACCTCGTCCCCGACGACGTCACCATCCAGGTGCTCACCCAGTGCCGGCCCGAGCTGATCGAGCGGACCTACGAAAGCCTGAAGGGCGCCAAGCAGGCGATCGTCCACTTCTACAACTCCACCTCGGTGCTCCAGCGCCGGGTCGTGTTCGGGCTCGACAGGCCGGGGATCACCCAGATCGCGGTGGACGCCGCCCGCCTGTGCCGGAAGCTCGAGGACAAGGTGCCGGGCACGCTCGTCCGCTACGAGTACAGCCCCGAGAGCTTCACCGGCACCGAGATCGACTACGGCATCGAGATCTGCGCTGCCGTCATGGACGTGATCGAGCCGGACCCGGAGCGGAAGATCATCCTGAACCTGCCGGCCACCGTCGAGATGTACACGCCGAACATCTACGGCGACGCCATCGAGCACTTCCACCGCAACATCCCGCACCGGGATTCGGTGTGCTTGTCGCTGCACCCCCACAACGACCGGGGGACCAGCGTGGCCGCCGCCGAGTTCGGGCTCATGGCCGGTGCGGACCGGGTGGAGGGGACGCTGTTCGGCAACGGCGAGCGCACCGGCAACCTCGACCTCGTGACCGTGGCCCTCAACCTGTTCAGCCAGGGGGTCGACCCCGAGCTCGACATCACCGACATCGACGCGCTGCGCCGGGTGGCCGAGTACTGCAACCGGCTGCCCGTCCACCCACGCCACCCCTACGTGGGCGACCTCGTGTACACCTCGTTCTCGGGCAGCCACCAGGACGCCATCAAGAAGGGGTTCGACGCCCTCTACGCCGGGGCCGGGGGGACCGACTACGAGGAGTGGGGCGTCCCCTACCTGCCCATCGACCCCAAGCACGTCGGCCGCACCTACGAGGCCGTGATCCGGGTCAACAGCCAGTCGGGCAAGGGCGGGGTGGCCTACGTGATGCACACCGAGCACGGCTTCGACCTGCCACGGCGCCTGCAGATCGAGTTCTCGCAGCGGATCCAGCACATCACGGAGGACACCGGCACCGAGATCTCACCCCAGGAGATGTGGAGCACGTTCGAGTCGACCTACCTGGACCCCGACGCCCCGATCCAGCTGCTCTCGCACGAGACGACCACCGGCGCGAAGGGCTCCACCGTGACCGCGCAGCTCACCGTGGACGGCGAGCACCGCACCGTGAGCGGCGAGGGCACCGGTCCGCTGGCCGCCTTCGTCGCCGCCATCCAGGCCGACCTCGGGGTGGAGATCGAGGTGCTCGACTACAGCGAGCACTCGCTCACCTCGGGGACCGACGCCCGGGCCGTCGCCTACGTGGAGACCCAGGACCTCGAGGGCGAGGTGCGCTGGGGCGTCGGGATCGACGAGAGCATCCTCACCGCGTCGCTGCGAGCCGTGGTCAGCGCGGTCAACCGCCAGCGGGGCGAGGCCCACGCGGTCGAGGCCCGGGTGCCCTGAGCCCTCCGGCGCGACGCGCCGCCGACGGGTCCGGCACTAGCGTCGGCGGGATGCGCAAGCTCACCGCCACCGCCTTGTCCAGCCTGCTGCTCCTCGCCGCCTGCGGCGACGACGGCGGGGGAGGCGGCGGCGACCTCTCCTCCGACGAGCAGGAGTACGTCGATGCCGCCATGGCGGAGTTCGACCCGGAGCAGGCGGAGCCGCTCACCGAGGACGATGCCCGCTGCGTGGTCACCTCGATGGTCGACTCGCTCGGCGTGGACCGCCTCGAGGAGCTCGGCATCACCCCGGCGAGCTTCGGCACCGACGACGCCCCCTTCCCCGAGGGGCTCAACGAGGACGAGGCCAACGACCTGGTCGACGGGTTCGACTCCTGCATCGACCTGCCGGCGCTCTTCACCGAGCAGATGGCCGCGGACCCCTCCATCGACGACGAGACCAAGGAGTGCCTGGAGGGCGCCTTCGACGAGGACACCATCCGGAGCCTCTTCGTGACGATGCTCACCGAGGGCGAGGACGCGCTGCAGGAGGATCCGGAGCTCCTGCAGGAGCTGATGTCCATCCTCCAGGAGTGCCCCGGCGCGATGGGTTGACCGGCTGAGCCACCACGTGGACCGGACCCGGCGCTGGACCCTCCTCGCCGTCGTCCTCGGCGTCTTCGTCGCCGTCGGCCTCTGGCTCGCCGGCGGTGACGACGGGCCCGGCGGGCCGCCCGGCTCCACCTCCGGGTCCACCTCCAGCACCGCGGCGCCGACCAGCGCCCAGCCGCCCAGCGGGGAGCCAGGCGCGGCCGGGGTGGGAGATCCGTACTTCCCCGGCCTCGGCAACGGTGGCTACGACGTGGAGCACTACGACCTCGAGCTGACCTGGGACGCCGGGGCCGGCCGCCTCGCCGGGCGTGCCGAGATCTCTGCCGTCGCCACCCAGGACCTGTCCCGGTTCAACCTCGACCTCGTCGGGCTCGAGGTCACCTCGGCGGAGGTGGACGGCGCCGTCGCCGAGGTGGCGCGCGAGGAGCGGGAGCTCCAGCTGACGCCCGCCGAGCCCATCGCGGAGGGCGCCGCCTTCAGGGCGGTCGTGGTCTACGAGGGTGCCCCCACCCCGGTGCCCGACGGCACCGACCTGTTCGAGGTCGGCTGGCAGACCGACGGGCGCGAGGCCTACGTGGTGTCCGAGCCGGCCGGGGCGGCCACCTTCCACCCGGTCAACGACCACCCCACCGACAAGGCAACCTACACGTTGGAGGTCACGGCGCCCGAGGACCAGGTGGTGGCAGCCAGCGGGCTGCTGGTGGGCGAGCCGGTGGCGGGCGACGGCACCCGTACCTGGACCTACGAGGCCTCCGACCCGATGGCCAGCTACCTGCTGCAGATCGCCATCGGCGACTACGAGCTGGTCGATGCCGGACGCTTCGGCGACACCGTGATCCGCCACGCCTTCCACCGGTCCCTGGCCGATGCGGCCCGGGTCACCACCGAGCGCACCGCCGAGATGATCGACGTCCTCGACGACGTCTACGGGCCGTTCCCGTTCGAGGCCTACGGCGTGGTGGCGGTCGACGAGCCGCTCGGCTTCGCCCTCGAGACCCAGACGCTCACCATCATCGGCGCCGACATCGCCCGCTGGGGCCGCCGAGCCGACGACATCCTCCTCCACGAGCTGGCCCACCAGTGGGTCGGGAACCTGGTGAGCCCGGCCACCTGGAAGGACATCTGGCTGAACGAGGGCTTCGCCACCTACAGCGAGTGGCTCTGGTCCGAGCGCACGGGGGGCGCCAGCGCAGCCGAGCGGGCCCGCCGGCTCGGCTCAGCGGCCGAGCTCGACGTACCCCCCGGCGACCCGGGCACCGAGGAGCTGTTCATCACCAGCGTGTACTGGCGGGGCGGCATGGCCCTGCAGGCGCTGCGGGAGCAGATCGGCGACGACGCCTTCTTCTCGCTGCTGCGCCGCTGGGTGGACGACCACCGCGGCTCGACGGCCTCCACCCAGGACCTCGTGGGCCTGGCCGAGGAGGTCAGCGGCCAGGAGCTCGACGACCTCTTCGACCGCTGGGTCTACGCACCGGAGCTTCCGTCCCTCGACGGCTGACGCTCGGACCCGCGCCCCTGGTTCGAGGTGATCCCCGGGGTCAGGCGGTGGGGAGCCACGCGGGGCGGTGGGCCTCGTAGCGGGAGATCTCGTGCTCGACCCGCAGGGTGAGGCCGATGTCGTCGAGGCCCTCGAGGAACCGCTCCCGGATGGCGTCGGACAGGGGGAACCCGACCTCGAGCCCGATGGCCGGGGCGGAGAGGGTCCGGCGCTCCACGTCGATCGTGAGCTCCAGCGACGGGTCGGCCTCGACGGCGGCCAGGAGCTGCTGACCCACCTCCGGATCGACCTCCACCGGGACCAGGCCGTTCTTGGTGGAGTTGTTCCGGAAGATGTCCGCGAAGCGGGGGCTGACGACGGCCTGGAAGCCGTACTGCTGGATGGCCCACACGGCGTGCTCCCGTGAGGAGCCGGTGCCGAAGTTGGGACCAGCGAGGAGGATGGTGGCGCCGGCAAACCGCTCGTCGTTGAGGACGAAGCTGCGATCGTCCCGCCACGACGAGAAGAGGCCCTGGCCGAAGCCGGTGCGCTCCACCCGCTTCAGCCACTCGGCGGGGATGATCTGGTCGGTGTCGACGTCGGAGCGGTCGAGGGGCAGCGCCGTCCCCTGGACGATGCGGACGGCTTCCATCAGGCGATGTCCTCCGGGAGGGCGAAGTGGCCGGCGATGGCGGTGGCGGCAGCCACGGCCGGGGAGACGAGATGGGTGCGACCGCCGCGGCCCTGACGCCCCTCGAAGTTGCGGTTGCTGGTGGACGCGGCCCGCTCGCCGGGAGCCAGCTTGTCCGGGTTCATGGCCAGGCACATCGAGCAGCCGGGCTCCCGCCAGTCGAAGCCGGCGTCGGTGAAGACCCTGTCCAGCCCTTCGGCCTCGGCCTGGTGCTTCACGGCGAAGGAGCCGGGGACGACGAGCGTCCGCACGCCGTCGGCCACCCGCTTGCCCTCGACGACCTTGGCGGCCGCCCGCAGATCCTCGATGCGGGAGTTGGTGCACGAACCGATGAACACGGTGTCGACCGCCACCTCCCGCATCGGGGTGCCAGGCGTGAGGCCCATGTACTCGAGGGCCCGTGCGGCGGACTCCCGCTCGCTGGCCTCGAGGAAGTCGTCGGGGGAGGGGACCGAGCCCGACAGCGGGATGACCTGCGCGGGGTTGGTCCCCCAGGAGACGTGGGGAGTGACGGTGGCGGCGTCGATCACCACCTCCTTGTCGAAGGTGGCGTCGTCGTCGGTCACGAGCGTGCGCCACTCGGCCACCGCGGCCTCCCAGTCCGCACCCCTCGGGGCGTGCTCCCTGCCTTCGAGGTAGGAGAAGGTGACCTCGTCGGGGGCGATGAGGCCGGCCTTGGCGCCGGCCTCGATCGACATGTTGCAGACGGTCATCCGGCCCTCCATCGAGAGCCCGCGGATGGTGCTGCCCCGGTACTCGATGATCGAGCCGATCCCGCCGCCGGTGCCGGTGCGGCCGATGATCGCCAGGATGACGTCCTTGGCCGTAGCGCCCTCGGGCAGATCCCCGTCGACGGTCACCGCCATCGTGCCGGGGCGCTGCTGGGGCAGCGTCTGGGTGGCCAGGACGTGCTCGACCTCGCTGGTGCCGATGCCGAACGCGAGGGCACCGAAGGCGCCGTGGGTGGAGGTGTGGCTGTCGCCGCAGACGATGGTCATGCCGGGGAGGGTGCGGCCCTGCTCGGGGCCGATCACGTGGACGATGCCCTGCTTGGGGTCGCCCATCCCGTAGTGGGTGATGCCGAACTCCGCCGTGTTGGCCCGGAGGACCTCCAGCTGCTTGGCCGAGATCGGGTCGGCCACCGGCTTGTCGATGTCCTCCGTGGGGACGTTGTGGTCGGCGGTGGCCACGGTGAGCTCGGGCCGGCGGACCCGCCGCCCGGCCAGCCGGAGGCCGTCGAACGCCTGCGGGCTGGTGACCTCGTGCACGAGGTGGAGGTCGATGTAGAGCAGGTCGGGCTCACCGGGCGCCGAGTGCACGACGTGGCGATCCCAGACCTTCTCGGAGAGCGTCTTGCCCATGGGTTCCTCGCTGCCTGGATGGCGGTTGTGTCTTATATGATGAGACAGTAATCTCGTTACGTGGACAGTGTAAGCGGGGTCGGCGTGCTGGACAAGGCGATGGTCGTGCTGGCCGCGGTCGAGGGCGAGCCCCGCTCCCTGGCCGACCTGGTGGCGGCGACCAGGCTGCCCCGTCCCACGGCCCACCGCCTGGCCGTCGCCCTGGAGGCCCACGGCCTCCTCCGGCGGGACGGCACCGGGCGGTTCTGCCTCGGGCTCCGCCTGATCGCCCTGGGCCACGAGGCGGCCGAGGCGCTCCCGGTGTGGGCGGCCGCGCGACCGACGCTCGCCTGGCTGCTGGGGGAGACCGGCGAGTCGGTGCAGCTCTTCGTGCGGGACGGCTCCGAGCGGGTCTGCGTCGAGTCGCTCGAGTCGACCCGCGAGCTGCGCACGATCGTGCCGGTCGGTGCCCGGCTCCCGCTCACGGCGGGGAGCGCGGCTCGGGTGCTCCTCGGGGAGTCCGGCCCCGAGGGGTGGGTGGCCAGCGTGGCCGAGCGCGAGGAAGGGGTCGCGTCCGTGTCCGCACCCATCAGGGGCGTCCGCGGCGAGCTGCTTGCCGCGGTGTCCGTGAGCGGCCCCATCCAGCGGCTCTCGTCGAGTCCCGGCCGGCGCTACGGCTCGCTCGTGGCCGAGGCCGCTGCGCGCATCGAGGCGGCCCAGGCGGCCGGCTGACCAGCGCCTCGTCGATCTGCCGGATGGGTCAGGCCTCCCGACACCGTGCCGCGTCGAGCGGCTGGTGCGCCTCGTCAAAGCCGCGGGCGGCCCGGCGCAGGAGCGCGCGGGCGTCGTCCTCTCGACCCTCGGCCCTCGCGAGCACCGCCTCTGCCTCTGCGACCGCGGCCGGCCAGGCCGGCCCCGGCCATCGTGTCGCCACCCGGACCGCCACCTCGAGCTGGGCCCGCGCCTCGTCCAGGCGACCAACTGCGGCGTACGCCTGGGAGGCCGGCACCGCCACCATCACCTGGCAGAACTCGCAGGTCTCGGGCCCGTCAAGGGTCGCCAGCGCATCGTCGGCCACGGCCGCCGCGTCCTCCGGGGAGGCGGCCGCACCCACCATCGTGCCGTAGACCCGTTGGAGGAGGTGCTGCGACAGGGGCGACCAGCGGGCCAGCGGCAGCGCCCGGTGCAGCAGCCGGAGGCTCTCCGCTCGGTCGCCGAGGTGCAGGTGCACCTCGGCGAGCCGCTGCAGGGCATGGGCGAGGCCCGTGGGAGCGCCGATCTCCTCGTACTGGGCGACGGCCTGCTCGAGCTCGGCCCGGGCCCCGTCGAGGTCCCCCGCCAGCAGCCGGGCTTCGCCCTCCAGCGTGGCGGCGAAGGCCACGGCCGGCTTCGCTCCGAGCTGCTCGGCCGTGGTGCGGAGGTCGCGGGCCAGCTGGATCACCTCGTTGTGGCCGGTGGGCCCGTAGAGGAGGTACTGGCTGACGCAGATGTGGGCGTCGAACACCGTGCGGGCGAGCTCGGTGGAGCCTTGGACGAGGCGGAGCTCGGTCCGCAGCCGGTCGAACCACTGGCCGCGCGAGTGGGCGACCATGCCCTGCCCGGCGATGACCTCGAGCAGCTCCGCCGGCGCGCCGGGTGAGAGCGCCATGTCGCGCAGGCCGTCGAAGAGGTGCTCGGCCTGGTCGATCTCACCGCTCAGGTACATCGCCATCGCCCCGACGAGGCGGACGCCCGGGTGCTGCGCCTGCGCGAGGTCGATCTCGTCGAGGACCTCCCGCGCGCTGCTCACGTCGTTGGCCCGGAGGAAGGCGCGGGCCAGTCGGGCCCGCAGCCAGGGATCGGCGTCCGGGCCGGCGAGCCGCAGCGCGGCCCGGTAGCAGCGCACGCTCTCGAGGTCGCCCAGGTCGGAGAGGGCGTCGGCACGCAGCTCCAGGAGGGCTTGGCGGGTGCGGGGATCGATGTCCTCGGAGGTGTCGGCGGTGCGAGCGAGGACCTCCTCGTGGAGCTGGAGCTGCGCTGCCGCGGTGGCGGCTCGGAGCTGGTGGGCCGCGGCCGCCCGCCGGTCGCCGGCAGCCACGAGGTGGTCGGCGATCCGAGCCGGGTCGGCGTCCAGCGCCACCAGCCGGTCGGCGGCGCGCCGGTGCACCTGCTGCCGCTCCTCGGCGCCCATGCCAGCGGCCAGGGCCTCGGCGACGGCCGGGTCGGTGAAGCGCACGGCGTCCGAGACGCGCTCCAGGAAGCCGGCCGCTCGGGCGAGGTCGATCACACGTCGGGCCGCTCCCGGGGCGAGGCCCGTCGCAGCCAGTGCCTCCTCCACGGTGGTGGCCTCACCGAGCACGGCGACGCGCTCCAAGGCGGCCCGGACCTCGACCGGGATGTCGTCGGTGCCCGGTAGGTCGTCGGCCACCTTCACGGGCTCGAACGCCGGGCCGAGGTCGAAGCCGGTCGGGTGGGTGGCCACCACGAGGAGGGGCCGCCCTCGGATGCCCCGCACCAGGTGCTGCACCAGCTCCGCCGTGCCCCGGTCGATGAGGTGGGCGTCCTCGACGGCGACGACGAGACCTCCCGATCGGGCGCCGGCGTGGACCAGCTCGCGGGCGGCCACCAGCAGCCGCTGGGGAGCGGACGGCGCGCCGCCGCCCAGCACCCGGGCGAGCTCGGCCCGGACCGGGCCCGGGAGCTCGTCGAGGAGCTCGGGCCACCTGGTCGAGAGCTCGTCGAGGGCCTCGACGACGCTGCCGTAGACGCGGAGCTCGCCGGCCCCCTGGCCTCGGCAGACCCGGAACCCGGCCGCCTCCGCCCGGTGCAGGAGGTCGTCCAGGGCCGCCCGGCGAGCAGGGCCGCTGCCGAGCAGCGCCAGCGCCGCCCCGCCGCCGTGGGGCAGGCGGGCCAGCACGGCGTCCCAGTCGAGGTCGCCGGTCTCCGTGGCGGCCGCCCCCGGCATCGGCAGCGGTGCCGTCGATCCGGCCTCGAGGTCCATCACCTCGCCGACGAAGCGGAAGCCTCGGGCGTGGACCGTCCGGATGAGGCGCTGCTCCCGGCCGTTGTCCCCGATCGCCTGGCGAGCCGACTTGATCCGGCTCGACAGCGCCGACTCCGACACGAAGCGATCGCCCCAGACCTGGTCGAGGAGCTCGGTCTTGGGCACCACCCGGTCGCGGTGGGCCACGAGGTAGGTGAGCACCTCCATCACCTGCGGCTCCACGGGCACCCGCTCGCCAGCCCGCCACAGCTCCATCGCCCTGGCATCGAGCACCACGTCCGCGAACCGCACCCGCACCGCACCAGCATCGCGCCGCGCTGGGGGCCCGGTCGTGGCGTTCTCCACGACATCTCCACATCGGCTCCAAGGCCTGCCACCGGCGAGGACGGATGCTGCGAGCACCGTGACCGACGAGCCACCCGAGGAGCAGCCGACATGCTCGCCGACCCCACCGTGACCACCGCTCCCCGCCCCGCCCCCGACGCCCTGCGCCCGGCGGTCGTCGAGGCCGACTCGGTGTCCGTCCAGCGTGGCGGCCGGCGCATCCTCGCCGGTGTCGACCTGTGGATCCCGGCTGGGCAGCTGGTGGTGCTGGCCGGCCCCAGCGGAGCCGGCAAGACGACCCTCCTCGAGGTGCTGGCCGGGCTGCGCACCCCGTCAGCGGGTGCCGTGGCCCATCGAGGGCGCTCCGTCGGCACGGCACCCGACCGGGTCGGGTTCGTCCCCCAAGACGACCTGGTCCACCGGGAGCTCCCGCTCGAAGCCAGCCTGCTGCACGCGGCAGGCCTCCTCGTGGACGAGCCCCGCTCGGCGCGCCAGGCCCGAGTGGAACGGGTCATGCGCGAGCTCGACCTCCTCCGCAGCCGATCGGTCGCGGTGGGAGAGCTCTCCGGCGGGCAGCGCAAGCGGGCCAGCGTGGCGGTGGAGCTGCTCGGGGAGCCGGAGGTGCTCTTCCTCGACGAGCCCACGTCGGGCCTCGACCCCGCCACGGCCGCCGAGGTCCGCACGGCGCTGCGGCGCCTGGTCCACCGGAACGTCACCGTGGTCCTCACCAGCCACCACCTGAGCGACCTCGAGGCGGCTGATCGGCTGGTCTTGCTGTCGCCGGCCGGAGAGATCGCCTACGACGGCGCCCCGCAGCTCGCGACCCGAGCGTTCGGGGTCGAGGGCCTGAGCGACGTCTACCTCGAGCTCGTCCGGGGCAAGGTGCCCCACCCGGTTCGCCGCTTCTCGCCCGAGCCCTCCGCTGTCGCGGCGACGGTCGCCGGCTCACGGCCGGCCCGGCCCGGCGCAGTCGTGCAATGGCGGACCCTCGTGCACCGAAACGCCGCGACGCTGGCCCGTGGCCGCCTCACGCTCGCCGTCCTGCTCGGCTCGCCGGTCCTCGTGACGGCCATGATGGTCACCCTCTTCCCGCCGGGCGTGCTCGACGCCGGGCCACTCGAGCCGCTGGCTCGCCAGCTCACCTTCTGGCTGGCGTTCGCGGCGTTCTTCTTCGGGCTGACCTTCGGGCTGCTGCAGGTGGTGGACGACGTCCCGATCCTCCGCCGTGAGAACCGGGCCGGCCTCGGCGTCACGACCTACCTGGCGGCGAAGGTCGCCGTGCTCGTCCCCCTCCTCGCCGTCGTGGTCGGGCTGCTGGTCGGGACCCTGCAGGTGTTCGACCGGCTGCCACCCCACCTGGGGAGGAGCCTGCTGCCCACGTTGATGCTCGAGGCGGTGGGCGCGCTGGCCCTGGGCCTCCTCGCCTCGTCGCTCGTGCGCACCCCGGCCCAGGCGGCGCTGGCCCTGCCCATGCTGTGCTTTCCCCAGGTGCTCTTCGCGGGCGCGGTGGTGCCGGTGCCCGCCATGCCGCTCCTCGGCCGGGCCGTCAGCCACGGCCTCGTCAACCGGTGGGGCTTCGACGCCCTCCAGGCCGAGATCCTGGGTGCTCCAGGGGACGGTCCGCTGACCGAGTGGGCGGTCCTCCTCGGGCTGGCGCTCGTGAGCCTGATGGCGGCCGTTCGGGTGCTCGACCGCAGGTGTGCGCCGGGCTGACGCTGCAGGATCGCGGCCCGAGGCGGCCGACGGCCGTCACTCGATGCCGACGAGCTCGACCTTGAGGGTGGCGCCGGTGGGGGACCGGTACTCGACCGTGTCGCCCACCCTCTTGCCGACGAGCGCCTCCCCGAGCGGGGAGCCGGGGCTCACGATGTCGTGGTCCATGCCCTGCTCCTCGACCGAGCCGTAGAAGTACTTCTCCGTGTCGGAGTCGCCGTCGTAGCGGATCTCCACGATGCAGCCGGGCTCGACCCTGTCGCCCTCGGCCCCCTCGACGATCTCGGCGTTGTCGAGCATCGCCTTCAGCTGCCGGATGCGGGCCTCCATCTGGCCCTGCTGGTCCTTGGCGGCGTGGTAGTCGCCGTTCTCCTTGAGGTCGCCCAGCTCGCGGGCGGCCTCGATCTTGCGGGCGATGTCCACCCGACCGACGGTGGTCAGCTCCTCGTACTCGGTCTTGAGGCGGTCGTAGGCCTTCTGTGAGAGGTGGTGGGTCTGGGCCATAGCGGATCAAGGCTAGTCAGTTGACCTGTCGATCCAACCCCTCCCAGTACGGGGCGCGGAGCTTGAACTTCTGGAGCTTGCCGGTGGCGGTACGGGCCAGCTCGTCTCGGAAGTCGATCGAGGTGGGGCACTTGTAGCCGGCGAGCCGCTCCTTGCACCAGGCTCGCAGCTCGTCCTCGGTGGCGGTCTGGCCCTCGGCCAGCACCACCAGCGCCTTGACCGTCTCGCCCCACCTCTCGTCCGGGACGCCGATCACGGCGACCTCGGCCACCGCGGGATGGGAGAACAGCGCGTCTTCCACCTCGATGGACGACACGTTCTCGCCGCCGGAGATGATCACGTCCTTCTTGCGGTCGCTGATGGTGAGGTAGCCCTCGTCGTCGAGCGTGCCGCCGTCACCGGTGTGGAACCAGCCGCCCTCGAGGGCGTCGGCGGTGGCCTCGGGCTGGTCCCAGTAGCTCTTCAGGACGTGGTTGCCCCGGTCCAGCACCTCTCCCTGTGGACTGATCGCAAGCTCGATGCCCACTGCCGGTACGCCGGCGCGCGACAGCCGGCTGGCCCGCTCGGACGGAGCCAGGTCGTCCCACTCCTGGGGTGCCCGGTTGATGGTGAGCAGCGGCGCCGTCTCGGTCAGCCCGTAGATCTGGATGAGCTCCCAGCCGAGCTCGGTCTCGACCCGTTCGATGGTGCGGGTGGGCGGTGGGGCCCCGGCCACCACGATGCGGGTCCGGTCCCGACCGGGGGTCGGCCCGTCCCAGCTCTGGGCGGCGTCGAGGACCATGTTGACGACCGCCGGCGCGCCGCAGAGCAGGGTGACGCCGTGCTCCTCGATGCGGCGCAGGATGTCGGCGCCGTCCACCTTGCGCAGGACGACCTGGGGCACCCCCATGGCGGCGAGCGCGTAGGGCATCCCCCAGCCGTTGCAGTGGAACATCGGCAGCGTGTGCAGGTAGACGTCCCGGTCGCTGACCCCGGTGTGCCAGCCGAAGGTGGCTGAGTTGGTCCAGAGGTTGCGGTGGGTCATCTCCACGCCCTTGGGGCGGGCCGTGGTGCCGCTCGTGTAGTTGATGGTGGCGGTGGCGTCCTCGTGCTGGTCCGCCCACGGCACGGGATCTCGCCCCTCGGGGAACAGCTCGTCATCGGTGTCGGTCCCCATCACGATCCGGTGCGCCACCTCCACGTGGGCCACGGCGTCGGCCAGCTCGGCGTCGACGAGCAGCATCGACGCGCCCGAGTGGCCGAGGATGTACTCGATCTCGGCGGGGGAGAGCCGGAAGTTGATCGGGACGAGCACCCGGCCGAAGCCGCTCACCCCGAAGAACGAGGTGAGGAGCCGGCCGCTGTTCTGAGACAGGACGGCGACCCGCTCGCCCACCCCGATGCCGCGCTCGTCGAGCCCGGCCGCCTGAGCGCGGGCCAGCTCCCGCACCCGCCGGTAGGTGAGGCGCCCCAGGCCCCCGCCCGGCGGGTCCGGCTCGTCGACGATGCCCACCCGGTCCCCGTAGACGAGCGCCGCCCGGTCGAGGTGTCCGCCGATCGTGAGCGGTGTGCGCATCGCGTGGTCCCCCCTGGTGACGCGGTCCGGGACGGGACGGTACCTCGCCCGGACCGCGGGCAAGGCCGCCGCCCGCCGCCCGCCGCTGGCCGTGGCGTGCGCGATCCGACGTGGGTGGTCGGTTCGTGCACGCGTGTCGGTCTGCGCACGCGACGGGTGGGCCCGGTGCTGGCCTTGGCGTGCGCGATCCGACGTGGGTGGTCGGTTCGTGCACGCGTGTCGGTCTGCGCACGCCACGGGTGGGTGGCGGGTCAGGCGCCCAGGGTGCGGAGGGCGGCGTCCACGGCGGACCAGCCGCTCGTGCCGGTGCGCCAGAGGTCGGCCTCGACCGGTGCGAGGACGGCTCGGACGCGGTGCAAGGCGTCCCCGTCGGCCTCCACCCTGTGGCGGAGGTCGGCGAAGCGCTGCCAGGTCGCCTCGTCACCGAGCTCGGCGACGCCGTCGTCGCCGGGTCCTGGGACGGGGAGATAGACGCTGCAGCAGGGGCTGCCCAGCGCCGTCCAGATCCGGATCCGCTCGTCGGGGTCGACGGGCAGGTCGCAGATCATCGATGCCGCGGTGGCCTGGCGGCCGCGAACGTGCATGCAGACGGTGACGCCGGTGCCGTCGGCTTGGACGTCGGGGGCGGGTAGCGGGCTCACGTCGGCTGGATCCCCTCCTGGGTGGCCCCAGGGCCGCTCGCCGTGGTGGCGCAGCACGCCGACGACCTCGGCAGGGGCGGCGTCCACCCCGGCGACGGCGGGCAGGGTGCAGGCCAGGCGGACGTCGGCGATCGATGACCAGCTTCGGTCTCGCCGGTCTTCGAACGACTGTCCGGGCGCGACGTCGGTCGACGCCCGGTCCCAGTCGTCGGCGATCGAGAGGCGGTTGGAGATGGCGACGCCCTGACCGACGCCGGAGCGGCGGGCCGCCCACGTGGTGCCGCTCGTCTCGAGCACCCACGCCTCGGTGGGGTCAGCCACGAGGAACGACGACCAGTACGGCTCACCGCCCGGTTCTTCGGCCGCCCCGCCCTGCCCGTGGCGCTCTAGGAGCGCGGTCATCACGTCGACGGCGCTCTCTGCGGTGGTGGCCCGCTCGAGGCCGAGGCGGACGAGGTCCATGCCGATCAGCGCAGCTGGCGCCGGCGCCGGGTCGTCGGTCGTCCAGACCCGCTCGTTGCCGATTGCGACCCGGTGCTCGTTGACGCCGTGCTCGAACCCCCACAGCCACGTTGGGCGGCTCCCGACGACGGCGCAGGCGCCCGTGTCGTCCAGCACCAGGTACTGCGTGTGCACCGTCCCGCCGACGGGACGAGCCGGGTGCCACTCCACCACCTGCGCCTCGGCAACGGGGCGGTCCGAGCTCTTGGCGAACAGGGTCCCCTCGGGCCGCACCAGGCACAGCGAGTCGCACACGGGTCCGCTACCCGAGCCCGGCCAGGACCTCGCCTGCGGCCCGCTCGCCGGACTCGAGGGCGCCGTCGATGTAGCCCATCCAGCGCTCTGCGGTCTCGGTGCCGGCCCAGTGGACCGGTCCCACCGGTGGGCGCAGGGCCGGGCCCAGCTGCGTCCAGGCGCCGGGCGGCAGGTGGGCGCCGTAGCAGCCGCGCGTCCATGGCTCGGCGCTCCAGCTGCGGTCGACGTAGGCCCGGGGCGCCGCCGCCCGAGGCCCGAGGGCTCGGGTGAGGAGGTCGACCAGGTGCTCCCGCCGGCCGGCCTCGCCCATCGCCTCGGCCCGGATGGCCTGCGCCCCCTCGAAGAACCCGGTGATGACGCCTCGGCTCCCGTCGGGCGGCGAGCCGTCGAAGGTCACGTCGATGAGGTCGCCCACGGCCAGCACCTGGCCGGACAACCCCTCCTCTCGCCACCACGGTGCCTCGTAGATCACGTGGAACTTGATGACCGACCCCGCCGGCATCCGCTGGGTGAGCTGGTCCCGGGCGGCGGGCAGCGGCGGGTCGTACCCGATGCGCGCTGCCAGCGCGGGAGGCACGGCGACCACCGCTCGCCGAGCGGCGACGGCGGGACCGTCGTCGGTACCCACCGAGACCCCGTCGTCCCCGTGCCGGATCCACCGGACCGGCGTGCCGAGCCGGATGTCGCCGCCTGCCGCGCGGACGAGGTCGGCCAGCCCGTGCGACACGCCCCGGGTGCCTCCCACGAAGCGGTCCTGCTGGGCACCGCCCTCGGTGTCGGTGAGCAGGTCCCAGCTCCCGGCCGAGGCGACGTAGAAGAGGAAGTGCAGCACGGACAGGTTGGCCGGCTCGGTGGCGAAGACCGCCTGCACCCCGAGCCGCAGCAGGTCGCGGGCCTCGTCGGTACGGAACCCGGTGGCCATCCAGGTCTCGAGCGTCTGCCCGTCGAGCGCGGCGGCGTCGGGGGCCATCCAAGGCGCGTCCAGCGGGACCGTGCCGGCGAGGTCCCCGAGCGTCGCGGCACCGGTCAGGTAGTCGGTCAGCCCGTCCTCCGAGAAGACCTCGGCGAGGTGGCCGACCCTCGACACCTGGCCGTTCCGGAGCACGACCGTCTGGCCGGCATCGGGCTGGGGGAAGGTCTCCACGCCCACCTCGGCGGACAGCGCGTAGAGGCGGTCCTGGGTGGGACCGACCCACTGCCCGCCGATGTCGACAGGGATGCCGTCCACCTCGATCGTCTCGGTGCGGCCCCCCACCCGGTCCCGGGCTTCCAGCACCACGACCGACCGGCCTGCCTCGGCCACCCGGCGCGCGGCCATGAGCCCGGCGAAGCCCGCTCCGACCACCACCACGTCTGCATCCACCGCTCCTGCCATCGCCCGAGCCTGCCAGGCCCCGGGCCTGGCCGCTGGACCACGTCGGCTCGACGCGGCCCCCTCAGGGGGCCCGCACCCGAGGGGCTCCCTCGAACCGTCGACAGCGCGAGGCGCCCGTCACCGCCGAGCCGGCGGCCCCATCGCCTTGACTCACGTCCGGGGCGAGGGGGACACTTCCCGGGATGTCGATGACCGCCCAGGCCGTAATCATCATCGTGTAGCGCACGTCGATCTCGACGTGCGCTGTCAGACCGTCCACCCTGGTGGGCGGTTTTTCCGTTCTAGCGAGGGAGCGCTCGTGGGTCACAAGGTGGGAGTCATCGGGGGCGACGGCATCGGGCCGGAGGTCATCGCCGAGGCGCTGAAGGTCGTCGCCGCCACCGGGGTGGCGCTGGACACGGTCGACTACGACCTCGGCGGCGCCCGCTACCTGCGTGACGGCACCGTCCTGCCCGACGAGGTCCTGGAGGAGTGGCGCGGCCTCGACGCCCTGCTGCTCGGCGCGGTTGGCACCCCCGGCGTGCCGCCCGGCGTGATCGAGCGGGGGCTCCTCCTCAAGATGCGCTTCGAGCTCGACCAGTACATCAACCAGCGGCCCTTCCTGTACCCCGAGAACGACATCGACATGATCGTGATCCGGGAGAACACCGAGGGCTCCTATGCCGGCGAGGGGGGCGCGCTCCGCAAGGGCACCCCGCACGAGATCGCCACCCAGGGCTCGGTGAACACCCGCATGGGCGTCGAGCGCTGCATCCGCTACGCCTTCGAGCTGGCCGAGCAGCGGGAGCGCAAGCACCTCACCCTCGTGCACAAGACCAACGTGCTGACCTTCGCCGGTGACCTCTGGCAGCGCACCTTCGAGGAGGTCGCCGCCGAGCACCCCGACGTCACCACGGCCTACAACCACGTCGACGCCGCCTGCATCTACTTCGTGCAGTCGCCCCAGCAGTACGACGTGATCGTCACCGACAACCTCTTCGGCGACATCCTCACCGACCTCGGCGGCGCGGTATCCGGGGGGATCGGGTTCGCCGCCTCCGGCAACCTGAACCCCGCCCGCACCGGACCCTCCATGTTCGAGCCGGTCCACGGATCGGCGCCCGACATCGCCGGCCAGCACAAGGCCAACCCCATCGCGGCCATCCTCTCGGCCGCGATGATGCTCGACCACCTCGGTGAGCCCGACGCCGCCGCTCGCATCCGCAAGGCGTGCGCCGACACGGCGTCGCTCACCGGCTCCACCCCCGAGATCGGCGACGCCGTCGCCGCCCGCCTCTAGCGCCCAGCGCCCACGACCGACAAGGAACGCACGATGCCCATCACCCCCACCGAGAAGATCTGGATGAACGGCGAGATGGTCGCCTGGGACGAGGCTCGGATCCACGTCCTCACCCACACGCTCCACTACGGGATGGGCGTGTTCGAGGGCATCCGGGCCTACGAGACCGACCAGGGCCCCGGCATCTTCCGGCTCACCGACCACATCGAGCGGCTGTTCCGCTCCGCCCAGATCCTGGGCATGGAGATCCCCTACACCGTCGACGAGATCGTCCAGGCCACCAAGGACACCGTCGCCGCCTCGGGGCTCCCCAGCTGCTACATCCGCCCGATCGCCTACTACGGCTACGGCGAGATGGGCCTCAACACGCTGCCCTGCTCGGTCGACGTCGCCGTCGCCTGCTGGCCCTGGGGGGCCTACCTGGGCGACGACGCCCTCACCAAGGGCGTCCGCATGAAGATCAGCAGCTGGACCCGCCACGATCACAACACGATGCCTCCGGCCGCGAAGACCACCGGCAACTACGTCAACTCCTCGCTGGCCAAGGTCGAGGCGCTCAAGGCCGGGTACGACGAGGCCCTCATGCTCAACCCGCAGGGCCTGGTCTCCGAGTGCACCGGCGAGAACATCTTCGTGGCGCGCGGCGGGCGGTTCATCACGCCGCCCCTCTCCGCGGGCGCCCTCGAGGGCATCACCCAGCACACGGTCATGCAGATGGCGAAGGACATGGACATCGAGATCGTGTTCGGGGACCTCACCCGCAGCGACCTCTACGTGGCCGACGAGATGTTCGTCGTCGGCACCGCGGCCGAGGTGTCAGCGGTGAAGTCCGTCGATGACCGGGAGATCCCCTGCCCCGGGCCGGTCACCACCGCCATCGGCCAGGAGTACGCGAAGGTCGTCCGCGGCCAGGTCGACCGCTACAAGGACTGGGTCGAGCGGTGTCGGTAGTCGGTCTCGAAGCGGAGCTTCGAGACCGAGCTTGCGGGGGCTCGCCTCCGGCTCGCGCTGAAGGGCTCGCTGCTCAGGGATCGGCAAAGCCGCCCCTTCGCGGGTGGGGGGCGCCGGCAGGAGCCTCTGCCCCCCACACCCCCCGCCGGCCTCTGCCCCCCCCACCCCCCGCCGGCGCTGGGTCCGCTCGTGCGGCCTGCTTCCTTCGCCTCGGGGGTCTTCGTGGTTGAGGACGTACGGCTGCCCGAGTCGGTGGAGATCTTCGACACGACGCTTCGGGACGGGGCGCAGTTCGAGGGGATCTCGCTCACCGTCGAGGACAAGCTGAAGGTGGCCGAGCAGCTCGACTGGCTCGGCGTCGCCTGGATCGAAGGCGGCTATCCGCAGGCCAACCCGAAGGACGCCGAGTTCTTCCGGCGGGCTCCGGAGGAGCTCCGCCTCGACACCGCCTCGCTCGTGGCCTTCGGGTCGACCCGCCGCCCGGCGGGGAGGGTCGACGTGGACCCCACCCTCCGGGCGCTGGTGGAGGCCGGCACCTCCACCGTCTGCATCGTCGGCAAGAGCTGGGACTACCACGTGACCGAGGCCCTCCAGACGACCCTCGACGAGGGCGTGGCGATGGTGGGCGAGAGCGTGGCGTTCCTGAAGGCAGCCGGCTTGCGCGTCTTCTTCGACGCCGAGCACTTCTTCGACGGCTACCGATCGAACCCCGAGTACGCCCTGAGGGTCCTCGAGGCGGCGGCCACCAACGGCGCGGACTGCCTCGTCCTCTGCGACACGAACGGCGGGTCGCTGCCCCACGACGTGCAGCGGATCACCAGCGAGGTCCACGCCTACTTCGGGGTCGACCAGCAGCTCGGGATCCACACCCAGAACGACACCGGGTGCGCCGTCGCCAACTCGGTGGCCGCCGTCCTCGGCGGGGCCACCCACCTTCAGGGGACGGTGAACGGGTACGGGGAGCGCACCGGCAACGCCAACCTCATGACCTGCATCCCCAACCTGGAGCTCAAGCTCGGCGTCCGGTGCCTGCCCGAGGGGCGCATCGAGCGCCTCACCTCCGTCAGCCGCCACGTGGCCGAGCTCGTCAACCTCCCGCCCCACTCGGCCGACCCGTACGTGGGCCAGTCCGCCTTCGCGCACAAGGGCGGCCTCCACACCTCGGCGCTCGGGAAGGCCGGCGGCGCCACCTACGAGCACGTCGATCCGGTCCTCGTCGGCAACGGCACGCGGGTGCTGGTCTCGGACCTCGGCGGCCGGGCCGGCCTGGTCATGAAGGCGAAGGAGCTCGGCGTCGACCTCGACGACCGCGCCGCCGCTCGCCTCTCCGAGGAGCTGAAGGCGCTCGAGGCGCAGGGCTTCGTCTTCGAAGCGGCCGACGCCAGCCTCGAGCTGCGCATGCGCCGGGCCGCCGGCTGGGACCAGGCCTTCTTCGACGTCGAGGGGTACCGCGTCACCACCTATCACCGGGCCCCGGCCGACCGCGAGTCGGGTCCGGCCATCGACACCGAGGCCACCGTCAAGCTCTGGGTGGGAGACGAGCGGCTGATCGCCGTGGGCGAGGGCAACGGCCCGGTCAACGCGCTCGACCAGGCGCTGCGCCGCGTGCTCTGCGGCCCCTTCCCCCACCTGGCAGACATCCACCTCACGGACTACCGGGTGCGGATCCTCGACACGTCAGCGGACACCGACGCGGTCGTGCGGGTGCTCATCGAGTCCACCGACGGCGACCAGACCTGGACCACCATCGGGGTGTCGACCAACATCATCGAGGCGTCGTGGCAGGCCCTCGTGGACGCGCTGGTCTGGGGCCTGCTCCACGTCGAGCTGTAGGTTCAGGGCGTGGCCGCTCCCGAGCACGTCCCCGTCGACAGCACCCAGCTGGTCCGCTCCTACGAGTCGCCGCCCTGGCTGCAGGAGCAGTGGCATCCCGACCGTCCTGGTGATCTCACCGCCGGGCAGCCTCGCGGCCCCCGCCTCGGCAACCAGGGCCCAGACCAGGGCTACGTGCTGACCCTGGCCGGTCAGTTCGCCGGCCAGCTCACCCTCACCGAGGGCGAGCACGAGCGCGACGCCCTGGCCGGCGCGGTCGCCGTGGCGCTGAAGCGCGCCTCGCTGTTCGGCCGGGCACCGGTCATCCACGACCTGCGGGTCGCGCTCACCGTCTGGGGCTTCCTCGGCGACGCCCCAGCGGACCTGGTGGCCTTCCGCCGCCCGCTCTTCGAAGAGGTCGCCCACCCCCATCACTACGCCGAGCAGCGCCGGATCGCGGACCTCGTCCCGGAGGCCGTGCTGCGGCAGTCCCCCGACCAGATCGCCGAGGCGCATCGGCGCGACTGGCGGAGCCTGCTGGCCGACCCGGCGGTCACCTCCTAGCCCTCCTGGCCGGCCAGCCGGCACCTCCTGGGGCGCCACGCAACGTCCGGGCGGGCGGCCGGGCGCCCGGCCGAGGCTGGCGGTGGCCGGGGGGCCTGAGATCAGGCCGCGGCGCCCGGCTCGGGCAGCGGCGGGTGCGGATCGCTGTCACCGCCTGGATCCGCCTGCTCGCCGTCGCCGCCGCTGTCGTCGCCGCCATCGCCGTCACCGGCGCCGTAGACGTCGACCGGGAGGATCGCGTCGGGCGTCTGGTCCGGCTCGAGCGCCTGGACCTCGAGCGCCATCACCGGGTCACCGGGACGGTCCCCACCGACCGGGGTGGGGTCCGGGTCCGGCAGCGGCGAGGGACCGGGCTCGGGAGCGGGATCCGGGAGCGGAGGCTGCGGCGGGTGGGGGTCGGGGATCGAGGCCCGTCGGAAGGGGCTCGTGGGGATCATCACATGGGGCATCGCAGGTCCCTCCGTCTCACCGCCCGCCACCGGTCCCCTTCCCGCCCGCTCCCGCGACCAGACCCCGGACCGGACAGGCGCGCGTCAGATCCTCGGCCGCTTCCCGTAACGCGGCGCCCACGGACGGGAAACGGGCCCTCCCTACGGTCAGCCGCAGGTCAGACGAACCGCGTCGGCCTTCCCCCATCCGCACGACTCAGGAGGGCAACCCGTGAGACGAAAGCTGCTCGCCGTCCCGGCGATCAGCGGCGCTGCGGTGCTGGCCATGGCCACACCCGCGTTCGCACAAGAAGCCGAGGAGGTGGTGTTCGCACCGCAGCAGCTCCTCGACAACATCTGGATCTTCATCGCCGGCGTCCTCGTGTTCTTCATGCAGGCCGGCTTCGCGCTGGTCGAGGCGGGCCTCACCCGGGCCAAGAACGTCGGCAACATCATGATGAAGAACCTCATGGACTGCATGGCGGGCGTGCTGGCCTTCTTCCTCGTGGGCTACGGGATCGCGTTCGGGTCCGACGAGCTCCTCGGCGGCTGGTTCGGCTGGGGCGGCCTCGGGGTCGACGGCATCGACAGCGCCGTCGGCGACGGCCTCTTCACGTCCACCACCTTCTTCTTCCAGGCCGCGTTCGCGGCCACCGCCGCGACGATCGTGTCGGGGGCCATGGCCGAGCGCACGAAGTTCAAGAGCTACTTCGTGTACTCGCTCGTGATCACCGCGCTCATCTACCCGATCGTGCTCCGGTGGACCTGGGGCGGGGGCTGGCTGGCCCAACGTGAGTTCCCGTTCAGCGACTTCGCCGGCTCCACCATCGTGCACGGCACCGGCGGGTGGGCGGCCCTCATGGGCGCCATCGTCCTCGGCCCCCGCATCGGCAAGTACGGGCCGGACGGCAAGCCTCGGGCGATCCCCGGTCACAACATCGCCTTCGTGGTCCTCGGCGCCATGATCCTCTTCATCGGCTGGTTCGGGTTCAACCCCGGTTCGGAGCTGGCGGTGGACGAGTTCGTCATGCAGATCGGCGTCAAGACGCTGCTCGCCGGCAGTGCCGGGGCGGTCGTCGCCATGATCGTGAACTGGCTGTGGGACGGCCACCCCGACGTGTCCATGGCGGCCAACGGCCTCCTGGCGGGTCTCGTCGCCATCACCGCCCCGGTGGGCGCCGTCACCACGCCGGTGTCGATCCTGATCGGTGCCGTCGGCGGTGCCCTCGTCATCGCCGCCGTGAAGTTCTTCGACCGGATGAAGGTCGACGATCCCGTCGGCGCCATCTCGGTGCACGGCGTGTGCGGTGCCTGGGGCACCCTCTCGATCGGTCTGTTCGCCACGTTCGACGACGCCTTCCTGGGGCGGGAGGACGCCGGCCTCCTCTACGGCGGCGGGCTCGACCAGCTCACCACCCAGGTGATCTTCGTGGTGGCGCACTTCGTGTTCGTCACCGTCACCGCCGGCCTGCTCTTCCTGGCCATCAAGAAGACGATCGGCCTGCGGGTGACCCCCGAGGAGGAGATGGCGGGCCTCGACGTCGAGGAGCACGGCGTCTCCGGCTACAACGCCGACACCGTGTCCGGCCTCCCCGGCGGGCTCACCGGCGGCGCCGCCATCCCGACCCCGTCGATGACGGTCTGAGAGAGGAGAGAACGACCATGCTCAGCCTCGTCACGGCTGTCATCAAGCCCTTCGCCCTGGATGCGGTGAAGGACGCCCTCAAGGGGGCCGGCGTCACCGGTCTGACGCTCACCGAGGTCAAGGGGTTCGGCCGCCAGGGCGGCCACACCGAGACCTACCGAGGAGCCGAGTACTCGGTGGACTTCGTGCCCAAGCTGAAGCTGGAGATCGTGGTCCCGCTGGAGGATGCCGAGTCGGTGGCCGCCGTCATCGTGAAGGCGGCCGGGTCCGGCAAGATCGGCGACGGCAAGATCTGGATCACCTCGGTGGACCGGGTCATCCGCATCCGCACCGGCGAGATGGGGGCCGACGCCATCTAGCCCGCCACCAGCCACGGGGAGGGGCCGCCCGGACGGGGCGGCCCCTCCCCGCGCCCGGGTCCTCCGACGGGGCCTCCGGGTGTGCTCCGGGCACCCCGGGCTGGCTACCGTGCCGCCGTGAACACCGAGCCCACCGCGTCCCCCCGCGAGGCCCGCCGCTGCGAGCGTCCGTCGTGACCCCCGGCGAGCCGGTCCGCCACACCTGGAGCGAGTCCGACCGCTTCGTCCCCCGTACCGTGGTCCGGCCGCTGCAGCGGTTCATGGACCACGAGGCGGCCGGCGGCGTCGTGATGGTCCTCGCCGCCGTCGCCGCCCTGGTCTGGGCCAACTCGCCCTGGCGGGACACCTACACCGAGTTCTGGCACACCTACCTCGTGGTGGAGCTCGGGGACCTGATCCACCTCGACCACCTCGACCTGCAGGCATGGGTGAACGACGCGCTGATGACGCTGTTCTTCCTGCTCGTGGGCCTCGAGATCAAGCGGGAGATCGTCCACGGCGAGCTGCGCGACGTGCGCGCCGTCGCGCTGCCGGTCATCGCCGCCCTCGGCGGCATGGTCGTGCCCGCCGGCATCTACTTCGCCCTGAACGCCGGCGGCCCCGGGGCCGACGGCTGGGGCATCCCCATGGCCACCGACATCGCGTTCGCGGTCGGCGTGGTCAGCCTCCTCGGCTCGCGCGTACCGCTGGCGGCGAAGATATTCCTGCTCACGCTGGCCGTGGCCGACGACATCGGCGCCATCGTCGTGATCGCGGTCTTCTACACCGAGGACCTGTCCTTCGGCTGGTTCGCCGTGGCCATCGGGGCGCTGGTGGTGGCCAACGTCATGCGCCGCAACGACGTGCACTCGATGGCCCCCTACCTGGCCGTCGGGTTCGTCGCCTGGCTCGGGCTGCTGGAGTCGGGCGTGCACGCCACCTTGGCCGGCGTGGCGCTCGGTCTCATGACCCCAGCCTGGCCGCTACGCGCCCCGAACCTGTTCCCGGCCGCCGTCCGCGAGGTCGCGGACCGGGTCGAGGACTCCTTCGCCGAGCCCCTCACCAGCGAGGACCTGGCCGAGGACGAGCACCTCATCGCCGAGGTGGTGCGCCTCTCCCACGAGACGATCAGCCCCCTGGAGCGGATCGAGCGCGCCCTCGCCCCGTGGGTGGCCTACGTCATCGTGCCGATCTTCGCCCTGGCCAACGCGGGCGTGCAGGTCTCGGCCGAGACCCTGGCCGACCTGGCCTCCAACGACGTCACGCTCGGGGTCATGCTCGGCCTGGTGGTGGGCAAGACCGTCGGCGTGTTCGGCGCCACCGCGCTGGCCGTGAAGCTCGGCGTGGGTCGGCTCCCGACGGGAACGTCCTTCCGGCACGTGTTCGGGCTGGCCGTGTGCGCCGGCATCGGGTTCACCGTCGCCCTGTTCGTCACCAGCATCTCGCTCGAGGGCGCAGCCGCCGACTCCGCCAAGGTCGGCATCCTCTTGGCCAGCGCGCTGGCCGGGATCGTCGGCTTCCTGCTGCTCCGGTCGACCCCGCCGGCAGGAGGTGCCCGCACGACACCTCTCGAGGAACCCGTCCCGGTCCCCGCCGGGTGACCGGTACCCTCGCCCCGGTGGCCGCCCGCACCCCCCGGTTCCGGTTCGCCCCGTCGCCCACCGGCTTCCTCCACGTCGGCAACGCGCGCGCCGCGCTGTTCAACTGGCTCGAGGCCCGGCGGGTGGGCGGCGAGATGCTGCTGCGGGTCGAGGACACGGACCGCGAGCGGTCGAGCTCGGAGCTGGTCGCCAACGTCCTCGAGTCGCTGACCTGGCTGGGGATCGACTGGGACGGCGAGATCGTCCTCCAGGCCGACAACCTCGGCGCGCACCGTGCCGCCGCCCAGCGCCTCCTCGACGAGGGCCGCGCCTACTGGTGCGACTGCACCGGCGAACAGGTGCAGGACCGAGCCCGCGAGCGCGGCGGCCCGCCGGGGTACGACGGCTTCTGCCGTGACCGTGGGCTGACCCAGAGCGACGAGACCGCCCTGCGCTTCCGAACCCCCGACGAGGGCACCACGGCATTCACGGACCTCGTCCGCGGCGAGGTCTCCTTCGAGAACGCCACGATCGAGGACTTCGTCCTGCTCCGCTCGAACGGCTTGCCGGTGTTCCTGCTCTCGAACGCCCTCGACGACGCCGCCATGGGGATCACCCACGTGGTCCGGGGCGAGGACCACGTGCCAGGGACCCCCAAGTACCTGCTCCTCCGGGAGGCGCTCGGGCTCGGTCGCCCCGAGGCGTTCGCCCACCTCCCGCTCCTCGTGAACGAACAGCGCAAGAAGCTCTCGAAGCGCAAGGACGCCGTGTCCGTGGCCGAGTTCCGTGCCGCTGGCTACCTGCCCGAGGCGATGGTCAACTACCTCGCCCTCCTCGGCTGGGGGCCCAAGGACGGCATCGAGGTGCGGCCGCTGGCCGAGATCCGCGAGCTGTTCCGGTTGGAGGACGTTACCCCGTCGCCGGCCTTCTTCGACGTGAAGAAGCTCCAGTCGTTCAACGCCGACCACATCCGGGCCCTGTCCGTGGCCGAGTTCCGGGACCGCGTGCGGCCCTTCCTGTCCTCCGGCGAGGCCGCCGCCGCCCTCGAGCCGCTGGCCGGACTGGTGCAGGAGCGGGTGCGACTCCTCACCGAGGTGGAGCCCATGATCGCGTTCCTCCTCGACGAGCCGCTCGACGTGGACGACGCCGCCTGGGAGAAGGCCATGGCGAAGGGCAAGGCGGCCCCGGAGATGCTCGACGCCACCAGCCGCCGCCTGGACGAGCTGGCCGCCTGGGACGCCGCCGCCATCCGAGCGGCCGTCGAGTCAGCCGCCACCGAGGTGGGGCTCGTCAACGCCGAAGGCCAGCCTCAGCTGTCGAAGGCCCAGGCTCCGATCCGGGTCGCCACGACGGGCCGTTCGGTGGGTCCGCCGCTGTTCGAGTCGCTCGAGGTGCTCGGTCGGGACCGCACCCTGGCGCGCCTGCGAGCGGCGCGGGCGCGCCTCTGACGATGTCGCGCGTCGGCCCTCCCGGCGTGGCACCGCCGCGGCGCCCACGCCGGCGGCTCCTGGGCCGGGTCGCGATCGGGCTGCTCGTCGCGATCGTGGTCTACGTGGGGGTGACCTTCGGACAGGTGTACCGCGCCAGCCGTCATGACGGGGCCCGCAGCGCCGAGGCGATCGTGGTGCTCGGCGCCGCCCAGTACGACGGTCGCCCGTCGCCGGTCTTCCGGGACCGCCTCGACCACGCGCTCGCCCTGTACGAGGCTCGCTACGCCGTGCGCATCGTCGTCACCGGCGGACGTCAGGAGGGGGACCGGTTCACCGAGGCCGAGGCCGGCTACCGGTACCTCGGGGACCATGGCGTGCCCGAGGACGCCCTGCTGCGCGAGGTGGCCGGGACGAACACCTACGAGTCGCTCGAGGAGGCGGCCGACTTCCTCATCGAGCAGGGGCTCACCACCGTGGTGCTCGTCACCGACGGATACCACGCCTACCGGGTGCGGGCGATCGCCGAGGAGCTCGGCCTCGACGCCACGGCCTCCCCGGCTCGCGACCGGCTCAGCCGGATGAGCGAGCTGCGGTTGCTGATGCGGGAGACGGCCGCCGTGTCGGTGGGCCGAATCATCGGCTGGAACCGCCTGTTCCGCATCGACCACGCCGTGAACGACTGACGGCGCCGTGGTTGTGCGGTCGTCGGGACCGCTTCGCTACAGTTGGCGCTCCGCCCGTTCGGGGGTGGTGTAATCGGCAACACTACTGGTTCTGGTCCAGTCATTGGGGGTTCGAGTCCTCCCCCCCGAGCTCTTGAGAAGCGAGTGCTGAGCGACGTCCCAGGTCAGCGGCCTGGGACGTCGTCGCGTCGTGGCTCGGCCGCCGCGGGGGACCGCCCGTCGGCCACGAGCGCGGCGTACGCTGCCGGCCGGCATGGCGGGGAGATGGAGCGAGGCCCGGGGCACGTTGGGCTCGTCGCCGTGGCGGCGGGCTCCGCTGCTGCTGCGCCGTCGGCCGGGCCTGGCCGCGGCGGTGGCCGGGGCGGTGGCGGTGACGGCCGCCGCGGTGGCCGCCGTGCCGATCTTCCTGTCGTCGGTGGGCACGGGAGCGGTGGCGCTCCAGGCGGCCGAGCGGTGCCCGCGCGCCACCGGGGTCACCCGGGTGTGGCAGGGGAGCCTCGACGAGGTGAGGGCGCGCCCGGCGGATCCGTTCGCTCCGCTGGGCGACTCCTTCGGTCCGACGAACCGGTGGGTGGTGCGAGAGGGGCTCACCCTCGAGCGCGCTGACGGCGCGGGCGCCCTGGGCGTGACCTTGCTCGACCGTGAGGCAGCCCACGAGCACGTGGAGGTGCTGGAGGATCGGCACGGTCCGGGGGTGTGGCTCTCGGACCGAGCCGTGGAGAGGACCGGCTTGGGCGTCGGCGACGACGCCGAGATCGACGGCGTTCCGGTGCCGGTGGTCGGCGTGTACCGGGACCTGGCCGGCACGTCGGTCGACGACTACTGGTGCAGCACCGCCGACCTGCTCCTCCTCGAGGTGCGCGGCGCTGACCTCGTGCTGCCGCCACCGGTGGTGCTGGCCGACCCGGCCACCTTCGAGGCCGTCATCGAAGGGTCTGGCGTAGAGGGCGTGGTCGGGCACTGGTCAGCGCCGCTGGCCGAGGGGCTGACCCTCACCGAGGCTCGCGACCTCGTGCCCCGTCTCGCCTGCGGCCGCGGGGCACCTCGGCTCGAGTGGTGCGCCAGCGGCCGACCGCCGATCGCCGAGGTGCGCGGGCGCGACTTCGTCGCCGACCCGGTCCACGCCCGAGACGACGCCGACTTCGTCGAGCGCTTCCTCGGATCGTCGCTCCCGTTCGTGGCGGAGCGCACGCAGGCCATCCAGACGTCGGTGGGCAGCGGGATCTGGCCGGTGGCCGGTGTCGCGGCCCTCGCCGGGCTCGAGCTGGTGGTGGCCGCCGCCTCCCTCTGGTTCGACCGCCGCCGGCGGGACCTCGAGGTCCTCTCGGTGCGGGGGGTGTCGCCGACGGCGCTGGGCGTGAAGGCGGTCCTCGAGCTCCTGCTGCCGGCTGTCGTCGGCGCCGCCGCCGGCCTGGCGCTCACGCGTGCGGCGGCGAGCTGGCTCGGTCCTGGCCGCGAGATCGAAGCCCGTGCGACCGTCGACGGGGGGCTCGCCGCCGCCGTGGCCCTGGCCGCCAGCCTCGCGGTGGTGACGGTCGTCGTGGCGCGGCGGAGCCGCCAGGTGGAGCTGGGTTCGGCGCACCGAGCCTGGGTGGCGCGGCTGCCGTGGGAGCTCGGGCTCGTCGTCGGGACGTACCTGTCGCACAAGCGGTTGGGGGAGTGGGGCGTGCCGGTCGGGCGGGGCGCCAGCCTCAGCCGCGTCGACGTCGTCGGGCTCCTCTTCCCCGTCCTGTTCCTGCTGACCGGGGTGGCGCTGCTGGCCCGGGCGTTCGGGTGGCTGGCCGACCCGTTGCGGCGGTGGAGCGTCGGCTGGCCGCACCCCTTGTTCCTGGGTCTGCGTCGGGTGGCGCGGCACCGGGTGGCCGTGACCGGGCTGGTCGCCGCCTCCGCCGTGGCGGCTGGCGTGCTCGGCTACGCGGCCACGGTCGACCGGTCGCTGGAGGCCACCCTCGAGCTCAAGGCCCGGACCTTCGTGGGCAGCGACGTGGCTGTCCAGATCCCGGCCGGCCACAAGCTGCCCCCCGAGCTGGCCGCCCGCGCCTCCACCGTGACCATCCACCGGGATGCCTGGATGGATCTGGGCCGGCGGGAGAGCGTCGACGTCCTGGCGGTGGATCCGGCCACCCTCGCCCGCGCCGCGGTGTGGGATCCCGTCTTCGCGGACCGGTCTCTCGCCTCGTTGATGGCCGGGCTGGCCGTCCAGCCGGGCGACGCCGTCCCGGCCGTCGTCGTGGGCCTCGACCCGGGCCGCGTGGTCGAGGTGGGCATCGTGGGGGCCGGTTCGAGCCGCTTCGACGTCGACCCGGTCGCGGTGGGCGCCTTCCCGGGCATGAGCAAGCCGAACCCCACCGTCGTCGTGGCCGCGTCGGCGCTCGCTCCCTTCGAGCTGCGCGGCGGGGTGACCGAGACCTGGATCAAGGGTGACCACGACGCCGTCCTCGCTGCACTTGACGCCGCCGACGTGCCCTTCGAGGAGCAGCGCCGAGCCGGCGACGTGGCCGACCGAGCCGCGTTCTTGACCGTGTCGTGGACCTTCGCGTTCATGCGGTCCCTGGCCGTGGTGGCCGGAGCCCTCGCGCTCGGTGGAGCCGCGGCGTACGTGGACGCCCGCCGCCGAGAGCGGGTCCTCGGGCACGCGCTCCTGCGTCGGATGGGCCTGAGCCGCGCCGCCCATCGTCGGGCACTGGCGGTGGAGATGGTGGCGGGCCTCCTCGTGGGCATCTGGGCTGGGATCGGCATCGCGCTCGTCGCCGCCGCGCTCGCCCACGACCACCTCGATCCGGTCCCCGGCTTCCGACCCAGCCCCGTCTTCCGCGTCGCCCCCGTGCCGACGGTGGGCTTCGCCGCGGCAGGGGTGGCCCTCGTGGTGGTGGCGGCCGCGCTGGCCCAGCGCCGGGTGGACCGCGACGACCCCGTGGAGGTCCTTCGTGCCGGGGGCTGACCGCGCGCCGGTGGCCAGCTGCGGTGGGCTCTGCGCCGACTACCGCACCGCCACCGGGGCGGCCCCGGCCCTGCGCGACGTGGACGCCACCTTCGCCGCCGCGCGGCTCACCGTCGTCGCTGGGCCCTCCGGGTCCGGTAAGTCGACGCTGCTGCGGATCCTGGCCGGGCGGCACCGGCCCACCTCGGGGATGGTCGAGGTCTTGGGGGTGCCGCTCACCGGGCTGCACCACCGGGCTCGTCGCCGGCTCCGGCGGCACGCTCTGGGGATCGTGCTGCAGCAGCCGGCCGCCAACCTGATCGAGGACCTCCGGCTCGGTGAGCAGCTCGAGCTCGCCGCCCGGCTGCGGGGCGCCGGGCGGCAGGACGCCACGGCGCTGCTCGACGCTGTGGGGCTGGTGGGCCTCGAGGACCATCCGGTGTCCGCCCTCTCAGGGGGCCAGCAGCAACGGGCCGCGTTCGCCGCGGCCGCGATCGGTGGGCCGGCGCTCGTCCTGGCCGACGAGCCCACCGCGCAGCTCGACGGAGTCGCCGGGCGAGCCCTGGTGCACGTGATGCGGTCGCTCCTGGACCGCGGGACGTCCCTGGTGGTCGCCTCCCACGACCCGGAGGTGATCGACGCGGCCGACGACCGGCTGGTCCTCGCCCAGGGGAGGGTGGCCGGGTGATCCCCGCCCTCAGCCTGCGGGGTGTGACCAAGGGGTATCTCACCGGCTCGATCCACCGGCCGGTGCTCACCGGCATCGACTTGGACGTGGCGGCCGGCGAGGTGGTGGCGCTGGTGGGTCGCTCCGGGTCGGGCAAGACCACCGTGCTGACGCTGGCCGCCGGGCTGGAGGCCCCCGACGGAGGCACGGTCTCCCTGCTCGGCGGGGCGCTCCCGGCGACGCCCGCCTGGGCCGAGGTGGCGCTCCTGCCTCAGGCGCTAGGCCTCCTCGAGGAGCTCACCATCGAGGAGAACGTCCGGCTGCCCCTGCGCCTGGGCGAGACCCCGGGACTGGAGGCCGGCGAGCTGCTCGAGCGGCTCGGCCTCGCCCACCTGGCCGCCCGAAACCCGAGCGAGGTGTCCCTCGGTGAGCAGCAACGGACGGCGCTGGCCCGGGCCGCCATCGTGCAGCCCCTCGTCCTCCTTGCCGACGAGCCGATCAGCCACCAGAACGAGGCGTGGGGCGCCGAAGCCCTCGCCCTGGTCTTGGACCTGGCCAGGGCCGGGACGGCCGTGCTCCTCGCCACCCACCACCCCGCCGCCCTCGACGTGGCCGGGCGCGCCCTCGATGTGAGCGAGGGACGCCTCCGCGCCGTCTCTGCCCGCGACCGGGGCCGGAGGACGTAGGAGTCCGGAGCGGGTGCCGGCTACCATGTCCGATCCACGGTCTTCGGTCGGGGCGACGGCCGGGCCTCTGCCCGCAAGGATCCTGAGCACGTGCCGAACAACGCGCCCAGCGGCGGCTGTCGCATCATCCTGGTCGAGGACGATCCGGGCGACGCCTACCTCGTCGAGACCTACCTCGAAGACGCGGGGGACCACGACCTCACCTGGGTGAGCTCGATCGGTGAGCTGGCGGCGCTCGACCAGCCGGTGGACTGCGTCCTCCTGGACCTCGGTCTCCCCGACGCCTCGGGCCTCGAGGCGCTCCACAAGGTGCGTTCGATCGTCCACTCGGCCGTGGTCGTCCTGACCGGTCGGTCGGACGAGTCGATGGCCATCGAGGCGGTTTCTGCGGGCGCCGAGGAGTACCTGCTCAAGGCCCACCTCGACAGCCAGACGCTGCTTCGCTCGATCCGCTTCGCCATCGAGCGTCGCCGGGCCGACGACGTGGAGCTTCGGGCCGCCCACACCGCCCGGATGGCGGAGGGCCTCTTCGCCCGACCGCTCGTCTCGGATCCCCGGATCACCTGGACGGGGCGCTATCAGCCCGGCGGCCGAGGTGCCCTCCTCGGCGGGGACTTCATGGACATGGTGGAGCTCGACGACGGCTGGCTCCACCTCATCATCGGCGACGTCGCCGGCCACGGTCCCGACGAGGCCGCCATCGGCGTCAGCCTCCGCCTCTCCTGGCGCGCCCTGGCGCTGGCGGGTCACGAACCGGCCGAGACGCTGCACCACATCGACGCGCTGCTGCGGCGCGAGTGGGACCACCAGATGTTCGCCACCGCCTGCCAGGTGAGCATCGCCCCGGACCGCAGACGGGCCCGGGTGATCCTAGCCGGCCACCCCGCGCCGGTCCTCGTGTCGCCGGAGGTCCGGGAGCTGGAGGTCAGCACCCGGGGACTGCCGATCGGCATCTCGGCGTCGGCGAGGTGGGAGGCCGAGGAGGTGCCGCTGGCCGAGGACTGGGCCCTCCTCGTCTACACCGATGGCCTCGTCGAGGGCCGCGTCGACGGCGGTGAGGAGCGCTGGGGCGTCGAGGGCCTCACGGGGGCCGTGGCCGAGGCCGAGCTGGGCGACCCCGACGCCTTCGTCGACACGCTCCTGTCCCGAGCCGAGTCGCTCCACGGTGCCGAGCTGCCCGACGACGTCGCCCTCTTGCTGCTGCAGGGCACCGGCCGAGGATGACCCGAGCCGAGCGCTGGCCCCTCCGTCGTCGGGTCCGGGTGATGTTCACGGCGGCGGCGGTGGTGGCCGTGGCCACCCTCGTGGTGGGCATCGCCGCCTTCGTGAACCTGCTCGAGGCCCGCGAGCGCGTCATCGACGAGATCGACCCGGCGATCGTCGCCACGGACGACTACTTCAGTGGGCTCCTCGCCCAGCAGAACGCGGTCCGCGGCGTGCTCCTCACCGGAGCGCCTGAGTTCCTCGAGAGCTTCGAGGCGGGGGGCGAGGCGGTGGAGGAGGCGCTGGCCGCCCTGCGCTCCCTCGTCGGGGACCGCACCGAGCTGGCTGCGCGGATCGACGCCATCGCGCTGGCCGCGGCGAGCTGGCAGCAGGACTTCGCGGCGGCCGAGCTGCAAGCCGTCGAGGAGGGCCGGGAGGTCCCGGCCTCGGTCGTCCAGGCGAGCCGGGCCGTCTTCGACGGGATCCGCTCCGACGTCGTCGAGCTGCAGGAGGACCTGCGAGCGAGCGGCGACGAGGCCCGGAGCGACCTCAACCGAGCCACCTGGGACATGGTGTTCGCTCTCATGGGGGCGGTGGCCGCCCTGCTCCTGGTCGCCGCCACGATCCGGGTCGCCCTCGGCCGGTGGGTCACCCAGCCGCTCGAGGAGCTCGGCTCCGAGACCGAAGCGGTGCGCCGAGGCGAGCTGGACCGCCCGATCGAGGTCCGGGGACCGCCGGAGATCGTGGCCGTCGCCCGCACGGTGGAGGCCATGCGGACGCGGATCCAGACGGACCTCCAGGAGGTCGAGCGGGCCCGGGAGGAGCTGGCGGCCACCGCCGAGGAGCTGCTGCGCTCCAACCGGGACCTCGAGCAGTTCGCCTACGTGGCCAGCCACGACCTCCAGGAGCCGCTGCGCAAGGTCATCTCCTTCTCACAGCTCCTGCAGCAGCGCTACGGCGGCCAGCTGGACGAGCGGGCGGACGAATACATCGAGTTCGCCGTCGACGGCGCCCGGCGCATGCAGGTGCTGATCAACGACCTGCTGGCGTTCTCCCGGGTGGGTCGGCTGTCGGCGGACCTGGAGCCCGTCGAGCTCGACCGGTGCGTGGACCGTGCCCTCGACAACCTCTCACCGCGGATCGAAGAGGTCGGGGCGACCGTGCAGGCGGGCGACCTGCCCACGGTCGAGGGCGAGGTCAACCTCCTCACGGCGGTGTTCCAGAACCTGATCGGAAACGCCATCAAGTTCCGCCGACCCGACGTGGCTCCCGTGGTCCGGATCACGGTCGCCGAGTCGCCGGAGCACTGGGAGGTCGCCGTGGCGGACAACGGCATCGGGATCGAGCCCGAGCACGCCGACCGGGTGTTCGTCATCTTCCAGCGCCTGCACAGCAAGGACGCCTACAGCGGCACCGGCATCGGCCTGGCCCTGTGCCGGCGAATCGTCGAGCACCACGGGGGCACCATCTGGGTGGACACCACCGTGTCCGAGGGGACGACCATCCGCTTCACCATCCCCAAGCCGTCGCTCGACGAAGCCGACGAGGAGGCTCCCGCAGCCGGGTCGAGGACCGTCGACGACCTCGGCCTGCCGCCCGCCCCCGTAGGCTCTGACCTCACCATCACGCTCGAAGGGAACCAACGATGAGCCAGCTCGGTGCCGACCAGGGCCAGCCGATCCAGATCCTCCTCGTCGAGGACGACCCGGGTGACGTGCTCATCACCAAGGAGGCGCTCGAGCACTCGAAGGTGGCCAACACGCTCCACACCGTGGCCAACGGCGAGGAGGCTCTGGCGTTCCTCCGCCGCGAGGGCGGGTTCGCCGACGCGGTGGTGCCCGACCTCATCCTCCTGGACCTCAACCTGCCCCGTCTCGACGGCCGTGAGGTGCTGGCCCAGATCAAGGAGGACCCGGTCCTGCGCCGGATCCCGGTCGTGGTGCTCACGACCTCCCAAGCCGAGGAGGACGTGCTGCGCAGCTACGACCTCCACGCGAACGCCTACGTGACCAAGCCGGTCGACTTCGCCCAGTTCGTGAACGTCGTCCGTCAGGTGGACGAGTTCTTCTTCACGGTGGTCCGGCTGCCCCCGCACTGACCACGGCGCAGCCGCAGTCGGTGCCGGGGCCCCGGCCAGCGGTGCCCGCCGACCCTGCTCGCTGCGAGCGGTGGAAGATGTGCCAACGACAGCACCGCCCGGCTATCGTTCACCCCTCGCACGCAGTGCAAGCCCCCATCGTCTAGTGGCCTAGGACACCACCCTCTCAAGGTGGCGGCACGGGTTCGAATCCCGTTGGGGGTGCTTTACGGATCTGTCCCGCTGCCTGGGCAGACCCGAGCCATCGCCGCTGTCTGCGCGGGCCAACCGAGCCGCCGCTCGGGGCGGCGACAGCTCGTTCTTCCCGCGTTGTAGCGACAAATACCCCCCGGCCGTCTGGGCGAGGGCGGTCACGGCCCCGGCGCGCGTGGGGCTCCCAGGGCCTCGACGAGCAGCTCGACCTGGGCTTCGAAGATCTCGTCGCGGGCACGCTCGCTGATCCAGTCGAGGTGGCCGAAGCTCTCCAGGCAGGCGAAGCCGTGGACCGAGGCCAGGAAGTGCAGGAGGGCCTGGTACTGCTCGGGGGGAAGCAGCTGGCCGTCCCCCTGTTGCACCGTCGGCAGCTCCGTGGCCACCGTGGGGCCGACCTCGTGCACGAGCGGTCTCGGGAGGCTCCCGCGGTCTAGGACGGTTCGCATCATCGTTTCGAGGCGGGCGAGGGTTGCGCCGGCCGCTGGACCCGAGGTGTGCTGACCGTGCGCGAACCCGGGGTTCGGCAGTCCGAACAGCAGCGCGAACCGTGACGGGTCTTGTCTGGCGAAGCCGCGGTAGGCGGCGGCCGCGGCCCGGATGCGCGCGGCGAGGTCGGTGGGCTCGGTGGCATCCAGCGCGCTGCTGAGAGCGGTCTGCATCTCTTCGAACCCGTCGACCATGAGGGCTGAGAGCAGCGCGTCTCGGTCCGAGAAGTAGCGGTAGAGGGCGGGGGCGGTCATCCCCATGTCTCGCGCGATGTCGGTGAACCGCAGCTCAGGGCCGTGCTCGCGCAGCAACGTCATGGCGGTCGCCTTGATCTCCTCGACGGTCGCCGCCCGCACCCGCTCTCGACGGGAGGGGACGGCACGGGTGGCAGCGTTGGAGGGCATGGATGCAGCGTAACATACCATCACGGAAGTGAAAGGGCATTGACGCCATCGACGTCGCGTGCTTGAGTGACTTAACGTCAGTCAAGTTACGTCTCATAACGAAGGAGTGTCATGCACGGACGTCCCCTCCGCCACGATCCCGACCTGCCGAGCGGGCCCAGCCATCCGGACCGGTGGCGGATCCTCGGCGTGCTGGTGCTCGCGCTGCTCGTCACCTCGATCGACCACACGATCATCAACGTCGCCCTACCGCAGATGGTGGGTGACCTGGGTGCCACGGCTTCGGGGCTGCAATGGATCGTCGCCGCCTACACCGTCGTGTTCGCCGGGCTCCTCCTCACCGCCGGGAGCCTCGGAGATCGCTTCGGTCGCCGGCACGCGCTGGCGGCCGGCCTGGTCACCTTCGCCGCGGGCTCCACGATCAGCGCTCTCGCAGCGACGACCACCACCGTGATCGTGGGGCGCGCCGTGATGGGGGTTGGAGGAGCGCTGATCATGCCGACGACGCTGTCGATCCTCGTGAACTCCTTCAGCGATCCACGGGAGCGGGCCCGAGCGATCGCCACCTGGACCGCGGTCGCGGGCGCCGGGATCGCGCTCGGGCCGATCATCGGGGGACTCTTGATGCGCACCTTCTCGTGGTCGGCGGTCTTCTGGATCAACGTGCCCCTGCTCGTGGTCGCGCTCCTCGGGACGATGCACTACGTTCCCGACTCCCGCGACCCGCACGCCACGCGGCTCGATCCGGTCGGAGCCCTCATGTCGACGGTGGCGATCGCGAGCCTCGTCTACGCGATCATCGACGGTCCCGAGCGGGGCTGGATCGCCCCACCGACGATGCTCGCCTTCATGATCGCGGCGATGTCCGGCGCGATGTTCGTGCGCTGGGAGCTCCGCCGCGACGACCCGATGCTCGACATGCGGCTCTTCGCCGATCGCCGCTTCTCGGCAGGGAGCGTCACGCTCGCCATGCTGTTCTTCGTCATGGCGGGGACCGTGTTCCTGCAGGCGCAGTACCTGCAGTTCGTACTCGACTTCACCCCTTTGGCCGCCGGCGCCGCGCTCGTGCCCGCTGCGGTCGGGATGATCGTCGGGACCGGCGTGGGGACCCACCTGGCCCAAGGGCTCGGGAGCCGGATCGCCGTCGTCAGCGGCACGATCGCTGCCGCCGCCGGCGTGGCGACGCAAGCCGCCTTCGTCGACGGGTCCTCCTACCTTTCGACCGGAACCGGGCTCGCGCTGTTCGGGTTGGGGGCGGGCATCGCGATGCCGGCGGCGACCGAGCTCATCATGTCCACCCTCCCCCCGGCCCGAGCCGGCGTGGGCTCGGCGGTCAACGACACCGTCCGCGAGGTCGGTGGAGCCCTTGGTGTGGCGGTCATCGGCAGCCTCGCCGCGAGCGCCTACGCCGCCGACGTCGAGGGCCAGCTCGACTCGGTCCCCCCCACCCTGCGAGCCGCGGCCGCCGACAACGTCGGCGCAGCCCTCGAGATCAGCCGGCAGCTCGGAGCCGACGGCACCCAGCTCGCCGAGGTCGCGCGCGATGCGTTCGTCGATTCCATGGCCGGATCGCTCTGGGTCGGCGTCGCCTTTGCCGGGCTGGCGACCGCCCTCGCCTGGGCCAAGCTTCCCAAGTCCGACCCAGCACCGACCCCCCTCGACCGCAGCGAGGTCGAGACGGCCCGAGACGTCGTCGGGGCCCGATGAGCAGCACCCTCCGCGCTCGCGTCCGACTGGCCCACATCGGCATCGCTGCGTTCACCACCGGTGTCGCCTACTCCCCGGCGTTCGACGCCGCGACGGTGCGCGACCTGCTTCGGTTCGCGGTGCTGCCGGCCCTGGCCCTCACGGGTGCCGCGCTCTGGGCGCTGCCGACGCTGCGCCGTCACCTCCAACGGGGGAAGGCCCACCTCCGGGCGGGACCCGTGGCGACGGAGCCGCCTCGCCCAGCACCGCCCGGAGGTCGACCCCGCTCGACGCCGACCGCTCGTCGGTGACACCAACTCGAGGCCAGGCGCACCGAGTGCTCGAAGCCCTCTTTCAAGGCAGGAACGGGAAGCCATCTCGGCGCCTCGATCCGACCGGGGGTGGTTGGCATTGCCTGGGCCAATGGGTGCATCCAGCGTTGGGCCGTTCCCTTGCATGAGGTTCCGTGATGCAATGCCGGCCAAGCGGCGCTGAAGTGGCGCCCGACCCTCGGGGGGCGTGATGTCGGTTCGAATGGTGACCTCGGCGGGCGATGAGATGGAGCGACTCCTCACCTCGGTGAGGTCGATCCTCGAGCAGCTTCGTCATGACCAGAGCGAGAACGAGCGCCGAGGGACCTACTCCGAAGAGGTGCACAGGGAGCTCCTGGATGCGGGCGTCTACGCGATGCTGCATCCGCGGACGTATGGGGGCCTCGAAGTGGACCTCGAGACCTTCGTCGGCGTGATCGCCGAGCTGGCCAAGGGTGACCCGGCTGTGGCCTGGTCCGTGGCGCTCGGCTGTGGTCGGGCCCTCGCCGTCGGATCGGTCTGGCCGTCGTCGGCGCAGGAGCGGATGTTCTGCAACGACGCCGGCTACTTCCATGCGCCCCAAAGCGTCTCAGGGATGCAGACGTTCAAGGTGGAGCCGACCTCCGATGGCTATCGAGGGAGCGGGACGCTCCCGTACTGCTCGGGGGTGCCGTACTCGACGCACATCCTCGCCAACGCCCTCGTTGATCGCGGGGCGGGACCCGTCCCGGTCGTCGTGGCATTGGAGCGGAGCCAGTACGTGGTGCTCGACGACTGGGGTGGCGACCAGGTCCTCGGGCAGCGTGCGAGTGGCTCCAACTCCGTGACCGTCGAGGCGGATCACATCGCTGAGGACATGGTGGTGCCCTTCGACTGGATGGCGGACACACGAACAGCCATCGACGTAGGCGCTGGCCTGCACGGGAACCCGATGTACCTTGGCCGCCTCATCGGAGCGTCAACGGCGGAGATGGCCGCCGTGGCAGTCGGGACGGCCAGAGCCGCCCTCGACGAGTACGCCCAGCTCGCACGAACGAAGCGCTCCACCGGCTTGTTCGCCGCGAAGCCCATCCCCGGCGATCCGGAGTCCGTCTTGCGCTACAGGGACCCCAACACGCATCGGGACTTCGGTAGGGCGCTCGCCCTGGCCGATGCGGCAGAGGCCACCCTCGTCGGGGGGGCACGGCTCCACCGGTCGTTGGTCGAGCGCGCTGACGTCGAGGGCGGACGCTACACCTGGCCCGACGACCTTCGGCTGTCGCTGGTGTTCATCCAGGCGGCGAACCTCGCGTTCGAGTCAGTGGAGACCCTCTTCTACACGATCGGCAGCAGCGCGGTCCGCAAGGGGGACCGCTTGCAGCGCTACTTCCGGGACGTCTCGACCATGCGCACGCACCCCACCCTCTGGCTCCCGAGCGGAGCGACGAGGTTCGGCAGCGAGTTCTTCCTCGCCGAGACCCCGCCCTCGATCGACGGGCTGCTCGCTCGCTAGCTCGCGCACCCCGTCGGTGCGCCGCGCCGGCGTGGGACCGCGCCTCCCCCGCCGGTCCCACGCCGTGCGCCCACAGCGCTCGGCCGCCGACCCCGGCTCAGCGCGAGCGGAGTGCGGGGGCAGTGCCCGCTGGCTGAGCGAGCCGGCCGAGGAGACGAGCAGAAGCCGGCGAGCCCGGCGCCGGTCCCGTCCAGACAGCGTGCAGCGACCGCCCCAGCTCGACCTCGGGGACCCTGACGACGCACAGCGCTCCGGCCTCGAGCTCAGTCCCCACGGCCAGTCGGCTGAGCACGGCTGGCCCGGCGCCACTACGGACCGCTTGCTTCACCGCGGCCGTCGAGCCGAGCTCCAGCAGCGGAGGAACCGATCGGCTCAGGCCCAGCGAGGCAAGGGCCCGATCGAGCGTCTGGCGCGTACCCGAGCCCTCCTCGCGCAGGACCAGTGCTGTCTCAGCCAGCGCTCGCGCTGGTACCTCGTCCCGGCGTGCCCAGGGATGCTTGGGTGCGACCACGATGACGAGCTCGTCCCTGGCAACGACTGCCGACGAGAGCCGATCGTCGTCGATCTCGTCTTCGACGAAACCCATGTCGACGTCGCGAGCGAGCACGCGCTCCATGACGCGCCGGCTGTTGGCCACGTCGACCGAGAACCGCACCGACGCATCGACCTTCGCAAACGCGTGAAGCCAGCCGGGGAGGAGGAACTCGGCGATCGTGAAGCTTGCCGCGAGATGGACCTTCTGCGCGGCGTCCTTGCGGAGGCTGTCGGCCCCGGCGAGCAGCTGAGAGGCTGCGTCGAGCGTCGCTCGGCTCCACCCGGCCACCAGCACGCCGGCATGCGTGGGGCGCGAGCCTCCGGCTCCCCGTTCGAGCAGGCGCAGGCCCAGCAGGCGCTCGAGCTTGGCGACCCTGGTCGAGACCGCAGGCTGGGACAGCCCGTGGACCGTGGCGGCCTTGCTGATGCTCCCGAGCTCCACGACCGAAACGAAGACGTCGAGCGACCAGACGTCGACGTGTCGAGACATGATCGCCATGATCCTCTCCTCCCTCGGTCGGTCGATCGGGTGCAGGGGCCCGATGTCGAGGACTCGACCGTGCGTGTCATGTGGTTCCTGCGTCGACGCCGTTGCGTCGGCAGTCCGGATGCGATCCTCAGCTCACGCCCGGCCTCGGCTCCTCGTTGCCATCGTGTGGGACCAGATCGCTACCGGCGCCGTACCCGAGCCGCGTCGAGAGCTCGTCCGCCGCTTCGATCGTCCGAGCGATCAAGCTGTCGCTGAAGTCGATCCGGGATGAGGGCCCCGCGACGACGATCGCACACGAGAGCGCACCGAGGTAGTCGAAGACCGGTGCTGCGATGGCGCGCACGCCCGGGGCGATCTCTTCGTCGCTCGTGGCGTAGCCCTGCACCCGGATCTCGTCGGCTGAGGGGTGCGCCCCCTGGTATGCCACGAACAGGCGACCGGCTGCGCCCCGTCCGAGCGGAAAGTGGGTGCCCAGCGGGAACGTGGTCCGGACTTCCTTGCTGGCCTCTGATATGGCGACGATCACGAGGTGCTCGTTCACCCGGGTCAGGAGAAGAGCGGTCTCGCCGACGTCGTCGGACAGGGCCTTCAGGATCGGCCAGGCTCGATGCGGGAGAGCGACGGAGGCAGCAGCGACGTTCGCGAGGAAGTACGGAGCCCACCCGACCTCGTAGCTGCCGTCGCGCTTCTGCACGAAGCCCCTGTCCATCAGGACCCCGAGCAGGCGATAGGTGGTGCTGAGCGGAAGCGCCACCCGCTCGGCGAGCACCTTCGCGTCGGCTGGACCGACCTGGCCGACGGCGAGCAGCAGGTCGAAGGCTCGGCCGAGCTGGCCACCGCTGGTCCTACTGCCCTCGGTTCCCACAGCGCCTGACAGTAGGCGTCCCACCAGCCGCATCCGGTTGTCGGGAGCCCTGATCTGCACCGGTCTGCGCCCACCCCCAGCCATTGGCCGCGGTGATGCCGCCATGGCGATTTCGCGGGCACAGAGCCGTTGACCTACCTCTTGCCTTCGCATAATGTGAGAACACAGTTCCTATCTTACGAGAAAGCTATGAACTGTCAAGCGCCCCCAGGGGTGACGGGTGGAGCTCGGAGGGCACGGGTTATGAGCACGATGACGGCCGGCGTTCGCCGAGATCTCACGGTGGCCGCTAGCAACCTGAAGCTGCAGCTGATGGCGGGCGCGTCGGATCGCGACCTCCATCGAACGACGCCCAGCCAGCAGGTCGCTGCGTTGAAGGAGAGCGGGCTCACGCTCCTCTTCGTGCCTGTCGAAGAGGGCGGGTTGGGCGGCACGGCCGGGGACTTCGTGCGGATCGTCGAGCAACTGGCTCAGGGCGACCCCAACGTCGCGCAGCTGTACCTCGTGCACTGCTTCTACAGCCGGCACCTGATGGAAGGCACGCAGGGCGAGGACCGTCGCCACTGGCGCGACCGCCTCGTGGAGGAGCGCATCTTCCTCGGCAACGCCGCCAGCGAGATCGGGACGAAGACCGCCCTCGATCTCCGCACGACGGTGGCTAGCGGCAACGACGGCTCAATCGTCCTCGAGGGGACGAAGTTCTACTCGACCGGCAGCCTCACGGCCGACGTGATCGCGGTCCTGGCCCTCGAGGGCGAACCGGGCACCGACGACGTCGCGCTTCGAACCGTCTTCGTCGACGCCGGGGCGCCGGGCGTCGAGGTGGACGACGACTGGTTCGGGATGGGACAGCGCACGACCGGCAGCGGGACGATCAGGTTCACCGATGTTCGGGTCGACCCGTGTGGCGTCCTCGATGCAGCGGTCTACGAGGCGCCGACGAGTCCGTTCGGCTTACAGGCGCAGGCCGGCTTCGCCGCCATCTACTCGGGAATCGCAGCGGCGGCGTTCGAGGCGGCGGTCGCGTGGGTGCGGGACAGGGCTCGGCCATCGCCTCCCAGTGGTGTCGAGAGGGCGTCGGAGGATCCGTACGTCGTGCTGCGCATCGGTGAGATGAGCGTCGTCCGGACGAGCGCACAGCTGATGGTCGCTCACATGGCCGACGCGATCGACCGGTTCGAGCAAGAACCCACGCCGACGACCCGAGCTGACGCCGCGATCGCGGTGTCGGAGGCGAAGGCACTGGCGGGGGAGGCCGCGCTCGGCGTCGCCGAGCGGATGTTCCACGTTGCGGGTGCGAGCGCCTCCCTGCAGAAGTACAACCTCAGCCGGTTCTGGCGTGATGCACGAACCCTCACCATCCACGACCCGGTCGACTACAAGTACCGCCTCCTCGGCGACTACTACCTGAACGACCGCCCGCCGCCGCCAGGGGCGTTCTCGTGAGGTGGACGGCGAGTGCTGAACCGCTAGCGCGGGCCATGCCCCTGATCCAGGAGCAGCCGGCAGAGCCCGAGGCCACAGGGGAGCTGGGTCGGAGCCGCACCCCATCGACGGGCCTGCGGGTCTCGGCGGTCGTCGTGCGGCGTTTGTCGAGCTACGCGGGCATCGTCACTCTCCTCCTGTTCTGGCACTTCAGCGTGGAGCTGGGCCTGTTCGACCGGGTGATCCTGCCCCCGCCGCTCAAGGTGGCCGAGACCTTTGGGGACATGGTCGCCAGCGGCGAGCTCCAGAGGCATCTGATCGCGAGCGTCAAGCGGATCTCCTGGGGGTTCGCGATTGCCAGCGTGCTGGGCGTGCTGGTCGGTCTGCTGACCGGGATGTCGGTCGTGGCGAGGCGGATCCTGTCGCCGGTGATCGAGCTGATCCGACCCATCTCACCGATCGCGTGGATCCCCCTCGCCATCCTGTGGTTCGGCATCGGCGAGGGCCCGGCCTACTTCGTCATCTTCCTTGCCGCCTTCTTCCCGATCCTCGTCAACACCCAGAAGGGCGTCGGGTCCGTGGCGCTGAACCACCGGAGAGCCGCCGCGTGCTGCGGCATCTCCGGGCTCGCGCTGGCGCGAAAGGTGTACCTGCCCTCGGCGCTCCCGGACATCATGGCCGGGCTCCGCATCGGGCTGGGGATCTCGTGGATGGCGGTGATCGCCGCGGAGCTCGTCTCGGCCCAGAGCGGCCTCGGCTACCTGATCGGCGTATCGAGGCAGCTCTTCGCCACCGAGAAGATCCTCGTGGGGATGGTGACGATCGGCGTCGTCGGGTACGGCATGAGCACCGGCATGCTCTGGCTCGAGCGTCGGCTCGCGCCTTGGGCGGACGGTACGCGATGAACGTTCGAAGCTCGTCCGCAGCCCGCAGTGACGCGGGCTCCCATGTCCATCAGCCGGCCGACCGAGAGCTGGCCGGCGGCATCGAGTGCGAGGCGCTCAGCCACCTGTACCGGACGGGCCCGAGGATGGTGACGGCCCTGGACGACATCAGCCTCCAGATCGCGCCGCGACAGCTGGCGGTGCTGCTCGGGCCCTCCGGTTGCGGGAAGACCACCTTGCTCAACCTGATTGCCGGGTTCCTCCAGCCGACCCGGGGTGAGATCCGCGTGAACCATCGGCCGGTCGGTGCTCCGTCACCGGATCGGATGGTCGTCTTCCAAAGCCATGCCCTGTTCGACTGGATGACCGTCGAGCAGAACGTGATCGCAGGGATGTTCTCGCTGCCTACCTCACGACGCGAGAAGCGGGACCGGGCCCGCGAGCTCCTGGACCTGGTCGGCCTCGGCGGCTTCGAGCACTCCTACCCATCTCACCTCTCCGGTGGCATGCAGCAGCGCGCGGGCGTGGCGAGGGCGCTCGCCCCCGACCCCTCGGTGCTCCTCCTCGACGAGCCGTTCGGCGCACTGGATTCACTCACGCGAGAGCAGCTGCAGGACGACCTGCTCTCGGTGTTCGAGGCCCGGTCGGTGACCGGTGTCCTGGTCACGCACAGCATCGAGGAAGCCGTCTACCTGGGTGATGTGGTCTACGTCCTGTCCTCCGGACCTGGCCGGATCGCCGACGTGTGGACCCGTGGCCAGCACGCGCACGCGGACCGGAGCAGCGAGAGGTTCACCGAGGACGTCCGCGACCTGCGGCGCATGTTCGAGGCGGTCGTCCACGCCATGGACGGCGGTCACCCCACAACCAGCACCAACGATACACCACACACCTCAGGAGACCAGCCATGAGAACGCACCGCAAGCGCATCCTCGTCGTCGCCATCGCCTTGTTCCTCATGGGCGCCTTGGCGGCCTGCGGCGACGACGACGCGGAGACCACGGCCACGTCGGATGCGACCACGACCAGCCAGGGTTCCAACGGCGAGGAACCCGGTCCCGACTATGCCAACGACGTGATGAAGTGGCACATGTCGACCGTGTTCCCGCACGCACCGAGCGGCCAGATCGAGCAAGTCCTGCTCCGCACGAACCTGGCCGAGCTGTGGGGCCTCGACCTCGAGACGACACGGTTTGCGTCTGCGGTGGAGATGGTGAACGCCCTGGCCGCCGACTCGATCGACAGCTTCATGGCGTCTGACCTGCCGGTGACCTCCGCGATCGGCAAGGGCCTCGAGCTCAACATCATCGGCTCCTCCGTCGGCTGGCGGTTCGGCATTGCCACGAAGAACGACAGTGGCATCGAAGAGCTCGCCGATCTCCGAGGCAAGAAGCTGGGCCTGCACATCGGGAACTCGACGCAGCGGTACCTGCAGGACGCTCTCGAGCAGGCCGGCCTGACCCCGAACGAGGACGTGGAGATCGTGAACGTCCCAACGCCGGAGATGAACACCGCCCTGCAGTCGGGCGTGGTGGATGCCGTGGGCACCTGGGATCCTGGGCTGCGCCTGCTCACCGACGCCAAGGAGCTCTTCTCAGGGCAGACCGGCGCTGGCCTGCCGAACCCGGCCTCGGTGATCGCGGTGCGGACGAGCACTGTGACCGACGACCGTGAGGCCGCTGTCCGGTTCATGGCGGCCACCATCGAGGCGATCTGGTTCGCGATCGAGAACCCGGATCTGACCAACGGCTGGTTTGCCGAGGAGAGCGGACTGCCAGTCGAGATCATGGAGGCGATGCTCGAGACCGAGCCGCTCTGGCAGGCGCGGGCGATCAGCGACATCGACATGCGAGTCTCCGACGAGGCCATCGAAGGCCTCACGAAGAACGTGGCCTACTTCTTCGAGCAGGGCATGGCGCCCAAGGCCATCGATGCCGGGGAGCACGTGGACAACTCGATCGTCGAGGAGGCGATGGAGCGCATCGCCGAGATCGGTCCTCGCGAGGTCGAGGTCCTTGACCCGTGACCGACGACTCGACCCCCTACGACTTCGACCTGCTCCTCCGCAACGGGTGGGTCGTCAACGCCGAAGGGACCGTACGAGCAGACGTCGGTGTGCTTGACGGGACGATCGTGGCAGTCGGCGCCGGTCTCGATCCCACCTCGGCGGCCGAGGTCCTCGACGTGGCCGGCAAGCGAGTACTGCCCGGCGTGATCGATCCCCATGTCCACCTCAGCGTCGGAGGGGCTGACGACGACGCTCAGGTGCAGCTGATCGTCGACGACCTCGAGCCGGAGAGCTGTGGTGCTGCCTTCGGCGGCGTCACCACGATGTTGGCGATGATCAACATGGAGGGCCCGTATGGTGAGGCCCTCAAGGTGATCGCCGATGAGGCAGCCGAGCGTTCGTATGTCAACTGCGGGGCGACAGTGATCGTCGGGACCGCGGAGCACGTGGAGGAGATCCCCGATCTTGCGCGCTTCGGGATCTCCGGGTTCAAGCACTTCATGAACCCCGACTATGGAGGCTTTCGGCTGGTGACGGCCACCGAGCGGATCCTCATCCGGTCGCTGGCGGCGATCACGGAGGTTGGCGGGTTCGCCCTTGGGATGGTGCACGCCGAGGACTCGGACATGAACGACTACCTCGAGGAGCAGCTCCGGGCTCGGACCGACGCGTCGGATCTCCGGGCCCTCGCCGACGCCCGTCCTGGCGTGTCCGAGTCGCTCCGGATGCACTACGTGGCCGCCATCGCTCGACATCTGGGCGCGCGTCTACACATCGTGCACTGCACGAGCGAGGAGGGGCTCCTCTCCTTGACGCCCTTCATCAACGAAGGAGTCAACATCTCGGTCGAGGCAGTGACGGCAAACCTCTGCGCAACCCACGAGGCGTGGGAGCGGGTGGGCATCTGGGGGAAGTTCTCGCCCCCGATCCGCGGCCGCCGGCACCAGCGAGCGCTGTGGGACGGGATCCGCTCCGGACGGATCCAGCACATCGCGAGCGACCATGCGGTGTGGACCGCGGCGCAGAAGGAGAACGGCGGAGGTCGGTTCGGCCCGATCTGGGACGCGCATCCCGGGATCGCCAACGGCATGGAGCACCTCCTGCCCGCCGCCATCACCTTCGGGGTGCGCACCGGGGCGATCTCGTGGGAGCAGCTCGTGGCGCTGACGTCGACGAACACCGCCGCCCGGTTCGGCTACACGAGCAAGGGGCGCATCGCCGTGGGCTTCGACGCCGACATCGTGGTCGTCGATGGCGACCGTGCTGACGTGGTGGACCGGGACTACTACCACGGCCGCGGCGCGGACAACAGCCTCTTCTGGGGAGATGTCCTCTACGGCACACCGGACCTCACCGTCTGCGGGGGCAAGGTCATCTGCCGAGATGGCCAGCTCACCGGAGCCCGCGCGGGCGCGTTCGCGCCTGCTGGCGGCTGATCGGGACCGGGAGGCGGCATGGAGCGGGTGCGGGTCGAGCGGACCGATCGCACGGCAGTCATCACGATCGACAACCGCAACCGTGCGAACGCGTTCGACCGTGAGATGACGGTGGAGCTCGGTAACCGCCTCGCCGAGATCGAGGCTGACGCGACGATCCGCTGTGCGGTCCTCACCGGCGCTGGCGACCGAGCGTTCTCCAGCGGCCACGATCTCAGCGAGCTTCGCCAGTCAGTGGTCCTGGACCCTGAGGTCGAGGGCGTGTTCCGCCGCCCTCAGCAGATGAGCACACCGGTGGTTGCCGCCGTGAACGGGGCCGCCTACGCCGCGGGCCTCATGCTCGTGCTGAGCGCACCGATCCGCATCGCCAGCAAGGGAGCGTCTTTCTGCGCAAGCGGGGCACGAGTGGGCCTCCCTCCCGTCGGCGGGCAGCTGAGCGACCTGGTGCGGCTCATCTCTCCGGCAGTCGCCACGGAGATGCTGGTCACCGCTCGCCCGATCTCAGCCGCCCGTGCCTACGAGATCGGACTCGTGTCGCACCTCACAGACCGCACGGGTCTGATGCCCCTCGCGATGGAGCTGGCCGGAGTGATCGCCGCCAACTCGCCGAGCGTTGTCGGCGTGATCCTGGAGGGGCTGCGCGTGCAGCGAGACCATGGCAGCGCAGAGGCAGAGAGCTTCGAGCGAGCGGTGATGGCCGAGCTCGCCGGGTCCCGGGACGCCGCCGAGGGCGTGGCAGCCTTTCTGGAGCGACGCGCGCCGGAGTTCGAGGATCGTCCCAGGATCGGCGGTTACGGATGAGGTTCGGCGTGGCCATCGCGCCGGAGAGGCCCGACGAGACCGTCGAGCTCGCACGGCGTGCAGAACAGCTGGGACTGGATTGGTTCGGTGTGGCAGATTCGCCGCTGTACGGCGACTGCTTCTCACATCTGTGCCTGGCAGGCGCGGCCACGACGGAGATCCATCTGGGATCGGTCGTGACCTCACCCGTCGGCCGCCACCCTGCCCTCCTCGCCGCCGGGGCCCGGACCGTCTCGGCCGTCGCTCCGGGCCGGGTGCGCCTCGCGATCGGCTCGGGGAACAGCGCTGCTCGCGGCCTCGGGGTCTCCCCGGCATCGTTCGATGAGGTGGTCGCGGCGGCCGAGCTCGTGCGCGCCTCTGTCGAGCGCGGCGACGTTCGGGTGCTGGTCGCAGCCGACGGACCTCGCGGCGCTCGAGCCGCGTGTGGTTCGGGCGATGGATGGCTGCTCGGCGCCGGCTTCGACCAAGCGGCGCGGCACGAGCTGCTCGAGCAGGTCGACGGTCTCCCCCGGCGGGCCGGGTGGGACTGGTGGCTGTCGGGGACGTCGTCGCTGGCCCACGCTCCTGACGAGGTGATGGAGGACGTCGGTGAGCTCGTCGTGGCGATGGGGAACCGCGCCCTTCGTGCCGATCGGCGTCCGGGGCGGTTCCCAGCTCACCTGCACGAGGCCGTCGAGGCAATGAACCGTGGCTACGACTACGCCGCTCACGCAGTGCTCGGGTCGACGCGCAACACCCGTCTCCTCACACCGGCGTTGCGAGACTTCCTGCTCGATCGCCTCTGCCTGTGGGGAGACGCCGATCGCTGGGCCCGTTCCATCAGCGAGATGCAGGCGGACGGGGTTGTGGGAGTGATCCTCTTCCTCGGAGCCGCTGACCGTCGGGCCGAGCTCGAACGCTTGGGCGAGCGCATCGCTGTGCTCGCCTAGCGCGGAAGCAGCCATACCCCAGATGACAACGAACGACGAAGGGCTGACCATGACGATGAACCCCACCGTGACAGCTGACATCGCTGGGCTCACACCGGACGAGCTCCTGCGGCGCGTCCGTGAGATGCGAGATCGGCTCCGTTCCGAGCAGGCGAGCAACGAGCAGAACGGCTGCTACTCGGAGGAGGTCCATGAGCTGTTCCTCCGCTCGGGCGTCTACCACGTCCTGGTACCCCGACGCTACGGCGGCCTCGAGTTCTCCTTCGAGATCTTCATGCGGATGATCGTCGAGCTCGCGAACGGCGACCCCGGGACCGCGTGGTCGGTTGCCCTCGGTAGCGGCAGGTCGTTGATGGTCGCATCCGAGTGGTCGGAGCGAGCTCAGGAGGAGATGCTCGGAGGAAAGGCGGGCTACTTCCGCGCCCCCACCTCCGGCACGAGCGTTCACAGCGCAGAGGTGACGATCGTCGAAGGCGGCTACCGGGTGTCCGGCACCTTCGGGTACTGCTCCGGCGTGCCGTACTCGACGCACCTTCTGGTCTTCGCCGTCGCGCCAGCGCAGGGCGAGTCCCCGCCGTCTCCACTCGTGCTCGCCATGGCGCGCGACCAGTACGAGATCCAGGACGACTGGGGGGGTGACCTGGTGCTCGGCCAGCGGGCCAGTGGATCGAACTCGGTGGTCGTGGACGACGCATTCGTGCCGGAGCACATGGTGGTCCCATTTGACTGGCTCACCGATCGCCCACGTGTGGGGCTCGGCGCCGCCCTCCATGGGAACCCGATGTACATCGGTCGCGGCATCGGACTCGGCGCCGCTGAGCAGGCGGCCGTCGCCGTGGGTACCGCACGGGCCGCTCTCGAGGAGTACGAGCGTCTGGCTCGTACGCGACGCAGCGGAGGCCTGTTCGCCGCCCGACCGATCCCGGGTGATCCGGAGTCTGCTCTGCGCTACCGAGACCCGAACACGCACCGGGACTTCGGGCGCGCCCTCGGCTTGGCCGACGCGGCGGAGGCGATCCTCATCTCGGCGTCCCGGGTCTATCGGGGCCTTGCCCACCGCGATGTAGCCGGTGGGGCCCGGTTCTCGTGGGCCGAGGACCTCAGGCTTGCGCTGCTGTTCGGCGAGGCGACGGATCGCGCCTGTGAGGCGGTGGAGGTCCTGTTCGCCACCATCGGCAGCAACGTCGCACGTGAGGGCGAGCGGCTCCAGCGCTACTTCCGGGACACGGCGACGATGCGAACCCACCCCACCCTGTGGCTACCGAGCTGCGAGACACGTATGGGCAGCGAGTACTTCCTCTCCGATGAGCCGCCGCCCATCGATCGTCTCGAGCTCCCCGTCGATGGCGACGTCACGATCCCTTGACCGGCGAGAGCACCGAGGAGCGAGAGATGAACGGGCCGAAGAGCCCCCGTGGGCCGCTGCCCGACGGGTCGGCGTGGAGCGCCATGGAGCTCTTGCCGCCCGAGGCGGCGGCGAGGGTGCAGGACGCGGCGCTGGTCGAACAGCTGGCCTACCTCGCCCGAGGGAGTGACTTCTACCGGGAGAAGCTGGCTGCGGAAGGGGCGTCGCTGGAAGGGGTCCGATCGACTCGAGATCTGGCTGGTCTGCCGTTCACGGAGAAGTCGGAGCTGCGCGAGAGCCTCCAGCAGCATCCTCCGCTCGGGAGCCACGTCGCGGCTCGGCTGGAGGATGTGGTGCAGGTGCAGGCCTCCTCGGGTACGACCGGGAGCCCGTCCTATGTCGGGCTGACACAGAGCGACCGCCGCGTGTGGTGCGAGATGGGTGCTCGGGCCCTGTACGCCAACGGCCTTCGACCCGGGGATCGCGCCCTTCACGGCTTCGGGATGAGCAAGGGCTTCGTCGGGGGCCTGCCGGTGGCACAGATCCTGTCGTACATGGGCGTGTGCGAGGTCCCGATCGGCGCCGAAGCCGGCGTCGAGCGTCTGCTGCGCGTTCAGGCCGACCAGCGCACCAACGTCCTCCTCGGCACCCCCTACTACCTCATCTATCTCGGAGAGCAGGCACCGGACGTCGTCGGATCCGCTGCGAGGGATCTCGGGGTTACGACCATCGCGACCGGCGGCGAGCCCGGCGGGGGCATCCCATCGGTGCGTCGCCGCATCGAGGAGCTCTGGGGCGCGACGGTCCGTGAGAACCTGGGAGGTACTGATCTCGGCGCCTGCTACTGGGGAGAGTGCGAGGCCGGTAGGGGGGTCCACTTCCTCTCGCCCGACCTGCTCGTGGCCGAGCTCATCGACCCGGACACCGGGGAGCAGCTCACCCCCGCGGAGGGCGTCGAGGGTGAGCTCGTCTACACCTCGCTTCGGCGAGAGGCATCACCCCTGCTCCGCTTCCGTACACGTGACCGCGTCGTCGTCACCGGGACGGATTGCCCGTGTGGTCGGACCGGGTACATGGTGCGCTGCATCGGGAGGACCGACGATATGCTGATCGTGCGCGGAATCAACGTGTTCCCGTCTGCGGTCCAGGACCTGGTCACGGGGTTGCGGCCTCGAACCACTGGTGAGCTCAGGATCGTCGCAGACTTCGATGGGCATACGACCCAGCGGCCCCTCACGATCCTGGTCGAGCACGGGCCATCGACCAATCCGGCCGAGGTTGCGCAGGAGGTCGCCGATCGCCTGAGGAGCGCACTTCAGTTCAAGCCCCACGTGCTCGCCGTCGCGCCCGGCACCTTGGGCGTGCCCGGGGCGGGCAAGGTGAAGCTGGTCGAGCGATCCTCCGTGGAAGCACTGCCGTACGTGGTTGCGGCGGCTGCGGGGCCGTCGACATGAGCCTGCGCAGGGAAGCCGGCACAGAGAGCGCAGAGGTGGACCAGGCCCACTTTCGCCAGGTGTTGGGCCGTGTGCCCACCGGGGTGGTGGTCGTCACGTCGATCGACGCCGAGGGGCCGGTGGGGATGACGATCGGGTCGTTCTTCTCCGTCTCCCTCGAACCGCCGCTGGTCGGCTTCTGCGTCGGGCGTCGGTCGACGACCTGGCCCAGGATCGCCGCACGCGGGGAGCTCGCGGTCAACGTGCTCGCCGACGACCAGAGCGACCTCGCTGTCCGGTTCGCGTCTTCTCACGACGATCGCTTCGGCGGGGTCGGATGGTCGGCTGGCCCCGCCGGCCCGCCTCGGCTCCACGGAGCGACGGCGGTGATCACGTGCCGCGTGCGAGAAGAGGTGGGTGCGGGCGATCACCTCATCGTCCTCGCAGAGGTCCTCGAGCTGGACGTGCCACGTGAGGCTGCTCCGCTGGTCTTCTACCGGAGCAGCTACGGGATCCCCCCGGCGTCGACCGCAGGGCCCGACGGGCCGCCGCGATGACCCTGGTAGCAATCGGCCCCTCTCGGGCGGGCGTCGAGGGAGCTGCCCGCGTCGTCGATCGCTGCGGCCGTCGGCCTCGTCATCGAGACCAGGCATGAGCGGCCTCATCACGACGGTCCAGCTTCTCAGGAGCCAGGCGGAACGTCAGGGTGACAAGGTCTACGCCGCCGTACGGGACGGTGGAACGATGACCTACGGCGAGGCGCTGGTGCAGGCCGAGGCGGTGCGCAACGGGCTCGCTTCATGCGGGGTGCGTCGAGGCGATCGGGTCTCGGCCTGGCTACCGAACGGCCTGGAGCTGATCAGCTCGATCTTCGGCGCCAACCTGCTCGGAGCCGCACTGGCACCGTGCAACGTCGCTTACCGAGGCGGCGTGCTGCAGCACGTCGTGAACCTCGCTGCGGCCGAGATCCTCATCGCCCACGAGCAGCTGGTGCCGAGGCTCGAAGGGCTGGACCTACCCCACCTTCGCATGGTCGTGGTGGTGGGTGACTCCGGGGTGCCGGTCCCTGCGGGCCTGCAGAGGCTCGACTGGGGCGAGCTCGTGTCCCTGCCCGCCCCGGGCGGGGTCCGCGACCCTGACCCGCTGCCCCATGAGGACATGATCGTCATCTACACCTCGGGGACGACCGGGGTCTCGAAGGGTGTCAGGTGCTCCTACCTCCACCATGCGGAGTTCAGCCGCTACCTCCAGGTCGGAGATCTCGGCGGCGATGACCGGGCGCTCGTCACGCTTCCCCTCTTCCACATCGGCGGGACGAAGTGGCTGTACACCATGCTGCGCTGGGGTGGGTCGATCGGGGTCCTCCCGAGGTTCTCGACCGAGTCGTTCTGGGACGACGTCCGGGCACTGGGAGCAACCACCGGAACGATCCTCGCTGCGATGGCCGGGTTCCTCCTCGCCGAGCCGCAGTCCGACGACGACGCCGAGAACCCGCTTCGGATCGCACTCGTCAACCCTACCCACCCGCAGTGGGCGGAGTTCGAGGTCCGGTTCGGCGTGCAGCTGTGGTCGGGCTTCGGCATGACGGAGGTTCCGGGCGTTCTCAAGACCCCGCTCTCCTACGAGAAGCTGGATTCGGTCGGCCGGGTGGCCTCGGCGGACTGGGAGCTGCGGCTGGTGGACGACCACGACGAGGAAGTGACCCCCGGCGAAGCCGGGGAGGCGATCGTGCGGCACGCCCGTCCGTGGACCATCACCCACGGGTACGTCGGCATGCCCGAGGCGACGGCCACCGCGTGGCGGAACGGGTGGTTCCACACCGGCGACATCCTGGTGCGGGATCTCGAGGGCGACTTCTACTTCGTCGACCGCAAGAAGGACTCGCTGCGCCGTCGAGGTGAGAACGTCTCCTCCTTCGAGGTGGAGTCCGAGATCACGCGTCACCCCGAGGTGCTGGAGGCCGCGGTCGTCGCAGTGAGGGCTGACACCGAGGACGACATCCTCGCCTTCGTCCTCCGTCGCCCCGCGTCGGAGCTGGAGCACGCCGCCCTCGTGGAGTTCCTCGTCCCGAGGATGGCTCACTTCATGATCCCGAGGTACTTCGAGTTCGTCGACGAGATGCCGCGGACCCCGACCCAAAAGATCCAGAAGGACATCCTGCGCGAGCGCGGCATCTCCACTGCGACGTGGGACCGCGAATCGATGGGGATGCTGATCAAGGCCGACCGGCTCTCCTGAGCCTGCCTCTCGGAGGAGGAAGCAAGTCTGTGATCACCGCACCATCGGCCCGTTCGCTTCGGGGTTCCTTGTCGTGAGGCGACAGCTGTTCGAAGAAGAGCACGAGCAGTTCCGTGCGAGCATCCGGCGCTTCCTGGAGGCCGAGGCGATGCCCAACCACGCCGACTGGGAACGAGCCGGAATCGTGGACCGGGCCTTCTTCGAGCGGGCCGGCGCCCACGGGTTCATCGGCATGGCGGCGCCGACAGAGCACGGGGGTGGTGGTGTCGCCGACTTCCGGTACAACGTCGTGGTCTCCGAGGAGGCGCAGCGGCTCGGCCTCGCAGGCGTTGGACTCGGACTGACCGTTCACAACGACATCTGCCTTCCGTACTTCCTCCACCTCACCGACGAGGAGCAGAAGGCGCGTTGGCTACCGGGCCTCTGCTCAGGGAAGCTCATCGCCGCAGTGGCGATGACCGAGCCGGGAACGGGATCCGATCTGGCATCGATCTCGACCACGGCGGTCCGCGAGGGCGACCACTACGTTGTCAACGGGTCGAAGACGTTCATCACCAACGGCATCAACGCTGACCTCGTCATCACCGCCGTGAAGACCGACCCGAACGTGCGCCACGCAGGCATGAGCCTGCTCGTCCTGGAGCGGGGGATGGAGGGCTTCGAGCGAGGGCGCAACCTCGACAAGGTGGGCCTCCACAGCCAGGACACGGCGGAGCTGTTCTTCAGCGACGTGCGGGTGCCGGTGGCGAACCGCCTGGGCGAGGAGGGCACTGGCTTCCTCGGCCTCGTGACCAACCTGCCCCAGGAGCGCCTGGCGATCGCCGTGAACGGGGTCGCCGGTGCGAGGGCGGCACTCGACTGGACGATGTCGCACTGTCGGGACCGCCACGCGTTCGGTCAGCCGATCGGCTCCTTCCAGAACAGCCGGTTTGTGGTCGCGGAGTGCGAGACCGAGGTGCGCATCGGCCAGGAGTTCGTCGATCGGTGCGTCCTGGCGCTGAACGACGGGGAGCTCGCCGTCGCCGAGGCCGCCATGGCGAAGTGGTGGTGCACCGAGCTGCACAAGCGAGTCGTAGACCGCTGCGTGCAGCTGCACGGCGGCTACGGCTACATGTCGGAGTACGCGATCGCACGAGCGTACGTAGACGCGAGGGTCACCACGATCTACGGGGGCACGACCGAGATCATGAAGGAGATCGTCGGTCGTTCCCTCGGGCTCTAGCCCGAAGGCGACGAGCGGGGTCGAGCGGGACCGACGGTCGATCCATAGCGAAAGCTGCTGGCGGTCGAAGCAGAAGGGGACTTCCCCCCGGCAGAGCATCTCTCGATCGTGGCCTCGTGTCGCCGCGCTCCTGGTCGCCCCCCCTCGTCCCCGCCGAGCGCTTCGGGTTCCTCGCCGGCATCGGTCTGGCCGCCGCCACCTACTTGGTGGCGCAGTCCTCAGCCGTTCGCTCGTTGGGGATCGCGCCGTCTGCGGGAGCCGTCGTACTGGGCATCGCGATGGGAAACGTCGTGCGCATCCCAGGATCCTGGCGACGGGGTGTCGGGTTCGCAGCGCAGACGCTGCTCCGCGCCGGAGTCGTCCTGCTGGGCCTGCGGATCGTCGCGTCGGATCTCGTAGCGATCGGCCCTCGCGGCGTGGTCCTCATCGTGGTGGTGGTCGCAGTGGCGTTCACCGCGACGGTGCGACTGGGTGACGCTCTCCAGCTGAGCCGTCCCCTGGGTCTCGTGGTCGCCACCGGCTACGCCATCTGCGGCGTGTCGGCCATCGCTGCCGTCCGGAGCTCAGCCGAGGCGAACGACGAGGAGGTGGCCTACGCGGTCGCGCTCGTCACGATCTTCGGCACCACGGCGATCGTGGCGCTTCCTCTGTTGAACGAGATGCTCCTGCTCTCTGAGCACGAGTTCGGGATGTGGGCGGGCGGCAGCGTGCACGACGTGGCACAGGTCGTCGCCACCGCGGCAGCAGGAGGTGGGCTCGAATCAGCCGTGCCCGTCAAGCTGGCGCGGGTTGCGCTTCTCGTGCCTCTCGTCGCCCTGCTGAGCTGGCACCGGCAGCGAGGGGCAACCACTCGCGGGCTTGGCGCCGGCGCGACCCCGCATCAGCGCAGGTCGCTTCCCGCCCTCCCCACCTTCACGGTCCTGTTCGTGGTGGCGGTGGGGGTCAGGTCCGTGGGCGTCCTGCCGACTGCCCTCGTCGAGTCAGGTGTGAGCGCCTCCACCGCGCTCCTCGGCACGGCCATGGGCGCGGTCGGACTCGGCGTGGATCTCACGCGCATCAAGCGCATCGGGCTTCGGCCGCTGGTCCTCGGCACAGTGGTCTGGTTGCTGGTGACGGGGAGCGCCCTCCTCGTGGTGGGCGTCGGATGAGCGTGCCGACGGGCGCGGCGCCGGACTCTGGGCTGTGGCGCTCGGACGTTGGCTTCGGGCCAGGTCATGAGGAGAGGGGTACCGAGACGTTCGGAGACTGCCGCATCGAATGGTTGCGTCGGTGCGGACCGGGGACGAGCCTGTGGCGATGGACACGAGCCGGTGCCGCAGGATCATCGCCGCGGCCGGCATCGTCGCGCTCGGTGCGCTGGGCGTCCCCTCCGCCGGGTCAGCCGCCGCGGAGGGGCCGCTCGTGCTGGTGGACGTCCCGGCCGGGGCCTACTACGAGGCAGCGGTGGCCTGGATGCTGCACGAGGAGCTCACCACGGGCGTCGGCGGACGGGCCGAGTTCCAGCCCGCTCGTGCAGTCACCAGAGCGGAGGCGGTGACGTTCCTGTGGCGGGTGGCGGGGGAGCCGGGGGCGGGGCCGTCGGGCTTCGTGGACGTGCCGGAGGACCGGTGGTACTCGACGGCGGTGGATTGGGCGAGGGAGCGCGGGATCACGACGGGGGTGGGGGGCACGAACCGGTTCGCGCCCGACGCCGGGGTCACCCGGGCCGAGCTGGCCACGTTCCTGTGGCGCGCCGCGGGTCGCCCGAGCGTGCCCCCGCCGGTGATCCCGCCCTTCCGGTTCGAGGTCCGCTCGATCGACTCGGCGCTCGCCCAGCGGATGGCGGCATCGTGGCGGCCCGGGTGCCCCGTCCCGCTCGGCGACCTCCGCTACCTGACCATCCGGCACTGGGGCTTCCACGGCCGACCGGTCGATGGGGAGATGGTGGTCCACGCCCAAGCGGTGCCTGCCGTCCGAACCATCTTCGAGCGGCTCTACCGGGACCGGTTCCCTGTGGAGCGGATGCGGCTGGTCGACGACTACGGCGCCGACGACGACCGCTCCATGGCGGCCAACAACACCTCGGCGTTCAACTGCCGCCGGGTCAGCGGCGGCACGGCGTGGTCCGAGCACGCCTACGGGCGGGCGATCGACGTCAACCCGGTGCAGAACCCCTACGTGGCGGGCAGCCTCGTGCTGCCGTCTGCCGGTGCCGCGCACCTCGACCGGACCCACCCCGAGCTGGGCAAGATCCGCGAGGGCGACGCGTTCGTGCGCGCGGTCGACGCGGTCGGGTGGGGTTGGGGCGGACGCTGGCGGACGGTGAAGGACTACCAGCACATCTCGGCCAGCGGCCGTTGACCGGCCGGGGTGGCTACGAGGGGTGGGCCTCCCGGTAGCGGCGGCGGCAGGCCTCGATCTCGAGGCGGGCGGCCTCTGCGCCCTCCCAGCCGCGCACGTCGGAGTACTTGTGGGGCTCGAGGGCCTTGTACACGTCG
>JBKHYD010000037.1:0-36116 GCA_046565645.1 Acidimicrobiia bacterium | reverse complement strand
TGCGTCCATCGTCACCTTCCCCATGGGGCCGGGCCCGGCCCTCAGAGGCAGTAGAGCACGCTGGCGTCAGTCGAGGCCGAGCATGCGGCGGGCGTTGCCGCGCATGATCTTCTCCACGGCGTCGGTGGGCACCGTGCGCATGAGCTCGGTGGCCACCTCCTTGGTGTGGGGCCAGGTGGAGTCCGTGTGGGGGTAGTCGGTCTCGAAGGTGATGTTGTCCACGCCGACGACGTCGAGGCTGTCGATGCCGTGCTGGTCCCGGAAGAAGCAGCCGTAGATCTGGCGGTAGTAGTAGGTGGACGGCGGCTCGGGGACGAGGTCCTTCACGCCGCCCCAGGCGCGGTGCTCGCTCCACACGTCGTCGGCCCGCTCGAGGATGTAGGGGATCCAGCCGATCTGGCCCTCGCTGTAGGCCAGCTTCACGTTCGGGAACTGCACCAGCTTTCCGGAGAAGAGCCAGTCGCTCATCGAGGCCATCGCGTTGCCGAAGGAGAGCGTGGCGGCCACCGCCACCGGCGCATCGCCGGAGGTGACCGGCATGCGCGACGACGAGCCGATGTGCATGCAGATGACGGTCTCGGTGTCCTCGCAGGCGGCGATGAACGGGTCCCACTCGCCGGAGTGGATCGAGGGCAGCCCGAGGTGCGGGGGGATCTCGCTGAAGCAGACCGCCCGGGCGCCTCGCTCGGCGTTGCGGCGCACCTCGGCGGCGGCCAGCTCGGCGTCCCACAGCGGGATGATCGGCAGCGGCAGGAGCTCCCCGCCGGAGTCCCCGCACCACTCCTCGACCATCCAGTCGTTGTAGGCGTAGATGCAGGCCAGGCCGAGGTCCCGGTCCTTGGCCTCGGTGAAGGTCTGGCCGCAGAACCGGGGGAACGTCGGGAAGCACAGCGACGCCTCGACGTGGTTCATGCGCATGTCCTCGACCCGGGCCTTCGGGTCGTAGCAGCCGGGCCGCATCTCGTCGTAGGTGATGGGCGACATCGTCATGTCGTCCCGGTCGAACCCCACCGCGGCCACGTGGCGCTTGTGGATGTAGACGAGGTCCTCGAAGACCCAGCAGTCGGCCTGCGGGCCGTCGGGGTCGAAGGTCTGCTCGTACTGGCCGCCGCCGATGTGCTTCATCTGGCCGATGCCCCGGCGCTCCACCCGGGGCCCGTGGTCGCGGTGCTTGGCCGGCAGCCACCGCTCCCACACGTGGGGCGGCTCGACGACGTGGTCGTCCACGCTGACGATCGTGGGCAGCTCCCACCCATCGGGCCGAGGGGCGTCGGTGCCGGTGGAGGCAGGTTCGGTGACGGTCATCGTGGGGGGCTCCCGGTCCAAATCTGACGGTGTGTCAGATCCTAGGGCCGAGTCCAAGTGGGGATCCAGCGACCCGGGTTGACAGAGTTCTGAACATTGTTCAGACTTTGAGCATGGTTCAGGAATCTTTGGCGGAGCGGGCGGGCCCAGGCGGTGGCCGGCGAGCTCGCAACCGCATGGCCCGCCACCGAGCGTTCCTCGACGCCGCGCTGCGGATCGCCACCGAGGAGAGCCTCCACGCGCTCACCATGCAGCGGCTGGCCGACGAGGTCGACGCCGCCGTGGGCACCGTCTACACGTACTTCCCGTCCAAGGGAGCGCTGGTGGCGGAGGTGCAGCGCGAGGCCGTCGACCGGCTGACGGCCAGCTACCTGCTGCTGCGGCCCCGCATCGAGGACCGGGTGGCCGATGCGCCGCCCGAGGTGGCCGCCCTCGCCCACCTGGTCGGCTTCGCCCGCTTCACGATCGAGAGCGTCACCGCCCTCCCCCAGGAGCAGCGGCTCCTCCAGCAGCTCATGTACGACGCCGATCAGCTCGTGCCCACCGAGGAGGGCGCCCGCGTGCTCCCCTCGGTGATGCGGCTGCTCGAGATGGCCCGCCAGCGGTTCGAGGTGGCCGCCGCCACCGGAGCCCTGAGCCCGGCCGACCCGATGGAGCGCACCGTCGTGCTGGCGGCGGCCCTGAACGGCGTGCTGCAGGTCGGCAAGCTGGCTCGTTGGGACCCGGACCTGCTGCAGGGCCCGCGCCTCGCCGGTCAGCTCGTGGACGACCTCCTGGCCGGCTGGGGCGCCCGGCCCGAGGTCCTCCTGGCGGCCCACGCCGTCGTCGACGCGATCGCCAGGCGCCAGCCCCTCGCCCGTCCCGTCGACGACGACACCACGGCCGCCGCTCTCGCCGCTCTGGTGGCACCCGCCCCGCCCGCCGTCCCCGTCCCGCCCGTCACCGCCGCTCGACGCCGCTCAGGAGGCTCCCCCCGATGACCGCCGTCCACGTCCTCGCCGCGCTCGCGCTCGTCGTCCTCGGCTTCGCCCTGTGGTCCTTGGCCGAGTACCTCATGCACCGCTTCGCCATGCACGAGGCCAAGGGCCGGGGGATGGCCTCCCGCGAGCACCTGAAGCACCACGCCGAGCGGGACTCCGTGCTGGAGTCCTGGTACTTCGCGTGGACCGGCGTCGTGGTGGTCGGCACCGGCATGGGCTTCCTGGCCTCCCGGCTGCTCGGCCCGGTGGGCGGGGCCCTCGGGCTCGGCTGGGTCGCCGCGTACGGCACCTACGACTGGATCCACTGGCGGGCCCACCGCCGGCCCATCGCCAACCCCTACGAGCGGTTCGTCCGACGCCACCACTTCCACCACCACTTCGGCCACCCGATGGCCAACCACGGCGTCACCACCCCCTTCTGGGACATGGTGTTCAGCACCTACGAGCGGGTCGACGGCCCGGTGCGGGTGCCTCGCCGGCTCGCCATGGTGTGGCTCACCGACGAGCACGGCGCCGTGAAGCCCGAGTACGCCGGCGACTTCGAGCTGGTCGGGAGCCGCGACCTCGACGCCGCGCAGGCGGCCGAGGACCGCCAGCGAGCCTTCGCCAACCTCGCTCCCTCGGTCTGACCAGGCTCCGCGCGGACGTCCCCGGCGTGGCCTGACGGGTCGTCAGATAGGGTCGGGCACCATGGCGCAGCAGCCGCAGCAGGGGCGCGACACCGGGGTGCGGGGCGACCTCGAGTGGGGGACGATCCCCAACCTGGCCCGCACCGCGGCCGAGCGGTTCGGGGCCGACGAGGCGGTGGTGGACGGCACCGTGCGCCTCAGCTTCGCCGAGCTGTGGTCGGCCGCCGAGCAGGCGGGCCGAGCCTTCGTGGCGGCCGGGGTGGAGCCGGGCGATCGGGTGGCCATCTGGGCTCCGAACGTGCACGAGTGGATCGTCGCCCTCCTCGGCCTCCAGGCCGCAGGTGGCGTGCTGGTGCCCGTCAACACCCGGTACAAGGGGGCCGAGGCGGCCTACCTGCTCGACACCAGCCGGGCCAAGGTGCTCGTCACCGTCGACGGCTTCCTGGGCAACGAGTACGTCTCCCTGCTCGACGGCCACGAGCTCCCGCACCTCGAGCGCACCGTCGTGCTGCGGGGCGACACCGCCGGCGCGCAGGCATGGGCCGAGTTCCTGGCCACGGGCGACGCCGTGGCCGCCGAGGTGCTGGCCGAGCGGATGGCGGCGCTCGGTCCCGACGACGTGAGCGACATCATCTTCACCTCGGGCACCACGGGGAACCCGAAGGGCGTGGTGTGCACCCACGGCCAGACGCTGCGGGGCTTCGCCGACTGGGCGGCCATCGTGGGCCTCCGGCGCGACGACCGCTACCTGGTCATCAACCCGTTCTTCCACTCCTTCGGGTACAAGGCCGGGATCGTGGCCGCCCTCACCGTCGGCGCCACGCTCGTCCCGCAGGCGGTGTTCGACATCCCCCAGGCGATGGCGAACGTGGCCGCCCACCGCATCACCGCCCTCCCCGGCCCGCCGGCCATCTACCAGACCTTCCTCAACCACCCCGATCTCGACCGAGAGGCCATGTCGAGCCTGCGCCTGGCCGTCACCGGCGCCGCCCCGGTGCCGGTCGAGCTCATCGCTCGCATGCAGCAGGAGCTCGGCTTCGAGACCGTCGTCACCGCCTACGGCCTCACCGAGACCTGCGGCATCGTCACCGTCTGCTGGCCCGACGACCCGCCCGAGCGCATCTCGGCGACGTCGGGCCGGGCCATCCCGGGCGTCGAGGTCCGCATCGTCGACGACGACGGCCACGACGTGCCCGTCGGCCAGCCCGGCGAGATCGTGGTGCGGGGCTACAACGTGATGAGGGGCTACTTCGAGGACCCGGAGCGCACGGCCGAGACGATCGACGTCGACGGCTGGCTGCACACCGGCGACATCGGCACGATGGACGCCGACGGGTACGTGGCCATCACCGACCGCAAGAAGGACATGTTCATCTGCGGGGGGTTCAACGCCTACCCGGCCGAGATCGAGCGGCTGCTGCTCACCCACCCGGGCGTGGCGCAGGCGGCGGTGATCGGGGTGCCCGACGAGCGGCTCGGCGAGGTGGGGATGGCCTTCGTGGTGCCCCGCAGCGGTGCGTCGGTGGACCCGGCCGAGGTGGTGGCCTGGGCCAAGGCGCACATGGCCAACTACAAGGCGCCCCGTCGCGTCCAGGTGGTGGAGGCGCTGCCGATGAACGCCAGCAACAAGGTGCTGAAGGGCGAGCTCCGGGCCCGCGTCGGCAGCTGAGCCGCGCCGAGGGACCCTGACGGCTCGTCAGGCCGCCGGTACGCTCTGGCGATGGTCCCCCAGCTGCGCGACGTGTCCGGGCCCGAAGCCGGAGACGCTGCCGACGAGGTCGACTCCGACGACCTTCGGGCGGCCGACGGACGGGTGCCGGGTCGGCGCGGGCGGGCCACCCGCCAGCGGCTGCTCGAGTGCACCGCCGCCATGCTGACCACCACCGCCTACCGCGATGTGAAGGTGATCGACATCGCCCGTGAGGCGGGCACCTCTCCGGCCACCTTCTACCGGTACTTCGCCGACGTGGAGGCGGCCGTCCTGGTGCTCGCCGAGGAGGTGGCGCTCGAGGGCGCCCACCTGTCCACCATCGTCACCGACGGCGACTGGGACGAGGCCGGTGCGCCCCGCACGGCGGCGTCGCTCGTCGAGGGGATCCTCCGCTTCTGGGACGACAACCGCCCGGTGCTGCGGGTCATGGACCTCGCCACCGACGAGGGGGACGACCGGTTCCGCAAGATCCGGGTCGGGTTCCTGAACGACATCACCAAGGCGCTGGCCGAGGTGGCGCAGGCGGCCGTCGTCGACCGGCGGCTCCCGAAGGGCACCGATCCGATGGCCACCGCCGGCGTGCTCGTGTCGATGCTGGCCCATGTGGCCGCCCACCAGTACGGCTTCGAGTTCTGGGGCATCCGCACCAGGGACCTGCGGGCGTCGATGGCCCGGCAGCTGGCCTGGGGCATCACCGGCCACCTCCCCGACTGACGGGTGTCTCTGCCCTCAGAGGGTGAGGAGGGCGATGGCGGGGAGCGCCACCACCATGCCGACCCGCTGGAGCGGGGCGAAGCGCTCACGGAGCACCGCCCAGGCCAGCGCCACCGTGGCCACCGGGTAGAGCGACGACAGCACCGTGCCGACGCTGATCAGCCCCTCCCGCACGGCGAGCAGGTAGAGGACGTTGCCGGCTCCGTCGAGGACGCCGGCCCCGGCCGTCCAGGCCGCCGGCCGGCCTCGCGGGGCGGGCGCGTGGATGACCCCGAGCAGGGCCAGCCCCCCGACCACCACGATGGACGCCGCTCGCGCACCCAGCAGCGGCCACAGCCCGGAGCCGTCGTCGGTCGACGCCACCCCGACGTAGAACAGGCCGAAGCAGACCCCCGCGGCCAGGGCGAGGGTGACGCCACGGGCGTCGGACGGGCGCAGGCTCCCGCCGCCCTCGGCCGACACGAGGACCACCGCCACCACGGCCAGCGCCATCCCGGCGATGGGGCGCGGGCCCGGGTCCTCGCCCTGGAGGAAGCCGGCGGTCACCGGGATGGCAGCCGCCAGCAGGGCGGTCACCGGTGCGATGGCGCTCATCTGGCCCACGGCCAGGGCCTGGTAGAGGAGCCCGATCCCGGCCGCTCCGAGGAGCCCGGCGCCGGATCCGATCACGAGGTCCCGCAGCGAGGGCGAGCCGCCGGTGGCCGCCGAGGCGACGACGAGCAGCGAGCCCGACAGCAGGTACGACCACAGCAGCACCGACGTCGTTCGCACCTGGCGCGCGGCGAGGCCGCCGAGGAAGTCGCCGCTGCCGAACGACAGCGCGGAGGCGAGGGCGAGGAGGGCGGCCACTGGGGCCGCCACGTCTAGCACCCCTCGCTGCTAGAACAGGTTCTCGTTTCCTCCGACGGGGAGGATCGACCGGAGGGGGACCGATGAGCGCAGGACCAGGGCCGATCGCCTTCGGCCTGCAGCTGCCCGTCCAGTCCCAGAGCAGCCTCTACGTGCGGGCGTGGGAGCGCGAGGCCGGGCCCGACGAGGTCGTCGCGGTGGCGCAGGCGTGCGACGCAGCCGGCTTCGACTACGTCGCGGTGTGCGACCACGTGGCCATTCCCGCCGAGCGAGCGGAGGCCATGGGCACGGAGTGGTGGGACACCGTCGCCACGCTCGCCTTCGTCGCCGCCCGCACCGAGCGGGTGCGCCTGCTCAGCCACGTGACCGTGCTGCCGTACCGTCACCCGCTCGTGGTGGCCAAGGCCTGGGCCACCCTCGACGTCCTGTCGGGTGGCCGAGCCGTGCTCGGCGTGGGGGCCGGGCACGTGGAGGAGGAGTTCGCCGCCCTCGGCGTGCCCTTCGCCGAGCGTGGCGCCCTGCTCGACGAGGCCATCGACGCCGTGCGCTCCGCCCTCGGCGCCGAGTTCGCGTCGCACCACGGCCGGGTGTGGTCCTTCGAGGGCCTCGGGCAGCGCCCGCGACCGGTCCAGGAGCGCCTTCCGGTCTGGGTGGGCGGCTCGTCCCCCGCCGCGGTTCGTCGAGCCGCCGAGCGGGGGGACGGCTGGCTGCCGCAGGGTCCGCCCAAGGAGGGGATGCCGGCCGCCATCGAGCGGCTCCTCGACCTCCGGGCGGCCGCCGGCCGCGCCCACGAGCCGTTCACGATCGGGGCGCTGTCGGGCCCGCTCCACGTGGGCGAGCCGGGTTGGGACGCCGGCCGGTGCGTGAGCGGACCCCCGGAGAAGGTGGCCGCCTACCTGCGCACCTACCGCGACCTCGGGTGCCACCAGGTGCAGGTGGGGTTCGCCAGCCGCTCCGCCGACGAGCTGTGCGACCAGATCGCCGCCTTCGCCGCCGAGGTCGCACCGCTGGTGAACGCATGAGTCGACGACCACAGGACGAGGAGATGACGTGACGGGACTGCTGACGGACAAGGTGGCGCTCGTGTCGGGCGCCGGCCCCGGCCTGGGCCGCGACATCGCCCTCGCGCTGGCCGCCCACGGCGCCGACGTGGTCCTCGGCGCTCGTACGGTGAGCGCCTGCGAGGCGGTGGCCGAGGAGGTCCGGGCCCTCGGCCGGAAGGCCGAGGCGGTGCGGCTCGACGTCACCGACGCGGCGTCCTGTCAGGCTGCGGTGGACCATGCCACCGCAGCCCTCGGCGGGCTCGACGTGCTCGTCAACAACGCGTTCCACGACGGCAACCACCGCTCCTTCGAGGACTCCGACCTCGCCGACTGGCAGGCCACCATGGATGTGAACCTGTGGGGCACCCTGCAGATGACCAAGGCCGCCGTCCCCGCCCTGCGGGCCCGCGGCGGCGGCAAGGTGGTGATGGTCAACTCGCTGTCGGCCCACCGCATCCAGCCCCGCTACGGCGCGTACGCCACCTCCAAGGGGGCGCTGGAGACGGCCACCAAGTCTCTCGCCCTCGAGCTCGGACCCCACGGGATCCGGGTCAACGGCGTCTTCCCCGGCTACATCTGGGGTGACAAGGTGGCCGCCTACTTCGACCACCTCGCTGGCCGAGCCGGCATCACCCCGGAGGAGCAGTACCGACGGGTGGCCGAGGAGACGGCCCTGCGCTACCTGCCTCCGTCCGAGGAGATCGCCGGGTCGGTCGTGTTCTTCGCCAGCCCGCTGTCGGACCCGGTGACCGGGCAGAGCCTCGGCGTGGACGGAGGGCACTGGATCGCATGATCAAGCTCACCGTCCTCGTGAAGCGGAACCCCGCCCTGTCGGTGGAGGAGTTCCACGACGCGTGGCGGGCCCACGGCCGGATGATCGCCGACGAGCCCGTCTTCCGCCGCTGCATCCGCCGCTACGAGCAGCACCACCGGGTCATCGAGGACTACCGCAACGGGGACCGCTACGACGGCATGGCGGTGCAGTGGTTCGACTCGTACCGGGACTTCCTGGCCCTGCTCGACACCGACGAGTACCGCACCAAGATGGCGCCCGACGAAGAGCGCCTCCTCGACCTCGCGGGCATGGCCATCCTCTTCACCGAGGAGGCCGAGGTCTTCATCGCCTGACCGCGCCGAGCGCGACCGATCGAGCGGGGAGCGGCGCGCCGTCGGCCGAGGTCTCTGGCAGGCTTCGCCCATGGCTGTGGCGGACATCACGATCGGGCCCGACGGCGTCGACCGCTGCTGGTGGTGCGGCGTCGACCCGCTGTACGTCGCCTACCACGACGACGAGTGGGGCCGTCCGCTGCGCGACGAGCGAGCCCTCTACGAGAAGGTCTGCCTGGAGGGCTTCCAGTCCGGGCTCGCCTGGATCACCATCCTGCGCAAGCGCGACGCGTTCCGGGCCGCGTTCGCCGGGTTCGACCCGGAGGTGGTGGCCGGCTTCGACGAGCCCGAGGTGGATCGGCTCCTCGGCGACGCCGGCATCGTCCGCCACCAGGGCAAGATCCGGGCCGCCATCGCCAACGCGAGGGCGGTGCTGGCCATGCGCGAGGCGGGGACGTCGCTCGTGGAGGTGATCTGGTCCCACCAGCCCGACCCCCGCCCGGCGCCGCTGCGAGATCGCACCCAGATCCCCGCCCAGACCCCAGAGTCGGTGGCGCTGGCCAAGGAGCTGCGCAGCTGGGGCATCCGCTTCTTCGGCCCCACCACCGCCTACGCCCTCATGCAGTCCGCCGGCCTCGTCGACGACCACCTCCAAGGCTGCCACCGCGCGACCTGAACGACGTCTGTGTGCGTTCTTGCGCCGCTACGGCTCGAGAACGCGCACAGACGAGGTTCAGAGCAGGTCGGTGTAGCGGTCGGTGCCGGGGATCGTGGGGATGAAGGGGGCGGACCAGAGGACCGTCCGGTCCCCGCCGTCGGGCGGCGGGGGCGCGGCGTCGTGGAAGGACAGGACCATCGTGGTGCCGTCGAGGCCTTCGAGGCCCTGCTCGGTGACGGGGGCGTCAGCGGGCAGCGGGATGGGCTCGAAGCCGACCGACAGGGCTGCGCCCGCGCCGACCGCCGCCGCAACGGCGTCGGGCGACGTGCTGGCACCCGGGCGGACGAGGCTGGCCGTCATGCCGCCGAAGGGGTGGTCGAGCGCCAGCTCGGCGGGGACGCCGTCGTCGGTCGTGGCCACCGTCCAGCGGTGCCGGTACAGGAGGGTGTGGACGTGGTCCCGCTCGGCGAACATGCGGCCGTTGGCGTGGAGCCACTGCACCTGGCGCAGCGCCCAGTCGACGTGCTCGTCGTGGTGCCCGTCGAGGATCCAGTAGACGGCCAGGTACGATCCGCGGTCCCGGCCCCCGAAGCGGTCGACCTCGGCGCCGGTGCGCTGGGCCTTCAGGTCCCGGGTGGCCACCCAGCGCCGGCCGGCGAAGAGCCAGGGCCCGATCAGGCACCCGGCGTAGAAGTGGTCCCGCTCGTACCAGCGGTTGTAGGCCACCTCGAACCCCGGGTGGGGCTCGACGAGCGTGAACAGCATCGACCCGAGCCGTACGCCCTCTCCGCGTCTGTGTGGGTTCTCGAGCCGCAGCGGCCTGGAATCGCTCACAGACGTCGTTCAGGAGGTGATGCCGAGGCGGTCGAGGCCGAAGGCACGGATGGCGTTGCCGCGGAGGAACTTCCAGACCTCCTCGTCGGTGAGGCCCGCGTTGGCGCAGATCTCGGTGGCCACCTCCTTGGAGCGGGGGAAGGTGGAGTCGGCGTGGGGGTAGTCCGTCTCGAAGCAGATCTGGTCCATGCCCACGAGGTCCCGGTTCCGCAGGCCGACCTCGTCGTCGAAGATGCAGCCGTAGATCCGGTGGTGGATGTAGCTCGACGGCGGGTTGGGCAGGTTGGTGCCGAAGGAGTTGTCGGCCCGCTCGGCCCACAGCTTGTCGGCCCGCTCGATCACATACGGCATCCAGCCGACCTGGCCCTCGGAGTAGGCGATGACGAGGCCCGGGAAGCGCTCCATCGTTCCGCTGAAGATGTAGTCGAGCATCGAGCCCATCGCGTTGGAGAACGTGAGGGTGGAGCTCACGATGAACGGGGCGTCGGGCGAGGTGGCGGGCATGCGCGACGACGACCCGATGTGCATGCACACCACCGTGCCGGTCTCCTGGCAGGCCTCGAAGAACGGGTCCCAGTGGCGGCCCTTGTCGTGCACGGACGGCAGGCCGAGCGGGTGCGGGTTCTCCGAGAAGGTGACGGCGTAGCAGCCCCGCGCCGCGTTGCGCCGCACCTCGGCGGCGGCCAGGTGGGGATCCCACAGGGGCACCATGCCCAGCGGGATGAGGCGGCCCTTGCCGTCGCCGGCTGACCACTCCTCGATCATCCAGTCGTTGTAGGCCTGCACGCAGAGGAGGGCGAGGTCCTTGTCCTCCCGCTCGTAGAAGGCCTGGCCGCAGAAGCGGGGGAGCGTGTTGGGGAAGCAGATCGACGCCTCGACGTGGTTGGCCGTCATGTCGGCCAGCCGGTCGGCCTGCTTCCAGCAGCCGGGGCGGATCTCGTCGAAGGTGACCGGCGTGACGTCGAGGTCCTCGAAGCCCACCGCAGCCGAGAGCTTCGGGAACGGGTAGACGAGGTCGTCGTAGAGCCACCAGTCGCACCACTCTCCGTCCTCGTCGCCCTTGGTGAAGGAGAAGACGCCGCCCTCGAAGTGGAACCGGGCGCGGTCCCGCTCCACTCGGGGCGCGCGGTCCTGGTACTTGGCCGGCAGCCGGGAGGTCCAGAGGTCGGGCGGTTCGACGACGTGGTCGTCCACCGAGATGATCAGCGGGATCTCCCCGGTTGCGGCGGGCTCGGGGGCGACGGTGGTCATGTCGCCGATACTAGAACGCGTTCTAGTTGCGTGCCTTGTCGCGGGCCGCGTCGAGCAGCGCCTTGGCGCCGCCTCGGAGGAAGGCCCAGGTGACGTCGACGAAGTCGAACCGGTCCCGCCAGAGGACGATCTTGCCGCCACGGACCTCGAAGGTGCCGCACACCCAGAACGCGGCCCGCACCCTTCCGAAGACGAGGGCGTCGGTGCGCTCGGTGAGGACGGTGCCGCCGTCGGCGGCGACGTTGATCCACTCCACCTCGAAGCCGTCGCCGTAGCGGGCCAGCCAGCGCAGCTGCTTCTCGACGGCGTCGATCCCCTCGGCGGCGGGCAGGGGCACGTTCTGGTAGCGGACGTCGTCGGCGAGGAGGCCGACGGCGGCGTCGATGTCGAGCCGCTCCAGCGCGGCCAGGAAGCTCCGGACCACGTCGATCGGGTCGTCCGAGGTGGTGGTCGGGCGGGCGGAGGGCGCAGGCGCATCGGACATGGCCCTCACCTTGCCCCATCGCGGCGAGATGAGACAGCCACGCTCAGGCCAGCAGGTCGAGCACCTCGCGGGGGTGGTCGAGGACGGTGTCGCCCGGCTCCGCCGCGGCACGAGCACGAGGGTTCCAGCCCGCGAGCGCGAACGGGATGCCGGCCAGCGCTGCGCAGCTGCGGTCGTGGTGGGTGTCGCCCACGAACACCGCCTCCGCCGGCTCGAGCCCGAGCGCGGCGAGGAGCGGCGCCAGCTCCTTCTCCTTCCCGCCGAAGTCGTCCGAGAAGAAGGCGACCGTGGGGGACCAGCCCAGCCGGTGAAGCTCGCGGAGCCCCGACGCCCGCTGCTTGTTGGACGCCACCCCCCAGCGGTCGAGGGCGGCGAGCAGCTGCGGGACCCCGGCGAAGGGCTGCGCCACGCTCGGGTCGTAGTGGGCGAGGTAGTCCTCGACGGTGATGCCCGCCCGTCGGCACGCCTCGACCAGTGGCAGCCCGAGCGGGGGTCGATCGACCTCGGGGACGCCGAGGAGCTGGAACGGGTGGGTGAGGGCGTGGTCGGAGTCGACGAGGGTGCCGTCGAAGTCGAACAGCGCCACCCGCCTCATGCCCCACGTCCCGTGCGCGCCATCCCGTCGATGCTCGCATGGCGACCGGTCTGTGGCGCGGCGTGGTCCTCGCCCTGGCCGTAACCTGATCGCAACATTTGGCGATGGCCCCATCGGTTGGGCGGAATCCGACCGAACCCCCCGAGGAGAACGCACGTTGCTGACCAAGAAGATCGCGCTTGCAGCTGGAGCCCTCACCCTTTCCGCCGGAGGCGTCGCCGCAGCAGCCGGGTCACCACCCGACGAGGCCGAGAAGGGCCTGGCCACCGCCGAGGCACGGGTGGGCACGGACCTACCGGCCACCGAGGACGCCCACCCGGGTGCCCCCGAGGCCGGGGCGATCGACGAGCTCGAGGACGAGGCGAAGCCCTCCGACACGGACGCGGCGCCGCCTGTGGACACCCACGGGGCCGCCGTGTCGGCCGTCGCGCAGTCCGACGAGCACGAAAGGCGCGAGCACGGCGAGGCGGTCTCGACCGTGGCTCGCAGCAACGTTGGCGAGGGTGCGTCAAACGGGGGCGGCGAGGTCCCCGAGCAGGCCGGGCCGGGCCAGGAGCGGGCTGCCGAGGCCCGTAGCTCGTCGCCGGCCGGCCGCCCCTAGCCAGGTCCCAGCGGCTGGTCGCCCACGGGGCCGCGGTCGCATCGATCGCCGCGAGGGAGGCGGGACGCCGGTCCCGCCTCCCTCGCGCGTGGGGCAGGTGTACGGTCCGTCGCCGTGGGTGCGCTGCGCATCGAGACGCCCGGGTGGCTCGACGAGCTCCCCCGTCCCGAGCTCGGCCTCGGTGCGTCCGACGCCGATCGCATGGTGTGGGTGCTGGACGTGCTCGACCGCCAGGTCGAGGAGGCGACGGGCGGTCCCTTCTCCGCCGCGGTGTTCAGCGACGCCACCGGCGAGGTGCTGGGGGTCGGGGTGAACCGGGTCGAGCCCACCTCCACCTGCGTCGCCCACGCCGAGGTGCTGGCCCTCGGCCAGGCCACCCAGCGGGCGGGCTCGTTCACCCTCGACGGACTCGACGCCGTCCTCGTCACCAGCACCGAGCCCTGCGCCATGTGCCTGGGCGCGCTGGTGTGGGCGGGGGTGCGCCGGGTGGTGTGCGCAGCCGCGGACCCCGACGCCCGGGCGGTCGGCTTCGACGAGGGTGACAAGCCCGACGACTGGGTCGAGGCGCTGCACCACCGCGGGATCGAGGTCGTCCGGGCCGTGGGCCGGGAGCGGGCGGCGGCCGCCATGCGCCGCTACGTCGAGCGGGGCGGAACCGTCTACAACGGCAGCCCGGACCCAGACCCCCACCTGACCTGAACGCGTCGCGCCACGACGTCTCCGGATGTCTCGACGTGCAGATCGCCTCCCGCTCGGTCAGCCGGCGAGCGGCATCGGCCCGCCCACGCGGGTGGCGACCGCTCGGCGTGGTCGGGACGGGCAGGCGGGCTCGGGCCCACGGAGGGGAGCCGGTACTAGAACCTGTTCTAGTCTCGGCGACATGGCAGCGAATGGGTACCGGCTCCTGATCGGCGGCGAGCAGGTGGAGGGCGACGGCGGCGGCTACGACATCGTCAACCCGGCGACCGAGGAGGTGGTGGGTGAGGCCCCCGAGGCCTCTGCGGCCCAGGTCGAGGCGGCGGCCGTGGCCGCCGCCCAGGCGCTCCAGACCTGGAGCCGCACCAAGCCCGAGGAGCGGGCCGCCCTGCTGGACCGGGCGGCCGACCTCCTCCGAGCGCGGATGGACGACCTCGTGCCGCTCGTCCAGGCCGAGACGGGCGCCACGCTGCGGGTGGCGCAGACCATGCAGGTCCCGACCTGTGTGGAGCGGCTCCGCCGCTACGCCCGCGGGGCGATGGAGCCGGCCACGATCCCCCTGCCGCCGGGCGAGATGCCCACCACCGCCCTCGCGCCGGGCGGGATCATGGGCGCCGTCGCGGTGCGCCAGCCGGTGGGGGTGGTCGCCTGCATCACGCCCTACAACTTCCCGATCGTGAACATGGCGGGCAAGATCGGCCCCGCCCTGGCCATGGGCAACACGGTGGTGGTGAAGCCGGCCCCCCAGGACCCGCTGGCCGTCACGGTCTTCGGCGAGGTGCTCCACGAGGCCGGGTTCCCGCCCGGGGTGGTCAACGTCGTCACCGGGTCGTCGGCCGAGGTCGGGCAGGCCCTCGTGGCGTCCCCGCAGGTCGACATGGTCAGCTTCACCGGCTCCACCCCCGTGGGCCGGGCCATCGGCGAGGTGGCGGGTCGAGACATGAAGCGGCTCCTGCTCGAGCTGGGTGGCAAGGGCGCCGCGATCGTGCTCGACGACGCCGACCTGAAGACGGCGATCGCCACGATCTCGTCGGTCTGGGCCTTCCACAGCGGCCAGATCTGCACCGCCCCCACCCGCGTGATCGTGCACCGCAGCCGGTACGACGAGGTGGTAGGCGGGCTGCAGCAGGCGGCAGGGCGCATGGCCGTCGGCGACCCGCTGGAGCCCACCACGGTGGTGGGGCCGGTGATCTCCGAGGTCCAGCGGGGCCGGGTCGAAGCCCTCCTCCAGGACGGGATCGAGGCCGGGGGCGAGGTCATGGTCGGCGGCGAGCGACCGGACATGGACCGGGGGTTCTACGTGGCCCCGACGCTCCTCGCCGGCTGCCGGCCCGACAACCCCGCCGTGCAGCAGGAGTTCTTCGGCCCGGTGGTGGTGGTCGTCCCCTTCGACGGCGACGAGGACGAGGCGGTGGCGATCGCGAACGGCACCGAGTTCGGCCTCTACGACTACGTGTTCTCGGCGGACTCCGCCCGTGCCCTCCGGGTGGCCAAGCGGCTCCGCACGGGCAACGTGGGCATCAACACGGCGCAGCGCAACCACGAGGCGCCCTTCGGCGGGTTCAAGATGAGCGGCGTGGGCCGGGACGGCGGCTCGTTCGGCCTCCACGCCTACAGCGAGCTCCAGAGCATCGTCTGGCCCGGCTGAACCGGGCGCCTGACCGGCGACGGTCGATGGGTCAAGTGTCACAGCAGGGTGTGGGCGGGGGCGCGTCGAACCTCTGAGCGTCGGGTCGGACCGCCAGCCGGCCCGCCCGATCCAGCCGCCACCGATCCGTGAGGTCCCGCCGAGTGCTCAGAACCATCACGTCTCGCCGCGCCCGCCTGGGCGCCGGGCTCGTGGCCATGACCGTGGCCGCGGCCACCGGCCTGGCCGGCCTGCAGGCCTCCGCCAACACGGTGGAGGAGCCGGCGACCGTCGCCCGCCAGGCCTACTTCACCTACCCGGTGACCGACGTGACCCCCCCGGTGCTCACGAACGGCTTCCCGCCGGGCACCGTGTGCCTCGTGGCCGGGCTGGTGGGGGCGGCCCAGCTCTGCGGTGAGGAGGTCCAGGAGGTGGGCGGCGGGCTCGGGCTCTCCGACGGCATCCCGATCCCGGTGAGCCCCGACGGCGAGATCGCCCAGCCGGTGGCCCCCGGCACCACGCCGGTCGGGATGCTGGGCGGCCAGCCCCGCTACGTGTCGCTCCTGCAGCTGGCGCTGCCCACCCTGCCCGAGGGGCAGGGCTTCGACTCCTTCGAGCTCGTCGTCCGCCAGGACGGCCTGAACTACGCGGCCGAGTCGCCCGCCGTGCGAGCCGTGGTGCTGGCCGCCCTGTCGCAGGTGAGCAGCCAGGACCCGGCCCGGCTCGCCGAGGAGGTCGGCCAGGCGCTCACGAGCGGCGAGCTCACCACCGAGACCGTCACCGGCATCGAGGCCTGCCCGGCCACGGAGACCTGGACCGGGGGCGACGCCCAGGGCGCGGCCGCCGACGGCACCCGGGTACCGGACAGCGACTGCGTGCTCGGTACCACCGGGGTCTACGACCCCGAGGCCGGCACGTGGACCTTCGACCTCACCTTCGCCGCCCAGGCCTGGACCGAAGGCGCCCCCGGACGCGACGGCCCGCTGCCGAACGAGGGCATCGTGCTGCGCCCCGTGGGCGCCCCCAACCTCGCCTACGGCGACCCCGACTTCTCCACCAACTGGACCGTCTCCTTCGGCGACGGCGAGGCCGGCGAGGCGACTCGCCCCGTCATCCGCTACACCACCTCCCCGCTGGCGACCGAGACCGGGTTGGCCCCGGTCGACGTGGCCCCCGTCGACGTGGCCCCGTCGGCCCCGTTCGAGGTCCCGGCCTTCGACGCCGGCTCCCCGTCCCTGGCGCCCACGGCCCCGCAGCCCTCTCCCGGTGCGGCGCTGGCCGGGACCCTGCGGGCCCGCTGGGCCGAGCGGGCCTCGAGCCGCGGCAGCGGTGAGCTGCCGGCGTGGATGCTGCTCGCCCTCCCGCTCGGCTTGGCCGGAGCGGCGCTGTTCGGCCAGGCCGCCGTCGCACCCGCCGCCGCCTCCCGGCGCCGGCCCGGGGCGCTCACCCGCCTCATGACCTCCGGCTCCGCCGGCCCCGACGACCTCCTCCCCGACCCCTCCAGGAGCTGACCGTGTCCCTCCGCACCCCCCGACGCCGTCCCGGCGCCGTGATCGGCGTCGGCCTGTCCCTCGCCCTCCTGGTCGCCGCCTGCGGCCAGAAGCCCGGCGTCCACGACGAGAGCGCCTCCGGGCTCCCGGAGATCATCATCGAGACCGGCGCCGGTGGCCCGGCGGCCGGTGAGGGTGCCACCGTCGACGGCGCCACCGTCGACGGTGCGGCCGGGGAGGGCGGTGGCGCCTCCAGCGGCGGTGGTGCAGCGGCCGCCGGCGGCGGGGAGGGAGCGGGCGGCGACGGCGGCGCGGCGGCCGCGTCCGGCTCGGGTGGGACGATGAGCCTGAGCGGCAGCGACCGCACCGGTGTGTCCGACGACGCGATCACGCTCGCCATCCACGCCCCCGTGACCGGTGCGGCGCCGCTGCCCACCACCTCCTTCCAGAAGTCGGGCGACCTGTACTGGCGCTGGGTCACGCAGACCAAGGGCGAGAAGGTCCTCGGCCGGTCCAAGGTCAACGTTCTGTTCAAGGACGACAAGTACGCCCCCAACACCGCCATCCAGGCCTGCCGCGAGCTGGCCCAGAGCGCGTTCCTCCTCGTCGGCGGCGGCGGCACCGACCAGATCCAGGCCTGTGGCCAGTTCGCCGAGCAGGCCGGCGTGCCGTACCTGTCGGCCGGCGTCACCGAGGCGGGCCTGCGGGGCCTGAGGAACTACTTCGCCAGCTCCATGTCCTACCCCCAGCAGACCCAGCTGCTGGCGCAGTACGTGAAGAAGAACCTCCCCGGCAAGAAGGTCGGGGCGATCATCACCGACACCCCCAACTTCGACGACGCCGCCAAGGCCTGGGACGCGGCGGTGAAGCAGCACGGCCTGGACTACTTCAAGACGCTCCGGCACCCCAAGGGCAACACCAGCTGGATCACCGCCTTCGCTCGGGACATGCAGGGTGCCGACGTGGAGGTGCTGTTCATCCTGAGCGCCCCCACCGACTACATCCAGTTCGCCCAGCAGGCGAGCGGCCAGGGCTACAAGCCGCAGTACGTGGGGGTCGGCATCAGCAAGGGCCTCAACGCCGTCCTGAGCGCGGGCTGCCCCCACGTGGACAAGGGCATCTTCTTCTCGCCCTTCCCGGGCCTCGACTGGGCCCGCCAGAACGTGCCCGAGTTCTTCGAGGCCGGCCAGCAGCTCGGGGCCCCCACCGACGACATCGCCCTCGCGCTGTGGGGCCTGGCCAGCGTCCAGCACGAGGCCTTCAAGCGGTACGAGAAGGCCTTCGGCAGCACCGACCTGACCCGAGAGGACTTCGTCGCGATGCTGGAGCGCCAGCAGGGGCTCGCCTCCAAGGTGAACCCGCAGCTCTCGTTCAGCCCCGACGACCACTTCGGGGCCAAGCAGGTCCACGTCCTCCAAGCCGACTGCGGCACCGAGGAGCACAAGACCCTGGCGACCTTCGCCTCCGGGTTCTAGGGGGCCACGTGCTCGAGTCGATCGTCGAGATCCTCGTCTTCGGGATCCAGCGGGGCGCCATCTTCGGCCTGGTGGGGCTCGGCCTGGCGCTGGTCTACACGTCCACCCGGATCCTCAACTTCGCCCAGGGCGAGCTCGGCACCGTGCCGGCCTTCGTGGCCTTCCTCGTGATGGCCGGGTTCTCCACCGACGTCACGGCGAAGGCCGACCGGGGGCTGCTGCTGCCCGCCACGGTCCTCGCCGTGGTGGTCGGCGCCGCACTCGGCGTCGGCCTCTACCTGGCGGTCATCCGGCCGCTCGGCGCCGTGTCCCCGGTGACCTCGCTGGTGGCCACCGCCGGCGTGGCGGTGCTGCTCACCAGCGTGGAGATCAACGTCTTCGAGGCGGCCGGCCGGCCGTTCCCCCGTCCGGTGGCGGGCGGCTTCCGGCTCCCCATCGTGGACATCGTCGTCGAGTGGCACACCATCGTGATCCTCGGCGTGCTGGCCGCGGTGGCGGCGCTGCTGGCCGCCTTCTTCAAGAGCGGTCCCGGCGTGGCCCTCCTCGCCACCGCCCAGGACCCGTTCGCGGCCGAGCTGCACGGGGTGCCGGTCGAGCGCATGCGGGCCACCGCCTGGGGCGCCGCCGGGGCGCTGGGGGCGCTGGCCGGGGTGCTCGGGGCCGGCGTGTTCGAGACCCTCACCCCGGGGCTCGTCACCAGCACGTTCCTCATCCCCGCCTTCACCGGGGTGGTGCTGGGCGGCATCACCTCGATGGTCGGCGCGGTGGTCGGCGGCTTCGCCCTCGGCATCGTGAGCCAGGCCGCCATCGAGATCGTCACCGCGCTCGACCTCGACATCTCCGGCCCGCCCCAGCTGGCCGTGCTCCTGGTGCTGCTCGCCGTGCTGCTCGTCCGGCCCCAGGGCCTCCTCGGGAGGTCGGCATGACCGACCTCGCCCCGCCCCCGGTGTCCGACGACGCCCGCGAGGCCGCCGGCGACGACGTGCTCGCGTCCCCCGCCGCTGACCACGCGCCGGCTCGGGCCCCCCGGCCCCGGGTGCTGCCCCTCGCGCTGATCCTGGCTGCCTTCCTGAGCCTGCCCGTCGTCGTCAGCGACACGTACCTGAACGTCGTGTCGCGGGCCGCCATCTACGGGATCGTGGCCATCTCCCTCAACGTCCTCGTGGGCTACGCCGGCCAGGTGTCGCTCGGCCACGCCGCCTTCCTCGGCCTCGGCGCGTTCAGCTCGGGCTACGCCCTCAGCGAGATGGGCCTGCCCTTCCCGGGCGCACTCCTCACCGCGGTGCTGGTGAGCATGGCCGTCGCCCTCGTCCTCGGCGGTGTGGCCCTGCGGGTCACCGGCCTCTACCTGGCGCTCGTCACCATCGCCTTCGGGCTCTTCGCCCAGGAGACGCTGTTCAACATCCGATCGCTCACCGGCGGCGGAGCCGGCCAGCCCGCCCCCCGCCCCGAGCTGTTCGCGGGGGACGCCGCCTACGCCTACCTCTGCATCGCCGTGCTGGGGCTCGCCATCGCCTTCGACTGGCGGCTCACCGCCACCAAGGCCGGGCGGGCCATCCAGGCCCTGCGCGACGACGAGCGGGTCGCCGCCTCGTGGGGGATCGACGTCACCGGCTACAAGCTGCTGGCCTTCGTCATCTCTGGCGGCATCGCCGGCCTCGGAGGAGCGCTGTTCGCCTCGGTCGAGCAGATCGTGGCCAAGGACGACTTCCCCTTCAGCCTCTCGCTCACGTTCCTGCTCATGACCGTCGTGGGTGGCACCGGGAACCGGTGGGGCGTCGTGCAGGGCGGCCTGCTCTTCGCGGCCCTCCCGACCCTGCTCGACCAGGCCCACGCCAACTTCCACGTGTTCCCGTTCACGTCGATCACCGCCACCTGGGAGCCGGCCATCGGGGCGGTGCTCCTGCTGCTCACGCTCATCGCCTTCCCGGGGGGCATCGCCCAGCAGCAGGGAGCGCTCCTGCGGTGGTTGGGCGGCGGGACGTTCGGGCACGACCCGGAGACCACCGCCCCGGCGCAGGGAGGAGGCATGGGTGCCCGTCCTTGAGACCGACGGCGTGTCGATCCGCTTCGGCGGCGTGCAGGCCCTGAGCGACGTCTCGCTTCGCATCGACGAGGGCGAGATCGTCGGCATCCTCGGACCCAACGGGGCCGGCAAGACCACGCTGTTCAACTGCGTGTCCGGCTTCTACCAGCCGACCGAGGGGCGCATCCGGCTCTTCGGGGAGGACGTGACGGACCTGAAGCCCGAAGCACGGGCCCAGCGCGGCCTGGGGCGCACCTTCCAGCAGGTCGGGCTCGTCCGCAGCTTCACCGTGCTCGAGAACCTGATCGTCGCCCAGCACGGGAGCATCCGCTCCAGCAGCATCTCGGCGGTGCTCGGCCTCGGCAGCGCCCGGCGCGAGGAGCGCGAGCTGCGTCGGCGGGCCGACCGCGTGCTCGAGCTCATGGGCCTCGGCGACGTGCGCGACCGCCCCATCGCCGGGTTGCCCTACGGGACGCTCAAGATGGTCGAGGTGGCGGCCGTGCTCGCCACCGACCCGTCGATCCTGATGCTCGACGAGCCGCTGGCCGGCGCCAGCGGCGAGGAGGGCAGCGCGTTCTGCGACCGGGTGGAGCAGATGCGCCGGGAGCTCGGGCTCACGATCATCCTCATCGAGCACCACGTGCCCCTCGTGCTGCGCACCTCGGACTACGTCTACGTCCTCAACTTCGGATCGCTGCTGGCCGAGGGCACCCCCGACGAGATCCGGGGCAACCAGGCCGTGGCCGAGGCCTACATGGGAGAAGGAGCGACGGCCCTTGCCTAGGACACCCCACCTGACCGCCGGGCGGACCGAGCCCGACCCCACCGTGGAGCTCGACCTCCTCCCCGCCGCCTCCGCCGACGCCGGCCAGCCGATGGTCGAGCTGCTCGACGTTCGGGCCGGCTACGGCAGCCTCGAGGTCCTCCACGGCCTCAGCCTCGCCGTCGAGCCCGGCCAGGTCGCGGTCCTCCTCGGGCTGAACGGGGCCGGCAAGTCGACCGCGGTGAAGGTCCTGTGCGGGGCCGTGCCGGCCACCGGCGGCCAGGTGCGGCTCCGGGGCGAGGACATCACCGGGTGGTCGGTGGCCCGCTGCGTGCAGGCCGGCATCGTGATGGTGCCCGAGGGTCGCCGGGTCTTCGGCGACCTGAGCGTCGACCGCAACCTGCAGGTGGGCTCCTGGTCGCAGCGCCACGACCGCGAGTGGGTGGAGCGGCAGCGCCAGCACGTGTTCAGCGTGCTGCCCCGCCTCGAGGAGCGCCGCAACCAGCTGGCCGGCACGCTCTCCGGTGGTGAGCAGCAGATGCTCGCCATCGGTCGCGGGCTCATGGCCAACCCCTCGGTCCTCATCGTCGACGAGGCCTCCATGGGCCTGGCCCCGGTGATCGTGAAGGAGATCCTGAAGATCGCCCGCACCCTGGCCGACGAGGGCACGACCGTGATCCTCGTGGAGCAGAACGTCGGCGCCCTCGAGGTGGCCGACGTCGGCTTCTTCGTGGACCAGGGCGAGGTGCACACCACCCTGCGGGGCGAGGAGCTCTCGGACTCCGACCGGGTCCGCCGCCTCTACCTGGGCTAGGGCCCCGACCCGATCCTGAGCCGGCACCGACCGGACGCTGACGACCCGCCCGGGCCGCGGACGTCCAGGGTGCCCGTGCGGGCGCTGGGGGTGCCGCCGCTCAGGCAGACGCCGCCGCCGGGGGCTTGCAGAGGCGGCAGCGGGACAGGCCGCGGCCGGCGGCCGAGGCGGGGGCCATCGGCTGCAGGTCGTCGCGCTCGGCGACCACCCGGCAGGAGGGCAGGTGGTAGGTCGACCGGCCCGCGACGACGACCTCGCCCCCGGGAACCAGGCTGAGCGCCGGGGCGCCCGGCTCGCCGGTGCGCTGGAGCGCCTCAGCGAGCTCGTCGAGCTTGGCGAGCACGTCGGCGGTGTCCTGGCGGCGGGCCTGCACGTTCACGATCGTGAGCCCGGCGCCCACGAGGGCGATGCCGAGGAGCCCACCTGAGATCAGGTAGGGGATCTGGCCCTCCACGTGATCCACGCCGGCGGCCCCGTTCCAGGCCAGGAACAGGGCGAGCACGCCGACAGCGGCCAGGACCACGCCGGCGGTGACGGGAGAGCTCTTGGCCCAGGTGCGCACGATGACCTCCGAGGACGGTCGACCCTCGACCGCTCGGGGAGAGGTTCGCCCTCGGCAGTGCCGGACCCTGCCTGCGCTCCCCGGCCCACCGGTGACAAGTGCCACGCCCACCAGGGTTCCCAGGGAACGTAATAGTACGTTACGGTCGAACGGTGCAGAAGGGGCTCTCCACCGACGTGCTGCTGGCCCTCCTGGAGGCCCCGGTCGGGGGCACCGAGGGCGCCCGCCTGCAGGCTCGCCTCGCCGAGCTGGGCCGCGCCACCCGCAGCGATCAGCTCCTGACCGCGCTCCTCCGCCTCGAGGCGATCGACCACGTCCGCGTCCGGCGGGGCGATCGCTACCGGTTCGAGCTCACCGCCGCAGGTCGCGACCGGGCGATCGAGCTGGGTGGCGGCCAGCCGGTGCACGTGCGCCTCCTCATGGTCGACCTCGTGGACTTCACCGCGTTCACGGCCGAGCACGGCGACGAGGCGGCCCACGACGCCGCGCGGGGCCTGGCGGCGTCCACGCGCGCGGCGCTGGACGGCAGCGGCGGGGCGGTCGTGAAGGAGCTCGGCGACGGCGTCCTCGCCTGGCTGCCCCCCGATCGCCTGGCGCTGCCGGTGGCTCGCGGGATCGCCGCCGCGTGCCGGCGCCCGGACGGTGGCGGCTGGGCGCTGCGGGCGGCCAGCCACGTCGGCCGCCCCATCCGCAGCCGAGGTGACCTGTACGGGGCCGACGTGAACCTGGTGGCTCGCCTGTGCGCAGCGGCGGGGCCCGACGAGCTCGTCAGCACCGTCGACGGCTCGCAGGAGGGCAGTGCCGTCCGGGACCACGTGGTGGTCCGCGGCGTGGCCGACCCCGTGCCGGTGCGGCGGGAGCCGCTGCGGTGAGCCGCCTCTTCGGTCGCGGGCAGCTGAAGGTGGCACTCCTGCAGGTGGCGGCCGACCTGGGGTCGGCCAACGGCTACGCCATCATGCACGCCCTCGACCAGCGGGTGGGGGGTTCGTGGCGCCCGAGCCCGGGCGCCATCTACCCGGCCCTCCTCGCGCTGGAAGATGCGGGGCTGCTGACGAGCGTCGAGCTGGACGGCACCCGCACCTATCGGGTGACCCCCCTCGGACGGGACGCCCTCGAGCAGCAGCCCGACGTGCTGCAGGCCGCCGCGGCCCGGGCCCGCCACCAGCGGCCGGCCACCACCGTCGGCGAGGTGCTCGACCGCGTCGTCGCCGACCTGCCCCGTCGGGGGCGGCGCCTCGACCCGCGGGCCGAGCGGGTGGTCGCCCGTCGGCTGGACGCGGCGCTGCGCCGCGCCCTCGACGACGCCCTGGCCGAGGCGACCTCCACCCACCCCGACGATCTCGACGATCACCCCACCCTCGAGGAGACCCACGATGGATGACTTCACCCAGGCCGCGTTCCGGGAGCGGGAGGCGCGGCGCATCCTGCGCCGCCGGGCGTTCTACCTGCACCTGGCCGTCTACCTGGCCGTGAACGCCACGATCTTCGTGATCTGGCTGCTGTCAGGGGCCGGGTTCCCCTGGTTCCTCTTCCCGCTGATGGGATGGGGGATCGGGCTGGTGGCCCACGGTGCCTCGGCGTTCCTCCTGGCCAGCCCGGCCGACATCGTGCTGGAGCGGGAGCAGAAGCGCGTGGCCCGCGGCGACGCAGGGAGCTGAGGCGCCGGGCCTCGACCGGGCCGCCGGCCCGTCAGCTGCCCTGAGCGAGCACGAGCGCGCCTTGGGCCAGCCCCACGAGGCCGCCGAGCACCCCGCCGATCAGGACGAGCGTGAGCTCGTCCTCCTCGAAGATGCCGCGCAGCAGGCGCTCGAACTCCGGCTTGGACATCGCCCCCATCCGCTCCTGCACGAGCCGGGCCACGCCCAGCTGCTCGCGGAGGTAGGGGTCCAGCTGCGCCTGGACGTGGGGGAGCTCGTGGGTGACCTTCTCCACCACCAGCGCCTTCACGGCGGCGATCTGGTCGTCCGTGATCGGCTGCTGGGCCAGCACCTCGAGCAGCGGGCGCTGCTGGTCGATCCGCTCCGACACCCGCTCGAGGACCAGACGAGCGATCCGCGTGCCGGACGGCCCCTCGGTGAGCACCCGGAACAGGTTGGCCGGGGTGAAGATCTCGTCTTCGGCCACGGCTCCGAACTCCCCGGCGATCTCGGCCTGGCGCTTGGGGAACATGCCCTGGTAGCTCACCAGGCCGAGGTAGCGGGTGGGCTCCATCGGGCGGAAGATCATCTGGATGGCGAGCCAGTTGGTGCCGAGGCCGACCAGCACACCGACGATCGGCATCGTCCACCACTGGCCGAGGACGCCGAAGAGGAGCACCTGCACGCACCCGACGAGGAAGCCGAACACGCCGCCGTAGACCTCGATGAACCGCAGCTCCTTGCGGCCCAGCCGCTGGAAGAGGCGGACCAGGCGCTCGACGTTGTCGCCTGAGAGCAGGTCGACCACCAGCGCCTCGAGGTCCAGGAGCTCGTCGGACAGCTCGGTGAGGTCACCGACCACCTCCCGGGCCATCTGCGAGCCCTCGCGGCGGAGCTGCCCGATCACCGCCTGCCGGGCCTCAGGGGCCATCTCGTCCCAGAGCCCGGGCCGGATCAGCTCGGCCGCCTGCCTGACCACCGCGGGCATCTCGGCGTCGAGCCGGTCGGCGAGGAGCGGCTCGATCTCGTCGGGATCGAAGCCGGAGGCCAGGTCCCGGGCCGAGAGCACCTGGCCCACGTTGGCCGCGATGTCGTGGGCGAACTTCGCGTTGCGGGCCGGGATCACGCCCTGCCAGCCGATCGGACCGATCCCCACGAACTCCCGCGGGTGGAAGATCATCTTCACCGCCGCCCAGTTCGTGATGTAGCCGATGAAGGCGGTGATCAGCGGGACGCCGACCACGATGCCGATCGTCAGGCCGTCGAACACCGCTCCTCCTGCGCGCGGCCCGGCGGCCGATCGCGCTGCAGTCCAGCACATCGGCGCCGGGAACGGGCGATCCGGACGCTTCGCCCCGCTCCGGCCGGTAGCGGTAGAACTAGAACGTGTTCTAGTCTCGCTGGATGGCGACCTACGACCTCGTGATCACCAACGGCACCGTCGTCGATGGCACGGGCCTTCCCCGCCGGCGGGCCGACGTGGGCATCAAGGACGGGCGGATCGCCGCCATCGGCTTCATCGAGCCGTCCGAGGGAGACCGGGTGATCGACGCCACCGACAAGGTCGTGGCGCCGGGCATCGTGGACCCGCACACGCACTACGACCCGCAGCTCACCTTCGAGCCCTACGCCACCTCCAGCTGCTACCACGGGGTCACCACCGTCGTGGCCGGCAACTGCGGGTTCTCCGTGGCGCCGCTGCGACCCGGCGACGCCTCCTGGCTCATCCAGCTGTTCGCCCGCGTCGAGGGGATGGACCCGTCGGCCCTCGAGGGCATCCCGGTGGACGGCTTCGAGACGTTCCCCGAGTTCCTCGACGCCATGCGAGGCCGGATCGGGGTCAACGCTGCCTTCTACATCGGGCACTGCGCGCTGCGCCGCTACGTCATGGGCGACGACGCGCAGACCCGAGAGGCCACGCCCGAGGAGATCGAGCAGATGGCCGAGCTGGTGCGCGAAGCCATGGCCGCCGGCGCGGCGGGGTTCTCCTCCACCCACTCGCCCACGCACTTCGACTCGGCCGACCGCCCCGTGCCGTCGCGCCTCGCCAGCCTCGAGGAGCTGCGGGTGCTGTGCGAGGCGGCCGGGCGCAGCGGCGGCGGTTCGCTCGCCTACCTCCCCGGCTCCGCCGTCGGCGGCATCACCCACGAGGACGAGGAGCTGCTCATCGACCTCTCGCTGCGGTCCCGGATGCCGGTGATCATCCAGGGTCTCGGCGCCCGTTCCAAGGTCGACGCCCCCACCGCCGGCTGGGACAACGCCAAGCGCTTCGTCGACGAGGCCACCTCTCGAGGGGCCGCCGTCTACTCGATGGCCATGTCCAAGCCGTTCAACCGCACCTTCAACCTGGCCGACGGCACCAAGCTCTACGAGGGCGCCCTCCAGCTGAACCGCCTCTTCACCGAGGCGGCCTCGGTGGGCGAGCGCCTCGCCCTGATCGCCGACCCCGCCTTCCGGGACGCCGTGCGGGACTCGGTCGAGAACTACAACCGGGACCCGGCCTCGGGGCCCACGCTCCCCCCGCCGGGCTGGGACGTCCTCCACGTGAACCGGGTGACCAAGCCCGAGAACGAGCCGCTCGTCGGCCGCTCCCTCACCGACATCGCCGCCGAGCGCGGGGTGCACCCCACCGACGCCTTCCTCGACATCGCCGCCTCCGAGGACCTGGCCGTCGAGTTCGTGTGGCGCACCGAGACCCCCGAGTGGATCGAGGGCACCAAGATCGCCCAGGCCGATCCGCACCTCCTCGTCGGCACGTCCGACGGCGGCGCCCACCTCGACCGCGACGACGGCGCCGAGGCCCACACCTGGTTCCTGCAGCACTGGGTGCGGGAGTGGGGCGGGTTCACCCTCGAGGAGGGCGTGCGGCAGATCACCGCCATCCCAGCCGCGCTGTGCGGCTTCACCGACCGCGGGCTCCTGCTGGTCGGCTACGCCGCCGACGTCATGATCTTCGACCCTGACACCGTCGGACCCGACGAGAAGTGGCTGGCCCACGACTTCCCCAACGGCGCCGCCCGCTGGACCAGCAAGCCCAGGGGCGTGCACGCCACGATCGTGAACGGCGTGCCGATCGTGCTCGACGGCGAGCTCCAGCCCGACGCCGGCCTGCCCGGCCAGGTGCTGCGCCCGCAGGCGCCGGTGGCGGCGGTGCCGGCGTGAGGGGCCTCGTCTGGACGGGCGAGCTCGAGGTCCGCGACGACGTCGAGGTCCGCGGCCCCCGCCCTCACGAGGTGGTGGTGCGGATCGCCAACGCCGGGCTGTGCCACTCCGACGTCTCCGTGCTCGACGGCACCATCCCGTTCCCGACCCCCGTCGTGCTCGGCCACGAGGGGGCCGGCGTGGTGGAGGCGGTGGGCGACGCCGTGCGCAAGGTCCAGGTGGGCGACCACGTCGTCCTCACCACGCTCGGCTCGTGTGGCATGTGCGCGGCCTGCGACCGCGGCCAGCCCACCCACTGCCGCGACACGATGGGCAAGCTCAACCGGCCCTTCACCGTCGGCGGCGAGAAGGCCTTCCAGTTCGCCAACGCCGGGGTGTTCACCGAGCGCACCGTGGTGGCCGAGAGCCAGGCCGTGGTGATCCCGAAGGAGGTGCCGCTGTCGGTGGCCTGCCTCATCGGGTGCGCGGTCGTCACCGGAGCGGGTGCGGTGCTCAACCGGGCCAAGGTCCACCCAGGGCAGACCGTCGTCGTCATCGGCGCCGGCGGCATCGGCCAGTCCGTCATCCAGGCGGCCCGCATCGCGGCCGCATCGCGGATCGTCGTCGTCGACGCCAACCCGGCCAAGGAGGCCGTGGCCCGAGACTTCGGCGCCACCGACTTCCTCGACGCCTCCTCCATCGACGACACGGTCGCGGCGGTGAAGGACCTCGGCCTGCCGAACGGCGTCGACCACGCCTTCGAGTGCGTCGGCCACCCGGCCCTCATCCGCACCGCCGTCGACCTGCTCGACTGGGGCGGTCAGTGCGTGCTCCTCGGCGTGCCGAAGATGGGCACCGAGGCCAGCTTCGTGGTGAGCACCCTCTACAACGACAAGTCGATCCTCGGCTGCCGCTACGGCTCCACCCGGCCCCACCACGACATCCCGCTCTACATCGGCTTCTACCTCGACGGCCGGCTCCAGCTCGACGAGATGGTCAGCCAGGTCTACGACCTCGCCGACGTCCAGCAGGCCCTCGACGACATGCACGCCGGCAAGCTCAACCGCGGCGTCCTCTCCATCTGAACCCTCCGGCCCCGGCGCCCGCTCGGGTGAGCTCGGTCCCGTTGTGCACGGTTCTCGCGGTTCTTCGGGCTCGGGTTCGAGGCCTCGGTCAGGGCAGCGCGGACGGGAACAGCGGGAGGGTGCCGTCGGCGTTGAGGGCTTGTACGTGGCCGTGGGTGCGCTCCCACGACGCCCGCAGGGCATCAGCCAGGGCCGGGTCGTCGACGCTGCTCGCCACGGACTCGGCGGCGGGCAGGACCCGGTAGCCGGAGCGCTCGTTCCAGGTGGGCGTGTAGGTGATCGAGCGGACCTCCACGCCCGAGCGGTCCTCCCGGTCGCCCACCGCCACGGTGACGACGAGGCCGTCGGTGGCGTCGGCCGTGCAGCAGCGGGGCGAGTTGTTGGACAGCAGGTTGCCCAGGCCCCACACCACCCACAGCTCACCGACCTTGGAGATGGGCTGCACGACGTGGGCGTGGTGGCCGACCAGGAGGTCGACGACGCCGGGCGCCGTGGCGAGCACGTCGGCCACCTCCTGCTGGGCGGGGGTGACGCCGTGGTCGTACTCGTTGCCCCAGTGCAGGGACACCACCACGAGCTCCGCGCCGGCCGTCCGCAGCGCCGCTGCGTCTTCGAGGATCCCGGCCGGGTCGATGGGGTCGACCAGCCACTCCTTGCCGGACGGGGGCTGGAAGCCGTTGAACCCGTAGGCGTAGGAGAGGTGCCCGATGGCGACCCCTCCTGCGTCGTAGATGCGGGCGGCCCGGTCCTCCTCGGGGGAGCGGGCGGTGCCGGTGTGGCCGAGCCCGGCCGCGTCCAGAGCGTCGAGCGTGGCGGTCACGCCGGCCTCGCCGTGGTCGAGGGCGTGGTTGGAGGCCACCGAGCACCCGTCGAAGCCGGCCTCGGCCAGGTCGGTGGCCAGGGCCGCGGGGGCTCGGAAGCGCGGGTAGCCGCTCAGCCGCTCTCCGGGGCGTCCGAGGGTGACCTCGAGGTGGCACAGGGCAAGGTCGGCTGCCGCCAGCAGGGGTGCGATCGGGTCGAGCATCGGGGTGAAGTCGTGGCCCTCGGCGGTGGCGGCCGCCTCCCACACCCCCTGGTGGATCAGCACGTCGCCGCCGAAGGCGAGGACCGCCGAGCGCAGGGGAGGGAGCGTCGTGGTGGTGGACGTCGAGGTGGTGGACGGCGGCGCGCTCGTGGAGGGCGAGTCCTGCTGCCCGGCCGCCTGCACGGGAGCATCGGTCGTCTGGCTCCACACGGCCACGCTGGCCGCCCCGATGGCGAGGGCGGTGAGCGCCGCCAGCAGCCAGGCTCGCCATCCCCGTCGAGCACGCGGGGGCTCGGGTGCGAGGTGCCTCGGCCGATCATCCGCCACGGCACCAGGGTGCCGCTCCCGGCCCCGCCGACCAAGGATCCACGGTCCGCGGTCGAACTAGAACCGGTTCTAGCCCGTGGTACCGTCGCCGGCATGTCGCTGCCGGCCGACCTGCGGGCGCTGGGCGCCGAGGTGTCGAACTGGGGTCGGTGGGGGCCCGCCGACGAGCTGGGCACCCTCAACCTCATCGACGACGCGGCCGTGCAGCGCGGCATCGCCGCCGCCCGCACCGGCCGGCGGTTCTCGCTCGCCATCCGCCTCGACGCCAACGGCCCCCAGATGGGCACCATCCCCGGGCGCATCAACCCGCTCCACACCATGGTGGCCATCAACACCGCCTACACCGGTGACCCCGGGGACTTCTGCTGCAGCGACGACGTCATCACCATGGGCCTCCAGGCCTGCACCCACTGGGACGCGCTCGCCCACGTCAGCTACGACGGGCTGCTCTACAACGGCCACCCGGCCACCTCGGTCACCGCCGAGCGGGGTGCCACCCGCTGCGGCATCCACAAGGTGGCCACGCTCGTCAGCCGCGGGATCCTCCTCGACGTGGCCCGGGCCCGCGGCGAGGACCGGCTCCCGGCCGGCCACCCGATCTCCGAGGAGGACCTCGACCGGGCGGCCGAGCTGGCCGGCGTGGCCATCGAACCGGGCGACGTCGTCCTCGTGCGCACCGGGCACATGCAGCACCTCAAGGCCCGGGACCGGCAGACCTACACGCTGGGCGACCAGCCCGGCCTCACCGTCGGCACGGTGCGCTGGTTCCGCCGCCACGACGTGGCCGCGGTGGCCACCGACACGCTCGCCCTCGAGGTGTACCCGTGCGAGGACCCGGAGGTCCTCTTCCCGGTGCACCTCCTGCACCTGCGGGACATGGGCCTCACCCAGGGCCAGAACTTCGACCTCGAGGCCCTGGCCGAGCACTGCGCGGCCGAGGGTCGCTACGAGGTGCTCCTCGTCGCCAACCCGGAGCCGGTGACCGGCGGGGTGGGGGCCCCGACCAACCCGGTCGCCATCACCTGACGCCCACGATCACCTGACACCGAGAACAGCCCAGGGGGACCCCATGGCCGCGGTCGCACCGCCCGCCAGCTTCAACTTCGCCGACGTCTGGGAGATGGCGGCCGACGCCTGCCGGGACCGCGAGGCGCTCGTCTGCGGCGAGCAGCGCCGGACCTACGGCGAGCTCGAGGACCGCGCCAACCGGCTGGCCCACCACCTGCGCGGGCTCGGGGTGTCGCCGGGCGACCACGTGGGCCTCTACCTGGCCAACTGCGCCGAGTACCTCGAGACGATGCTGGCGTGCTTCAAGATCCGGGCCGTCCCCATCAACGTGAACCACCGGTACGTGGCCGGCGAGCTGCGCTACCTGCTCGACAACAGCGACAGCGTCGGCGTGGTCCACGGCCCCCAGCACGCCGAGGTGGTGGCCGAGGTCGTCCCCCAGGTCCCCGGCGTGGGCTGGACCCTCAGCACCGGGCAGCCCTTCGAGGACGCGCTGGCCGCGTCGTCACCCGAGCGGCCCGATCCGGCCGGAAGGGGCGACGACGACCACTACGTGATCTACACGGGTGGCACCACCGGGCTGCCCAAGGGGGTGGTGTGGCGCCAGGGCGACGCCTTCTTCGGCTGCCTCGGCGGTGGCGACCCGATGCGCATCCAGGGGGAGGTCACCCGCCCCGAGGAGCTCGTCGAGCGGATCGGCGACGGCGGGCCGATCTACTTCACCCTCGCCCCGCTCATGCACGCGGCGGCGCAGTGGACCTCGTTCATGTGGCTCTTCGCGGGCGGCAAGGTCATCCTCCTCGACGGCCACCTGGACCCCGAGCGGGTGTGGGAGGTGGTCGAGCGGGAGAAGCCGAACATGATGACCGTCGTCGGCGATGCGGTGGTCAAGCCGCTGCTCGACGCCTGGGAGGCCGAGCCCGACCGCTGGGACGCCTCCTCGCTGTTCGCCATCTCCAACGGCGGGGCCCCGATGTCGGCCGGCGCCAAGGCCCGCATCCTCGCCTCGTTCCCCACGGTGATGGTCACCGACGGGTTCGGGTCCTCCGAGGCCGGCATCCAGGGCTCGTCCCGGGTGTCGGCCGCCGACGCCCCCGTCGCCGGCGGCACCGTCCGCTTCGACCGGGGCAGCAAGCCGCTCATGGTCCTCGACGACGACGACCGGCCCGTCGAGCCCGGTTCGGGCGTGGTCGGCCGGATCGTCACCGGAGGGCGGCTCCCGCTCGGCTACCACAAGGACCCGGAGAAGACCGCCGCCACCCTCCTCGACCTCGACGGCCACCGATGGCTCGTCACCGGCGACCTCGCCACCGTGGCCGAGGACGGCACCATCGAGCTGCTCGGGCGCGGCTCCACGTCGATCAACACCGGAGGCGAGAAGGTGCACCCCGAGGAGGTCGAGGGCGTGCTGCACAACCACCCGGCGGTGGCCGACGTGCTCGTGGTGGGCGTGCCCGACGAGCGGTGGGGGAGCGCCGTCACCGCGGTGGTCGAGCTCCACCCGGGTGCCACGCTGTCCTTCGACGAGATGTCCCAGCACTGCCGCCAGCACCTGGCCGGCTACAAGGTGCCCAAGCACCTCGTCATCGTGGACGAGGTGGTCCGCAGCCCCGCCGGCAAGGCCGACTACCGCTGGGCCGCCGAGGCGGCGACGGCGGCGACCACGACGTCAGGCTGAGTCGGCGACGTCCTCAGGCGCCGGTCGGCGCGCTGGTCAGCGCGTCGGCCACCTTGCCGGCCCAGGCCCGGACCTCGTCCCAGTCCCGCAGGTCCCTGAGCTCGTCCGGGGTGCCCTGCGCCATCTTGCGGCGCATGAACCCGCCCTCGTCGGTCACGGACCCGCCGAAGACCGCGTGGTCGTGGGCGCCGAGCGCCTCGCCCAGCGCCGTGACCTTGGGCGGTCGCAGCCAGCGCGCCGCCTTGGGGTCGTCGAGGCCCGCAGGCTGCTCGCCCACCGGCCCGCTGCTGAACAGCCACAGGTCCCGCTCGGTCAGCGCCCGCCGGTGGCGGCGCAGCAGCCGCTTGGCCTCAGGGCGCCAGCGGCCCATGTAGACGGCGCTGCCGACCACCACCGCCCGGTAGGGCTCGAGCGAGCGGACTCGACCGGCCTGCACCAGGTCGACGTCGAGCCCGCGCTCCTCCAGCCCCTTCGCCACCGCCTCGGCGAGGGCGGCCGTCGAGCCGTGCTTGCTGGCGTACGCCACCAGCACCTTGTTCCCGGCGTGGGTGTCGTGCCTGCGCATGAGGTGACCTCCCGGCGCCGCCGCTCCCGCACACGGTGCACGGCCCGCGGCACCACCCCCAGCATGCGGCGCCGAGGCGGCGCTCCCGTAGGGCCGAACGTCCCCGATCCGGCCCTGTCGCGCCGGTCCGGTCGCGCCGGTGCCAGTCCGCCGGGTGGGTGTCAGTCCGCCGGGTGGTAGCGCCGGGACGGTGTGCCGGGCGGATTGATCTGCCCGGGGACGGCATCGGGGTTGCCCACGCACACCTCCGCCTCCAGCCCGTCGGGGTCCCGGAAGAAGAGGCTGAGCACGTGGCCGAAGTCGGTCACGAACCCGTCGGTGGCGCCCCGCTCGATGAGCTTGTCCCGGATCTCGTCGAACGCCTCGAGGGAGGCGGCCTGGAACCCGATGTGGTCGAGACGCCCCCGGCCGAACATCGGTACCTGCCGCTCAGCCTCGGTGTTGCCCGGGATCTCGAACACGTTGAGCTCCGCGTCCTCGCCGATCTTGACGAGGGTGAGCCTGAGCTCCCCGGGCTCCTCCATGACCCCGTCGACCGTGGCGCCGAAGACCTCGCCGTAGAAGGCGACCAGCCGCTCCGTGTCGGACGTCAGCATCCCGATGTGGTTGATCCCGGCCAGCAGCACGCCTGCATTCTGGCCCATCCCGCCACGGGCAGTCACCGCACCTCCCGCCGTGGGGTGAGGCGGTCGGCCAGCAGCTTCGCCACGTCTGGCGACTGCGGACTCGCCCGACCGGGAAGACCGGGGGGGTGGCTGCGGACGAGCAGGGTTGGACCGAGATGGACGAGCAACGGGGAGCCGACGGGACGGGCGAACGACGAGGGACCGGAGTCTCGAAGTGGTCGCTCTTCGTCCTGGTCCTGGCCATCGCACTCGCGGTGATCCTGGGCCAGAACACCGAGCGGGTCGACGTCGACGTGCTGTGGGCCAGCTTCCGTGCGCCTCTGTTCCTCGTGGTGCTCCTCGCCGGCCTCGGTCTCACGGTTGTGTGGGAGGTGGGCACCCTGGCCCTCCGCCACCGGCGCCGACGGGCCCGACGACGATAGCCCCGCGCCCTCTGCCGGTGGGCGGGGTGCGGGCGGTTCTGGGGCCACCAGGGCGGTCTCAGGGTTCGGATTGTTCTGGTTTGGGGCTTGACGGGCGAACGTGTGTTCGATAGGGTGAGGGGGCTTCCCCTTTCGGGACCCGGGTCGAGTCGAGGGTCCCCGTCCCTGAGAGCCCAGCCACCACCGTGACGGACCGCTTGTCGGTTCGGGGTGGTGCGTGCGTCCCGGAGGAGGTGGCCCTCTGATGAGCGAACCGGCGGAGTCGTCGTCGTGGTCGGATCGAGTGCGGGCCCTGCGGGAGTGCACGGCGTTGGAGCGGGCCGATGCGATCGAGCAGCTGGGGGCGCTGTTGTGCTCGGTGCAGGCCGAGCTGCTGGATGTGATCACCGCGGCCGACGCCGAGGGGGACTGGGTCACGGATGGGGCGACGGGGATGGCGCCGTGGCTGGTCGGGGTGCTCCACGTCTCGGCTGAGACGGCCCGGGCGTGGGTGAAGGTCGGTGCCGTGCTGGACCGCCTGCCCGAGCTGCGCGACGCGTTCTCGCAGGGGCTGTTGTCGTTCGATCAGGTGAAGCCGGCCACGACGTTCGTCACCCCCGACACCGACGTCGAGGAGGCGCAGCGCCTTCAGGGGTGCTCGGCGGCGCAGGTCGAGGACCTGGCCCGCCAGCACCGCGTCGTCACCAAGCGCCGCGCCACGAGCGCCGGGGAGCGCCGGTTCTTCCGGTCCCGGGTCGACCACGAGGCCGGGGGCCGCCGGTACAGCGGGTTCCTGCCCGAGACCGAAGCGGCCCGCCTCGACGCGGTGCTGGACAAGAAGGCCGAGCAGACGGGCAAGGACGAGGTCACCGGCCTGTTCGAGCCCATGGACGTGCGCCGCGCCGACGCCCTGGTCGACCTCTCTGACCAGGCGGGGGCAGAGCAGTCCGACCCCGACGCGTGCCTGGTGGTCGTCCACGCAGCGGCCGAGGTGATCGACGGGCACGTGGACGGCAACGGCCAGATCGATGACCTCCAGGTGCCGAGGGAGTCGGTGCTGCGCCTGCTCTGCGACGCCAAGGTCGAGTTCCACCTCGACACCCCCGACGGGGTCACCATCGGCATCGGCCGCGCCGGCCGCACCATCCCCCGCTGGCTCCGCCGCCGCATCCTCAGGAGGGATGGCGGCTGTTGCCGGTTCCCCGGCTGCGGCCGGCGGGTCCGTCACCTCCACCACCTCCGCCACTGGTCCAAGGGCGGGCCCACCGACGCCAACAACCTGGTCGGGCTCTGCTGGCACCACCACCGCCTCGTCCACGAAGGCGGCTGGACCATCGACGGCAACCCCGAAGCCGGAGACCTGGTCTTCACCAGCCCCCACGGCCGACAACTCGGATCCAGACCCAGACCCCTCCGCCACGACACCCGCACCCGCGCCACCCGAGCCGCCGGCACACGCATCGGTGACCCCGAACCCGCCGGCGCAGGCCCAGCCGCGAGCTGAGTCCCTGTGCACGATGCCAGCGCGCCGAACTGGTCTTCGGCGCGCTGGGGACGGTGAGCGGGGTGGTCGACCGCGCCGCTGAAGATCCGGCAGTAGGGCGCGACCCACCCCGCCGAGGCGGAACCCAGCACCGTCGCTCGCCCTCCCGTCCCATAACGGGCAGACTGTCGCGGTGTGTGCGGCTCTTGAGCGGGACGCTCGCGTCCGTCGGGGCATCGGACGCTGTACGCGGTCGGTGGGGCAACCGCGTTGCTCTTGGGTTCGTGCATCGTCAACGGCGAGCTCTTGGCTGAGGCCAACGCACCGCGTGGATCGCTGCCCAATACGGTGCGGGCCGCCTCTGCCGCGTGCGAACCGTCAGTGGGCGCAGGTCGGTTGGTCTCGATCATCCAAGCAAGTGACTTCCCACACGCGGTTGACTTCCGTTGCGCGTACGCGCTGCTTGGTCGGCCCGTTCGGACTGGAACTATCAGGTGCGTCGACGGACAGTGGCACTACAACGCCTCCGTCGTGCACGACCTGAGTTGTGTCCCATAGCTGCCGGAGTGCCCCGCCTGCGGCTCCGCAGGCCGTGGAGGCCGCTCCGATGTGCCGATCCTCGGTGGTCTCGTCCCGCTGTAGCTGTGCCCGGTCGGGCCCGCCGATCACCCAGTACGGAGCGGCACCGGCCAGTTCGACCCGGCACTCGGGCGCGACCGCCCGCCACGAGTCGGAACCAAGCACGGTCGCTCGCCCGTCCGTCCCGTGACTGGGATGCGGGCCCCCTCGGTTCTCGGCAGGGGTGAGTCCCTTCACGTGGTGTAGATCGGCCGCCGCCGTCTCGGTCTCCGAGATGTAGGTGGCCACCGTGCGATTCTCAGAAACGACCAAGTGACTGAGAGGAGATCGCACGATGGCCGACTTCGA
>JBKHYD010000036.1:0-131597 GCA_046565645.1 Acidimicrobiia bacterium | reverse complement strand
CCCGGGGCGATCTCGTTGCCGTGCGCTGCGGCCCATCCGAGGTCGCCCAGCACGTCCTCTTGTAGCCACCGCTCGATCTCCGACTCGTCCAGGTAACTCACGCCACCGCCCCCAACATCCGTGCCGGATCCTGGATCCGGACCTCCCCCGACAGCAACCGGGGCAGCAGCGAATCGCGAATAGCGGCGAGTTGTCGCTGTTCCGAGGCCAACGTCACGGCCCGCTCGAGCATCGGGTCGGCAACCCGGACCATCATCTCGTTGCCTGCCGGGCTGAACGGCACCGTGAAGCGGTCGATGTGCCGCTTCCCCAGGTGAATCACCGTCGTTCCCGTGATGCTTCCTTCGTAGAAGCGAAGGGGAGCTTCAAGCCCGTGAAGGACAAGGGTTCTCGCCACACCCTCGTTCGGGCGGAAGCAGCAGACCCGCTGGTTCAGAAGGCCTCGAGGTCCACGCCAGGCGTGCGCGCGGAACTCGCCGTCCATCCCGACCACGATGTCGCCAGGTTCGATGACGACGTCACGCGGGTGTCGTTCTGTGGTGTACATACCGGCATCGTCAGCCGTGATGTCGCGTATCCGAATGACGGGCAGTCCCTCGCGCCGGTCGTTGAACTTCGCGCTTGCGTAGGGAGCGCCGTACTCGACGGCTGCGACTTCGTAGACCGACCGCTCATCGCCCTCGTCCGCCACCCACACCTGGAACGCGGCCCTCGTGAACTCGTGCAGCAGCGCAGCCGCACGGCCGCACCACTCGATGCGGTCGTCGAGGGCGCCGAGCACCTCTGCGATCGCTCGCTGCTCCTCGATCGGAGGAACAGGCACGAGTAGACCCTCGATGTGACGCTTCGTGATGGCCTCTCGACTTGCGCCGGCGTTGTGGCTGAGCACGTAGGCGCGCATCTCCGGATGGACGAGGAGATACATCAGGAAGCGCGCGTCGAGACGCTCCGATGGTCGCACGATGGCCACATGCTGGTTGACCCGGGCGGGCAGAACCCACTGGGGCGCCTGACAGCAACGGGCGATCGAAGCGCCCGTGATGTTCAGTAAGACATCGCCCGCTCGAACCTCGACTCCAGCGAGCTTGTCTGCCGCATCATCGGTGATGCACGCAAGTCCGTCCACGCTGAAGCGCAGGTCGTGCACGTTCTGACTGCGGATGAGGTGAACACCCTCTTCGACGTACGAGTTCTTGCCGCCGCGCGGCGTCGCTCCGCTGCCGATCTTCGTCGTCAGGTCTTCCAGCGGCGCGACATCCCAGCCCGGTGCCAACCGCATGTACGGGTGCGGCCCCTTAGAGGTCATAGCCGACCTCCTTGAGATTGCGACGGATTCGCTCCTGGAGTTCGTTGTCGCGTGCGAAGTGCTCGGCGAGTTCGGCGACGAGGCGTTCCATCTTCTCGTCGAAGGGTTCACCATCGTCCTCGGTCTCGGCCATGCCGACGTAGCGGCCGGGGGTCAGGACGCCGTCGTGTTGCCAGATCTCGTCGAGATCGACGGACCGGCAGAAGCCGGCTTCGTCCTCGTAGGTCTCCTCGGAGGTGCCGCGCCAGGCGTGGTAGGCACCGGCGATCTTGGCGATGTCGTCCTTGGTGAGCTGGCGGTTGGTGCGCGAGACCATCTCGCCGGTGTGCTTGGCGTTGATGAAGAGGACCTCGCCGGTGCGGTTGCGTTGGGCCTTCTGCCCGCCGCGGGCGCGGGAGAAGAACCACAGGCAGACCGGAATCTGGGTGGTGTAGAAGAGCTGGGTCGGCAGGGTGACGATGCAGTCGACGACGTCGTCTTCGAGCATCTTGCGGCGGATGTGGTGCTCGCCGGACTGCTCGGTGGTGAGGGTGCCGTTCGCCATGACCACGCCTGCGGTGCCGCCGGGGGCGAGGTGGTGGAGGATGTGCTGCATCCAGCCGAAGTTGGAGTTCCGGGCTGGTGGGACGCCGTATTTCCACCGTGGGTCGTCTTCGACGCGGTGCCAGGAGTCGATGTTGTACGGCGGGTTCGACAGCGCGAAATCCGCCTTCAAGTCCGGGTGCTTGTCGTTGGCGAAGGTGTCAGCCCACTGGTCGCCGAGGTCGGCCTCGATGCCCTTGAGGGCGAGGTTCATCTTGGCGAGCTTCCAGGTGGTCGGGTTCGACTCCTGGCCGTAGACCGCGATGTTGTTGACCGAGCCGCCGTGGGCTTCCACGAACTTGGCCGATTGAACGAACATGCCTCCGGAACCGCAGCACGGGTCGTAGATCCGGCCCTCGTACGGCTCGACCATCTCGACGAGCAGCTGGACGACGTCCCGGGGCGTGTAGAACTCGCCTGCCGCACGGCCGTAGGCCATGTCGAACTTGAGCAGGAAGTACTCGTAGACACGGCCGAGGATGTCCCGGTCCTTGTCGATGTCGTGGAACCCGATGCCGGAGATCAGGTCGACGACTTCACCGAGGCGACGCTTGTCGAGGGTGGGGTTGGCGTAGCCGACGGGGAGGACGCCCTTGAGGCGGTCGTTGTCGTGCTCGATGGCGAGCATGGCGTCGTCGATGATCTCGCCGATGTCGGCCTGTTTCGCCTTGCTCTGGATGACGTCCCAGCGGGCCTCGGGCGGTACCCAGAAGACGTTCGCTTCGGCGTAGCGGTCGCGGTCTTCGACGACGATCTCGACGCCGATGTCGTAGTCCTCGAAGTACAGGTCCAGCTTCGGATTCTGGATGGCAGCTTCGAGCTCTTCTCGGCGAGCCTCGAAGGCGTCGGAGACGTACTTGAGGAAGATCAGGCCGAGGACGACGTTCTTGTACTCGCTGGCGTCCATGGACCCCCGAAGGGCGTCGGCCATGTCCCACAGCCGCTGCTCGAGACCCTGTTCTGCGTTGGCGCGCGTTGCCACCTTGTCCCCTGTCCGCCGGGCGCTCGTCTTCTTCTTGCCTCGTCGACGGTAGTGCTGCGCCGTGACCCGTGCGTGCGACGTCGACGCTGTGTTGAGTGTGGCGGCTCGTCGGCCCGCCGCTGGTGGTCACCTCCTCTCGAGCGCGCGGGTAGACGGTGAGCCACGGATCGGCGTACCGGTCTTGTCGGTTGTCAAGGTGCAGGGGCGTCGGCGTTCCCGGAGGGCTTGCGCCGGCTGACGTCACGGTCCGGCGCGCGACCTGTGTGGCAACCGGCGCCGCGAGCGGGGACTGCGATGCTGTCGGACCTCTTCGAGATACTCGGGAGATGCGCTTCGGTCCCCACAGCCTCCAGGTCGAGGCTCTGCTCGACGCCCTGACGCAACCGGCCCTGCGGCGTCGGGGGCGCCGCCGCGGTGCGCCGTCACCGGGGGAGTGGCGCTTCTCCAGGGTCATCTACCAGCGCGTCCTGGCAGCGGACCGTCTGGAGATGTGGGACGACGCACGCATGACGGCAGCCTTGGTAGCAGCGCCCGCGCAGGTCAGCGATGCGGCAGGAGCCGCTCTTGCCTTGGTGGCGAGCGACCTGATCGACGACTCGACCTGGCGCCACTTCACCGATACGCCTCTCGCCAGGCTGGTCGAGCTGCGACGGCCAGGTGGCGTTCTCGCCGAGCGTTGCCCATGCGACCACCAGCTTGGCGAGCGTCTCGTGGCCGCCAAGCTCGCCGGCACCGCCGTCGAGGCGAGCGCAGGCCCTCTCGCAGTGTGCGGGTGCGTGACGCCGAGCCTTCCTTCGGCAGCGGCGGTCGAGATCGCCTTTGGGCTGGTGTCCTCGTGGGAGGGTCCGGACTGGGAGTCGCTCGTCGACATCGCCGTGCGCTTGGCATAGCCGGTCTACAACCGGAGCTGGACCGGTGACGTTGGTTGCCGGCAGGGGAGGCGCCGGGACCGTGGACGGACATGGCTCCGGACCACGACTCCAGCACACCGCCCACGACCGAAACCGAGACGGTCGCCGACCGTGTCGCGAGGTACCGGTCCAAGATCGTGCCCGACGAGCTCTGGGAGCGATACGCCGGCGACTTGAAGGCGCTCGCCCTCTTGTCGCAGCCGTCCTCGGCCGAGGATGCGAAGTCGATCCTGGCGACGGCGTCGGTGTTCATCGTCGACGCCACGGCGGGGAACCGGGACTTGGGCTTCGACGACCTGTTCAGCGAAGTTGAGGTCTCGGCGTACTGCACCCGGTTCGAGCAGCGAAAGGGTCGCACCAAGACCTACGACAACCACCGGGGCCGCCTGAACCGGCTGCTGCGAGCCAAGAACGGCTTGCCACAGCAGCACCGCGCCAGTCGAGCCGACCGTGTCGAACTGCCGCCCTACACCGAAGCGGAACTCCGCGGCGTCGTCGACATCGCACTCGAACAGGACGACTGCGCCGCCGCACAGCTCGTCGCTCTGGGCGCCGGTGCCGGCCGAGTCGGGGACGACGCCTACCGGACGTCCTCCATGCCGGTCCTGTCCTCGCCGGCCGATCGGCTTGGCCATCGCCCCGGTGAGCCGGTGCACGTCGATGCCGAAGCGTGGAAGCGCGCCCGTCAACACGCCGAGCAGGCGAGGGTCGAGCTGACCCAGCGCCGACTCGAGGTCACCTGGGCAGCGTCCCTCGTTGCGTCGCCCGGTGGGCCGTTGGGTGCGGTCGTCCGGGAGCATCGGCTCTCTCGCCGTCTGCTGGAGAACGTCAACCGAGCACTCCAGACGCCGAGTGACGACGAGGTCGTGGAGGCGCTGAGGCGTCTCTGACCTCTGCCTGGGCGCGGGGATTGCCGTGCCGGAGGGCCCGGGCACCGTCAGCACGGACCTGCCACCGACGAGCAGGCCGATGCACGACCGAACGGAGCCGCAGCCATGGCCGCCGTCAACCCCCGCCCGCCCAGCAAGGCCGAAGCCCGCCGCCTCCGCGAGGAGCTACGAGCCAAGGCCGCAGCGCCGCCAGCGCCGCTCCCCGCATCGCTCGAGGCTCGCCTCGACGGATTCCAGCCGCTCGACATAGCCCCGGCGACGTGGAAGTCGATCAAGGCGACCGTGGTCGCGATCATGCGGCGAAGCCACGTGCGCGGCGAAGACAGCTTCGCCAAGCACATCACCCACGTCGCCGCGTTCGCAGCGTGGGCGCACGACAACGGCCGAGCTGTGACGGTGCAGGCGCTCATGGACTTCACGGTCATCGACGACTACATCCGCGAAGGCACGCCATCGCTGAACGACAAGAGCCGCGACAACCGCAGGTCACGGCTCCGCAAGCTCGCCGAGCACGTCAACCCTGGCGTGACCGCGCCACCCCGGCCACCGTCGACGGGCTACGTCCCAATCAAGGCGCCCTACACGGCAACGGAGGAGGCGGCCATCGTTCGGCTCGCCACGACCCAGCCCAGCTCCACCATGCAACGCCAGCTCTGCGCCGTCGTCGGCCTCGGGCTCGGCGCCGGACTCGACTCCAGCGACCTGCGGCACCTGCGCGTCCGCGACATCGACGACCGAGGCGACGCCGGCATCATCGTCGCGATCCCGGGCAAGCGCAGTCGCGTGGTCTTCGTCCGCCGGGACTTCGAGCACCTCGTCCGGGCCTCCATCGCCGCGCAGCGCCCGGGGGCGCTGGTGATCGGCGTGAAGGGGGACCGGCGGAACGTCGCCGGCAAGATCGTCGAGAAGGCGACGATCATCGGCGACGCCCCGAAGCTCGAGCAGAGCCGCCTCCGATCCACCTGGCTCCTCTGGCTGCTCCAGCAGCCGGTTCCGCTCCCGGTGGTCATGCGAGCAGCCGGGCTCACCACCGCCCGAACGCTCGTCGACCTGGTCGCGCACATCCCTGAGACCGATCCGTCGGCGCTCCGCGACGGGTCGATTGCCCCGATGACTTCCGGCCCGACGGTCCCCGAGGTCACCGCACCCGGCGGTGACCTCACCGAAGGGAACCCGTCATGACCATCACCAGCGCTGACATCGCCCGCACCGTCCGCATCGTGGACCGCAGCGGCGCCGCCGACAAGCTCGCCGCAGCCCTCCGCACCGACAACCGGGGCCGCAAGGAACCCCTGCAGACCCACGCCTTCCTCGTCGGGTCGCTCCTCGCCGTCGAGCACCGCGGCACCTGCGTCATCAAGGCCGTCCACGAACTCCTGCTGAGCCTTCCCCGTGACTGGCAGTGGCGCCTCGGCGTGCTCACGAAGGGACCGACCGGCGTCAAGACCCTGCCGCTCAAGCACTTCTACTACCTCTCTGCCAGGATCTCCGAGAAGCTCGAGTACGGGACCGGCTCGATGCCCGACCTCAGCGACGCCGAGCGCGAAGACCGCCGCCGGGCGCTGTTCGACATCATCGACTCCCTCCTCGACGTCACCCTCATCGACACCACCACCGGCAGCTACGCCATCGACGGCTCCGGCATCTGGTCCTGGGCCAAGGGCAAGAAGAAGGCCGGCGCCGACGAGGCCACGAGCGCCGGCGATGCCCCCGACCAGCCGAGCCCAGCACCGTTCGACGGCGACAACGTCGAGACGGAGCAGACCTCGGACTCGGACAACGAGGAACCGACCACGTCGTCGACCACGCAATCCTTCGATCCGGACGCCGGCTGGGGCGTCAAGACCGCCAAGAAGGGCGGCACCGAGGTGTTCTTCGGCTACCAGCTCAACGCCCTTGTCCGCGTCCCCGGTGTTCGCGACACCAAGGACCAGGAGCCCCGGCTCGTCGAGCGCTTCGCGCTCACCCCGGCCCACCTCGACATCGTCGACGCCTCCCTCGATGTCATCGACCGCATCCGCGAGCGGGGCGCGCCCTTCAGCGAGCTGCTCAGCGACCGCCACTACTCCTACAAGACCCCCGAGCGCTGGGCCGACGAACTCGCCGCCCGCGGCATCCGCCAGGTCCTCGACCTCCACGCCAACGACCAGGGTTTCCGCGACTACAACGGCGCCCGGCTCGCCGCCGGCTGGCTGCACTGCCCAGCCACGCCCGACGACCTGGGGACCATCAGCCACCCCGGCCCAGACGCCACCAAGGACGAGCTCGACGCCTTCCGGGCGCGCATCGCCCGGCGCCAGCAGTACGCCTTCCGCCGGGTCGCTGGCCCCCAGGCGGACGGCTCCGCCCGGTGGGAGTGCCCGGCCATCAACGGCACCCTCGGCTGCCCGCTGCGGGAGGGCACCGAGGAGGTCGCCGTCCAGATCGGCCTGCCCGTCGTCCGCAACGCCCCGGACGCGGCCACGGCACCGAAGTGCTGCACCCAGCGCACCGTGTCCACCGGCTCGGACGCCCAGCGCAAGATCGTCCAGGAGCTGTACTGGGGCAGCGACGCCTGGATCGCCAGCTACAAGCGCCGCACCTACATCGAGGGCGTCTTCGGCAACATCAAGAACCCCGACACTGAGAACGTCCGCCGGGGCTACCACCGGATCCGGGGCATCGCCAGGGTCTCGCTGTTCATGGCGTTCGCCCTCGTGTCGTACAACCAGCGCATGCTGCGCAACTGGCACGACCGGACCGGTCTGGGTGATCCCGAGCACCCCGTCCTCGTCCCTGACCCCCAGAGCTACGGCCACCTCGAGCTGACGGCCGAACAGGCCGCCGCGCTCGACGAACTGCTCGGCGACGCCGCTTGAGCCGAACCGTGGTTGTGGCCCGATCGCTCGCTCCGACGGTCAGCGCCATGCGGAACCAGCCCCGCTTGACACCCGCCCCGCAGACGCTGCGGGGCGGGCCCGCGTCTGGCCGTAGACGCGGCTCGGCCCGCCATCCTGGGTCGGGGCGGCGGGGCCGTTCTTTGTGGGAACAGGTAGGCCTACTTTGTGGGAAGACCCCCAAGTGGAGCTGGGGGGAATCGAACCCCCGTCCGTCGAGCGGTAGCCGTCGCTGCTACGACCATTCCCGAGAACGCGCCACTACGGCTGGCGCACCGCCGGGTCGGAGGAGCACGCGAGGTGCTCGCCGCCAGGTCTTTCCCTGAGGTCAGCGGTCTTTCACGCCGTCAGCGGTCTCTCCCTGCCGTCCGCCACTGCTTCTGTTGCCGGGCTGCAGTGGCCTGGCCCCGTGCGCCGTCTCCGGTCACGAATCACCTGCCGTCACCTAGTTGGACTAGGCGGCGTAGGCGAACTGCTCGTTTTCGGCAGTTGTTTGGGTGCCCCGTTTAAGGAGTCTGAGCAACTCCGGTCGCAACGATCGGCTCGCGTTCTCGACGTCGAAACCGATCAGCCCCGTGTAGGTGATGTCAAGGAACCGTCCCCGTCCCCGAGGACGCGCTCAGCCTACCGGGGCCGCGGTCCCGACCGTTCCGGGATCAGTCGGGGCGGTGGCGACGGGCCATCTCGCGGCGAACGTCGAGCTGGGCGTCGCGCTCGGCGATGGCCTGGCGCTTGTCGTAGGACTTGCGGCCCCGGGCCAGGGCCAGCTCGACCTTGGCCCTCCCGTCCTTGAAGTACACCGCCAGCGGGATGAGCGAGAGGTGCTCGGTCTCCACGCGGGACCGCCACCGCTCGATCTCGTGCTGGTGCATCAGCAGCTTGCGCTTGCGCGTCTCGTCGTGGCCGGTGTGGGCCTGCGAGTAGGCGTAGACGGCCACGGTGAGGTTGTGGAGCCACACCTCGCCGCGGTCGTCGATCCGGGCGAAGGCGTCGCCGATCTGCACCTGACCGTCACGGATCGACTTCACCTCGGAGCCGCGCAGCACGATGCCCGCCTCGACGGTGTCGAGGACGTCGTAGTTGCGTCGGGCCTTGCGGTTGCTGGCCACCACCCGGTCGCCGGTGACCGCCTTCGCCGCGCCCTTGGTGCCTGCGCGTGCCATGGGGTCGGCCAGGCTACCGGTGCCGGGCCTGTCGGCCCGACCGGTAACGTCCGGCCCGTGCTGCAGCTCACCCGACGCACCTGGGCCGAGATGGTCGGCCACGCCTACGACGGCCTGCCCGACGAGGCCTGCGGGCTCCTGGCGGGTCCCCCGGGGACCGGGCGGTGCACGGCCTTCTACCCCTGCCGCAACGCCGCCGAGTCGGCCAAGGTGTACACGGTCGATCCCAGGGACCACCTCCGGGCGGACCGGGACGCCGAGGGCCGCGGCCTCGAGATCATGGGGGTGATGCACTCGCACACCCACACCGAGGCCTACCCGTCGCCCACCGACGTCGCCCAGGCACCGGATCCGGGGTGGCACTACGTCATCGTGTCGCTCCGGGCCGAGGCGCCCACGCTGCGCTCCTACCGCATCGTGGACGGAGGCATCGACGAGGAGGTCGTGTCCGTCGTGGGCGGCTGAGGTCCTGGCCGATCCCCTGGGGGTGTCAATCGGGGGAGCCGGTGGGTAAAATCCGACTGTCGTAGTCGACTTTCCCTCGGAGCGTCCCGTGGCTGTCTATGAATCTGCGCTCGACCTCATCGGGGACACCCCGATCGTCGACATCTCACAGCTCAGCCCGAACCCGAACGTGCGGATCCTGGGCAAGCTCGAGGGGCAGAACCCCGGCGGCTCGGTGAAGGACCGGGCGGCCCGGCAGATGATCATCGACGCCGAGAAGGACGGGATCCTCACCCCGCACTCGGGCCAGGTCATCCTCGAGTCCTCGTCGGGGAACACCGGCATCGCCCTGGCCATGATCTCGAGGATGCGCGGCTACCACCTGAAGGTGGTGCTGCCCGACAACGTGTCCGTCGAGCGCCGCCAGCTCCTCGCCTCCTGGGGTGCCGAGATCATCTCCAGCCCCGGTGCGGAGGGCTCCAACGGCGCCATGCGTCGAGCCATGAAGATGGCCGAGGACAACCCCGACTGGTGGTTCCCGTTCCAGTACGGCAACTCGTCCAACCCCAAGGCCCACTACGAGGGCACCGGGCCCGAGATCTGGCGCGACGTCCCGGAGATCACCCACTTCATCGCCGGGCTGGGCACCTCGGGCACGCTCATGGGGGTGGGGCGGTTCCTGAAGGAGCAGAACCCTGACATCCAGATCTGGGCCATCGAGCCGCCGGCGGGGGAGATGGTCGACGGCCTGAAGAACATCGACGAGGGCTTCATCCCCCCGGTGTTCGTCGACAACGGCGGCTACGACATCCTCTCCCGCCGCCTCATCGTGCGGCCCCGGGAGTCGATCGAGTGGGTTCGCCGCCTCACCGAGGTCGGCGTCTTCGCCGGCATCTCGTCCGGCGCCATCCTGGCCGGTGCCGTGAAGGCGGCCAGCCTCATCGAGGAGGGCACGATCGTGATGATCGTCTGCGACGGCGGGTGGAAGTACCTGTCGGCGGGCGTGTGGACCGACGACCTCGACACGGTCGAGGCCCGGGCCAAGGCCACGATCTACTTCTGAGCTCAGCGGAGCCGGCTCAGGCGCCGCGCGATCACAGCAGCTGGCGCACTTCCTCGGGCGGCCGGCCGAGCACGGCCCGGCCGTCGTCGGTCACGACGATGGGGCGCTCGATGAGCACCGGGTTGGCCACCATGACCTCGATCCAGCGGCCGCGGTCGCGGGGCAGGTCCTTCAGGCCGAGCTCCTTGGCCACCGCCTCGCCGGTCCGGGCGATGTCCCACGGCTCCTTCCCTAGTGCGGTCAGCACCTCGTCGAGCTCGGCCGCGGTGGGCGGGTCCTCCAGGTAGCGGCGCTCCTCGTAGGAGGCGCCGGCCTCGACGAGGATCTCCTTCGCCTCCCGGCTCTTCGAGCAGCGGGGGTTGTGCCAGATGGTGAGGGCGGCCATGGCGCGCATCGTAGGACGGCAACTCGCTTCCCCAGGTCGGGCCGCCAGGCGACGATGGGGTCATGAGCGAGGTCCCGACGTTCGCCGCCGCGCCCCCCGAGCGGATCGACCTCCCGGGCGGTGCGGCGCTCGCGCGCTGCCGGGTGGCGCGCGCCGAGCGGGCGGTCCAGGCCATCAACGCCAGCCTCGACCACCTGCGCCCGTGGATGGCCTGGGCCGACGAGCCGTCCACCGTCGAGAAGGTGACCACCTTCTTCACCGAGTCCGAAGGCAGCTGGGACGCCCGTCGGGACTTCGGCTACTCGATCGTCGATCAGGACGACACCGCCATCCTCGGCGGCTGCGGGCTGCACGGGCGCCTCGGCCCGGACGGCCTCGAGATCGGGTACTGGGTCCACGTCGACCACGTGGGCCGCGGCCTCGCCACCGCCGCGTCTCGGGCGCTCACCGACGCCGCCTTCGCCATCCCGGGGATCCAGCGGGTCAGGATCCAGTGCGAGGACGGCAACGTCGCCAGCGCCCGCGTGCCGGCCAAGCTCGGGTACGTCCTCCAGGGCGTCACCGTGCCCGAGGACGGGCCCTGCCGCGGACGGCCCACGCAGATCTGGTTGGTCGAGCGATCCGCGTGGATGGCGGAGCATCCCCTGGTCGCCTCGTAGCCTTCGCCGGGTGGACGACCGCCCGATCGGGATGTTCGACAGCGGGTTCGGCGGCCTGACCGTCGCTCGGGCGCTGATCGACCTCCTGCCGGCCGAGCACCTCGTCTACCTGGGCGACACCGGCCGCTACCCCTACGGGCCGCGACCCCTCGAGGAGGTCCGCCGGTTCGCCGAGCAGATCACCGACCTCCTCGTGCGCGAGCACGACGTGAAGCTCGTCATCGTGGCCTGCAACACGGCCGCCGCGACGGGCCTCGAGCGGCTCGAGCAGCGAGCCGGGGTGCCGGTGGTCGGGGTGATCGAACCGGGGGCCCGGGCGCTCACCCGGGCCACCCGCAGCGGCCGGGCCGGCGTCATCGGCACCGTCGGCACCATCGGCTCCGGCGCCTACCAGCGCGCCATGGCCGAGGTCGCGCCCACCATCGAGCTGGCCTGCGCGGCCTGCCCAGGCTTCGTCGAGTTCGTCGAGCGGGGAGAGACCCGCAGCGACCAGGTGGCCGTGCTGGCCGAGCGGCTCCTTGCGCCGGTGCGGGAGGCCAAGGTCGACGCCCTCCTCCTGGGCTGCACCCACTACCCGTTCCTGGCCCGCACCATCAGCGACGTCATGGGCCGGGACGTGACCCTCGTGTCCTCGGCCGACGAGACCGCGTTCGAGGTCCGGCGCCTCCTGGAGGGCACCGAGCTGGCTCGCGATCCCGCCGCGGGCTCCGGCACCCACCGGTTCCTCTCCAGCGGCGACGTCACCTGGTTCCAGCGCCTGGGCCGCCAGCTCCTCGGCCCCGAGCTGGACGACGTCGACGCCGTGACCTGGCCCTGACCCGCTCTGGCCGTGCACCCGACGGATCGCGCGAGCATGGGCCGGGCTGCGAGGATGCGAGCATGACGACGACTCACCCCCGGCCCGACGGGCGGGCCGCCGACGAGCTGCGCCCCATCACCTTCGAGCGCGACTTCACCCGCATGGCCGAGGGCTCCTGCCTGGTGAGCTTCGGGGAGACCCGGGTCCTGTGCACGGCCTCGGTCGACGAGGACGTCCCCCGCTGGATGAAGGGCCGGGGCAAGGGCTGGGTCACCGCCGAGTACTCGATGCTCCCGGGCTCGTCACCCGAGCGGATCCGGCGCGAGGTGAAGGACGGCAAGCCCTCCGGGCGCACCCAGGAGATCCAGCGCCTCATCGGCCGGTCCCTGCGGGCGGTGTGCGACATGCAGCTGCTCGGTGAGCGCCAGGTGATCGTGGACTGCGACGTCCTCCAAGCCGACGGCGGCACCCGCACGGCCTCGATCTGCGGCGGCTACGTCGCCCTCCACGACGCCCTGAGCCGTCTCGTCCGCGCCGAGATCATCAAGACCCACCCGCTCACGGCCTTCTGCGCCGCCATCTCCGTGGGCATCGTCGACGGCGTGCCCGTCCTCGACCTCCCCTACGTGGAGGACTCCCGGGCCGAGGTCGACATGAACGTCGTCATGACCTCGCTCGGCGGCTTCGTCGAGGTGCAGGGCACCGCCGAGGGCGAGCCCTACTCCCGCGACGGGCTGACCACCCTCCTCGACCTGGCCGAGAAGGGCATCAACGAGCTCATCACGCTCCAGCAGGAGGTCGTGAGCGAGCCGCCCGCTCCCCGATGAGCCGCCTCTGGCTGGCCACCGGCAACGCCCACAAGGTCGAGGAGGTGCAGGCCATCCTCGGCCCCGGCTTCGAGGTCGAGGCCCGGGACCCCGACGTCGAGGAGACGGGGACGACCTTCGAGGCCAACGCCCTCCTCAAGGCCCGGGCCCTCGCCGCGGCCACCGGCGAGCCGGCCGTGGCCGACGACTCCGGCATCGAGATCGACCACCTCGACGGCGCCCCCGGCGTCCGCTCGGCCCGCTGGACCGAGGAGGCCGACTGGATCCCCCGCGTCCTGCGCGAGCTCGATGGCGTGCCCGCCGAGGGGCGTGGGTGCCGCTACGTGTGCGCGGCTGCGGCGGTGTGGCCCGACGGGCGCGAGGTCGTCGTGCGGGGGACGGTCGAGGGCCACGTCGCCGACGCCCCCCGGGGCACCGGCGGCTTCGGCTACGACCCCATCGTGGTCCCAGAGGAGGGCGACGGTCGCACCTTCGCCGAGATGACCCCCGCCGAGAAGCACGCCATCAGCCACCGCGCCAGAGCCTTCACCACCCTCGCCGAGCACCTCTGAACAACGTCTGTGAGCGGTTTCGAGCCGCTACGGCGCAGAAGCACACACAGACGTCGTCCAGGTCACCAGTGGCGCAGGTCGACCTTCCAGACCTCCACCACGTCGTCGCCGTCGACGAGGTGGAGGCGCTCGTGCTGGCTGACCGTCGGGTCGACGTGGGCGGGCACCACCCTGACCCTGTCGCCCACCCGCACCTCCGTGCCCTCCGGGACCCCGAAGGTGAGGTGCTCGTCGGAGACGAACCAGCAGTCGCCCGCGTCGACGACGGTGGGGTCGCCGTGGTCCATCCCGAAGCACTTGAGCCCGGTGTCGAGCACCGCCCAACCCTTGGCCGAACGTGAGATCACGGTGCCCAGCGCGAAGAGGGCGTTCTCGAAGCCGGGGGCGTGCGGGACGTACTCCGTGTCCATGAGGCAGTAGGAACCGGCCTGCAGCTCGGTCACCCAGGTGTTGACGTCCCAGGTGCCGGTGCCGCCTCCGGACACGACGTCTCCGCCGACCTCCCGGTGCGCCGCGCGGAGCACGGCCATCGACCGCTCCACGAGGTCGGCCTTCGTGTCGCCGGGCTCTCGCATCAGGTGGCCCTCGTAGCCCATCACGCCACGCACCTCCATCCCCTTGGAGCGGGCCAGCTCAGCCAGGCGGCCGGCGTCGGCCGGGTCGCAACCGCAGCGGGGGAGGCCCACCTCCACGTCGATCAGCACCTCTCGGATGCGGGCGCTGGCGGCGGCATCGATCGTCTCGACGGAGTCGACCGCCACCGTGATCCGGGCCCGCTCGGCCTCCACGATCGGAGTGAGGCGATGCAGGTCCAGGCTCTCGTTGGCCAGCAGCAGGTCATCCCCCAGACCCGCCGCCGCCATCCCCGCCACCTCCTTGACGGTGGCGCAGCAGAACCCCTTGTGCCCGGCCTCGGCCAGGCGCCCCGCCAGCGCGGTTGACTTGAACGCCTTCACGTGCGGCCGCAGCGACCGACCCGGCCAGCGCTGGGCCATCTGGTCCACGTTCCGATCGAACGCGCGGACGTCCACCAGCAGCGCTGGCGTGGGCAGCTCGTGCACCTTCATTGGCCGGACGCTACTCATGCCCTCCCAGGCAGCTGGTGCCGACGGCGGGAGTCGAACCCGCACTGGCTTGGACCTAAACCAAGTGCCTCTGCCGGTTGGGCTACGTCGGCGCGCCGGAAGCGTAGGCCGTGCGGGGGAACGGCTCGGCGCCGCTAGCCTCCGTCGGGATGACCCAGACGACCGACCTGCCGCCGATGCCCCACGCCCAGCAGTCGATGGGCAACCCCACCTCGGAGATCTTCAACCGGCTCCTGAAGGATCGGATCATCATCCTCGGGACCGACGTCAACGACGACATCGCCAACATCATCTGCGCCCAGATGCTGTTCCTCGAGGGCGAGGACCCCGACAAGGACATCTGGCTCTACATCAACAGCCCTGGCGGGTCCGTGTCGGCCGGCATGGCCATCTACGACACGATGCAGTTCGTGCGGCCCGACGTCGCCACCGTCTGCATGGGCATGGCCGCCTCGATGGGCCAGTTCCTCCTGTGCGCCGGCGCCTCCGGCAAGCGCTACGCCCTGCCCCACGCCCGGATCATGATGCACCAGCCCTCCGGTGGGGTGCGGGGCCAGGCCAGCGACATCGCCATCCAGGCCGAGCAGCTCATCTACATCAAGCGGCTGATGGCGGAGCGCATCGCGCACCACACCGGCCAGTCCGTCGAGCAGGTGCAGGCCGACTCCGAGCGAGACCGGTGGTTCACCGCCGAGCAGGCCCGGGAGTACGGCATCATCGACCACGTCCGCGAGCGCCGCGAGGACGTCGCCAGCTGATCTCCGTCAGCTGCAGGTTGAGGCGCTGAAGCTGGACAGCTCGGTCGCAGCCGCCTCCACGTCCGGGTGCTCGGCGGTGACCCGCTGCACCGCGGCCACGATCTCGGTCGCGTCGGCGCCGACGAGGGGCTCGAGGGCCTCGGCCAGGGCCTGGACGTAGTCGATCTGCACCGACAGGTCGTCGCGCACCTTGGACGGGGCGGCGTCTCTCAGCTCGCCCAGCGTCACCCGGGCGCTCCGGAGCTGCTCGAGGGCCTGGTCCACGTCGGTGGGGTCGAAGCCCTCGAAGGTGCTCGCGATCGAGGGCCGCTCCCTCAGCGCCCGGCACAGCTCCTCGGCGCTGCCCTCGTCGTCCCCGCTGCAACCGGTGAGGTGGGCGACCGCCGCGACGGCGGTGACGAGCCACGCCGCCCCCCGGCGCCCGCTCACGCCCGGGTGGCCTCGGCGAGGCTGCGGAGCTCTGCCACCGCGTGGGCGAGGCCCTCGGGGTCGCGGTAGAGCGCCGAGCCGGCCACCAGCACGTTTGCGCCGGCCGTGGCAGCGCCCTGGATGGTCGCCGGGCCGATGCCACCGTCCACCTCGAGGTCCACGTCGTACCCACCCTCTTGGATCAGTCGGCGCACGGCCGCCACCTTGGGCTCCATCGTGGCGATGTACTCCTGGCCGCCGAAGCCCGGGTTGACCGTCATCACGAGGACGAGGTCGCACAGGTCGAGCACGTGCTCGACCGCGTCCGGAGGTGTCGACGGGTTGAGCGCGACGCCGGCCCGTCCGCCCAACGACCGGATGTGCCCGAGGGTGCGGTGCAGGTGGCGGGTGGCCTCGGCGTGGACGATGAGGAGCTCGCATCCCGCGTCGACGTAGCGCGAGGCGAGCTCGTCGGGCTCCTCCACCATGAGGTGGGCCTCGAAGAGGATCGAGGCGTGCGGCCGGCAGGCCGCGATCACGTCGGGGCCGAAGGTGAGGTTGGGCACGAACCGGCCGTCCATGACGTCCCACTGGATGCGGTCGACGCCCGCCTCCTCGAGGGCCGCCACCTCCTCACCGAGCCGGGCGAAGTCGGCGGGAAGCACCGACGGGGCGATCTCGATGGGGCGGTCGGATCCAGGGCGGTCGCTCATCGCTCCCATCCTCGCACGGCCGGCCCCGGCGCCCGGCACCTACGCTGCCCTCGTGGACCCTGTCTCGCCGCCCCTGACCGAGACCCTGGAGCTCCAGGTCTCGGCGGTGGTGGCCGGGGGCGACGGGCTGGCCCGGGACGCCGACGGCAGGGTCGTCTTCGTGGTCGGCGCCCTCCCCGGCGAGCTGGTTGCCGCTGAGGTCCACGAGAGCCGGAAGGACTTCGCCCGAGCCCAGCTGGTCGACGTGCTCGTGCCCTCCCCCCACCGGGTCGGGCCCCCGTGCCCGTTCGTGGCGGCCGGGTGCGGCGGGTGCGACTGGCAGCACGTCGATCCGGCCGCACAGCGGGCCCTCAAGGCCGACGTCGTGGTCGACGCCCTCCGCCGGCAGGCCCACCTCGAGGCGCAGGTCGACCTCGGGCCCGAGCTGACCGCCACCGGTTACCGCACCACCCTGCGAGGCCAGGGTCTCGACGGGGGGTTCGCGCTCCGTCACCGGAGGAGCCGCCACCTCGTCCCGGTGAGCCCCTGCCTCGTGGCCCACCCCCTGGTCGACGAGCTCGTCCGGGAAGGTCGGTTCCCGGACGGGGAGGTGGTCCTGCGGGCCGGGCCAGCCACCGGCGAGCGCCTCGTCGTGGTCGACGGCGCCCCTGCCGAGGCCAAGGTGCCCGCCGGGGTGCGGGTGGTGGGCTCGGCCGAGCTGCTCGCCGGCACCCGGGCCTGGTACCACGACGAGCTGGCCGGTCGACGCTGGCGCATCTCGGCCCGCTCGTTCTTCCAGGCCCGGCCCGACGGTGCCGAGGCGCTCGTCGAGGCGGCCCGCACCGCCCTCGGGGACGCCCTCGCCGGAGGTGGCCACCTCGTCGACCTCTACGGCGGCGTCGGGCTGTTCGCCGCCACCCTGGCCACCGGGCCCGTCACCGTCGTCGAGAGCAGCCCGTCCTCGGCGGCCGACGCCCGGATCAACCTGGCCGACCTCGACGCCAAGGTCGTCCGGGGCGACGCCTCCCGCTGGCGGGGCCGACGAGCCGCGGCCGTGGTGGCCGACCCGCCCCGTGCCGGCCTCGGGAAGGCCGGGGTGGGGGCCGTGGTCGCCACCCGGACCCCGCGCCTCGTCCTGGTCAGCTGCGACGCCGGAGCACTGGGTCGCGACGCCCGCCTGCTGGCCGGGGCGGGCTACGAGCTGCGGTCCGCCACCCTCGTCGACCTGTTCCCCCAGACCTCTCACGTGGAGGTCGTCACACGGTTCGATCGCCGATGACCGACGACGACGCCTCATCCGACGCTGGGACCGGCTCCGGAGAACGCCCTGCCATGGGCCGAAAGGAAGACTTCGAGCTGAGCACGGCCAGCGACGCCGGTCTCGTCGTCGCCATCAGCCGGTATCAGCAGACCGCCCTCGCCGAGGCCTACCGCCGGCATGCGGGGGCCGTGTTCGCGCTGGCCCGCCGCCTGCTGCGCGACGCCACGCTGGCCGAGGAGATCGTCCAGGAGGTGTTCCTGCGCCTCTGGAACCAGCCGGAGAAGTTCGATCCCGACCGGGGGTCGCTCCGCTCGTACCTCCTCGCCCAGTGCCACGGCCGCTCCGTCGACCTGCTGCGCTCGGAGTCCTCCCGTCGGCAGCGGGAGGAGCGCGACGTCCGCCGCACCGCCGAGGGCGGCTATGACCTGGAGCACGAGGTGGTCGACCTCGCGATCGCGGAGCGCGTCAAGGAGGCGCTGCACACCCTGCCGGAGGGGGAGCGGCAGGCCATCGCCCTGGCCTACTTCGGCGGTCGCACCTACCGAGAGGCGGCGGAGCTGCTGGGGGAGCCGGAGGGCACGGTGAAGAGCAGGATCCGGTCCGGTCTGAAGCGCATGAGGGTCGAGCTGGCGGGGGCTGGGTTGGGAGGTGACCTGTGAACGAACCGAGCACGCACGACGAGATCGCCGAGCTGCTGGGGGCCTACGCCCTCCACGCGGTCGATCCTGATGAGGCCCGGGCCGTCGAGGCGCACCTGATCGAGTGCCCACGCTGCCGAGCCGAGGTGGCCGAGCACCGGGACGTCGCCGCGCTCCTCGGCAACAGCGGAGGCGCCGCCCCGGAGGGCCTGTGGGAGCGGATCGCCGGGTCCCTGGAGGAGCCGGCGCCGCCCATGCGCCTCGATCTGCCCCGCACGGGCGCGGGGCCGGCGAGCGTCGTCCCGTTCGACCGTGCCCGCCGCCGCCGGCGCGCCGCCGCGGTCCCGGCGGCTGCGTTCGGTGCGGCCGCCGCGGTCGTGATAGCCGTCCTCGGGTTCCGCGTCGTCGACCAGCAGGATCGGCTCGACGAGATGGAGGCGGCCCTGGTCGACGCCGACCTCGAGCAGGCCGCCGAAGCGGCGCTGGCCGACGCGCGGGCCACCCGCGCCACGCTGCGGTCCGCCGACGGCGAGGTCGCCGTGGTGGCGGTGCTGCTCCCCGACGGCACCGGCTACCTGATGGCCGACGACCTCCCGGAGCTGCCCGAGGGCCGGACCTACCAGCTGTGGGGACGGACCGAGGGGGGACTGATCTCCCTCGGGGTGTTCCGCCCCGACACCGCCGTGGTGCCGTTCCAGGCCACGGGCTCGCTGGGGCTCCTGGCGGTCACCGAGGAGGCCTCGGGCGGGGTGGTGTCCTCGCAGAACCCCCCGGTCGTGGCCGGGGCTCCGAGCTGAAGCTCACCAGGGCGGGCCGGAGGCCAGATACGAGCGGGTCCAGCTGAGGGACTCGCCCGCACAGGGCGGCAACCCGTAGGGCGGTGCGGAGACTCCGGTGAACACCGTGGTCACGCAGTCGGCCCAGGCCTCCTCGGGGCGGTCGCTGTACTCGGGCCAGCCGCTCGGAGCGGCACCGTTGTAGGCCCGGGAGCCGTACTTGAAGGCGATGAGGTGGCCGAACTCGTGGGCGAGTCCCGTCTTCAGGACCCTGTCGGAGCCGTTGGCGTGGGCTTCGCTGACCAGGATGCGTCCGCTGGGCTCGGCCCACGACACGTTGCCCTTCACGATCTCGAAGCGCACCGTTATGGCGGATCGCCAAGCGGAGGGGACCACCGTCGGATAGGTGTCGTGGACCCGCTGGAGCGGCGAGCGCTGCGGCGGGGCGGGGGCCGGGGCCGGAGCGGGCGGTGGGGCGGTCGTCGTGGGCTGGGGGGCGCCGGTGGTGGGGGTCGGCGGCGGCGGAGCGGCCGTGGTCGCCGGCGCGACCGGCGGGGTGGAGGTCGTCGGGGCGGGTGCCGGCGGAGGGGGCGGCGTGGCCTCCTCGGGTGCCGAGGTCGTCGTCGTGGTCTCGGCTGGCTCCCGGAGCGGCGTGGCCTTGAGGTCGCTGGCGGCCAGGGCAGACGCCCCGGGAGGTCGTTGGCCGGCATCGGGGACCGGGTTGTAGGCCAGGGCGCTGACGACGCCGGCCGCCTGCAGCGCCACGGCGATGGCGCCGAGCACCAGGGACCGTCGACCAAATCGGGATGAAGCGGACATGACTAGTTAGTCGGCGGGTGGAGGTCCGCTCCCGCAGGGCCCTTCGCACCTTGTCGGGGCGCCGATGGTCATGTCCTCGTGGTGTCGCTGCACTAGGTCGTTTGACCCAATGAGTAGGAGAACAGGGGGTTTGACCTAAAGATCCGCTTCGGCGGAGACGATCATCGCGATGAGGATCTGATGGGAGGGGTGATGGGAATGGACGGGAGCGAGGTCGGAGGGCCGTGCCGGGTGGTGGTCGTCGACGACCACGAGCTGCTCTCGTCGGCGCTGCAGATCGCGCTGGCGGTGGAGGGCAAGGCGCAGGTGGTCGGCACCGCCGCCACCCTGGCTGCCGGTCGCGACGCCGTCCGGGCCCACCAGCCCGACGTCATCCTGACCGACCGGCTCCTGCCCGACGGAGAGGTCGACCAGCACGTCGGCTCGCTCCTCGCCGTCTCGCCCGGCTCCCGGGTGCTGCTGATGACGGGGTGGCCGACCGAGCGGTCATCCCAGGCAGCGCTGGAGTCGGGAGCCCACGGGGTGATCTCGAAGACGGAGTCCGTCGGGCGCATCGTGGAGGCGGTGCTCCGGGTGGCGGCCGGGGAGCTGCTGCTGCCCGCCGACGTGGCTCGACGCCTCCTCCGCCCGCCTGAGCGGCGAGGTCGCAGCGAGCTGTCCGAACGGGAGATCGAGGTGCTGGAGGCCCTGGCGGCGGGGGTCACGGCGCAGGCCGCAGCCGGGCGGCTCGGCATGAGCCACAACACGCTGCGGAACCACGTGAGCCGCGCCATGCTCAAGCTCGGCGTCCACGACCGCCTGGGGGCGGTGACCGAGGCGATGCGGCTCGGGCTCATCGCGCCGGCCCGGCCGACGGCGTCGCCCGCGACGACCGGGAGGGTGGGATGACGACCGTGCCGGAGGTGGGGGCTGCCACCCACGACCTGACCCACGATCTCGCCGCGGCCGCTGCTGCGGGCGAGGTCGAGGTCCACTACCTCCCGACCGTCAGCCTGGTCGACGGGGCCGTCACCGGGGTCGAGGCCCTGGCCCGGTGGTGCCCCGATGATCAGGTGATCGAAGCCGCTGTCTTCTTGGAGCTGGCCGAGCGCTCGGGTGCGATCGTGCCGATCGGCCGGCACGTGGTCGAGACGGCCTGCGCCCGCGTGGCGTCCTGGAACGACCTCCATCCCGACCGGCCGCCCCTCCGGGTGTCGGTGAACCTCTCCCGCGCCCAGCTCGTCCAGCCCGACGTGGTCGACCACCTCGCCAGCGTCATCAGCGACGTGGGGCTGGCCCCGGGTCTGGTGACCGTCGAGCTCGGCGAGGCCACCCTGCGGGACCTGGGTGGGACCTCTCCCGACCTGCTGCGGGCCCTGCGCGCGCTTGGGGTCCGTCTCACCGTCGACGACTTCGGTACCGGCGCCACGTCGCTCGTGATGCTCCAGGAGCACCAGATCCGCGAGCTGAAGGTCGACCGCTCGTTCGTGTCGCAGATGGACCACGACCCGGCCGCGGCGGCACTGGTGCGGGGCGTCATCTCCCTCGCCCGGTCGCTCGGGCTCGAGGTGGTGGCCGAAGGGGTGGAGCGCCCCGGGCAGGAGCAGATGCTGCGGTCGCTCCGGTGCGAGCGTGCCCAGGGCTGGCTCTACGCCCGCCCGCAGGCCGACCTCGGTGAGGTGGTGCGGGTGGCGGGCGACGAGGCCGCTCGGTCGCTGGGCCGGCGCCTGCCGGTGCACCAGGAGATCTGGGCCGGCATCGCCACCCCCGGTGCCGCGGCGCGCTTCGTCGAGGGGGTCTTCGAGGCCACGCCGATCGGCATGGTGCTCGTCGACGGCACCGGCCAGCACGTGGCGGTCAACCCTGCCGCGGCCGACATCCTCGGGCACCCTCTCGAGGACCTGGCCGGGCGCGCCTGCTGGGAGGTCGTCCACCCGGCCGACCTCGAGGCGGACCTCGCGGGTGCCGACCTCCTCCTGCGAGGGGAGACCACGAGCTATCGGCTGGAGCAGCGGGTGCTCGCCGCGGACGGGACGGAGCGCTGGGTCGAGGTGACGGTCAGCGGCATCCCCGGCGACCATCGGGCCCGGGGTGAGGCGCCGCGCCTGCTCCGCCAGGTGCGGAGCATCGAGGACGAACGGCGCTCCGGCGAGGACGCGGCGCTGCTGCGAAGCGTCATCGAGGCCTCGCCGGACGCGCTCGTGATCACCGACGTCACCGGCCGCTGCACCCACTGGAACCGCGCCGCCGAGCAGCTGCTCGGGTGGACCGCCGAGGACATGGTCGGGTCCCCGCTCTCGCGCCTCGTGTCCGCCCCCGGTCAGATGGCGCTCGCACGGGCCATCGGGCACGCCATGCAGGGTCGGGTGGAGCGGTGGCCCGAAGCCACCCTTGTCGCGGCTGACGGCGGGCGACGGGAGGTCGATGTCATCCTCGGGCCGGTCCTGGACCGCGACGGGCGGGTCGTGGGGATCGTGGGCCTGGGCCGAGACGTGTCCGAGCAGCGGGCGGCGACCCGCGCCCTGCAGGAAGCCCACGCGGCGCTCGGTGCGCACGCCAGCGACCTGAGCGCCATCAACGACCGGCTGGGATCGTTCGCCTCCACCCTCACCCATGACCTCCTCCAGCCGGTGGCCGCCGTCGAGGGCTTCCTCGGGCTCCTGCGAGACCACGCCGACGAGCTGAGCGACGAGCACCGGGACTGGCTCGAGCGCGCCCTCCGGGGCAAGGAGCGGATCTCCGAGGCCATCGACGCGCTCCACCGAGCGGCCACCGAGGCCGAGCTCGAGCTGGTGCCCATCGCCCTGGCCCCGGCGGTGGAGCAGGTGGCCCTCGACCTCGGGCTGCCGGCCGGAGCCGTCGACGTCTCCTCGGTGGGGACGGTGCTGGTGCGGGCCGACCACGGCCTCCTCATGCGGGTGCTGTCCAACCTGCTGCAGAACTCCGCTCGGTACCGGCACCCCGAGCGAGACCTCGAGGTCACCGTCACGTGCCGGTCGGACGCGGCCGACGGCTTCCGCACCATCGTCGTGACCGACAACGGCCAGGGGATCCAGGACGACGAGCTCGAGTCGGTCTTCGTGCGGGGGGTGCGGGGGCGGGCTGCCGGGGCGTCCATCGGGACCGGCACGGGGCTGGCCACGGTCCGCAGCCTCGTGGAGCGCATGGGCGGCCGAGCGTGGGCCGAGCCCCACCCCGACGGCGCCCGCGTCTGCCTCCACCTCCGGTCGTAGGCCGCCCCGGGCTGAGCCCGAGCGCGCACCAGGCCAGGCTCCGGGCCGCACGGCCCGGGTACCTGGCCCGGTTCCCGTACCCCCCCTGGGACTCGAACCCAGAACCTGCGGATTAAGAGTCCGACGCTCTGACCAATTGAGCTAGAGGGGCAGGTGGACTTCGCAGTCTAGGCGCTGTCGCACCCGACCACGAAGGCCATGGGGTGACTGAGGGGACTCGAACCCCCGGCCTTCAGGGCCACAACCTGACGCTCTAACCACCTGAGCTACAGCCACCATGGGAGCGGTCAGCATAGGCCCTGAGCCCACCCCCGCCCCAACCGCATGTGGGGACGGAGGGCGCCAGATGCGTAGCCTCTCGATGGGCCTCCGTAGCTCAGATGGACAGAGCAGCGGACTTCTAATCCGACGGTCGCACGTTCGAGTCGTGCCGGAGGCGCTGTTCCCAGCTGGCGGGGCGGAGGCGGCGGAGGGCCAGGCTGAGGGCGGTGAGGGCGAGGCCGGCGCCGAGGAGGGACTCGTGGCCGGTGTCGGCGATGCCGCTGACGCCGCCGCTTGGGGTGCCGCCGCCCGCGATGCCGCTCCCGCCGACCGTGGTGCTGGTGCTGGCGCCCGCGTCGGGAGCGGTGGTGCCGGTGGGCTGCCCGGCGGGGTCCAGGGTGGTGCTCGGGGAGCCGTCGCCGTCGGTGGTGACGACCGGGTCGTCCCCCTCGGTGGTGGACGGCGCCTCGGTGGTGGTGGTGTCGCCCTGGGTCGTGGTGGTGGGCTCCACCGTGGTGGTGGTCTCGGCGGCCGTCTCGGTCGAGTCGTCGTCACCCAGGTCGCCCGGCTGGGCGATGGCCAGCACGGCGCCCGCCGCGAGGAGCACGGCAGCGGCACCCAGGATGAGCTTCTCGGGGGTTCTCAGGGCCGGACCTCGGGTGACATCTGGAGCGGGCGACGGGAATCGAACCCGCACCACCAGCTTGGAAGGCTGGGGCTCTAGCCGTTGAGCTACGCCCGCAGGGTTGGGTTCGACGGTAGCGGCCCGAGCGCGTCGTACTCCAACAGGTGGTCCGCTGCCCCAGGTTCGCGCGCCGCCCACAGCCGATGGTGGACCCGGCGGGTCGAGTCGGGGAGGGGGGATTTGAACCCCCGACCTCCTGCTCCCAAAGCAGGTGCGCTACCAGCTGCGCCACTCCCCGTGAGGCGGCGAGCGTACCGCCCCCACCTGCGCGGCCAGCCCCCGATCGCGTGTCGGGAGCCCACACCGGCACCGGTAGACTCGCCCCTCACCTATGAGATCCACCGTCGAACCCCTCGAGGGGAACAAGGTCAAGCTGTCCATCGAGGTCGAGGCGGGTGAGTTCGACAAGGCCGTGGACCAGGCGTTCAAGAAGATCGCCAAGGAGGTCCGCCTCCCCGGGTTCCGACCGGGCAAGGCGCCCCGCAAGGTCCTCGAGGCCCGCTTCGGCACCCAGGCCGGGCGTGAGCAGGCCCTCCAGGACGCGCTCCCGGAGTACTACACGGCAGCCGTCATCGAGCACGACGTGGACGTCATCGCTCCGCCCGAGATCGACATCACCGGCGGCCAGGAGGACGGCGACGTCGCCTTCGAGGCCGTCGTCGAGATCCGGCCCAGCGTCCAGGTCCCGGGCTACGACACGCTCAAGGTCACCATCGACCGGCCCCAGGTGGACGACGACGCCGTCGACGCCCAGATCGACCGGATGCGCGAGCTCGACAGCTCCCTCGTCGACGTCGACCGCCCCGCGCAGGAGGGCGACACCGTCACCATCGACATCGCCGGCACCCTCGACGGCGAGCCGCAGTCCGGCCTCACCGCCGAGGAGTACAGCTACACCGTCGGCTCCGGTGCGATCACCCCGGAGGTGGACGAGCACCTCGTGGGCGCCAAGGCGGGTGACACGCTCACCTTCGACGCCACCCACCCGGACCCGGACGAGGAGCGCCAGCTCAGCTTCGAGCTGACGGTGCGAGAGGTGAAGGAGAAGGTGCTCCCCGAGGCCACCGACGAGTGGGCCGCCGAGGCGTCGGAGTTCGAGACCCTGGCCGAGCTGCGGGCCAGCCTGAGCGACCGGATGCTGCGGGTCCGCAGGGCCCAGGCCGCGATGTCGATGCGGGAGAAGGTGGGCGAGGCCATCGCCGAGCTCGTGACCGACGAGATCCCCGAGCCGATGATCGCCCAGGAGATGCAGGACCGCCTGCAGGACCTGGCCCTGCGGCTCCAGGCGCAGGGCATGCAGCTCGAGCAGTACCTCGCCATGACCGGAGCCGACCCGGAGCAGTTCAGCCAGGAGCTGCGCGACACCGCCACCAACGGGGTGAAGGTGGACCTGGCGCTGCGGGCGGTGGCCGACGCCGAGGGCATCGAGTGCACCGAGGAGGACCTCGACGCCGAGGTGGAGGGCGTGGCCGAGCGGGTGGGGCAGAGCCCCGAGCAGGTGCGGGCGCAGTTCGAGCGCGTCGGACAGCTCTCGGCGGTACGCTCCGACATCAGGAAGCGCAAGGCGCTGGAGTGGCTCCTGGAGCGGGTCGAGGTGCTCGACCAGGAGGGCAACCCGATCGACCGCAGCGAGCTCGAGGCACCGGTCGACGAGGACGAGCACGACGACGAGGGGGCCGTCGAGGCCTCCGAGGGGACGGACGACGAGTGATGGATGCGATCGGCCAGCACGAGCAGGTGATCACGAGCTATCTCGTGCCCACGGTGGTCGAGTCGACCAACCGGGGCGAGCGGGCGTACGACCTCTACAGCCGCCTGCTCAAGGAGAACATCATCTTCCTGGGCACACCGATCGACGACACGATCGCCAACCTCATCTGCGCCCAGCTCCTCCACCTCGAGTCCGAGAACGCGGACCGGGACATCAACATCTACATCAACAGCCCCGGCGGCGACATCACGGCGCTCTTCGCCATCTACGACACGATGAGCTTCGTGAAGCCCGACATCTCCACCATCTGCTTCGGGCAGGCGGCTTCGGCGGCCGCGGTCCTCCTGGCCGCCGGCACCAAGGGCAAGCGCCTCGCCCTGCCCCACGCCCGGGTCCTCCTCCACCAGCCGTGGGGCCAGGCGGGGGGCCAGGCCACCGACGTCGAGCTGGCGGCCAAGGAGATCCTGCGGATGCGCACGCAGCTCGACGAGCTCCTCGCCCACCACACCGGGCAGTCGGCCGAGAAGATCCACACCGACACCGAGCGGGACTTCGTGATGTCCGCGGCCGAGGCGCTCGAGTACGGCATCATCGACGAGGTCATCACGGCCCGTACGCTGGCCGACAACACCGGTCCGATCACGCGGGCCAGCTAGGAACCACGGAAGGCATCGGGGGTCGACGACGTGGCCAAGTTCGGAGACGGCGGCGAGCTGCTGAAGTGCTCGTTCTGCGGCAAGTCGCAGAAGCAGGTCAAGAAGCTCATCGCAGGCCCGGGCGTCTACATCTGCGACGAGTGCATCGACCTGTGCAACGAGATCATCGAGGAGGAGCTCTCCGAGACCTCGGAGATGCACTTCGACGAGCTGCCCAAGCCCCGTGAGATCTACGAGTTCCTGAACGACTACATCATCGGCCAGGACCAGGCGAAGAAGATCCTGTCGGTCGCCGTCTACAACCACTACAAGCGGGTCCAGTTCGGCGCCAACCACCACGACGAGGTGGAGCTGGCCAAGTCGAACATCCTCCTGCTCGGCCCCACCGGGTGCGGCAAGACCCTCCTCGCCCGGACGCTCGCCCGGATGCTGAACGTGCCGTTCGCGATCGCGGATGCCACCGCCCTCACCGAGGCCGGCTACGTCGGCGAAGACGTCGAGAACATCCTGCTGAAGCTCATCCAGGCGGCGGACTACGACGTCAAGAAGGCCGAGACCGGGATCATCTACATCGATGAGATCGACAAGATCGCCCGCAAGAGCGAGAACCCGTCGATCACCCGCGACGTGTCGGGCGAGGGCGTGCAGCAGGCGCTGCTCAAGATCCTGGAGGGCACCACCGCCTCGGTGCCGCCACAGGGGGGCCGCAAGCACCCCCACCAGGAGTTCATCCAGATCGACACCACCAACGTGCTGTTCATCTGCGGCGGTGCCTTCGCCGGCATCGAGAAGATCATCGAGGGCCGCCTCGGCAGCAACGGCGTGGGCTTCACCTCGGACATCCGCCGCTTCGACGAGCGGGAGGAGGGCTCCGTGCTCTCCCACGTCCTGCCCGAGGACCTCCTCAAGTTCGGGCTCATCCCGGAGTTCATCGGCCGACTCCCCGTCATCGGCGCCGTGTCGCCGCTGGACCAGGAGGCCCTGGTACGGATCCTGGCCGAGCCCAAGAACGCGCTGGTGAAGCAGTTCCGGAAGTTCTTCGAGCTCGAGGACGTCGAGCTCGAGTTCACCGACGACGCCCTCGAGGCGGTGGCCGACCAGGCCCTCCTGCGGGGCACCGGCGCCCGTGGCCTGCGGGCCATCCTCGAAGAGGTCCTGCTGAACGTCATGTACGACCTGCCCTCGCGCACCGACGTCGAGAAGTGCGTGATCGACCGCACCGTCGTGCTCGACAAGGTCAACCCCACGCTCGTCCCACGCGACGAGGCGCCGCGGCAGCAGCGCCCCCGCCGGGCCGCGTCCTGAACCTCGACGACGCGCTGGCCTGGCTGGGCCAGCACATCGACCTCGAGTCCTCCCCGGCGGTGGCCGGGCGCGTCGAGGGCCTGAAGCTCGACGACATGCGCGAGCTGTGCCGGGTGCTCGGCGACCCGCAGCACGCCCAGCCCGCCGTCCACGTCACCGGCACCAACGGCAAGGGCTCGGTGGCCAGGATGGTCACCCGCCTCCTGGGCGGCCACGACCTGCCCGTCGGCACCTACCTCAGCCCCCACCTCGAGCGGATCAACGAGCGGATCTCCCGCAACGGCGAGCCGATCAGCGACGAGCAGCTCGCCGCCGTCCTGTCCGACCTCGCCGGCCTCGAGCCGCTGCTCTCGCACCGCCCCTCGTACTTCGAGCTGCTCACCGCCGCCGCCTACCGCTGGTTCGCCGACGAGGCCGTCGCCGCCGCCGTCGTGGAGGTCGGCCTGCTCGGGCGGTGGGACGCCACCAACGTCGTCGACGGGCTGGTGGCCGTGCTCACCAACGTCGGACGGGACCACACCGACGGTGCCGACGGGTGGCGGGAGCGCATCGCCGAGGAGAAGGCGGGCATCGTGAAGCCCGGGTCCACGTTCGTGGTGGGGGAGGCGTCGAGCGACCTGCGACCCGTGTTCGAGGCCACGCCGGCCGAGGTGCGCTGGTACCGCGACCGCGACTTCGGCTGCGTGGACAACCGCCTCGCGGTCGGCGGGCGCCTCGTGTCGCTGCGCACCCCCGGCGGCGCCTACGACGACGTGTTCCTGCCGCTCCACGGCGAGCACCAGGGCGACAACGCGGCGGTGGCGCTGGCCGCCGCCGAGGCGTTCTTCGGGCGCCCCATCGACGACGCCATCGTGCGGGAGGCCTTCGGGGCCGTGGAGAACCCGGGCCGATTCGAGGTGCTGCGCCACGACCCGCTCCTCATCCTCGACGGCGCCCACAACCCCGACGGCGCTCGGGCCACGATCGCCACCTTGACGGAGGACTTCGCCGTCGCCGGCCAGCTCCGGCTCGTGGTCGGCACCCTCACCGGCCGGGACCCCGAGGAGCTCCTCCGCATCCTCGGAGCCGACCAGGCGGCCGAGGTGGTCTGCTGCGCCCCCGACTCGCCGCGGGCGGTGCCCGCCGTCGAGCTGGCCGCCATCGTGCGCGGGCTCGGGGGGACGGCGCGCGTCGTGCCGGACGTGGGCGACGCGCTCGCCGCCGCGCTCGAGCTCGCCCCCGACGACGACGCCGTGCTGGTCACCGGCAGCCTGTACACCGTCGGCGCGGCACGTGCGGCCGCTCGCCGCCTCGGCCTGCTCGCCTGACCGCTCGGCCGGGGGATTTCCGGGCCCCGCGGTCGCTTGCCTAGCGTCCCGGCCATGAACCGCACCTTCGTCATGGCCAAGCCCGACGCCGTCGAGCGGGGCCTCGTCGGCGAGATCATCGCCCGCATCGAGCGCAAGGGCCTCACCCTGGTGGCCGCCGAGCTGCGGAGCGTCGACCGGCGCCTGGCCGAGGAGCACTACGCGGAGCACGCCGACAAGCCGTTCTTCGGCGAGCTGGTGGCCTTCCTCACCCGTTCCCCCGCGTTCGCGATGGTCGTGGAGGGCCCGGCCGACAACACCTACGCGCTGGTCCGCAAGCTGGTCGGTGCCACCAAGGTCGACGACGCCGAGCCCGGAACCATCCGGGGCGACTTCGCCACCGTCACCACCGAGAACCTCGTCCACGCCTCCGACAGCCACGAGTCCGCAGCCCGCGAGATCGGCCTCTGGTTCCCAGCGCGGTAGCGCCGCGCGCCCGCCGGCCGGCCCCAGGTCGGCTGAGAACCCTCCCGGTCGGTTAAGAACGGCCGGAGATGAACGCGTTCGGACTGGGACGAACGGAGGCTCTCCCGGGCCGCGACCCCGCTCTGGCTGCCCTGGCGGCCGTGGTGGCCGACGCCCGGGCCGGGCGGCGCGGCGTGGCCCTCGTCACCGGCGCCGCCGGCATCGGCAAGACCTCTCTCCTCCGAGCCGCGCTCACCGACGTCGAGGCCACCGTGCTGTGGGCCAGCGGCGCCGACAGCGAGGCGCATGTCGCCCACGGGATCACCGACCAGCTGATCCGGTCGTCCCCGCTCCGGGAGGACGACCGGATCAGCCTCCGGGCCGCGATGACTGCCGACCCGCTGGCGATGGGCGCCGCGATGGTGTCGCTCGTCGACCGGCTCGACCTCGCGGCGGCGGGACCGCTCGTGGTCGTCGTGGACGACGCCCACTGGGCCGACTCCCCGTCGCTCCTCGCTTTGACGTTCGCGGCGCGCCGGCTCCGCCGCGACCCGGCGGCGCTCGTGGTGGCGTGCCGGGCCGGGGAGGAGCATCGCCTGCCCGCGGCGCTGGTGCGCCTCGTGGACGACGAGGGCGTGCGCTTGCCGTTGGCGCCCCTCGGTCGCGACGACGTGCGCCGGGTCGCCGTCGAGCACACCGGCCGACCGATCAGCGCCGCCGCCGCGGAACGGCTCCGGTCGCACACCGGGGGAGTCCCCCTGCACCTCCGGACCCTGCTCGAGGAGCTGCCCCCTGGCGCGCTCCTCGTCGAGGGGGAGCTTCCCGCCCCCCGGTCCTTCGGCACCCTCGTCCTCAGCCGGCTGGCGGGGGCGGGACCGTCCGTGGAGGCGGTCGTGATGGCAGCCGCCGTCCTCGAGGAGCCGGTCGCCCCGGCGTTGCTCGCCCGGGTCACCGGCGTCGACGAGGTCCTCGCCGCCGTCGACGCGGGGGTCGAGCGGGGCCTGCTCGTGGTCGTGCCCGGCCCCGACGGGCTCGATCGACGCGTCACCACCGCCCACCCCCTCGTCCGCGCCGTACTGCTGGGGGACCTCTCCCAAGAGCGGCGGACCGAGCTCCACCGGGCGGCGGCGGCGGCGCTCACCGGCCTCCCTGCGCTTCGACACCGCCTCTCGGCCGCCTCTGGCCCCGATCGGCAGCTGTGGGGCGAGGCCGCTGCGGCCGCCGCAGCCGAGGGCGCGGGTGGCCGGCCCGCCACCGCCGCCCTGCTGTCCCGCATGGCGGTGCCGGTGGCCCCCGATCGGGCCGCACGCGCCACATCCGTCCTCGACGCCATCGACCAGTACCTCGACGCCGGCCAGCTCGATCAGGCGGCCGAGCTCCGCGATCGCCTCGAGCCGGACCCGTCAGGCCCCCGCCACCACCACGTGGCCGGGCGGCTGGCCTACGTGCTGGGTCCCCGCCGCGAGGCCCGGGCCCACCTCCAGGCGGCCTGGGACGCCCTGGTGGCCGAGGCCGGCTCCGAGGCCGGGCTCCCCGACCTCGACGCTGGGGCACGACGCACCGCAGCCGCGGTCGCCGCGGCAGCGGCGGTCCTCGCGGTGGACCGTGCCGACGGCGACGCGGGGCTCCGGTGGGCCCGGCACGCGATCGACCTCGATCCGCTCGAAGCGGCCCGGGGCAGCACCGCGCACCTGCTGGCCGGGGCGAGCGCGCTGAGCGGTCGGTACGGGGAGGGGTTGGCGGAGCTCGACCGCCTCTGCGCTGCGGTCTCGTGGGTCCCCGGCCCGGCCGCGGCCGACGCCCTGAGCGGCCGGGGCCTCCTCCGCCTGTGGAGCCACCACCTGGACGACGCTGCCGCCGACTTCGAGCGAAGCCTCCGGATGGGAAGCCACGGATCCTTCGTGGGACGGGAGACGGCCCGTTTCTACCTGGCCGAGGTCCGCTACCGCCAGGGACGCTGGGACGACGCGGTGGCGCTGGCCGAGACGGCGGCGTCGGTGATCGACGACACCGACCAGCGCTGGATGGCGGCCATCCCCCATGCGACCGCCGCCCGACCGCTCGCCGCGCGGGGGCACCCCGCCGCCGCCTACCACCTCGATCGGGCCGAGAGCGCCTCGCGCGAGCTGGGTGGGGTCAGCGCGGTGCTCACACAGGTGAGCGCCGTCGAGGTGGCGGCCTGCGCCAACGACCTGGACCGGGTGGTCGCGCTGGGGGATGCGCTCGCCGGTCAGCCCATCGACGAGCGCATCGCCCCGTGGCGGGCCACCTACGCCGAGGCGCTGGTGGCGAAGGGCCGGATGGAGGACGCGGCCGCGGTGGCCGAGGAGCTGCAGGTGCGGGCGACGACGCCGCTGGTCGCGGCCGACCACCTCCGCGCCCGGGCCGCGCTGGCGTCGTCGGAGGGGTCGCTCGCCGACCTCGCGGGACGGGCGGAGCCTCTCGCCGGAGTCGCAGGCCCCTATGTGGGCGCTCGGCTGCAGCTGGCGATCGGTCGGGCGGCGCGACGAGCCGGCCACCGTCGCCTGGCGGCCGAGCAGCTCCGGCGGGCGGGCGCCGCGTTCGAGGGGCTCGGGGCGGTCCCGTGGGCCGAACGTGCCGCGCGCGAGCTCGAGACGGCGGGGTTGCGCCCGCGACGGTCCCCCGCCAGGACGGGCGCCGAGCTCACCCCGACGGAGCAGGCCGTCGCCCGGCTGGTGGCGACGGGCCTGACCAACCGGGAGGTGGGGGAGGAGCTGATCGTCAGCGCGAAGACGGTCGAGCACCACCTGAGCCGCATCTACGCCAAGCTCGGGGTCCGCTCCCGCACCGAGCTGGCCCGCGCCCACCCGGTCGACCCCTGAACCGCCCGGTGTCGGGGGTTCCCCCGATGCGAGGGGGGACCCCGCCGGCGGATCGTGGAGGGCGGTGCGGATCCTCCTCGACCTCGCGAGCGACGACGAGGGCCGGGTCTCGGGTCGGGTGGCTGTCGCTGGGGAGCCACCGGTCCCGTTCTCGGGCTGGCTGGAGCTGCTGAGGCTGCTGGAGGTCCGCACCGAGGAGCACCGAGGGCAGACGATCGGCCCGGACCGGGTCGACGGCCAGGAGGAGACACCAGAGACATGGGACCACGGATGAGGAGAGGCACGGCCATCGCGGCGGCGGCGGTGCTGGCACTGGGCCTCGCCGCCTGCGGCGACGACGAGGACGACACCGACGAGGAGGGAGCGGCGGCCGACGACGGCGGCACGGCCGCCGGAGGCGACAACGCGGCCTTCTGCGACGCGCTGGTCGAGTTCAACTCCATGGCGGTCAACCTGGAGCTCCACGAGGGCTCCTCCGAAGAGGAGATCAAGGCGGCGGGCGAAGAGATCGCTCCGGTCTTCCAGACGGTGGCCGACAACGCCCCCGAGGAGCTGGCCGACACCGCGGCCGAGCTGAACGAGTCTGTCCAGGCCCTGCTGGAGGGCGACTCGGAGCCGTTCAACAGCGACGACACCTTCATGACCTACACCGAGATGGCCGGTCAGGCCGTGGACGCCTGCGGCTTCGAGTCGATCGAGGTGACCGGCGTCGACTACGCCTTCGAGGGGGTGCCGGCCACGGTCCCCGCCGGGACGGTCGCGTTCGAGTTCGTCAACGAGAGCGACTCGGAGGAGCACGAGATGATCCTCGTGAAGAAGGCGGCCGGGGTGCAGCTCTCCTGGGAGGAGCTGGTGGAGCTGCCCGAGGAGGAGTCGGAGTCGATGGTCGAGTTCGCCGGGGCCACGTTCGCCCCGCCGGGCGGCTCGTCGAGCACCTTCGCCGAGCTGAGCCCTGGCGAGTACGCGATGCTCTGCTTCATCCCGGTCGGCGGTGCCGAGGACGGCCCGCCCCACTTCACGCAGGGGATGCTGCAGGAGCTCACGGTCGAGTAGCCCGACCTGACCTCATGGCGCGACGGTGCCGCTGGCCTCGCGGTCGGCGGCACCGTTGCGCGGTTCCGTGCCCCACGCCACACCGCCCGATCGACCCCGGATTGTTGCGTTCCGGTTACGAGCCGTAGGCTGGTCCGCACACCACCGGATCCGATCGGGGCGTTGACCCGCCCCTAGGCGCTCCGGACCTGCACGAGTAGGCTGCCCCTCTACGCCGGAGGCAGCGAGCGGAGGCCTTGCCGCGATGTCCGAGAACGTCCTCTCTTCGATCATGGGCCGCGACATGGCGGTCGACCTGGGCACGGCCAACACCGTGGTGTACGTGCGCGGGCGGGGGATCGTCCTCAACGAGCCGTCGGTGGTGGCGGTGAACGTCCGCGACGGCCGGCCGCTGGCCGTCGGCGTCGAGGCCAAGCGCATGATCGGCCGCACCCCGTCGCACATCCAGGCCATCCGGCCCCTCAAGGACGGCGTCATCGCGGACTTCGAGATCTGCGAGAAGATGCTCCGCTACTTCATCCAGAAGGTGAACAACCGCCGCTGGAGCAAGCCCCGCATGGTCATCTGCGTCCCCTCCGGCATCACCGGGGTCGAGCAGCGGGCCGTCCAGGAGGCGGCCGAGTACGCCGGTGCCCGCAAGCCGGCCTACATCATCGAGGAGCCCATGGCCGCGGCCATCGGCGCCGGGCTGCCCGTGCAGGAGCCGACCGGCAACATGATCGTGGACATCGGGGGCGGCACCACCGAGGTGGCCGTCATCTCCCTGGGCGGCATCGTGGCCAGCCAGTCCGTGCGGGTGGGCGGCGACGAGCTGGACGACGCTATCGTCCAGTTCATCAAGAAGGAGTACTCCCTCGCCGTCGGCGACCGCACCGCCGAAGAGGTCAAGATCGCGCTCGGGTCGGCCTGGCCGCTCGAGGAGGAGCTCCACGCCGAGATCCGCGGCCGAGATCTCGTTACCGGCCTGCCGAAGACGATCGTCACCAGCACCGAGGAGATCCGGGAGGCCATGGAGGAGCCGGTCTCCGCGATCTGCGACGCCGTGAAGGTCACCCTCGACAAGACGCCGCCGGAGCTGGCCGCGGACATCATGGAGAAGGGCATCATGCTGGCCGGCGGCGGGGCGCTGCTCCACGGTCTGCAGGCCCGCCTCCACCACGAGACCGGCATGCCCATCGTGATCGCCCCCGATCCGCTCCATGCGGTGGCCATCGGGTCCGGCCAGTCGCTGGAGGAGTTCGAGGCCCTCAAGGGCGTGCTGTTCTCCTCGTCGGCCACCCACTGACGCGCCGCTCGTACGTGGCCCTGTCCCGGCGCACCGGCCGCTCGCGGCTCACGATCGCGCTCCTCGTGCTCACCTCGATCACGGTCCTCACGCTCGACTTCCGCGACTCGGCGGTGGTCTCCGGGGCCCGCGAGGTCGCGGCGTCGGTGTTCTCCCCGCTCCGGGGCGTCGCGGAGACGGTCACCGATCCCTTCGCCGACGCCTGGAGCGGCGTGACCGGCTACGACGACCTCGAGCAGGAGAACGAGGAGCTGCGAGCCCTGATCGACGAGATGCGGGGCGAGCGCGTGCGCGACGCAGACGCCGCCGAGCAGCTCGAGGTCCTGCTCGAGCAGTTCGAGATCGAGTGGGTGGGCGACATCCCCACCGCCACCGCCCGCGTCATCGCCGGGCCCGGGTCCAACTTCTCCCGGGCCGTGGAGATCGACAAGGGCAGCGACCACGGCCTGAAGGAGGGCATGCCGGTGGTGACCGGCGCCGGCCTCCTCGGCAAGCTCGTGCAGGTGACCGGCCAGCGCTCGCACGTGATGCTCATCACGGACCCCGAGTTCGCGGTGGGCGTGAGGCTGGTGGAGTCCGGTGTCACGGGCACGGCGGAGGGCACCGGCGAAGGCGACCCGCTCGTCGTCGACACCGGCCTCGAGGCCGGCACCGAGGTGGACGAGGGGGCGGCGCTCACCACCAGCGGGTCCGACCGCAGCGCCTTCCCCGGGTTCATCCCGGTCGGCACGGTGGTCGGCTCCCAGCCCGGCAGCGGCGGGCTCACCGTCGACCTGGTCGTCGAGCCGCTGGCCGACACCAGGCGCCTGGCCTTCGTCACCGTGCTGCTCTGGGAGCCCGGCGGATGACCCCGGCCGGGCCCTTCGTGGTGGCGGCCCGGGTGTCCTTCCTGCTCGCCGTCGCCCTCATCGTCCAGCTGGCCGTCGCCGCGCGCATCGAGGTCTTCGGCGTGCAGGGCGACCTCATGCTGCTCGTCGCCGTCATGGCCGGACTCGCCGCCGGACCGGACCGGGGGGCATCGGTGGCCTTCGCCGCCGGCATCGCCTTCGACCTCATGCTGCAGAGCCCGTTCGGGCTCTCGGCGCTCACCTACGTGATCGTCGCCTACGTCATCGGCTCGTTGCAGGACACGGTGCTGCGGGCGGCGAGCTGGATCCCGATGGCCACCGCGGTCATCGGCAGCGCCGCGGGTGTCATCCTCTACGGCGTGTTCGGCACGATCGTCGGGCAGGACCTCCTGCACCCATCGCTGCTGCGGATCGCACTGGTGGTCTCGGTCCTCAACGCGCTGGCGGCGCCCCTCGTGCTGCGGGCTGTCCGCTGGGCCACCGACACCGCCGGCAGCGTGCGCGCCCGGGCCATCATGCGATGAACGCCGACAACCCCCGCCTCCGCCTCTCGATCCTCGGCATCGTCGTGTTCGCCATGTTCGCGGCCCTGTTCACCCGCCTCTGGTACCTGCAGGTGATGTCGAACGAGGAGTACGAGGTGGTGGCCGAGGCCAACCGCGTGCGGGAGGTGCCGGTGGAGGCGCCGCGAGGCCGGATCCTCGACGCCAAGGGCCGGGTGCTCGTCGACAACCGGGTCTCGATCCAGGTCACCATCGACCGCACGGTGCTGAAGGAGCTCGACGACGAGGAGCGAACGGCGGTCCTCACCCGCCTCGCCGAGGGCCTCTCCGAGACCAGCAAGCCCACCACGGTGGCCGAGCTGGAGGAGCGCATCGCCGACCAGCGCTACAGCCCGTACGTGCCGGTGCCGGTCGCCAGCGACGTGCCCGAGGACCTCAAGATCTGGATCGACGAGCGCCGCGCCGAGCTGCCCTCGGTGGCCGCCGAGCGCGTCGCCGTTCGGCGCTACCCCTACGGCCCGCTGGCGGCCCACGTCCTGGGCTACACCGGAAAGGTCACGAAGGAGGAGCTCGAGGCCGTCCCCGAGGACACCCGCAAGCCCTACACGCTCAACGACGCCATCGGGAAGGCGGGCGTCGAGCGCATGTACGAGGCCGACCTGCGCGGCACCCCGGGCGTGACGCTGCTCGAGGTCGACACCGAGGGCAACACCATCCGGGTGATCCCCGAGGGCACCACCGCGCCCGTGCCGGGCGACGACATCGTCCTGAACCTCGACATCGACGTGCAGGCCCAGGCGGAGCAGGCGCTGCAGACCGCCCTCAACCGGGCCGCCGAGCGCCCCCCACGCAGCGGCGACCTGCCCAACGTCGGCAAGGTCGGCTCCACCGTGGTGCTCGACCCGAACACGGGAGGGGTGGTGGCGATGGCCTCCCTCCCGAGCTACGACCCCACCCGCTTCGTCGACGGCATCAGCGAGATGGAGTGGGCCGAGCTGAGCGACCCGGCCAACCACTACCCGCTCAACAACTGGGCGTTGCAGGGCCAGTACGCGCCCGGCTCCACGTTCAAGCCCTTCACGGCCTGGGCGGCGCTCACCGCCGGCCTGGTCACGCCCGAGTCCACCGTCAACGACACCGGCCGCTTCGAGGTGCCGGGCTGCCGGGGCGACTCCTGCTTCTTCAGCAACGACGGCGGCAAGGCCTACGGGCGCGTCGACCTCCGCCGGTCCCTCACGGTGTCGTCGGACTTCTACTACTACAACCTCGGTGCCCGCTTCTGGGTCGAGCAGGACGCGCTGGGCGGCCCCGAGCGGTTCCGCGAGCTGCTCGAGGAGTGGGGCTTCTACGCCAAGACCGGGATCGACCTCCCGGGGGAGCAGGCGGGCCGGATCCCCTCGCCCACCTGGAAGAAGGAGTTCTGCGAAGAGGCGGCCTGCGTGGAGGACACCTGGCGCACCGGTGACAACGTCAACATGTCGATCGGGCAGGGCGACGTCCTCGTCACCCCGCTGCAGCTGGCGGTCGCCTATGCCGCCGTCGGCAACGGCGGCCAGCTCATGCAGCCGCAGGTGGTGAGCGAGGTGCGCGACGGCGTCACCGGCGAGGTGAAGCGCACGCTCGAGCCGGTGGTGCGCCACACGCTGGAGATCCAGCCCGGGTGGCAGCAGGCGATCGTCGACGGCCTGGTCGGGGTGACCACCCAGGAGGGGGGCACCGCCACCGGCGCCTTCGCCGGCTTCCCGAGCGACCAGTACCCGGTGGCAGCCAAGACCGGCACCGCTCAGGTCGCCAACAAGGCGCCCACCGCGGTGTTCGGCGCCATCGGGCCCGCCGGCGCCCCCCAGTACGCGGTGTCGGTGCTCCTCGAGGAGTCGGGCTACGGCGGCTCGGTGGCGGCACCGGTGGCCCGACGGCTCTTCGACGTCCTCTCCGGGGCCGTCGAGCTGCCCGCAGCCCCCACCGGGGGGAACCTCAGCGACCTCGGCGACGCCGTGCCCGAGGGCGGGGAGGTCACCGACTGATGGCGCTCCTCCCGACGCGTCGCGTCCCCGGCGGAGGCCAGCGGTGACCACCACCTTCTCCACCCGCACCCGCGTCGCCCCGGGCGCGCTCGGTCGAACGTCGCGCAACCCCGCGGCGCCGTGGCGGCACATGGACTTCGCCCTCCTCGGCGCCGTCGCCGCCGTCTCCGCACTCGGCTGCCTGATGATCTTCAGCGCCACCCGGGGCCGCGACCCGTCCGACTTCGACACCTCGTTCCTCACGAGGCAGCTGCTCTTCGTGGCCATCGGCTTCGGAGCCATGATCGTCACGGCGTTCTTCGACTACCGCCGGTACCGGGACCTGGCGCCGCTGGCCTACGGCGGCGTGCTGCTCCTGCTCCTCATGGTCGTCACCGGCCTCGGCAGCGAGCGCAAGGGGGCGCAGGCCTGGTTCCAGCTCGGGCCGTTCCAGCTCCAGCCGTCCGAGCTGGCCAAGGTGGTGGTGATCGTGGCGCTGGCGTCGGCGATGACCCACTTCAACCAGGACATCGACGCCCGGCGACTCGGCGTGCTGCTCGGCATCGCCGGGGTGCCGATGGCGCTGATCATGCTGCAGCCGGACCTCGGGACGACCTTGGTGTTCGTGGCCGTCGGGATGGGGATGTTCCTCATCGGTGGGGTGCGCGTCCGCCACATCGCCGCGCTCACGGTGGCCGGGCTGTTCGGGGTCGTGATCGTCCTCAACTCGGGCATGCTCGAGACCTACCAGCAGTGCCGCCTCACGTCCTTCCTCGAAACCCAGAACCAGGACTGCGAGGCGCGGGACTCGGCCTACAACCTCGACCAGGCGAAGGTCGCCATCGGGTCCGGCTCCCTCTTCGGAGCCGGCCTGTTCGAGGGCACCCAGACCCGGCTCGACATCGTCCCGGAGCAGCACACGGACTTCATCTTCACGGCCGTGGGGGAGGAGCTCGGCTTCGCCGGAGCGGGGACGCTCCTCCTGCTGCTGGCCGTCATCGCCTGGCGGATCTGGCGCACCGCGCAGCTGTCGCGCGACCCGCTGGGCACGCTCATCTGCGTGGGGATCCTGTCGATGTTCGTGTTCCAGGTGTTCGAGAACGTCGGGATGACGATGGGCATCATGCCGATCACCGGCATCCCGCTCCCGTTCATGAGCTACGGCGGCTCCAGCACCCTGACCGCGTTCATCGCCATGGGCCTCGTCCTCAACGTCCACATGCGCCGCTTCAGCTGACCCCTCCCGAGCTCGGGACGTGGGGGTACCGATCCGGTACCGGGATGTCCCGAACGTCGGGGGCTCTGAGGGGATGTCAGGGCGGCGAGGGTCGTCCGGTACCCTGGTCGGACCATGGCCGACGTCTGGGCTCGCCTCGAGCCGCACCTCGCCTCGGTCCAGAAGCCTGCCCGCTACATCGGCTGCGAGCTCGGCGCCGAGGTCCCGGCACCCGCCCCCCACCGGGTCGGGTGGCTGCTGGTGTACCCCGACACCTACGAGATCGGGCTGCCCAACCAGGGCCTGCAGATCCTCTACGAGATCCTGAACGAGCGACCCGACGCCGTCGCCGAGCGGTCCTACGCCCCGTGGACCGACCTCGAGGAGGTCATGCGGCGCGAGGACATCCCCCTCTTCTCGGTCGACACCCACCGCAGCGCCGACGAGTTCGACGTCGTGGCGTTCAACCTGTCCTCCGAGCTCGTCTTCACCAACGTGCTGATGTGCCTGGACCTGGCCCGCATCCCGATCCGCAGCGCGGAGCGCGGCGCCGAGCACCCGATCGTGGGCGCGGGCGGGCACAGCACCTACAACCCCGAGCCGGTCGCCGACTTCCTGGACTTCGTGGTCCTGGGCGACGGCGAGGAGGTCGTGAGCGAGATCACCGAGGCCGTCGGCGCGTGGAAGGCCGGCGGTCGCCACGACCGCACGGCGATCCTGCGCACCCTGGCCGGCATCGAGGGCGTGTACGTCCCGTCGCTCTACGAGGCCACCTACCTCCCCGACGGCCGGCTCGAGGCCACCCGGCCGATCGATCCCGCGGCGCCCGAGAAGGTCGAGAAGCGCACCATCGCCGACCTGGGGGAGTGGCCGTACCCGAAGCAGCAGCTGGTCCCGCTCACCGAGGTCGTCCACGACCGCCTCAACGTCGAGGTCTTCCGGGGCTGCACCCGGGGGTGCCGCTTCTGCCAGGCCGGGATGATCACCCGCCCGGTCCGGGAGCGCCCGGCCGAGCAGGTCAGCGACATGGTCCGCCAGGGCCTGCGCCGAACCGGGTACGACGAGGTCGCCCTCACCAGCCTCTCCACGGCGGACTTCTCCGGCATCGAAGAGGTCGTCGGCTCGGCCATGGACGACGAGGTCGGCTGCGGCAACGTCAGCGTGAGCCTGCCCAGCCTCCGGGTCGACGCGTTCACCGTCGGCGTCGCCGCCCAGATCCAGCGGGCTCGCCGCACCGGGCTCACCTTCGCCCCGGAGGCCGGCACCTGGCGGATGCGTCAGGTCATCAACAAGCTCATCACCGAGGAGGACCTCTACGCGGCCGTCGACTCGGCCTTCAGCCAGGGCTGGCGCCGCGTGAAGCTCTACTTCCTCACCGGGCTCCCCACCGAGACCGACGAAGACACCCTCGGCATCGTCGAGCTGGCCCAGCGCTGCCTCGAGCTGGCCAAGGCGAAGGGCCACAAGGGCTCGGTCACGGTGAGCGTCGGCGGCTTCGTCCCGAAGGCCTTCACCCCGTTCCAGTGGTTCGGGATGAACACCGAGGAGGAGCTGCGCCGCAAGATCAACCTGCTGCGCGACGCGGCCCGGTCGAAGCGGGCCAGCAACGTCCAGCTCAAGTGGCACGACCCGAAGGCCAGCCTCGTCGAGGGCCTCCTCAGCCGCGGCGACCGGCGCCTCGCCCCCGTCATCGAGCAGGTCTGGCGGGAGGGCGGCACGTTCCAGGAGTGGAGCGAGCACCTCCGGCTCGACCTCTGGCAGGCGGCGATGGCCGACCACGGCCTCGACATGGACTGGTACTGCCACCGGCACCGCACCGAGGACGAGGTGCTCCCCTGGGACCACCTCTCGGCCGGGCTCCACAAGGACTTCCTCTGGCAGGAGTGGCGCGACGCCCTCGACGAGGTCGGCCTCGAAGACTGCCGCTGGACGCCCTGCTACGACTGCGGGGCATGCACCGGCTACGGCATCGAGCACGTGGTGGCCTCGGCGGTGCCGCCCGCCGGTGGCAGCCAGGGAACCGGCCAGGACCTCCAGCGCGGCGGCGAGGTCCCGGTCACGCTGCTGCCTCGCAAGCCCGTCGAGGTGGGGGCGTGAAGGCCAGGGTCCGCTACGACAAGCGGGGCAAGATCCGGTTCCTGTCCCACCGGGACCTGGCTCGGGTCTGGGAGCGCGCGCTCCGGCGGGCCGGGATCCGCGTCGCCTACAGCGAGGGCTTCTCACCCCGCCCCAGGCTGAGCTTCGGCCTGGCCCTCTCGACCGGCTACGAGAGCCTCGGTGAGTACCTCGACGTCGACCTGCACCCCGAGGCGGGGATCGCACCGGAGGACCTCCCGCTGCTGGTCACCCCGCACCTGCCGGCGGGCATGACCGCGCAGGCGGCCACCGCGCTCGAGCCGGGCACCGACTCGCTGCAGGCTGCGGTCACCAGCTCCACCTGGCAGATCGAGGTCCTCGGCCCCGATCTCCCGGCGCTGGCCCGAGGCGTGGAGGCGGCGCTGGCCGCCACCGCCCTGCCGCTCACCGTCGAGCGCAAGGGCGCCGAGGTCGAGGTCGACGCCCGGCCCGGGATCCGGGCTGTGGCCCCGATCGACGCCCTCCACCCGGCCTCCCTCCCGGCCGACGACCTGCGGGGGGTGGCCACCGCCGGCCCGCTGCTCGTCGCCGAGCTGGCCACCCAACCCCGGAGCCTCCGCCCGGCGGAGCTGCTCCGAGCCCTCGACCCCGCCTGGCGCGAGGGTCGGGTCCTGCGAACGAACCAATGGACGAACGTCGACGGCGCCCGCTGCGAGCCGATCCCCCTCGGGGACCACGGCGCGCGTGCGGCGACGTCGCCACCGCACGCGGGAGCGCGTGCGTCATGAGAAGGGACGCCCCTGATGACCGACACACCCACCGCCTCCGCCGGCGGTCCGACCCCGAACGACCGCGCGTCGAGCAGCCCGGCTGAGCCGAGCGGCGCCCCCGCCGAGGGCGCTCAGGAGCCAGGGGTCGACGGCCCGACCGCGCGAGCGGGCGGGGGCGACCATGGCCAGGGCGACGGGCTCGCAACGGGTTCCGGAGCCGACGCGGGAGAGGCCGGTGCGCCCAAGCGCCGTCGCCGTGGCTCCCGCGGTGGGCGGAACCGGAGCCGGCCCCGCACCGAGGAGGCCACGAGCGATCGCGAGGACGGGCCGAGCGACGTCGCGGAGGGCGACCCAGCGGCCGGGCCAGGGCGCGAGCGCGCCCACCCTGGGGCCGGCACGAGCGGAACGCCGGCCGACAGCGCCGACGTGGGCGACCGCAACCCGGAGCTCCCCGATCTCCACCGGGAGGGTCGCCCCTCGGCCGAGGCCGGCGAGGCCGCCCTCGTGCCCAAGGCTCCCCGGAAGCCCCAGATCGGAGACCGCCGCCCGGCTCCGGAGGGGTTGGCCCCGGAGGGCCCGGCCGCGACCGAGCCGGCGGCTCCGAAGCGCAAGCGGCGCCGCGGAGGGCGAGGCAAGGGCGGCGGCCAGGCCAAGGGCGACGGTGGCGGTCAGGACCGGTCCGACGCCGGCTCCAAGGGCAGGAGCGGCCGGGCCAAGCGCGCCGGCCAGCCGGTGGAGGCGGTCCTGCCCACCGGTGGTGTGGACCTCGACGACGACGTCCTCGAGGCCCGCCGCGGGCGGGAGCGCAAGGGTCGACCCGTCGGCCGCTACCTCATGGCCGTGCACGTCACCGACAGGGCCACGCAGATCGCGGTGCTCGAGGGCCGGAACCTCATCGAGCACTACGTGTCCCGACCCTCGGACGACGTGTCCCAGATCCACGGGAACATCTACCTCGGTCGCGTCCAGAACGTCCTGCCCGGCATGGAGGCCGCGTTCGTGGACATCAGCACGCCGAAGAACGCCGTGCTCTACCGGGGCGACGTCCACTACGACCCCGAGGACATCGAGAGCGGGGGCACCGGCAAGGGGAACGGCTCGAACCTGCGCATCGAGCAGATCCTGAAGCCCAAGCAGACGATCATCTGCCAGGTCACGAAGAACCCGATCGGTGCCAAGGGGGCACGGCTCACCCAGGAGGTGTCGCTGCCGGGGCGGTTCGTGGTGCTGATCCCGAACAGCAGCACCTACGGCATCTCCAAGCGCCTGGCCGACGACGAGCGCAAGCGCCTCCGCAACATCCTCGACAAGGTCAAGCCGAAGCAGCACGGGGTGATCGTCCGCACCGCCGCCGAGGGCGTGACCGACCAGGAGATCGAGAACGACGTCCGCCGCCTCGTCGAGCAGTGGGACCAGATCGACGCCCTGGCCAAGAAGACGCAGGCCCCGGCCCTGCTCTACCGCGAGCCGGACATGGCCGTCCGGGTCATCCGCGAGGAGTTCAACAACGACTACCGCGGCGTCGTGATCGACGACCGGGCCCTCTACGAGTCGGTCCGGGACTACGTCGCCAGCATCAGCCCCGAGCTGGCCGACCGGGTCGAGCTCTACGACCGCGAGTCCGAGCCCCTGCCGCTCTACGAGAAGCTCCACATCCACGAGCAGCTGCACAAGGCGCTCGACCGGAAGGTGTGGCTGCCCTCCGGGGGCTCGCTGATCATCGAGCACACCGAGGCCCTCACGGTGATCGACGTCAACACCGGGAAGAACGTCGGCACCTCGAACCTCGAGGAGACCGTCTTCAGGAACAACCTCGAGGCCGCCCAGGAGATCGCTCGCCAGCTCCGGCTCCGGGACGTCGGCGGGATCATCGTCGTGGACTTCATCGACATGGAGGTCAAGCCCAACCGCGACGAGGTGGTCCGGGTGTTCAAGGAGGCCCTCGCCCGGGACAAGACCCGCACCCAGGTGTTCGACATCTCCGAGCTCGGCCTCTGCGAGATGACCCGGAAGCGGATCGGGGAGGGGCTGCTCGAGAGCTTCGCCGGGCGCTGCCCCACCTGCGAGGGCCGCGGGCTCGTCATCGACGAGGAGCTCCTCCCCGGCGACTGACGGGGCCGGACCGTGTCCGAGGGGACGACCATCCCCCCGGTCTCGCGCACAGCCGAGGGGTCTCGTAGAGCACCGCAAACCGCTCGAAGCGGGACGACGACGAAGGGCGGTGGCCCCTTGTGCTCAGGTCGGCCCGCCCCGGCGCCGATGGCAGAGACCATGACGTGGGCGCCGACCGACCGCCGTGAGCGCGCACTGCCCGTGCTCATCGCGGCAGCCGTCGTCGCCAGCACGGTCGTCGCCGGTGCCGCCCCAGCCCTCGTCACCGGCGCCGCGGTCTCGGTCGTGCTGGCTGCCAAGGCGCTCCGATCGGCACGGCCCGAAGCAGTCCTCGGAGGCCAGCTGGTGCCGGTGTCGATCGCCGTCGCGCTCCTGGCCGTCTCGGGCGCAGGGGTGGGCACCGGCCCGGCCACCCAGCTCGGTGCGCCCCTCGTGGCCCTGGCCGCCTACCCGTTCCTCGGACGTGCCCTCCTCAGCCTGGTTCGAGCCCGCCGGCAGATCCGTGACGCCGACATCCTCGTCGAGGCGGCCCTCGTCGCCACCGCGGTGGGGATCGTGCTCTACGTCGCCACCTCGGACTGGCGCAGCCTCACCTTCACCTCCACCTGGGGCGACGCCGGCAGCGTGGCGGCGACGATGCTCGTCGGGCTGGACGTGGCCCTCCTCGTCATCGGAGGCCGCACCCTGTCGTCGGCCGAGGCCCGCCGCGGGTCGCTCGGCTGGTTGCACCTCGCCGTGGGCCTCCTCCTCGGCGCCCACCTCTCCCAGCAGGTGCAGAGCCTGACCGACACCGGCTCGGCGATGTGGGTGTCGGCACTGGCTGCGCTGGGCCTCGCCGCGGTGGGCGCGGCCGCGCTGCACCCGTCCGCCCAGGCCGAGCCGACGGAGCCGGTGGCGGACCTCAACCCGTTCTCGACCGCCCACGCCGCTGTGGTCGTCGTCGCCCTGCTCGCCACCCCGGGCGCGGTGGCCGTCCAGACGGTGCGGGGGGTGGCCACCTCGGCCACCGTGGCCACCGGCGCCGTGCTGAGCGGCATCGTCCTCGCCAGCTACCTCGTCCAGCTCCTCCACGACCGGGCCGACGTCGAGCACCGCGCCACCCACGACAGCTTGACCCGACTGCCAAACCGCACGCTGCTCATCGACCGGCTGGAGCGCTCGATCGCCCACGCCGAGCGCACCGGTCGGTCGGTCGGCCTCCTGTTCCTGGACCTCGATCGGTTCAAGGACGTCAACGACACCTACGGCCACGCCGCCGGCGACGCCCTCCTCCAGCAGGTGGCGGAGCGGATGCAGAGCTGCGTGCGCTTCGAGGACACCGTCGCCCGGATGTCCGGCGACGAGTTCGTCGTCTTGCTCCCCCACCTCAACGACCCGAACGAGGTGCTGCTCGTCGCCGACCGCCTGCTCCAGGCCATGGGCGACCCCTTCGCCGTGGGGGGGGAGCGCGTCCTGGTGGCGGCCAGCATGGGCGTGACGGTCTACCCCGAGGACGGGGTGGCAGCCGAAGACCTGCTGGCCCGCGCCGACGCCGCCATGTACCGAGCCAAGGAGGTGGTGGGCAGCCGCTGGCAGGTCTACAACGCTGACCTCGCCACCGAAGCGCTCGAGCGCATGCACCTGGAGGCGTCCCTCCTCGACGCCCTGGCCGAAGGCGAGCTGGTGCTGCACTACCAGCCCATCGTCGACGCCCGCACCGGGCTGACCACGGGGGCCGAGGCCCTCGTCCGCTGGCAGCACCCCGAGCGGGGCCTCCTGTCGCCGGCCGAGTTCATCCCCGTGGCCGAGCGGTCCGACCTCATCGTGCTCGTGGGCGACCAGGTCGTCACCGAGGCGTGCCGCGAGCTGCGGCGTTGGCAGGACGCCGGGATCACCGGCGCCTCGATCTCGGTGAACGTGGCCGCCCGCCACTTCGGCCACGATCTCGTCTCCACGGTGACCTCGGCCCTGCGCGAGACCGGCGCTGACCCGCGCTCGCTCATCATCGAGCTCACCGAGAGCACGATCGTCGACAACCTCGACTCGGTGGCCCGAGTCCTGGACGAGCTCCGCCGGCTCGGCGTGCGCTCAGCCATCGACGACTTCGGCACCGGCTACACCAGCCTCCAGTACCTGAGCGTGCTGCCGGTCGCCTCGCTCAAGATCGACCGCTCCTTCATCCAGGGGATGACGCCGAGCGACGCCGCCATCGTGGGTGCCACCATCGCCATGGGCCACAGCCTCGGCCTGCGGATCACCGCCGAGGGCGTCGAGACCGACGACCAGCAGCAGTTCCTCGTCGAGCAGGGCTGCGACCACCTGCAGGGCTACCTGCTGGGCCGGCCCATGCCGGCCGCCGACATCCTGCGTCGGCTGGCGAGCGAGCGAGGTGCCATGCCGGACATGACCCGTACGGTCGCGCACCCCGCCGAGGGCACGCTCGGCTCGTCCCGGGTCGCCATGGCCTTCGACTGACGTACCGTCGTCGCCCGCTGCGGGGACTTGGCCGGATCGGGGAGCGGCGCGGTAGCATCGTCCGTCCCGCATTCGGCGCGCCCCACGGCGCCGCCAGCACCAGGAAGAGCCCCATGTACGCAGTGATCAAGACCGGTGGCAAGCAGGAGAAGGTCGAGTCCGGCCAGGTCCTGAACGTCGAGAAGCTCGGCAAGGACGTCGGCGACGAGGTCACCCTCACGCCGGTCCTCGTCGTGGACGGCGACACCGTCCTCGCCACCCCCGACCAGCTCGCCGGCGCCTCGGTGACCGCCAAGGTCGTCGGCGAGGCCAAGGGGCCGAAGATCACCGGGTTCCGGTACAAGAACAAGAGCAACCAGCGGAAGCGCTGGGGCCACCGTCAGCACTACACCGCCATCGAGATCACCGGCATCTCCAAGGGCTAGGGAGCGAGCACATGTCCAAGACCAAGGGCGGCGGTTCCACCCGGAACGGCCGCGACTCCAACGCACAGCGCCTCGGCGTGAAGGTGTTCGACGGCCACCAGGTCACCGCCGGCACGATCATCGTCCGCCAGCGGGGCACGAAGTTCCACCCCGGTGAGAACGTGGGCCGAGGCGGCGACGACACCCTCTTCGCCACCGCGGACGGCAAGGTCAAGTTCGGCCAGCGCAAGGGCCGCAAGCTCGTCGACATCCTCACCGACTAGCTGCCCCACCACCGCAGATCTGCGCACGACCCCGGGATCGCCCCGGGGTCGTGCCGCGCAACAGCCGTCATGTGGCAGCGATCCCCCGCTTCGCGCGCTCTGCAAGGACCGCCACCACGCTACGTGGTTGACAAGTTTGGCGACGTACCCCAAACTTGTCGTGGAAGTCTCGGCAGAGAGCGGGCGGTGGTGGCAGGACACGAATCCAGCGGGGAGCAGGGGGCGGCGCTGCTGTGGTCGGCGCGCCTCGGCGCCCACCTGGAGGCGTCACGCACCCAGGCGGGGCTCCGCCGGGTCGACCTCGCCCAGCGCCTCGGCGTCAGCGAGGAGTCGATCCGACTGTGGGAGCGGGGCGCCGTCCAGCCCTCCGAGGAGCACCTCGTCCGGCTCATCCCGATGCTGTCGATCGAGTCGTCGTTCTGGCAGTCCCAGGAGGTGGCCTCGGCCGTCGCTGACGAGGAGCCGGAGCTGGCGCGGCGCCTCCGCGAAGAGCGGGCCCAGCGCAGCCTCACCCAAGCCGCCCTCGCCGCCGAGCTCGGCGTGCCCCAGGCCACCTACGCAGGCTGGGAGACCGGCCGCACCACCCCGAGCCCGGACCACTTCGCCCTCCTCGCCGGGCTGCTCGGCCTGTCCGAGGCCCGGATCGCGGCCATCTGTGCAGCGCCCCTCGCCGTCGACTACGAGGCGTGGCCCGCCTTCGGCCAGCTGGTGGGCGCCCGCCGCCAGGAGCTCCGCCTCACCCGCGCAGACCTGGCGGCGCTGCTGGGCGTCTCGTCCCGTGCCGTCATGTCCTGGGAGCTCGGCTACCGCCGCCCCCAGCCCGCCCAGATCACGGCGCTCGCGTCAGCGCTCGGCGTCCCATCGGCCGAGCTGGTGGCGGCCCTGCCGCAGCGCTCCGCCCCGTCCCGCCTCGGCGCCCTGATCCTGAGCCGCCAGCGCGAGCTCGGCCTCCAGTCCACCGACGTGGCCCGCCTCGTCGGCACCACCGAACCCACCGTCAGCCGCTGGATCAACGGCCACAGCCGCCCCGGCGCTAGGAACCTCGAGCGCCTGGCTGAGGTTCTGAATGTCCCGCGCTCTCGGGTGCAAGCAGCGACGCAGCTCGCATGAAAGAGGAACCTTGAACCAGCTCGACCAGCGCAGCAGCGCACACTCCTACCGCGCAAGGCGCCCCCTTCTGCGAGCTTGCTCCGAGCGGGCCCGGCGCAAGTGGGCGCGGGGTGAGCGAGGCGCGGCGCTCATCGAGTTCGCGCTGATCGCTCCTGTCCTCTTCCTTCTCATCTTCGGGATCATCGAGTTCGGCTGGGCGTTCTTCCAGATGTTGGACATCCGGCACGGCGCTCGCGAAGGAGCCCGACTGGCGGCGGTCAACTTCAAGTCCTCGTCGTCACCAAGTCCGGCCGACCAGGTGGGCGAGATCGTCGATGAGCTCTGCGATCGAATGGACAACGGCGATGGCATATTCGTGCAGATCACGCGAACCAGCGACGCTGTCGGCGAGCCCTTCGAAGTCCACGTGACGAAGCAGCTCGATCAGCTCACGGGCTTCCTCGGGTTCGCACTCAACGGCAAGACGATCTCGAGCACTGTCGACAGCCGGATCGAGCAGAAGGCGACCTGGGCCTCGATGGGCAGTGCGGAGGGATGCTGACATGAACGGACCACAGGCCCGGACCCACAAGGCCCGCCGGCGAGTCCGCTCGGACGAAGGGATCGCAGTCGTCTTCGTCGCGCTGACTCTCGTGGCACTACTCGTGTTCGCAGCGTTCGCGGTCGACCTGGGAGGAGCCTACGCAGCCCGGAGGAACGATCAGAACGCCGCCGATACGGCAGCCCTCGGAGCCGCCCAGATCCTTGGAGATCCTGATGCCCAGGTCATCGCAGAGGTCAAGTCTCTGGTGCACGGCACCCTCGAGGAGACGATCTCAGACGCCCTGTGGGACTCCTGCGGAGCCATCGTCGACCCGGACCCCGTCGACACCCCGCTGGCCGGTGCCAGCTGCATCACGGTGAACGCTGGTCGTACTCGTATCCAGGTGCGCATCCCCACCCGAACCCAAGATGCCGTGTTCGGCGGCGTGGTGGGCGTCGACGGCTATGACCACGATGCCTTTGCGATCGCAGGTTGGGTGCGCTCCGGCTTTGGTTCAGTTCTGCCGTTCGGCCTTGCTGCCGGCGGAGGCGGTGGAGACGGGATGGTCTGCGTGAAGACAGGGCCTGGCGGTCACTCGGAGCCGCCCTGTGGAGGGCCTTCGTCTGGCAACTTCGGCTACCTCGACTTCGCCTACTTCGGCAGCACCGATCTGAACACCACGCTTGACTGCAGCAATGGAAGTCAGCGACCCCGAAACTCCAACAATGCCGCCGTTGGAGTGGACCACGACCTGAGCACATATGGCGGGGCTCCCCACGGTGCGACCGAGGTGGTCGACACCGCCAGCCCATGTGGCGGCACGTTGAAGCCGAACGCCGCCTTCACCCTGACCGGCAACACTCCTCAGAACTTCGGAGCAGCGATCTACTCCGGTTCCGGCTTCTCCGATGGACTCGGCGGTCGGCTGCAGCGTTCCGGGACGGGCGTGTTCTCGGGCGCAGGTCAGGACGCCAACGTCGGCGGCCACCTCCTCGACGACAACCCCCTCTGGGAGTTCCTTCCCGACAGCTTCCCCGCTGGTGCCAACGTCCCCGCCTCCTGCTCGAAGACGGTCTTCACCCAGGTCCTGGCCAACAACTACTCCTCGCTCCCGACGTCGCCCGGCAACGTCCGGGCCAACATCCAGGGTCGCCCAACGAAGGCCGAGCAGATGCGGGCCCTGCTCCAGCGCTGCATCAGCCACTACAACGGCATCCCCTGGAACGCGGGCGGCGCGATCGGACCGGACAGTGATCCGGTGGTCGGCTGCAGTGGGGCGTGCACGGACCCGATCTTCACGCGGAACACGAACACCACCGAGACGCCCGACCTCTACGACATCCAGACGACAGCACGGTTCGGGTACGTGCCCGAGCTCGACGCAGCATTCCCCAACGGCAACGCGACCGTCCGGATCGCGTCGTTCCGGCCGATCTTCTTCCAGCGGCTGCTGGGCGGAAACTGCAGCGGCGGAACGTGCACGCACGACTTCGAACCGGGCGTCGGTTACACGAACGCCTCGTCGGAGGACAAGGCGGACGGCATCACGGCCTTCGTCCTCCCACGCAACAGCCTGCCCAACGGCCTCGGTTCCGAGTCAGCGCCGTTCGACATCAGCGTCAACCGCTTCATCCAGCTGATCCGATGAGGAGACCCGTCATGCGACTCCGAAACGACGATCGAGGCGCCACCCTGGTCGAGTATGCGCTGCTGGTGGCGCTCATCCTCGTCGTGTCGATCGGAGCGATCCAGCGCGTGCAGGACGACAGTGGTGACAAGCTCGTCGCCGACGAGGAGCGGGTCGGCACGGCCGAGGACAACGCGTTCTACGCCAGCGGCAGCACGACCACCACGGCGCCCGTGGGCACCACCACGACCACCGCCCCCACCACCGCGATGCAGCCGTCCTCACTCGTGGCAAGTCCGGCTCCCAACAATTCAGGGAACAAGTGGATCGCCCACGTGACCGTGACCATCACCGACTCGAGCGGGAACCCCGTCACCGGGGCCGAGGTCCAAGGCTCGTGGACGGATCCGAACCCAGCGGTGGCCACCCAGTGCACGACCACGGCGCCCTCCGGGACCTGCAGCATGCAGCGGACCGACCTGAACGACAACAAGCCCACCGCCCAGTTCACGATCACGGGTGTGACGGCCCCCGGGTACAGCTGGACGGTCGGCACGGGCTCGACCACCGTGTCGGTGTCGTGCTCGCCCCCGCTCAACGGTGACTGCGACTAGCGGGCCTGTTCGCTGCGCCCGGGCTCTCCCCGTAGCCTGCACGGGTGTCGCAGTTCGTCGATGAGTGTGGGATCCACGTCAAGGGTGGGGACGGGGGCGCGGGCGCGGTCTCGTTCCGGCGGGAGGCGCACACGCCCAAGGGTGGGCCTGACGGTGGCGACGGCGGGTCGGGCGGGGACGTCTGGCTGGTCGCCGATCACAACGTCTCGTCGCTGATCGCCTTCAAGGACCACCCGCACCGGGCGGCGGGGAGCGGCACCCACGGCAAGGGCAAGGGCAAGCACGGGCACGGCGGTGACGACCTCGTGGTGCCGGTGCCGCAGGGCACCCAGGTGAAGGAGCGGGACGGCACCGTCCTGGCCGACCTCGTCAACGTCGGCGACCGGTTCCTGGCCGCCGAGGGCGGCCGGGGCGGGCGGGGCAACGCCCGGTTCCTGTCCAACCGCCGCCGGGCGCCGGCCTTCGCCGAGCAGGGCGAGGTGGGGGAGGAGCGCTGGCTACGCCTCGAGCTGAAGCTCATGGCCGACGTGGCGCTGGTGGGCTTCCCCAGCGTCGGCAAGTCGACCTTGATCTCGGTGATCTCAGCCGCCAAGCCGAAGATCGCCGACTACCCGTTCACCACGCTCGAGCCGAACCTCGGCGTGGTGCGCCTCGATGACGAGACGGAGTTCGTCGTGGCCGACCTGCCCGGGCTCATCGAAGGGGCGAGCGAAGGGCGGGGCCTCGGGCACCAGTTCCTCCGCCACGTGGAGCGGGCCCGGGTGCTCGTCGTGATGGTCGACCTGTCGCCGCTGGCAGAGCACAAACCTGCCGACCAGGAGCGCATCCTGCTGCGCGAGCTGGGCGACTACGAGCCCGCGCTGCTCGATCGGCCTCGGATCGTGGTCGGCTCCCGAGCCGACCTGGCCGAGCCCGACGTGGCCTTCGACGGCCCTCGCATCGCGGCCGTCACCGGGGAGGGCATCCGCCCGCTGCTGGGGCTGATGGCCGAGGCCGTCCGCACGGCCCGAGCGGAGGAGCCCGAACCGGAGGCCTTCGTCATCCACCGCCCCGCCCCCGAGGGCTTCCGCATCGAGCGGGACGAGCACGGCGACTGGCACGTCATCGGCCGCCAGGCCACCCGGGCCGTCGCGCTGTCGGACCTCACCCAGGTCGAGGCCATGGACGAGGCCCAGCGACGCCTCAAGGCCCTCGGCATCGACAAGGCCCTGGCCCGGGCCGGCGCCCAGCCTGGCGACACCGTGCACATCGGCAAGCTCTCCTTCGACTACCAGGACGAGTGACAGGTCGTCGTACAGGATGTAGTACGCTATGTCGCATGGCGACGATCACCGTCCGGATCGACGACGAGACGGCGGAGGCGCTCGAGGCCCTGACCGCGGACGGCACCAGCCGATCGCAGGCCGTGCGTGAGGCACTCCTCGACGCAGCCCGGGCCCGGATCCGGGCCGAGCTCGTGGCCGAGGCCCGGGCACTGGCGGAAGACCCTGCGGACCTGGCCGAGGCTCGCGCCGTACAGGCGGACCTGGAGCCGCTTCGTGCGTGGTGACGTCCACCGGCTGAGGGCGCCTCGTGGCCCCCGCGGCCACGAGCAGGCGGGTGCCCGCTACGCGGTGGTCCTCCAGTCCGATGCCCTCCCGCTCTCCACCGTCCTTGTGGCACCGACCTCCACGAGCGCTCGCCCGGCGTCGTTCCGACCCGAGGTCGAGGTGGACGGGGCGCCCACCCGGGTGCTCGTCGAGCAGACCACGGCCGTCGACCCCACCCGGCTCGGCGACGTCGTCGATCGGCTGGCCGCCGACGAGCTGCACCGGGTCGAGGCGGCGCTCGCCGTCGTGCTCGACCTCGAGCGCTGATGAGCCGGTGACCATCTGGTTGGGTGGCAGCGGGGCCGTGCGGGCAGGCTGGGTGACGTGATCGTCGTCGCCAAGATCGGCACCTCCTCCATCACCGCCGGCGACGGCTCGATCGACGACGCCGCCATCGAGAAGTTCTGCGCGGAAGCGGCTGCGGTGCGGGCGGCGGGCCACCAGGTCGTGCTCGTCACCTCCGGCGCCATCGCCGCCGGGCTCCCGTCCCTCGGCTACACGAGCGGCGACCGGCCGCGCGACGCCGTGACCCTGCAGGCCGCTTCCGCCGTCGGCCAGACCCGACTCATGCGGGTCTACGAAGCGGCGCTCGCCAGGGAGGGCCTGGTCAGCGGCCAGGTGCTGCTGGCCCCGCTCGACTTCATGGTCCGCCAGCAGTACCTCCACGCGCGGGCCACCCTCGGCCGCCTGCTCGACCTCGGCATCGTCCCGGTGGTCAACGAGAACGACGCCATCGCCGACGACGAGATCCGCTTCGGCGACAACGACCGCCTGGCCGCCCTCGTCGGCCACCTCGTCGGCGCTGACCTGCTCGTCCTGCTGACCGACGCCCCCGGTCTCCTCACCGCCGACCCCCGCCACGACGCCTCTGCCTCGCTCATCGAGGAGATCATCGAGGTCGACCACACCCTCGAAGCCATGGCCGGTGGTACCGGCACCCCCCGGGGCAGCGGCGGCATGGCGTCCAAGCTGGCGGCAGCCAAGATCGCCGCGTGGTCGGGGGTGCGGGCCATCATCGCCCAGGCCTCCCGGGCCGGGATCCTCCAGGCCGCCGTCCGCGGCGACGCCGGCGTGGGCACCGTGGTGCAGCCCAAGCCCAAGCGGCTCCCGGCCCGCCGGCTCTGGATCGCCTTCGCCGTCGGCTCCGAGGGCACGATCGTGGTCGACGACGGCGCCCGCCGGGCCCTCCTCGAGCGCAACGTGTCCCTCCTGCCGGCCGGTGTCACGAAGGTCGATGGCCGCTTCGACGTGGACGCTGCCGTCGAGATCGCCGGCCCCGACGGCCAGGTCTTCGCCAAGGGCCTGTCGCGCTTCGCCGCCCACGAGCTCCGCGCTGTGGCCGGCCGCCGCACCGGCGACCTCCCCGAGGGCACCCCCCACGAGGTCGTCCACCGAGACGACCTCGTCGTCCTCCCGTAACGCCGCACGCTCTCGCACCGTCGCGTGCGCGGAGCGACGCATGCGGTCGTCCCGCGCACGCGTGTCGGTCCGCGCACGCGGCGTTGCGCGCCGGCTGTGGGGGTGGTGTGCGCGGAGCGACGTATGCGGTCGTCCTGCGCACGCGTGTCGGTCCGCGCACGCGGCGTTGCGGGCCGGCTGTGGGGGTGGTGTGCGCGGAGCGACGCATGCGGTCGTCCTTCGCACGCGTGTCGGTCCGCGCACGCGACGTCGCGGGACGGCGCCCGGTGGTCTGCCCGCGCGTCGCCGGGGCGTCGGGGGTCGCTGTCACAGCTGCCCACGATGATCGGCTCACGCGCAGTCCCCCTCGCCGGTGCGCTCGGCCATCCAGCACCTCGATCACCGGAGCGAGCCATGGCGACGAAGCAGCACAGCACCCCCGACGAGCGGCTTGGCCGCTGGGCGGAGAAGCACCTTGGCGTGATCACCCTGGACAGGGCGGTCGCGGTGGGGCTCAGCGCCCGTCAGGTCCAGATCCGGGTGAGGCGCGGTGGGCTCGTACGGGTGAGGCAGGGCGTGTACCGGGTCAACGGTGCACCCATCACACCCGAGCAGGAGGCGTACGCAGCGGTGGTGGCCGCGGGGCCGTCGGCCGTGGTCGGTGGCCTCAGCGCGCTCGCGCTGTTCGGTCTCATCGAAGCCCCGAAGCGTCCCCGGCTCACCGTCCCTCCGCTCGCCAGTGCCCGGACACCGGGTGCGGTGGTGCTGCGATCACATCTCGACTCGCTCGATCGCACCCAGGTCGGGCCGATCCCGTGCACCACGGTGTCCCGCTCACTGGTGGAAGCGGCCCGGCATCTAGATCAGGCTCGGCTCGACGAGCTCGTCGACTCGGCCATCCATCGCAGGCTCGCCTCGACCTCGGCGATCCTGGGCTCAATGCGTCGAGCTCGTTCCGGCTGGGGCCGGGCCGGTGCGAGCCGCTTGCGGAACTCGATCCAGCCCTGGCTGGGTCCCGTCGCCCCGGAGAGCCCGGGAGAGGCCCGCCTGCTTCGCCGCCTCGCCGAGTGGGGGCTGCCCGAGCCCGTTCGACAGCACCCCGTGGAGCTCGACTCCGGCGTTGTGCGACTGGACGTGGCGTGGCCCGAGTGCTTGGTCGGCCTCGAGTACGACGGCGAGGAGTTCCACGGTCCGCGGAGGCTCGTCGCCGACGAGCGAAGAGAGGCGAAGCTCCGGGCGCTGGGGTGGTGGATCGGCCGCGTCGACCGCCACGACCTGGCGCCATCGAGCACCCGGCTCCTCGACGAGCTGCGACCGAGGCTCCTCCGAGCCGCCGCCTGAGGCCAGGCTCCCGCCAGCTCCCCACATGGACGTCGGCCGTCGTCGATGCCCCTCGCCTGACCTCGCCGATCAGCCGATGACGTGCTGGCGGATCCAGGTGTGCATCGCGATCCCGCTGGCCACCCCAGCGTTGATGGACCTCGTCGAGCCGAACTGGGCGATCGAGTACACGGCCTCGCAGGCGGCGGCAGCTGCGGCCGACAGGCCAGGACCTTCCCGGCCGAAGACGAGGACGCACTCCCGAGGGAGCGTCGCCGCCTCCAGGGGACGTGACCCGGGGAGGTTGTCGATCCCAACGAGGGGGACCCTCCCGTCCGCGGCCCAGCGCACGAGGTCCTCGACGGTCGGGTGGTGGAGGACGTGCTGGTAGCGGTCGGTGACCATCGCCCCTCGCCGGTTCCAGCGACGGTTCCCGACGATGTGGACGCTGGCGGCGAGGAACGCGTTCGCGTTCCGGACCACCGTCCCGATGTTGAGGTCGCTGGTCCAGTTCTCGATGGCGACGTGGAATGGATGCCGGCGGCGGTCGAGGTCGGCCACGATCGCGTCGAGCCGCCAGTAGCGGTAGCGGTCGACCACGTTGCGGTGGTCGCCGTCCCGCAGCAGCTCAGGGTCGAGCCGCTCGTCGTCCGGCCAGGGCAGCGGGTGCGGCCCGACGCCCGGCCCTTCGGTGTCGGTCACCTGGTCCCGTGGTGTGCGCGAAGCGACACGCGTGCGCTCAGCGACGGCATCGGGACCTTCGCGCACGCGACGGCGCATGGCCGCCGGTGGCGTCGCGTGCGCTTACCGACACGCGTGCGCAGGGCGACGGCAGGCGTCGATCTGCGCACGCGACGCGGGACGAAGGTCAGGTGGAGGGCTGGTCGCCGGGGGCCGGCTCGGCGGCGGCCTGGGGGGTGGCTGCAGGCTCCGTCGCCGCCTCGGCGGGGTCGATGCCGAGCTGGGCGCGGATCTGGGCCAGGCGGGCCTGGGCCTCGGTGTTGGCGGCGGCCTGCTCGACCTCGAGCATGCGGGACTCGACCGAGGACTCCTGCAGCTCCGAGGCGCCCTTGGCCCGGGCGTAGCGGGCCTCGATCTTGTCCCGCACCTCGTCGAAGGTGGGGACGTCCTGGCCGACGGTCTCCGACAGCGAGGCCATGGCCGTGTTGACCTGCTCCTGCATCTTCGCCTGGTCGAGCTGGGACAGGAGCTTCTGGCGCTCGGAGAGCTTCTTCTGCAGCTGCGCCGAGTTCTGCTGCACCGCGGCCTTTGCCTGATCGGAGGCCTGGGCGGCCTGCATGGCCAGCTCCTTCAGGCTCTCCACCTCGTGCTCGAGGGCGATGAGGCGGTTGGCGAAGGACTCGGCGGCGGCCGTGTACTCGGCCACCTTGGCGGCGTCGCCCGACCTCTGGGCTTCGTCGGCCATGAGCACGGCTTGGCGGGCGTTGTTGGAGACCTTCTCGAGCTCGTCCATCGACCGTTCGAGGCGCATCTCGGTCTGCTTCTGGTTGGCGATGACCATCGCCGCCTGCTCCTTGAGCTTGCGGTGCTGGTCCTGCGCCTCGGTGATGGCCTGCTCCAGCTGGACCTTCGGGTCCGCCTTCTCGCTGAAGCTCATGTTCAGCTTGGCGCCCAGGTAACTCCAGAACCGTCGGAGTGCTCGTAGCATGCGGGCGAGCCTAACCCTGGTGCGCGGACCGCCGCGACCGCCGCACCGGTCAGCGCCGGAGCGGTCCGGGCACCCAACGGCGGATCCGGTCCACCAGGACCGACGCCTCCGGGACCCGCACGGACGAGGTGATGGCGAGGTAGGTGAGGGCGGCGGGCCCGACGACCACGACGGCGGCGAGGAGGCGGGGGAGGTCGTCGGTCACCGAGCGGATCCCGGCGGCCAGGATCCCGGCCGCGAGGGCAGCTACCAGCGACCAGCGCTCGGCGCTGCGCTGAGGTGGGAACGGGCCGAGCCGCCACTCGAGGGCCCGTCGCAGGATGCGGTACTCCACCCACGACGACACCGCGGCCCCCAGCGCGAGGCCGACCACGCCGAGGCGCGGGGGGCCGTCCTCCATGAGGCGCAGCGCCTCGGGCAGCGGGGAGAAGCCGAGATCCCCTTCGCGCTCGACCGACGAGCCCAAGATCGCCCACCGGTCGAGGGGGAACATGAGCGCGGCGCCGATCAGCGCGGCCAGGGCCACCCGCAGCACGGCGATCCGCGCCACCAGCCGCGTGCGGTCGAGGGCGTACAGCCCGTTCTGGAGCAACCGGGACCGGGTGGTCCCGAGCAGCCCGAGTGCGAAGGCGCCCAGGACGAACCACACGAGCCGGGTGTCGGCGGGATCGAACTCGCCCCGCTCCAGCAGCGCCCCGACGACCACGTCGCCGGCGAGCACGTAGACGGCCACGGTGGGTGCGACGTAGAAAATGACCCGCTCCATGCCGATCACCAGGCGCTCCCGGATCCGGGTCCGCCCCGCCGCCCCCAGGCGGGCGAGCTCCGGCAGCTCGGCGGCGGCCACCGCCATCCCGAAGAGGCTGATCGGAAGGAGGTACAGCACCTGCGCGTAGGTGAGGGCGGCCACGGCGCCGACGGCGAGGAGGCTCGCCAAGACCAGGTCGACGTAGGTGAGGACCTGGACGACGCCTCGCCCGACCACCACCGGGGTGAACCGGCGGATCACGTTGCGGACCTCGGGGGAGCGGTGGTCGAGGGACAGGCGCATGCCGCGGACCAGGCGACGGACGGCGGGGAGCTGCACGCCGAGCTGCAGCACGCCGCCCACCAGCACGCCCCAGGCGAGGGCGGTGGCGATCCCGGTCCGGCTGGCGCCCAGGAGCCCGGCTGTCACCACGATCGCGATCTGCGCGGCGTTCCACAGCACCGGAGCCACGTAGGAGAGGAAGAACTCACGATGGCTGTTCAGGATCCCGAGGCACCACGCCGACAGGACGAGGAACCCGATGCCAGGGAACATGATCCGCAGCAGGTCCACCGCCAGGTCGAGGCGCTCGCCCTCGAAGCCGGGGGTGAGGAGGACGGTGATCGGTCGGGCGAGGACCACGCCCACCACGACGAGCACACCGGTGAGCGCGCACAGCAGCCCGGCGACCGCCCCGGCCACCCGCCCCGCCTCGCGGCGGTCCTCGTCGAGGAGGCGCGCGTAGACCGGGATGAACGATGCCGACAGCACGCCCTCGCCGAGCAGGTTCTGGAGCAGGTTCGGGATCCGCAGAGCCGCCTTGAAGGCGTCGGCGGCCGCTCCCGCCCCGAGGTACCCGGCGATGGCGACCTCGCGGACGAGCCCGGCGAGGCGCGAGAGGAGGATGCCGGCTGCCACCAGGAGCGAACCGCGGCGGGAGTCGGCCGGAGCCGGTCGCGGCGCGTCGCTGGCCTCGCCCTCCCAGGCGGGAGGGACCTCGCTCACGCCGGGCCCGCCACCGCCGAACCCGGGTCCGCGCCGGGTCGGTTGCCGCTCGTCTCCTCGATGGCCTGCCGCAGGGCCTCCATCTCGTCGACCATGTTGTCGACGTCGCGTCCGAGGCCCCGCAGGTCCGAGGCGTCGTGGGCCTGGACCGACAGCTCGATGGTGCGGGCTGCGGCCTCGTCGAGCCGGGCGTTGAGGAGCCGGAGCCGGCTGTCGGCGTCGACGATCACCCGGTCCAGCCGCTCCACCGTGGCCAGCTGGGCCTGGAGGGCCTCCATGGTGCGCTCCCGCGCCTCGTCCTGGGCCCAGGGCTGTCCGGCGTCGGCGTGCGCGGCGGCGATCTCGCGGCGGATCGTGTCGGGATCGACCCGCTTGCGGGCATCCACGAGGTCGTGACCTCGCCGAGCGATGCGCCACACCTCGCGGACGCCGGTGTCGACCCGGGCTTCGATCTCCTGGAGGCGCTCGTGCAGCGGCCCGCGACGAGCCCGGTGCACCGCATCCCGGAAGCGCCGCTGCGCGCTGAGGGCGTCCTGCACGTAGTGCCGCCACGGCTCGCCGACGGCGAACGGGTCGATCCGCTCCTCGGTGGCGCCCCGGGGGATGGCGAGGCCGACGCGGGCGCCGTACGCGAGCGCGGCGCCGACCACGGCGGCGACGAGGCCGCCGCCGGCCAGGATCCCGAGCCCGGCCCCGACGCCGAGGGCGAGGATCCCGGTCGGTGAGGTGAAGGCTCGCGCGACGGGGGGCGAGAAGAACCGGTCCCGCAGCGACAGCGCCATGGGCGTGAGGCTACGGCAGCGGGCCCTGCAGCCCGACGACCGTCGACCGGGTGGCGCTAGAAGTTGGAGACCACGGCCACGAACACCTTGGTGATGCTGCGGGGGTCGCTGGAGTCGTAGACGGCCGCCTGGCTGGCCTCGGCGATCCGGCGCAGGGTGGTGAGGTCGGCCCCCTCGCCGTAGGAGATCGGGAACACGCGGACCGGGCGGGTCTGCTGGCCCTCGGAGCCCGCCGACAGGCGGCTCAGCAGCTCGGCCAGCTGGTCGTCGTCGTCGCTGGTCTCGCCGTCGTCGTTCACGCCGTCGGAGAGGAGCACGACGGCGTTGATGCGGGCGGGGTCGTACGTCTCGAGCTGCTCCTCGTAGGCGGCCAGCGTGGCCGTGTAGAGCGGGGTGCCGTTCAGCGGCACGAGACCCCGGATCCGGGTGCGGAGCTGCTCGCGGACGTCGCCGACCCTGGACGGCTCGATGAGCGGGACGTGCTCGGCCGCCTCGTCGTCGCCGAGGCCGGTGGTGAAGATCCACAGGCCGACCTCGTCGTCGTCGTTGAAGTCGGCCAGCGCCGCGATGGTGGCCTCCTTGGCGAGGTCGAGCTTGGTGGCGCCGGTGGCGGGGTCGGCGATGTCGCCCATCGAACCGGACACGTCCATCACGAGGAGCACCCGGGCCGGCTTGCGCTGGTCCTCCCAGTCGTCGAGCAGCTGGGCCAGCACCGCCGGGCTGGGCACCTCGAGGAGCGTCTCGGGCTGGTTGGGGTCCACGCCGTGCTCGGCGCTGATCGGGTCGTCGATCGCCACGTCCAGGTTGCCGGGCCGGAACCCGAACTCGAGGACCTTCTCCTGGTTCTCGGGGAGCTGGACGAACTCCACGAACGCCGCCGCCGCCTCGGCTTCAGCCTCGTCCACCCACGGGGCGTCGAGCACGTAGAGGGGGTTGTCGGAGTAGAGGGTGCCCTCCTCCGGGTAGATCGCCACCAGCGGGACCCGGGGTGGACGGGGCTCCTCGCCCTCCTGCAGGACGCCGTCGGGGTCGCCGCGGTTGTAGTCGATGACCGACTTCTCCTCGACCGCGACGGCCGACACGTACCCGAACGGGTTGCCGCGCTGGTCGGCCCGGAACCAGTTGTTGAGGAACGTCATCGTGATGTCGCCGTAGTGCACGACGGCGGACTCGACGCCGCGGGCGAACTCGGCCGTGGACGGCTTGCGGAGGTCCTCGATCGACAGGTCCGCGGTCTTGCCGTTGGCGGCGTAGGCCTGCGCCACGAGCGCCGAGAGCCCGCTGGTCGAGAAGTTCGGGTTGGTCTTGCCGAGGCGGAACTGGCCCCACTCGGGATGGCCGTAGGTGGCCCAGCCGCTCTGGTCCCGGGCGAGGGCGAGGATGTCGGCGAAGCCGATGGGCTCCTCGGGCCACCCGAGCGCGTCCGCCATCGGCTCGGGCATGGCGATCACGAGCGGGGTGAGCATGAACGAGGTGAATTCACCGGCCATCGGGTCCTCACCGAGGTCGGCGAGGCGCTGGTTGAGCACGGCCCCCCAGCTGGACGCGGCGGGCGACCAGATCACCGGCCGGGGCCCCTCGGCGGCCTCGTCCCAGCCGCTCGACAGCAGCTGCGCGGCACCCCCGGAGGCCTTGGACTGCACCCGCACGAAGGCGCAGCGGCCGTCCGCCTCGGCCCGGTCGCTGTCGTTGAAGGCGCGCGCCAGCTCGGTGAGGAGCTGGATCTTCTCGGACGACACGGCGGCGTCGACGACGAGGCAGTCGCCAGGGTCGTCGCCGCCGTTGCCGTCGGCGCCCTCGCCGGGCGCGGCGTCGTCCCGGTCGTCGGAGACCTCCGTGCAGGCCGCCGCGAGGAGCCCCACCGCGAGGACGGCGGCGAGCACGGCGAAGCGGCGCGAGGGGCTCATCGGGTCACATCCTTCCAGAGGGCGTGGAGAGCACCCATGACGCCACGCCCCAGCAGCGGCACGGGGTCGCCGTCGGCGGCCCGCCAGCCCTCGTCCACCAGCGCGGCCCGGAGGTCGTCGACGAGGGGTCCGGTGGACGGGTCGCCGAGCGGGGCGATCACGGCGTCGACCGACACCGCCGGGAGGGTGTCGAGCACCTCCACCTCGGGCCGCTCGGCCGCCGCGTGGCGCAGGACGCCGCCGGCGTCGTAGGTGCCCCGCCGCCGGACCAGCGTGGCCAGCACGTCCCGGTCCCCGGAGCCCGAGGGGTCAGCCAGCCGAGCCAGCCACGTGTCGAACCCGGCGAAGTCGTTGGCTGCGAAGGCCGGGCCCTCGAAGTACCCGACGGCCACGGCGGCCAGCACCGCCAGCCCGGTGGCGGTGTCGGCGTCGGGCAGCCCGGTGCGAACGTCACCCCACGGGTCGAGCCCCCCGAGGGCGGTCCAGGGCTGGCCGGCGACGTCGCCGAGGCAGCGCCAGATCGGGGTGGGCCCGCAGTGGCCGATGAGCACAGGCGCGCGCGTGTCGATCGTGGCCACCGCCACCTCGGCGGACGCCAGCCGTCGGACGGCACCGAGGGCGTCGCGGCCGTCGGTCAGGCGGGCGGCGGTGAGCTCGGTCCAGGCGCTGGTGGTGACCCAGGCGTCCACGTCTCCGAGCTCGCCCTCGACGAGCGCCTGGCTGGTCTCCTCGGAGTCCTGCACCTCCACCCGGACGCCGTCTCCGAGCTGCTGGCAGGCGGCGGCCAGGTCGGGGTCGCAGACGACGGACAGCGCGGTGGCCCCGCCGCCGCGCTGTCCGTCGTCGCCGTCTGTCCAGGCGGCCCGGATGGCCGTCGCGGCGAGCACGATCGCGATCGCTCCCACGATCGCCAGCACCCGCTTCGCCATGCCGGTCACGCTATCGACCCGCCGCGGAGCGGCCGAGGCTCCCTCGGCTGGGGTGCGGACCGACCCCGGAGGCCGCGGTGGGCCGACGCAGGAGGACCGGCCGGGGGCCGAGGCCGGACGCCCCGGGGTGACGATGCAGGGGCCGGCGCGGGGCGGTCAGCGGCGGGAGGCGGTGACCGGGCCCTGGCCGGGCATCGGGACGTCGTCGGCCAGAATGGTGGTGAGCTGCGCGTCGGTGGGGTGCTCGACGTCGGCGAGGCGGGTCGCATGGGCGGCGACCGCGTGCTCGAAGAGGTTCCGGCCCGTCCGGCCGTTCCCGAAGCCGCGGTTCCGGGGCACGGCGTCGAGCCAGATCCGCGCCCGAGCCCGAGCGCCCGGGTCGAGCCGGTACCCGGCCTTCGTGCCGGTGAGGTCGATGATCCCGAGGAGCTCGTCGGTCGTGTAGTCGGGGAAGTGGATGACCTTCGGGAAGCGGGACCGCAGCCCCGGGTTGGCGGCGATCAGCTCGTCCATCTCGTCGGGGTAGCCGGCCATGACCACCACGATCCGGTCCCGCCGGTCCTCGATCAGCTTCACGATCATGTCGATGGCCTCGCGGCCGAAGTCCCGCTCCCCGCCCCGCACGAGCGAGTACGCCTCGTCGATGAGCAGGACCCCCTCGTCGGCTTCGTCGAAGCGGGCGGTCACGAGCGGCGCGGTCTGCCCCACGTAGCCGGCCACGAGCCCCGCTCGGTCGGTCTCGACCAGGTGGCCGCGGGCCACGACGCCGAGGGTCCGGTAGATCTGGGCGAGGAGCCGGGCCACGGTCGTCTTCCCGGTGCCGGGGTTGCCGGTGAAGATCAGGTGCCGGCTCTGGTCGAGCACCGGGAGCCCGCGCTCGGCCCGGATCCTCTGAACCCGGATCAGGTTGGCGACCAGCTTCACCTCGTGCTTCACGTCGTCGAGGCCGATCAGCTGGTCCAGCTCGGCGAGCAGCTCGTCCAGGGGCCGGGGCGGCTCGTCCGCCTCCGCGGCCGGGTCGGCCGCCGGGTGGGTGGCCGCCTGGGTGCCGACCGACCCCGCCGCGGGATCTGGCCCTCGGGCAGGAGCGGCGGGCGGTGGGCGCGGCGGACCGGCCGACGCCTCGGCCACGGCGTCGAGCAGGGTGCGCCGGAGCCGCTCGATGCCCTCGAGCTCAGCCCGCGAGGTGTGCAGGTCGAGCGCGGCGACCGCGAAGGCGAGGTCCACCGCCGCATCGTGGTAGGTGCGCGTCCAGGTGGTGCCGTGTCGGAGGTCGGCGGCCACCAGCACCTCGAGGAGCGGCGAGCGCTGCTCCACGAAGCTGCGCTGGGCCGTGACCAGGCCGCTGTCCCGCAGGGCGGCCGGGGTGGAGCCGCCGAGGCGGGTCCGCAGGCGCGGCGCGAACGCCTCGAGGAGCGCCCAGAGCTCGTCGTCGCTGAGCCGACCGTCCAGGGAGACCAGCGAGCACGTGAGGTTGAACGCCTCGAGGGCGGCGTCGTGGTGCCATCGCTCGTCCGACACCGCCGCCTTGGCTGCGGCGTTCGTGGTGAGGTCGGCGCTCACTGCCGCGAGGGCGTGACCGACCTCGTCCACGAAGCGGCCGGTAGCCGGCACCAGCGAGTCGTTCACCGGGCCCCCACGCGCTCCATCCGCCCAGCCTGCCACCCCGCCAGCTCCTCGCCGTGCCTGCCCGGGCGGCGGGTCGGGCTCGGGCGGGGGCGGGGCGGGCTCCTACACTCGGGCCATGACCGCGGAGCCGATCGCCGACCTCGGAGCGCGGGCCAAGGCATCGAGCCGGGTGCTCGCGTCCGCCTCCACCCAGACCAAGGACGCCGCCCTCCACGCCGCCGCCGACCTCCTCCTCGACCGCCAGGCCGACATCCTCGAGGCGAACGCCCGCGACGTGGTCGCGGCCGAGGCGGCCGGCACCACGGCCACGGTCATCGACCGCCTCCGGCTCTCCGAGGCCCGCCTGGAGGCGATGGCCGCCGGGCTGCGCAAGGTGGCCGCCCTGCCCGACCCGGTCGGCGAGGTCGCCGACGGCTGGACCCGGCCGAACGGGCTGCGGGTCCAGCGGGTTCGGGTCCCCCTCGGCGTCGTGGCGATCATCTACGAGAACCGCCCGAACGTCACCAGCGACGCGTTCGGACTGTGCCTGAAGTCGGGCAACGCGGCGTTCCTCCGCGGCTCCTCGGGGGCCATCCAGTCCAACATCGCGATCGCCGGTGCGCTCCGCGAGGGCCTGGCCAAGGCCGGTCTCCCGGTCGACTCGCTCGTCCTCGTGGAGGACACGAGCTACGAGGCCGCGGTCGAGTTCATGCGGCTTCGCCAGTCGATCGACGTGCTCATCCCTCGGGGTGGTCCCAAGCTCATCCGCTCGATCCTCGACAACGCCACCGTCCCCTACGTCATCGACGGCGACGGCAACTGCCACGTCTACGTCGACGCGTCGGCCGACCTCGAGTCCGCCACCGAGATCGTCGTGAACGCCAAGACCCAGCGGCCCTCCGTGTGCAACGCGGCGGAGACCCTGCTTGTGCACCGCAACGTGGCCGCCAACTTCCTCACCGAGCTCGCCCCCCGCCTAGAGGGCGTCGAGCTGGTGGGGGACCAGGCCACCCGGGAGATCCTGGGCGATCGGGTCACGGCGCTGGCGTCCGACGACGACTACGCCACCGAGTTCCTCGACCTGAAGCTGGCCGTCCGGGTCGTCGACACCCTCGATGCCGCGATCGCGCACATCAGCCGCTACGGCAGCGGCCACAGCGAGGCGATCGTCACGACCGACCTGCGGGCCGCCGATCGCTTCATCCAGGAGGTCGACGCGGCGGCCGTGGTGGTGAACGCCTCCACCCGGTTCGTGGACGGGGAGGAGCTCGGCTTCGGCGCCGAGATCGGGATCTCCACCCAGAAGCTCCACGCCCGGGGCCCGATGGGCCTCCGGGAGCTGACCACGCTCAAGTTCGTCATCCAGGGCGACGGCCAGATCCGCACCTGAGACAACGTCTGTGTGGGGTTCCAGGCCGTAGCGGCTCGAAACCACACACAGACGTCGTCAACACGATTGACCGGGCGGTCAAGGGGGCCTCTAGTCTGCGTGGATGGCTGAGTCCTCGTATCGCTTCGAGTCCGTGGCCGCGGTGCGCGAGTCGCTCCGCAAGGTCGACTACCTCTCCGACGAGGGCATCGCCGGCATCGTCTACCTGGCCGACCGGCTCGGCAAGCCGGTCCTCGTGGAGGGCCCGGCCGGCACCGGCAAGACCCAGCTGGCCAAGTCGGTGGCGGAGATGTCCGGCGCCCGGCTCATCCGGCTCCAGTGCTACGAGGGGCTCGACGAGTCGAAGGCGCTCTTCGAGTGGAACTACAAGAAGCAGCTGCTGCGCATCCAGGCCGAGCGGGGTGACGGCAAGACCTGGGAGAACGTGGAGGAGGACATCTTCTCCGAGGACTTCCTCCTCACCCGGCCGCTGCTCGAGGCGATCTCGGCCGACGAGCCGGTGGTGCTGCTCATCGACGAGGTGGACCGCGTCGAGGTGGAGACCGAGGCCCTCCTGCTCGAGATCCTCTCCGACTACCAGGTGTCGATCCCCGAGCTGGGCACCATCGAGGCCAAGCAGATCCCGCTCGTCTTCCTCACCTCGAACAACACCCGCGAGCTGTCCGAGGCGCTGAAGCGGCGCTGCCTGTTCCTGCACGTCGACTACCCCGAGCTGGAGCGCGAGAAGGAGATCGTCCTCACCAAGGTGCCGGACATCACCGAGTCGCTGGCCGACCAGGTGGCCCGCATCGTGCGCTCGATCCGCCAGCTGGAGCTGAAGAAGAGCCCGTCGGTGTCCGAGACGCTCGACTGGGCCCGCACCCTGCTCCTCCTCGGCATCGAGTCGGTCGACGTCGAGACGGCCAAGAGCACCATCAACATCCTCCTCAAGTACCAGAGCGACATCGCCAAGGCGGTGCGCGAGCTCGAGCAGGAGAACGGCACCATCACCAAGGCCGCGGCGGGCAGGTAGCCGAGCCGTGTCCGACGTCGTCGCCCCCGAGGCTGCTGCCGGCCAGGCCATCACCGAGCTGCTGAGCGGGTTCATCCAAGAGCTCCGCCAGGCCGGGCTCCCGGTCAGCCTGACCGAGAACCTCGACGCCATGGAGGCGGTCAAGCACATCCCCCTCGAGGACCGCGAGGCCTTCAAGTACGCGCTCGCGGCCACGCTGGTGAAGAACAACGCCCACTGGCGGGCCTTCGAGACCGTCTTCGAGGTTTACTTCTCGCTGCGGGGCGCCCGCTACAAGATCGGCGACGTCGACGAGGACGACCTGGCCAAGCTCCTCGAGGAGCTGGAGCAGCAGGAGCAGCAGGCCGACGGGCCCCGCACGGGCAGCGGTGCGGGCGACAACATGACGCCCGAGGAGATCGCCGAGATGCTCTACCGGGCGCTCCAGAGGGGCGACGACGCCCTGATGCGGGCGGTCGCCCGCCAGGCAGTGCGACGCTTCGCCGGGATGGAGCCGGGCCGGCCCGTCGGCGGCACGTACTACCTGTACCGCACCCTACGGAACCTGGACCTCGACGGCGTGCTCGACAAGCTCATGCAGCAGGCCCGCCAGGACTCCCCTGAGCCGCTCACCCCGCTCGAGGAGCGGCTCGAGCAGGACGAGTTCGAGCACCGGATCGACCAGCTGAAGAAGGAGATCGAGTCCGAGATCCGCCGGGCGCTGGTGGCCGACCGCGGCGTCGAGGCCATGGCCAAGACCCTTCGCAAGCCGCTCCCGGAGGACGTCGACTTCATGCACGCCTCCCGGGAGGAGATGGCGTCGCTGCGCAAGGCGATCTACCCGCTGACCCGCAAGCTGGCCGTGCGCCTCGCCCGCAAGCGCCGCCACGGCCGCAAGGGGCCGCTCGACTTCCGCAACACCGTCCGCCACTCGCTCTCCTACGGCGGCGTGCCCGCCGAGCCGAAGTTCAAGTACCCCCGCCCGTCGAAGCCGGAGATCTTCGTGGTCGCCGACATCTCGGGGTCGGTGGCGGCCTTCGCCCGCTTCACGCTGCACCTCGTCTACGCCATCTCCGGCCAGTTCTCGAAGGTCCGCTCGTTCGTGTTCATCGACGGCCTCGACGAGGTGACCCGCCTCTTCGAGGGCGTGGACGACATCGCCGACGCCGTCCACCGGGTGAACACCGAAGCCGACGTGGTGTGGGTGGACGGCCACTCCGACTACGGCCACGCGTTCGAGGTGTTCTGGAGCAAGTTCGGCAAGGAGGTCGGCCCCAAGACCACCGTGCTGATCCTCGGCGACGCCCGGAACAACTACCACGCCTCCCAGAGCTGGGTCCTGAAGGAGATCGAGAAGCGGGCTCGTCACCTCTACTGGCTCAACCCCGAGCCGAAGAGCTACTGGGACACCGGCGACTCGATCGTGGGCGAGTACGCCAGCCACTGCGACGGCGTCTACGAGTGCCGCAACCTGCGCCAGCTCGAGAAGTTCGTCGACCTGCTGGCGTAGTCGACAGGGAAGCCGAGCTTCGCCGTCGAGGCTCAGGTGTGGAGCCCGCACTCCATCTTGTCGCGACCGGCCCAGCGGCCCGAGCGGGGGTCCGACGGATCGGTGGGGAGCTGCGTGCAGGGCTGGCAGCCGATCGAGAGGTAGCCGCGATCGCGCAGCGGGTTGACCGGGACGTCGTGGTCGGCGATGTAGCCGTCGACGTCGAGGTCGCTCCACGTGGCGATGGGGTTGATCTTGACCAGGCCCCGAAGGTCCCGGGCCACGATCGGCGCCTGCTCCCGGCTGGCCGCCTCGACCCGCCGCAGCCCGCTCATCCAGGCCGCCTTGCCCTCGAGCGCGCGGTCCAGCTGGCCGACCTTCACGGCCGAGCAGCAGCTCTCCGGGTCTACCTTCCAGAGCTCCTCGGCGTGGTGGGGGACCGTCATCATCCGGAGGTTCAGGCCGTAGCGTCGCCGCACCCGCTCGACGGTCTCGAGCGTCTCGGGGAAGTGGTAGCCGGTGTCGATGAACACCACCTCGATGGCCGGGTGCACCTTTACGGCCAGGTCGATGAGGACGGCGTCGTTCATCGAGGCGGTCATGGCCAGGTGGGGGGCGAAGTGGTCGACCGCCCACTGGATGATCTTGGAGGCGGGGAGCCGCTCGAACTCCCGGTTGAGCTCGGCCAGCTCCTCGTCGGTGAACTGCGGGACGTCGAGCAGGGTCACGTGGCGCACTCCGAGTCTCCGGTCTCGGCCACGTAGGGGCCGGTCTCGCCGTAGTCGACGTAGAAGTCGGGAGCCTCCTCGGGGCTGGGGAAGGCATCGAGGTCGGCCAGCGTGGCGGCGATGGCCTTGACCCCGCCGGAGCGGTCGATCCAGTCCCGGAAGACCTCGCCGGGCAGGCGCTCCTCGGCGAAGCGGGCCACCACCCGCACCGCCGCCTGCGGCGCGGCCTTGGCCGGGAGCCGCAGGGCGCGCTCACCGAAGTGGATGCGCTCCTGGCCCACGTAGCCGCCGAGCAGCATCGTGTACCCGGGCGCCGGCTGGCCGTGGGCCCGGCGCTCGGCACCGGAGAAGCCGATGTCGGCGATGTGGTGCTGGCCGCAGCTGTTCGTGCAGCCGGAGATGTTGGTGCGCACGCCGCCCACCTCGGCGAGCCCCGCTTCCTCGAGGGCGGCCCCGATGGCGTCGGCCAGGCCCCGGCTCTGGGTGACGGCCAGGTTGCAGGTGTCCGCCCCCGGGCAGGCCACGACGTCGCGGGCCAGCTCGGCCCCGGGCTCGGCCATGCCGATGGCGGTGAGCCGCTCGAACAGGACGGGGAGCTGACCCTCGGTGAGCCCCCGGAAGACCAGGTTCTGGCGGTTGGTGACCCGCACCTCGGCGCCCAGCTCGCGCTGGATCGAGGCGAGCGCGCGCAGCTGGGCGGAGGTGACGTCGCCGAGGCGGGCGTACGCGATGGCGGACACGGTGCCCTTCGCCGACCCCCGCACCACGTTGGCGTCGTCCCAGGCCCCGAAGGGGTCGCGGCGTCGCAGCGTCACCGGGGTGCCCTGCCCGACCGGGGTCGGGGTGGCGCCGGCGGCCACGCCGGCCGGCGCGTCGCCGGCCTTCAGGACCGCCTCCGGCAGCCCGCCGGGCCAGCTGGACGAGGCCACGAGCAGCTTCCGCTCCCGGAGGATCCGGGCCTGCAGCTCCTCCCAGCCCATGGTGTCGACCAGCCACTTCATGCGGGCCCGCAGCTTGTTGTCCCGGTTGCCGTGGTTGGAGAAGACCCGCAAGATCGCCTCCACGGTGGCCATGAGGTCCTCGCGGGCGGTGAACTCCTCGAGGGCCAGCGCCGGGTGGGGGTTGGCCCCCAGGCCACCGGCCACGAACACCCGGAAGCCGGCCTCGGTCGAGCCGTCGGCGAGCGTCCGGGTGGTGGCGATCACCCCGACGTCGTTGAACATGGCCTGGCCGCAGTCCGTCTCGCAGCCCGAGAAGTTGATCTTGAACTTGCGGGGCAGCCGCTGGGCGAGCGGGTGGTGGAGGAAGTGCTGGAAGGCGGCCTCGGCCCACGCGCTGATGTCGAGGGCCTCGAACGGGCAGGCGCCGGCGAGGTGGCAGCCGGTCACGTTGCGGACCGTGTCGCCGCACGCCTCCCGGGAGGTCAGGCCCGCCGAGGCGAGGACCCACAGGGCCGCCGGGACCCGCTCCAGCTCCACGAAGTGGAACTGGAGGTTCTGGCGGGTGGTGATGTGGCCCCACCCCCGGCTGTAGGTGTCGGCCACGTGAGCGAACATGTCGAGCTGCTCGGGCGTGACCCCGCCGTAGGGCAGCTTCACCCGCAGCATCTGGTTGCGGCCCCCCTGGCGCTGGCCGTAGACGCCGTTGTTCAGGCGGAAGACCCGGAACGCGTCCTCGTCCAGCTCGCCGGCCAGGTAGCGGGCCAGCTGGACCTCGAACTTCTCGATGTCGGCGCGGATCTCAGGATCGATCTCGCGCCCGATCGTGGACGTGTGCATGGGCTGGCCGCCTCGGCATTCGGGGACGGGCCAGGCGGAAAACCTGACCGGTTGACTCGGGAATGGTGTCAAAACCCGAGTGGTCAGGTCAAGTATCAGGCCTCAGCGCTTGAGCAGCTCCGCCACCCGGAAGGCCAGGTCGAGCGACTGCCGGCCGTTGAGGCGGGGGTCGCACATCGTCTCGTACCGCTCGTCGAGGTCGGCGTCGAGGATCTCCTCGGCGCCGCCCAGGCACTCGGTGACGTCGGCGCCGGTCAGCTCCACGTGGACCCCGCCGGGCCAGGTGCGCTCGGCGCGGTGGGCGGCGAAGAACCCGGAGATCTCGCTCATCACCGCGTCGAGGTGCCGGGTCTTCTTGCCGCTCTCGGAGGTGAACGTGTTCCCGTGCATCGGGTCGCAGGCCCACACGACCGGGTGCCCGGCGTCGCGCACGGCGGCCAGGAGCGGTCGCAGGCCGTCCTCGACCTTGTCGGCCCCCATCCGGGAGATGAGGGTGAGCCGACCGGGCACTCGGTGGGGGTTGAGGGTCCGGCACAGCTCGAGCACCTCGTCCGGGGTGGCGGAGGGGCCGACCTTGCACCCGATGGGGTTGCCGACGCCGCGGAGGAACTCGACGTGGGCGCCGTCGAGCTGACGGGTGCGCTCCCCGATCCAGAGCATGTGGGCCGAGCAGTCGTACCAGTCGCCGGTGAGCGAGTCCTGACGGGTGAGGGCTTCCTCGTAGCCGAGGATGAGCGCCTCGTGGCTGGTGTAGAAGTCGACCTCGTGGAGGGCGGGGATGGTGTTCGAGTCGAGCCCGCACGCCTTCATGAAGCGGAGGGCCCGGTCGAGGTCGTCGGCCAGGCGCTCGTAGCGCTGGCCCTCGCGGCTGGAGGCCACGAACTCCTGGTTCCACTGGTGCACCCGTGACAGGTCGGCGAAGCCGCCCTTCACGAAGGCCCGGAGCAGGTTCAGCGTGGATGCGGACTGGTGGTACGCCTGCAGGAGCCGCTCTGGGTCGGGAACCCGAGCGGCGGCGGTGGGCAGGATGTCGTTCACCATGTGGCCACGGAAGGACGGGAGCTCGAGGTCGCCGATCAGCTCGGTGTCGGACGACCGGGGCTTGGCGAACTGGCCCGCGATGCGGCCCACCTTCACGGTGGGCACCCCGGACGAGTAGCTGAGGACGATGGCCATCTGGAGGATGACCTTGAGCGAGTCCCGGATGCTGTCGGCCGAGAACGCGTCGAACGACTCCGCGCAGTCGCCCGCCTGGAGGAGGAAGGCCTGCCCTTCGGCGACCTCGGCGAGCGCAGCAGTCAGCGCCCTCGCCTCGCCGGCGAACACGAGCGGCGGCAGGGTCGACAGGTGCTTCAGCACGGCCTCGAGGGCGCCGGGGTCGGTCCAGGACGGCTGCTGCGCGGCCCGCCGCTCGCGCCAGGAGTCGGGTGCCCAGGTGCTGCTCACGCCCTCAAGCCTCGCCGCTGCGCCCGCACGAGGCAAAGCGGATCGGGGTCGGCTGCGGCGCGGATCGACCGCCCTGGGGGACCAGGGCGGCCGTCCGGACAGGAAGCCGGGCGAGCGGGCGGAAGGCCACGGCTTCATCCGCTGGAGCGGCGGGAGCTCCAAGCGCTCTCATCATCCACCTCTAGGGCGGGCTTGGCTATGGGCAGCTGGCGTCGCTGCCGCGGGCGGTCACGCAGCGTTGCTGCGGGCCAGCGCTTCCTCACGCACGGTGCTCACGGCCCGCTTCACCAGCCGTCGAGCGGCCTCGGCGGTGACCCCGAGCTCCTCGCCGACCTCGCGGTAGCTGCGCTTGCGACCGTCGTGGAGCCCGAAGCGCTGCTCGACGGCGGTGCGGGCACGGTCGTCGAGCACATCGAGGAGGTCGCCCACGAAGGCCTGTTCTTCCGCATGGACGATCATCGCCTCGGGGCTGGGCTTGTCGTCGGCGATGAGGTCGATCAGCTCGCTCCCATCGTCGTCGCCCACCACCCGGTCGAGGGAGGTGGGGGTGGTGAGCCGGTAGAGGCGAGCGTTCTCGTCGTCGAGCTCGTCGCCGTCACCGGAGACCTGTCGCAGCGCGGCCCGGAGGCTGGCCGAGCGGTCACCGGGGAGGCGCACCAGCGAGGCCTTCTGGTCGAGCGCGCGGCCGATGGCCTGGCGGATCCAGAAGGTGGCGTACGTGGAGAACTTGAAGCCCTTGCGCCAGTCGAACTTGTCGACCGCGTGCTCGAGGCCGAGGTTGCCCTCCTGGATGAGGTCGAGCAGCTCCATGGCGGGGGGCAGGGGGTAGCGGCGGGCCACCGACACCACGAGGCGGAGGTTGGCCCGGATGAAGCGGTCCTTGGCCTCGGCGCCCTTGCGGGCGAGGCGCCGGTTCTCGGGGGTGTCCTCCCCGGCCTCGATGGCGGCGCGGGCCTTGGCCCCGGCCTCCACGGCCTGGGACAGCTCGCGCTCTTCGGCGGCGGTGAGGAGCGGCACGAGGCCGATCTCGTTGAGGTACTGACCTACGGAATCTGTCATGGCAACTCCACTCAACGATTGGTACCCGCCCCTTCTTCCCCATGAAAGCGGATTTCCACCATCTGGATAGGGCAAATCCCTCCCACCATCGGCAGGCCGGGGCGTTTCCTGTTCCCCAGGTGACCGATGTCACCGCTCGGGCCGCCCAACGAGGTCCGCTGGCGGGTCCGCGAGGCCGCGTGGCCGCTGGAGGGGCCTGAGGGAATTAGGTTGCGAGGGTGGCTAGGGAGCGGTTGGGCGTGTTCGGGGGGACCTTCGACCCGCCCCACATCGGCCACCTCGTCACGGCGGTCAACGTGCGGCACGAGCTCCGCCTCGATCAGGTGCTGCTGGTGGTCAACAACATCCCGTGGCAGAAGGTGGGGAGCCGGCGGATCAGCGACGCCGAGGCCCGCTACGCGATGGTCAGTGCGGCGGTGGAGGACGTCCCGGGGCTGGAGCCGAGCCGCCTCGAGATCGACGCCGGGGGCCCGTCGTACACCGCCGACACCCTCCGGACGCTGCTGCGGGAGGACCCCGACCGCGAGCTCTTCGTGATCCTGGGCGACGACGCGGCGGCGGGCATCCGCACCTGGGAGCGCCACGACGAGGTCCGGGACCTGGCCACCGTCGTCGTAGTGGAGCGCCCGGGGTCGCCGCCCGTCCCGGCCCCTGCGGGGTGGCGCTGGATCGAGGTCGAGGTGCCGCACCTCGAGGTGTCGAGCACGGACCTCAGGGCTCGGGTGGTCGACGGGCGGCCGCTCGACTACCTGGTCACCCACGAGGTGGTCGACTGCATCGAGTCGCTCGCCCTCTACCGGGACGGACCATGACCGAGGACAGGCGCGTCGTCGATCCGGCGGTCGACGAGGATCGGCCACGGGTCCCGCGCCGTGGGTCAGGTCCCGAGCCGTCGCCGCTGCCGCTCAGCATCGAGCTCCCGGAGCGGGGCACCGGGGCGCGCGCGGCGAGGCGGGCGGCGCAGGCCGCATCAGCTCAGCGGGCCTCGGTGGAGCACGACGTGGCCAGGCGCCTCCCGGGCCTGGGCCGGCTGCGTCGAGGTGGAGACGCTCCGGAGGCCCCGCCGGACGAGCGCGACCCGCTCGTCGCGGGAGGTGGGCCGCCCCCCACCCGACCGGCGGTCGGGGAGCGGAGCCGCCCGGAGCCCGGCGACACCGTCCCGGTCCGGCGAGGGCAGCCCACCGGTCGGTGGATGGTGGGCTTCGGCGCCGCCCTGGCGGTGTGCGTGCTGGTGGCGGCTGGCCTGGTGATGGTGGGCGTCGACACGCTCCGGGACAGCCGGACGGGCCGGACGGTGGTGACCGCCGAGCCTGACGAGCCCGGGTTCGAGGGCTTCCTGGAGCCCACCCCCACCCTCGCCGTGCGGGTCGTGCACGACGACGCCCTGCAGGCGGCGTACGTCCTCTCCCTCGGTGCGGCCGACGTCGGCGGCGGGGTGCTGCTCATCCCCGCCGACACCCTCGTCGGCACCGGGGACCTCGGCACGCTGGCCTTGGCCCACGCCTTCGGCGGGGGAGAGGAGAACGTGCGGGGCGCGATCGAGATCGTGGCCGCCGTCGGCCTCGACGAGATGGTCACCATCGACGACGCTCGGTGGGCTGAGCTCGTGGCGCCCGTCGCCCCCATCCGGTTGGACAACCCCGACGCACTCGACGGGTTCCCCGCAGGTCCCATCGAGCTCGCGCCCGAGGAGGTCGGCCCCTTCCTCGCCGCCCGCGGCGACGGTGAGAGCGCCGTGGCGGCGCTGGTGCGACACGAGGTGTTCTGGGAGGCGTGGCTGTCCCAGCTGGCCGGCGCCGGGGAGGCCGCGGTGCCCGGGGAGCTCGGCACGGGCCTCGGCCGCTTCGTCAGGGGGCTCGCCGCCGGCCCGCACCAGGTCCGCGGGCTGCCCGTCGTCGAGGAGCCCCGGGAGGACGGCGGGGTGGACTACGCCGTGGACGAGGCGGCCCGCTCCGATCTCGTCGTCACGCTCGTCCCGTACCCACGCGGCACCGCCAACGCCCCGAGGACGCTCGTCCGCCTCCTGGACGGGACCGGCGACCCGGGGCACGTCGGGCGGGTGGCACCCCAGGTGGTGGCGTCCGACTCGTCGATCGTCGTCGTGGGCAACGCCGACCGGTTCGACTACGAGACCACCCAGATCCGCTACCACCGGCCGGAGCAGCGCACGGCCGCCGAGCGCCTCCGACGGGCCCTGGGTGCGGGGGAGGTCATCGAGGACGTTCGACCGATCGACTCGTTCGATGTCACCATCGTGCTGGGAACCGACCTCTAGGAGCAGCCCTGACCGAGACCTCCACCTCCAGCCCCGTCCTCGACGACCCCCGAGACTGGGCGGTCGTGGCCGCCCGGGCGGCCGACTCGAAGCAGGCCCGCGACGTCGTGGTCCTCGAGGTGGGGGAGGTGCTGGCGCTCTGCGGCTGGTTCGTCATCGCCAGCGCCGGCAACGACCGCCAGGTCAAGGCCGTCTGCGACGAGGTCGAGAAGCAGCTGCACGAGTCGGGCGGGCCCAAGCCCCGCCGGATCGAGGGCCTCGACGACCGGCAGTGGGTGCTCATGGACTACGGCGACGTCGTCGTCCACGTCTTCCTCCAGGAGCAGCGCGAGTTCTACGACCTCGAGCGCCTCTGGGCCGACGTCCCCCGGCTCGACTGGTCCGACCCCGCCGCCTGACCCCGGGAACGACGAAGGCCCGCCGGTGCTCGGCGGGCCTCACGGGGTGGAGCTAAGGAGAATCGAACTCCTGACCTTCTCCATGCCATGGAGACGCTCTACCAACTGAGCTATAGCCCCGTGGGACCGGTCACTCTACGGCATCGCTGTCGCACCCCGCCAATGGGGTGCTGCCGTGAGATCGACCTCGCCGTCGGTCGTCGGGGCTCGGGCGGAGAGACGGCGGCGGGCCCGTCTGCGCCTCAGCCCAGTACGAAGCTGATGAGCTTGTCGGGGACGGCGATGGCCTTGCGGATGGTCTTGCCCTCGAGGAGGGCGGCGACCTGCGGGTCGGCCTTCGCGGCGGCGATCATGTCGTCCTGGCTGAGGCCGGCTGCGATCTGGATGCGGGCCTTCACCTTGCCGTTGACCTGGACCGGGATCTGCATCGTGTCCTCGACGAGCAGCGCCGGGTCGGCCTCCGGGAACCGCTCCCAGGCCAGCGAGCGGTCGTGGCCGAGACGGCGCCAGAGCTCCTCGGCGGCATGGGGGGCCAGCGGCGCGAGCAGCAGCACGAGGGGTTCGGCCACCTCGAGTGGGACCCCGCCGGTGGGGAAGCGGGTGGTCAGGTGGTTGTTCAGCTCGGTGATCCGGGCGATCGACACGTTGAACCGCAGGCTCTCCATGCCGTCGCGCACAGCGGCGATCGTCTTGTGCAGCAGCCGCCGGGTCTCGTCGTCGGCTTCGACGTCGGCCACCCGCAGCCCGCCGGTCTCCTCGTCGAGGACGTTGCGCCAGATGCGCTGCAGGAGCCGGAACACGCCGACGACGGCCTTGGTGTCCCACGGCCGGCTCTGGTCGAGCGGTCCGGTGAACATCTCGTAGAGGCGCAGGGTGTCGGCCCCGAACTCCTCGTACATCTCGTCGGGGGTCACCGAGTTGCGGAGCGACTTGCCCATCTTCCCGAACTCCCGCGTGACCTCGTCGGCGCCGTGGAAGAACCGGCCGTCGCGCTCGGTGACCTCGCTGGCCTCGCGGTAGAAGCCGCGGTCGTCCCGGTAGGCGGCGGCCTGGACCATGCCCTGGTTGAACAGGCGCCGGAACGGCTCGCTGGACGACAGGTGGCCCAGGTCGAAGAGGACCTTGTGCCAGAAGCGGGCGTAGAGGAGGTGGAGCACGGCGTGCTCGACGCCGCCGACGTACAGGTCCACCCCGCCGCAGTCGTCCGGGCTCTGCGGGCCCATCCAGTAGCGCTCGACCTCCGGGTCCACGAAGGCGTTCTCGTTGGTGGGGTCCAGGTAGCGCAGCTCGTACCAGCAGGAGCCGGCCCACTGCGGCATCGTGTTGAGCTCGCGCCGGTACACCTTGGGGCCCTCGCCCAGGTCGAGGGTCACCTCCACCCAGTCGCTGGCCCGCCCGAGCGGGGGCTCGGGGTCGGAGGTCATGTCGTCTTCGGGGAAGGTGCGCGGGCTGTAGTCGTCGATCTCGGGCAGCAGGACCGGCAGCTCGTTTTCGGGCAAGGCGACCGGCAGGTCGTGCTCGTCGTAGACGATCGGGAACGGCTCGCCCCAGTAGCGCTGCCGGGAGAACAGCCAGTCCCGCAGCTTGTAGCTCACCGTGCCGCGGCCCAGGCCCTTCGCCTCCAGCCAGGAGGTGATGGTGGCCTTGGCCTCGGCGACGGCCAGCCCGTCCAGGCTGACCTCCTCGTTGGCGCTGTTCACGCCGACGCCGTCGCCCGTCCAGGCCTCGTCCCACGCCTCGGCGTCGTCAGCCCACCCCTCCGGGGGCGAGACGACGGCACGGATGGGCAGGCCGAAGGCGCGGGCGAACTCGAAGTCCCGCTCGTCGTGGGCCGGGACGGCCATGATCGCCCCCGTGCCGTAGCCCATGAGCACGTAGTCGGCCACGAAGACGGGGATGGCCTCCCCGTTGACGGGGTTGGTGGCGTGGGCGCCGACGAACACGCCGGTCTTCTCGCGGTCCTCGGCCTGCCGGTCCAGCTCGCTCTTGCGGGCCGCTTGCACCCGGTAGGCGTCCACGGCCGCCCTGGGGGTGGCGGCCCCGCCCGTCCACCGAGCATCGACGCCGTCTGGCCAGGCCGTCGCCACCAGCTCGTCCACGAGGGGGTGCTCGGGGGCGAGGACCATGTAGGTGGCGCCGAAGAGCGTGTCGGGCCGGGTGGTGAAGACCGAGATCGGCTCGGTGCCCCCGCTCGTGGGGAAGCGGACCTCGGCGCCCTCGCTGCGGCCGATCCAGTTCCGCTGCATGAGCTTGATCGACTCGGTCCAGTCCAACCGGTCGAGGTCGTGCAGGAGGCGGTCGGCGTACGCGGTGATCCGCATCATCCACTGCTTCAGCGGGCGTCGGAAGACGGGGAAGTTCCCCCGCTCCGAGCGCCCGTCGGCGGTGACCTCCTCGTTGGCCAGCACGGTGCCCAGCCCGGGGCACCAGTTCACCGGGGCCTCGTGCAGGTAGGCGAGGCGGTGGCGGTCCACCACCTGCCGCCGCTCGAGCTCGTCGAGCTCCGCCCAGGGCCGTCCGAAGGGGTTGCTCCCCTCCGCCGGCTCGCGGGTGCCGGCGTCGAGCTCGGCGACCAGCTCGTCGATCCGCCGAGCCCGGTCGGCGTCGGGGTCGTACCAGGCGTTGTAGATCTGCAGGAAGATCCACTGGGTCCACCGGTAGAACTCGACGTCGGTGGTGGCCACCGATCGCCGAGGGTCGTGGGCCAGCCCGAGCCGTCGCAGCTGGCGGCGCATGTTGGCGATGTTGGCCTCGGTGGTGACCCGAGGGTGCTGGCCGGTCTGCACCGCGTACTGCTCGGCCGGCAGGCCGAAGGCGTCGTAGCCCATGGCGTGGATGACGTTGTGGCCGGTCATCCGCTTGTAGCGGGCGTACACGTCGGTGCCGATGTAGCCGAGCGGGTGCCCCACGTGCAGCCCCGTCCCGGAGGGGTAGGGGAACATGTCGAGGACGTAGAGCTTGGGGTGGTCGGCGACGCGGTGGAAGCCGTCCGAGAGCGGGCCGGTGGGGTTCGGGGCCAGGAAGGTGCCCTCGGCCTCCCAGCGGTCCTGCCACTCGGCCTCGATGCGTCCCGCGAGGGCGGCCGTGTAGCGGTGCGGGGGGGTGCGGGCGTCGCGGGAGCCGGTTGGCTCCGGGTGCTCGTCGGCCATGGCCGCCGACGGTAGCGGCCGCCCGAGCCTGGTCCCGAACCCGTTGGGCGGCCCGGGCGACGGGCCGTCGCCCGTTGCGATCGTGTAACGAAGGTCGAGCGGGAGCGGTCGGATCGCCGTGCCGACCCTCACCCAACGGATCGAAGCCGGCGCCGCGCGCGGCCACGGCCTCACCTTCGTGGTCGGCGGCGACCACGTCACCGTCCCCTACGCCCAGCTCCACGAAGAGGCCCAGGCGTACGCCGCCAACCTCCAGGCCCTGGGGATCGCCCCCGGCGACCACGTCGCCCTCCTCGGCCCCACCTCCCGCCCGCTCGTCACGGCCATCCAGGGCATCTGGCTGGCTGGCGCCACCATCGTGGTGCTGCCGCTCCCGATGCGGATGGCCTCGGTCGAGGAGTTCGTGCACCAAACCCGCGTGCGGATCACCAACGCGGACGTGAAGCTGGTGCTCGTCGACCCGGACCTCGCCCCGTTCATCGAGCCGCTCCCCGGGGACCCCCCCATGGTGGGATGGGAGGCGCTGAGCGGCCCCGGGCGGGCCGGCGCATCGGCCTGGGAGCGACCGGCCGACGATCCGGAGCGGCTGGCGATCCTGCAGTTCACCAGCGGGTCGACGTCGGACCCGAAGGGCGTGATGCTCCCGCACCACACCGTGGGCGCCAACCTCGACGCCATCGTCGCAGCCACCTCGCTCGACCCCGATGACGACGTGCTCGTGTCCTGGCTGCCGCTGTACCACGACATGGGCCTGGTCGGCCTGCTGACCCTGCCGCTCACGACCGGAACGCCGCTCGTCCTCGGGGCCCCGACCGACTTCATGGCCGCCCCCAGCCGCTGGATGGAGTGGATCTCCGCCTACGGCGGGACCGCCACGGCAGGGCCGAACTTCTCCTACGTGCTCGCCACCCGAGCCCTCCGGCGCTCCGAGCGGCTCGACCTGTCCCGACTGCGGATCGCGCTCAACGGCGCCGAGCCGGTGGACCCCGCCACGGTCACCGCCTTCGTCGAGGCCGGGGCCCGTCACGGGCTGCGCCCCGGTGCCGTGTTCCCTGCCTTCGGCATGGCCGAAGTGGCGATCGCCGGGACCTTCCCGGAGCCGATGTCCGGGCTCCGGACCGACCCCGTCGACCGTCGGGTGCTCGAGACCGAGCGGTACGCCGCGCCGGTGGACGGTGACGCCGAGGGCGCCCGCCACCTCGCCGTCCTCGGGCGTCCCGTCCCTGGCCTCGAGGTGCGGGTGGTGGACCCGGTCACGGGAGACGTGCTGCGCGAGCGAGAGGTGGGCGAGCTCGAGATCCGGGGCACCTCGGTGACGCCCGGCTACTACAAGCGCCCCGAGGTGAACGCCGAGCTGTTCCACGACGGCTGGCTCCGCACCGGTGACCTCGCCTACCTGGTCGACGGCGAGATGGTGATGTGCGGGCGCATCAAGGACCTCATCATCGTCGGCGGTCGCAACGTCTACCCCGAGGACGTGGAGCGGGCCTTGGCCGACCTCGACGGTGTCAGGGCCGGCAACGTCATCGCCTTCGGCGTGGACCACCACGGCAAGGAGGGTCTCGTCGTTGTGGCCGAGTCGAAGGCCGACGACCGGGAGCAGGTGCGGCGCTCGGTGGCCGAACGGGTCCGGCTCGCGGTCGGGCTCCCGCCCAAGGACGTGGTGCTCGTCGAACCGGGCAGCCTCCCCAAGACCAGCTCCGGGAAGCTCCAGCGGTCGCTCTGCAAGGCCCGGTACCTGGGGGCCGAGCTCCAGCCCGCCTGATCGCCGCCTCGCCTGGCGGGGCCCGGATCCGGCTTCCTCATGGCCGGTGTCAGCACAGGAGCGGCCCCTCTTCGGAGGGGCCGCTCCGCGCCGCCGGTGGGGTCCGGCTAGATCGCCTTGAGGTCCGCCATGACCGCCGTCCACCGGTCCGGATCGCTCTCGTAGGGGGCGTAGAAGGAGAGGCGCTGCACGACGTCGCCATAGCGCTCGTTGATGCCGGCGGCCAGCTTCTCCGGCTCGGCGACGACTGCGAACGTGTCGAGGATGTCGTCGGTGATGAGCTCGCCCATCTCCTCCCACCGCCCTTGCTTGGACATGGCGTTGAGCTCGTCCTGGAGCTCGCCCCAGCCGTGCAGCTCGAGGACCCGGCGGTAAGCCGGGGTGGACCCGTAGAAGGCGATCTGCTGCTTCGTGCCGGTCACCGACCTCGCCAGCTCCTCGTCGGTGGCGCCGGTGACGACGAACGCTGGTCCCGAGATCTCGATGTCGGCAAGGGTGCGCCCCGCCCTGGCGGCGCCTCGCTCGAGCGCGGGGAGGGTGACCTCGCGGAGGTACCGCTCCGTGGTGAACCCGTGGCAGAGGAACCCGTCGCACACCTCGCCGGCGACCTCGGTCATCCGCTCGCCCACCCCGGCCAGGAAGATCTTGGCGTCGCCGTGGGGGTTGGGACCCGGGTCGAAGAACGGGGTCATGAGGGTGTGGGTGTAGAAGTCGCCCTTGAAGTCGAGCTGCGAGCCCTCGTTCCAGGCCGTCCAGATGGCTCGGATGGCGAGGATCATCTCCCGCATGCGGGCGGCGGGGGACGACCACGGCATCGAGAACCGCTTGGTGATGTGCGGCTTGATCTGGCTCCCCAGCCCCAGGATGAACCGTCCTCCCGACGCCGCCTGCAGGTCCCAGGCGATCTGGGCCAGGTTCATCGGGTTCCGGGCGAACGCCACCGCGATGCCGGTGCCCAGCTCGACCCGCTCGGTCTGCTCGGAGGCCAGCAGCAGCGGGAAGAAGGGGTCGTGGTTGGTCTCGGCCGTCCAGAGGCCGTCGTAGCCCTGCGCTTCCTGTCGAGCGGCGGCCCTCCCGGCGTTTCGCAGCTCCCCTCCGAGGCCTCCGTCGATCTTCATGCCCGGAACCTAGCAGTCGGACTTGACCGCCCGGTCAAGAGCGTCAGGTCTGGTCGCGGAGGAAGCGCTCCAGCTCGGCGGCGAGGTCCTCTCCCGAGGTGGGGGTCATGGTGGAGGGCTGGTCGTCGACCTGCTGCTCGAGCTGGCGGAGCATCGCGAGGTGCTCCGGGTTCTGGGCGATGAGCTCGTCGATCCGGGCCCGACTGGCGGCCGCCTGGTCGGCCAGGTCCCCGGTGGGGAGCCGGAGCCCGCCGATCCGGTTGGCCGTCTCCAGGAGGACGAGCGAGGCGGCGGGGTAGGGCATGGCAGCCGCGTAGTGCGGCACCTGGGCCCACAGCCCGATGGCGGGCAGGCCCCGGAGGGCGGCCCGCCGCTCGATCAGGCCCTGCACCCCGGTGGGCACCTCGACGCTGCTGCGCACGAGGCCCACGGCGAGGTCAGGGTCCGAGGCCGAGGCCGCGACCAGTGCGGGGCGGGTGTGCGGGGCGGGCACCGGGTAGGCACCCAAGCCGACGACGAGGCGGGTGCCGAGGTCCAGGGCCAGGTCGACGACCTGCTCGGAGAACGTGAGCCAGGCGTGGTCGGGCTCGTTGCCGACGAGGACCAGCACGTCGTTGCCGGCCCGGTCCCTGGCCCAGGACAGCTCCGTCTCGTCCCAGCTGACCCGGGTGTTGATCCCGTCCTCCAGCCGCATCACCGGGCGGCGAGCCCGCCAGTCGAGGAGGACGTCAGCGTCGAAGCGGGCGACCGTGCGCAGGTCCAGCTCGGACGTGAGCACCTCGGCGGCGGCGTCTGCCCCCAGTCCGGCGTCGATCCAGCCCTTCAGCGCCATCACGAGGACAGGCGCGTCGAGCTCCGGCTGCTCGACCATCGAGTAGAGGGGGGTGGCCATGGCGTCGCTCAGCCCAGCCTGCTCACGGCCTCGGCGGCGGCGTCCGCGCAGCGCTCGACCTGGACGGCGAAGCCCTCGAAGCCGGACGCGTCGGAGCCCATGGCACCCTTGACGTAGCGGGTGTAGACGCCCTCCACGATGCAGGCGAGCTTCCAGTAGCCGAACGCCACGTAGAAGTCGATCTGCGAGAGGTCCCGACCGGACGCCTCGGCGTAGCGGTCGAGCATCTCCTGGCGGGACAGGAAGCCCTCGGCGGTGGTGGGAGCGGTGAGCAGGGCGGCGTGCTCGTCCGAGGCCTCGGTCCAGTACACCATCAGCAGCCCGACGTCCGCGAGCGGATCGCCCAGCGTGCAGATCTCCCAGTCGAGCACCGCGATGACGTTGCCGTCGTCGTCGGTCATGCAGTTGTCGAGCCGGTAGTCGCCGTGGACGATGGCGGCCGGCCCTTGCGTGGGGATGCGGGCCGCGAGCGCATCGTGCACCTCGTCGACCCGGGGCACCTCGCGGGTCTGGGACTGCTGGAACTGCCCGTACCAGCGCCTCAGCTGCCGCTCGATGTACCCCTCCTTCTTCCCGAGGTCGCCGAGGCCCACCGCGTCGGGGTCCACGGCGTGGATGCGGGCCAGGGTGTCGGCGATCGAGAAGCTGGCGTGGCGGCGGGCCTCGGGGCTGAGCGCCTCGGCGGAGGCGGCGTCGCGCAGGACACGCCCGTCCACGTGGGCCATGACGTAGAAGGGGGCGCCGTTCACCGACTCGTCGGTGCAGAGCCCGAGGGCAGGGGCCACCGGGACGTCGGTGGGCCCGAGGGCGGAGATGATCTTGTGCTCACGGGCCATGTCGTGCGCCGTCGCCAGGACGTGGCCGAGCGGCGGGCGCCGCAGCACGAAGCGCTGGTCCGCCGCGTCGGTCACGAGGTAGGTGAGGTTCGAGTGGCCGCCGGCGATCAGCTGGAACGACAGCGGCCCCTTCGCGCCGGGCACGTGCTCCTCGAACCAGGCCGTGACCTGCGGGACGTCTACCCCCTTTACCTCGAGGTGTCGGCCACCGTCTGCGTCGCTCACCGGTCCTCCTGCTGCGGGGTGTCGGGCCAGGTGGGCGAGGGTACCGCCACCGGTAGGTTGGGGCGACCAGCCGAACAAGACCCGCCGCCGCTGCGGTGGCCGCCGCAGGAGGGATCCCGTGTCCATCGACGTCACCGACGCCACCTTCCAGTCCGAGGTGATCGACCGCTCGATGCAGGTCCCGGTGGTCATCGACCTGTGGGCGGAGTGGTGCGGTCCCTGCCGGGTGCTCGGCCCGATCCTCGAGAAGGTGGTCGGCGAGACCGGCGGCAAGGTGGTGCTGGTGAAGGTGGACGTGGACGCCAACCCGCAGATCTCCCAGGCCTTCCAGGTGCAGAGCATCCCGGCCGTGTTCGCCATGGACAAGGGAAAGATCGTGTCCAGCTTCGTGGGCGCCCAGCCGGAGGCCAACGTCCGCCAGTTCGTCCAGGCCCTGCTCCCGACCGAGGAGGAGACCGCCGTCTCCCGCCTCGTCGAGGCGGGAGACGAGGCGTCGCTGCGCCAGGCGCTCGAGCTGGAGCCGGGCCACGAGGGCGCGGTGGTGGCCCTCGCCGAGCTGCTCGTCGGGCGGGGCGAGGACGCGACGATCCAGGAGGCGCTGGCGCTGCTCGAGCGGATCCCGGAGTCTGCCGCTACCCGTCGTGTCGCTGCCCAGGCGCGTGTGGCCTCCGGGGGTGGGGCCGGCGACGTGGAGGTCGAGCTGCGGTCGCTGCTCGACCAGGTCAAGGACGACGACGACGCCCGGCAGCGGTACCTCGACCTGCTCGAGGTCCTCGGGCCCGACGATCCCCGCACCGCGGGCTACCGCAAGCAGCTGACCAGCCGGCTGTTCTGAGGTGCGGGTCGAGCGCCGCGACGGCGCGGTGTGGGTGATCTCCCGCCTCGTCGCCCCGGGCGCGTCGGCCACCACGATCGGCCCGCTCGTCTTCATCACGCCGCAGGGGTTCGAGCGGTCGCGGCTGCGAGCCCACGAGCTGGTCCACGTGGCGCAGTGGGGCCGGCTGGGCTGGGTCGGGTTCCTGCGCCGCTACCTCAGCGCCTACCTGCGCTGGCGGCTGCGCCGCTACCCCCACTGGGCGGCGTACCGACGCATCCCGCTCGAGATCGAGGCCGACTGGGAGGCCCGAGGATCGGGCCTGTCGTCGCCTCCGGTCGACCCGTAGCCTGAGCCCCGCTTCCCCCGACGCGCCCGCCTCGCGCGCCTGGAGGAGCCGTGCCCGACCAACCCTTCGACGACCTCGACCTGAGCCGTCCGGCTCCACCCCGGACCTGGCGGCAGCGCCTCGATGACCTCGCCGACGCCACCGGCAGCACCCCGGCGCGGATCCTCGTGGGAGGCTCGCTCCTCGGCGCCGCCGTCCTGGCCGGCCTCTGGCTGACCCGACCGCCGGACGACCCTGTGGAGGTGTCGCTCCCCTTCGCCAGCAGCACCACGGCGACCACCCCCGCCCCGCCCCCGTCGGATCCGGCCGTGATCGTCGTCCACGTGGCCGGTGCCGTGGCCCGGCCCGGGGTCTACGAGCTGGCGGCCGCCGCACGGGTGGTCGACGCGGTGGCGGCAGCCGGCGGTCTCGTCGAGGGCGCCGACCAAGCCCGTCTCAACCTCGCCGCTCCGCTGGCCGACGGGATCCGGGTCTACGTCCCCCGGGAGGGTGAGGCGCCGCCACCGGAGGCGGCGGGGCCGACCGGCGTCGGCGGCGAGCCGACTGCAGGGGCAGCAGCGGGCGCGCGGGTGGATCTGAACACGGCCGACGCCGCCGCCCTCGAAGCGCTCCCGGGGGTGGGGCCGGCCACCGCGGCCGCCATCGTGGACCACCGGGAGCGCATCGGTCGGTTCACGTCGGTCGAGCAGCTCCTCGACGTGCGGGGCATCGGCGAGGCCAAGCTGGAGGCGCTGCGCGACCTGGTGACCGTGTGAGCGGCCGGGGCCGGTGGCCGCTCGTGCTGCTCGGCGCCGCGCTCGTGGGCGCCTGGAACCCGCGGCCGGTCCCCACCCTCGTCGGTGTGCTGGCCGCGGTGGGCGCCCTCCTCGTGCGGCGGCGGGCGCTGCTGGCTGTGGCGGTCCTCGCGCTGGCCAGCGGGCTGGGGCACCGGGCGCTGGAGGGCCTCGACGGCCTGGAGGAGCACGACGTCGCCGCGCCCGTGACGCTCCTGACCGACCCCCGCCCGCAGCTGGGCGGCGGGGTGCGGGCCGAGGGCCGGGTGGGGGACCGGCGGGTCGAGGTGCGAGCGCGCCACGTGGCCGGCGAGGCGCTCGCGGGCCGCCTCGCCGGCGACGTCGTCCAGGTCCGGGGCGCGCTCGCCCCGCTCCCCCGCCCGTCGGACTGGTCTCGCAGCCGGCACCTGGCCGGGCGCCTGCAGGTCCTGCGCGTCGAGGGATGGGCCCCAGGTCACCCGGTGGCGGCCGCCGCGAACGCCCTCCGGCGAGCCCTGGTCGCGGGTACTGGTCCGATGTCCCACGCCGAGCGGTCGCTGTTCACCGGCCTCGTGGTGGGCGACGACCGGCAGCAGCCGCTGGCCCTCGCCGACGACTTCCAGGGCGCGGGGCTCACCCACCTGCTCGCCGTGTCGGGGCAGAACGTGGCCTTCGTCCTGGCGTTGGCCGCGCCCGCCCTGCGTCGGCTCCGGCTGTGGCCGCGCCTCGTCGTCGCGGTCGCGCTCGTCGGGCTGTTCGCCACCGTCACCCGCTTCGAGCCCTCGGTGGTGCGAGCGTCCGCGATGGCGGCGGTGGCACTGGTGGCCACCACGGCGGGAGCCCCCCTCGCTCGGCTCGAGGTGCTGGGCCTGGCCCTCACCGCGCTCGTGCTGGTCGACCCGCTGCTCGTGCGCTCGGTCGGCTTCCAGCTCTCGGCCGCCGCCACGGCGGCCATCGTCCTCGCGGCGCCCCGGCTCGAAGCGATCCTGCCGGGGCCGGGCTGGCTCCGAGCGCCGCTGGCGGTCACCGCGGCCGCCCAGCTCGGGGTGGCTCCGATCCTCGTCACCGCCTTCGGGCCGATCCCGCTCGCATCGCTCCCGGCCAACCTCCTCGCCGTGCCAGCGGCCGGCCTGGTGATGGCCTGGGGTCTCACCGGGGGACTGCTGGCCGGCGCGGCGGTGGGCCTCGGGGTCCCCGGCGCGGCGGGCCTCGCCGACCTGCTCCACCTGCCGACCAGGCTGCTCCTGGCGTGGGTGGCGGAGGTCGCGTCGCGCTCCGCGGCGCTGCCGCTCGGCCACGTGGGCGCCCCGCACCTGCTGCTCACCTCCGGGGGCCTGGCGGTGGCGGCGGCGGCCGGCCGCGCAGGCGGGGCCGAGGGCGCAGGTCGGCAGCGCATCCGGCGGGCGGCAGGCCACGTCGCGGCGCTCAGCGTCGTGGCCGCGACCGTGACGGCGCACGCCCCACCGGGTCTGCGGACCGAGCTCCTTCCGGGCGTGGTGCGGTGGCACGCCCAGGGTACCGAGGTGCTGGTCCTCGGGGGTGTCGGCGGCCGGGTCAGCATCCGCGGCGACGAGCTCCTGGCCTCCCTGCGGGAGGTCGGCGTGGACGCGCTGGAGCTGGTGGTGCTGGCCGACGACGGCATCGCCCCGTCCCTGGTGGCGACGCTCGTCGATCGGCACCCGATCGGCGCAGTGGTGGCCCACGGCGCGGCCGGAGACGCCCCCGCGGGGGATTGGGGGGACGTCGACGTCGTAGCGGCTCCCGCCGAGCCCGAGGCCGTGCGGGTCGGCGAGCTGGAGGTGGTCTTCACCCCGACCGCCGACCGGTTGGTGGTGGAGGCCCGTCGACCCACCTCACCGGCTGGGAGCGCCCCAGCCAGGCGGTAGGTTCGCCGCGTGCCGCGACCTGTCGTGCCTCCTGCGCCGCCGCCCGGGTGGGGGATCGTCGATCCCCCCACGCCGGTCCTGCGGCTGGGCCGCCACACCTTCGAGGTGGCCGACGAGGCGGTCGTGGTGGGCCGCCTGGCCCACGGCTCGGTGAACCGGGACGACGGCTCCTACGACGCGGACCCGGATGACCTCCTCCGGAGCGCCCGCCGGTCGCTGGCGGAGGGGGCGGCCGCGCTCGAGGTCCCGCTCCCGGCGGACGTCGCGGCGGCGGCCAGCGCCGTCGAGCGGCTCGTCGACGCTCTGAACCGCCCCGTGATCGTGGCCAGCGACGACCTCCGATGCATCGAGGCCGCCCTCGTCGCCGGCGCCGCGGGTGTGATCCCGACCGCCCGCCTGAGCACGGTCCAGCTCGTGTCCGGCGGCGCGCTCGGCGCCACCCTCCTGCTCATGGCCGGCGCCGGCCCGGAGGTCGACCGCGCTGCGGTGGCCGCGCTCGCCGGCGACGCCGTCGATGCCGGGCTGGCCACCGAGCGCCTGCTCGTCGAGGTCGCGACGGCCGGGACCACCCCTCGGGCTCCTGGTCTGCCGGTCGTCGTCTCGGACCCGTCCGGCCCGCATGCCCTCGACGGCTCCCCGAGCGGGCGGGCGAGGCGCAGCGCCGCCTTCGCGCTCGGGATCGCCGCCGGGGGCCGGCTGGTGCGCACCACCGACCCGCGGACGGCCCGTCGCACCGCCGTGGCCCTGGCCGCCGTCCGCCGCGGGCGGGCAGCCCACCTGGGGTCGCCCGCGTGAGCGAGGTCCCCACCGTCCCGATCTCGTTGGTCAAGGGCAGCGACGAAGGGGTGCGGCGCGACGCGGTCCGAGCACTCGTCGACGACCTGGTCGGCGCCGAGGACCGCGGGCTCGTGGTCGAGGAGGTCGACGTCGGCGCTCCGGGCGACGACGGCGATCCGATCGTCGCGCTCGTCGACGCCGCCCAGACCCCGCCGTTCCTCACCGACCACCGCGTCGTGCTGGGCCGGATCAGCGACAAGCGCGAGCGGGCCGAGCTCGTGGCCCCGCTCGTCGCCTACCTCGAGGACCCGCTGCCCTCCACCCGATTGGTCCTCGACTGGGGTGGCGGCAAGGTCCCGAAGTCGCTCGCGGAGGCGATCGCCCACGTCGGCGGGGCGGTGGTGGACACCAGCCCGGGCAGCAAGCTGGCGGCTTGGGTCCCCGAGCAGCTGGCCGAGGCCAAGGTGAAGCTGGACAAGGCGGGCCAGGCCCGGCTGGTGGACTGGTTGGGCGACGAGCCCAGCCGCCTGCACGGGCTCCTCGAGGTCCTCCGGTCCACCTTCGGGCCCGGTGCCCGCCTCGGCGTCGAGGACGTGGAGCCGTTCCTGGGTGACGACGGCGGCGTCCCGCCCTGGGACCTCACCGACGCCATCGACCGGGGCGACCGCCCCACCGCGCTCCAGCTGCTGCACCGGATGCTGGCCGGCCGGCACCCGTTCCAGATCCTGGCCACCCTGCACACCCACTACAGCCGCATGCTGCAGCTGGACGGAGCCGACGTGGGAGGGGAGCGGGCAGCCGCCGACCTGCTCGGGATGAAGGGCTCGACCTTCCCGGCCAAGAAGGCCCTGGGTCAGGCCCGCCGCCTCGGCCACGACCGCATCGTCCGCGCCATCGACCTCCTCGCCGAGGCCGACCTCGACCTCCGGGGCCTCAAGGCCTGGCCCGACCGCCTCGTCCTCGAGGTCCTCGTCGCCCGCCTCGCCACCCTCTCCCGCTGACCGAGCACGACGTCTGTGTGCGGTTTCGAGCCGCTACGGCGCAGAAGTGCACGCAGACGTGGTGGCGGGCGTCAGTCGGTGCTGGCGGCCTTGGCGAGGCGCTTGGCCAGGCGGGACTTCCTGCGGGCGGCGGCGTTCTTGTGGATCACGCCCTTGGCGGCGGCCATGTCGATCCGCTTCTGCGCAGCCCGGGCCAGCTCCTCGGCGTTGTCGGCGCCACCGTCGACCGCGGCCAGGGCGGCCTTGGTGCGGGTCTTCAGCTCGCTGCGCACGGCCTTGTTGCGCTCGGTGCGCTTGACGGCCTGGCGGTTGCGCTTGATCTGGCTCTTGATGTTGGCCATGACGTCCTCTGGTGCGAAATCGAACCGTGCGAGCGTACCTGCGGCTCCCGGTTCGCGTCACATCCACCGCCGCCGGTAGCGTTCAGGATCCCCCTATGACCGCGCTCGACCGCATCCGCAACCTCTCCATCGTGGCCCACGTCGACCACGGGAAGAGCACCCTTGCGGACCGCATCCTCGAGCTGTGCGGCGCCGTGGACCCGCGGGACATGCGGGCCCAGTACCTCGACTCGATGGACCTCGAGCGCGAGCGGGGGATCACGATCAAGCTCCAGTCCGTCCGCTTGGACTGGCACGACCACGTCATCAACCTCATCGACACCCCTGGGCACGTGGACTTCGGCTACGAGGTGTCCCGGTCGCTGGCGGCCTGCGAGGGGGTGATCCTCCTCGTCGACGCCGCCCAGGGCATGGAGGCCCAGACCCTCGCCAACTGCTACCTCGCCCTCGAGAACGACCTCGAGATCGTGGCCTGCATGAACAAGATCGACCTGCCGGCGGCCGACCCGGATCGCTGCGCAGCGGAGATCGAGTCCGTCCTCGGCATCCCCGCGGCGGAGATCCTGCGCATCAGCGCCAAGACGGGGGAGGGCGTCGATGCCCTGCTGGACGCCGTCATCGAGCGGATCCCGGCGCCGTCCGGCAGCGAGAGCGCGCCCCTGCAGGCCCTGATCTTCGACTCCTACTACGACAGCTACCGGGGCGTGGTGTCGTCGGTGCGGGTCATGAACGGCGTGCTCCGCACGGGCGCCAGGCTCCGGTTCATGCAGGCCGGGGCCACCCACGAGGCAGACGAGGTCGGCGTCCGTCGGCCGGACCACACACCGGTGAAGCAGCTCGGCCCCGGCGAGACCGGGTACCTGATCGCCGGCATCAAGGACGTGCGCGAGGCCCGCTCCGGCGAGACGGTCACCGAGGCCCAGCGTCCCGCCCCCGAACCGCTGCACGGCTACCGCGACCCCAAGCCGATGGTGTTCTGCGGGCTCTACCCGATCGACGGCGACCAGTTCTCGGACCTGCGCGACGCCCTGGAGAAGCTGGGCCTCAACGATGCTTCCTACACCTACGAGCCCGAGACCTCCGGCGCGCTGGGCTTCGGGTTCCGGTGCGGGTTCCTGGGCCTTCTCCACATGGAGATCATCCGGGAGCGCCTCGTCCGCGAGTTCAACCTCGACCTGATCGCCACCTCGCCGTCGGTGGCGTACCTCGTGCACCGGACCGACGGCGAGGTGGTCGAGGTGCACAACCCGTCCGATCTCCCGCCCGTCACCGAGATCGAGCGCATCGAGGAGCCGATGCTCACGTGCACGGTCCTCACCCCGAAGGACTACGCCGGGACGATCATGGACCTCTGCCAGACCCGGCGGGGCGAGATGAAGAAGCTGGAGTACATCACCCCTGAGCGCATGGAGCTCCAGTACACGATCCCGCTGGCCGAGGTCGTCCGGGACTTCTTCGACCAGCTGAAGAGCCGCACCCAGGGCTACGCCTCGCTGGACTACGAGGCCGCCGGCTACGCAGCGTCCGACCTCGTGAAGGTCGACGTCCTCCTGAACGGCGTGCCCGCCGACGCCTTCTCCACGATCCTCCACAGGGACAAGGCCCAGGACTACGGCCGCCGCATCTCCGAGAAGCTGAAGGAGCTCATCCCGAGGCAGATGTTCGACGTGCCCATCCAGGCGGCGATCGGAGGTCGGATCATCAGTCGGGAGACGGTGAAGGCGAAGCGCAAGGACGTGCTCGCCAAGTGCTACGGCGGTGACATCACCCGCAAGCGCAAGCTCCTCGAGAAGCAGAAGGAGGGCAAGAAGCGGATGAAGAGCATCGGTCGCGTGGAGGTGCCCCAAGAGGCGTTCATCGCCGCCCTCAAGCTCGACGACTGAGCCCCCCGCCGGCCTCTCGGTGAGCCCGCGGCCGACTAGGTGAGGACCGCCTGCACCTGGGTGGTGGACGACACCGGCCTGCCGTCGCCGTCGACGAGGTCGGTCTGCACCGTGATGAAGCGCCGCCCGGCGTTGACCACTCGAGCGGTGCCGTGCACCCGACCCTCGCGGGCGCCGCGCAGCAGCACGGTGCTCGAGCTGACGGTGGCCGTGCTGGCGCCCTCGGGCAGGTGGAGGAAGGCGGCCACCGCCCCCAGCGAGTCGGCGAGGGTCATGAGCGCGCCGCCGTGGACGAGGCCGCCGACCGTGCACCGCTCGGGCGCCCAGTCGAGGTGTCCGACCACCGCATCGCGGTCGGCGGCGGTGATCGCGACGCCGGTGTGCACGGCGAAGGGCATCGTGGCGACGAGGGCGGCGGGGTCGTTCAGGTCGGGGGCGTCAGCTGCCATGACCATGATCCTGCCCGGTCCGGCGCCCGGCCGGCACCGGCTCACGGACCGGCCGGGGCACGTGGGATGCTCGCCCCATGTCGCCCCTCCAGGAGCGGTTCCGGGCCGTGATCGCAGACCTCGCGGAGGGTGAGGTGGTCTCCTACGGTGAGGTCGCCCGACGAGCCGGCCGCCGCGGCGCAGCCCGAGCGGTCGGAGCGTTCCTCGCCCAGCACGGCGGTGAGCTCCCCTGGTGGCGGGTGGTGCGGGCCGACGGGACCCTCGCCGACCACAAGGTCCGGGAGCAGTCCCGGCGGCTCCGGGCCGAGGGGGTGGAGGTGCGGGACGGTCGGGTGGTCGACGCCCTGCCCGGCTGAACGGCCCGAACCAGACCATCCGGACACCACGCCCGCCCCGTAGGGGAGGTGTGCGGATCGACCGCACCTCGTCGTCCCACGGGGGTCCCCACATGTCCAAGCGAACCGCCACCGCCGCCGCCTGCGCCGCCGGGCTGGCCGCCGGCCTCGTCCTCGCGCCGGTCCAGTCCGCCCTCGCCGGGCACGCCAACGACGTGCTCGAGGCGGACCTCGACGGCCGCAGCGAGGTGGCCTCCGGCGCCGCCGACCAGCGCATCGTCGGCGATCCGAACGGCACCGGCGAGATCTACGTGTTCGGCATCGACGACGACCCGACGACCCTGTGCTACGTCCTCCTCGTCGACAAGGTCGCCGAGCTCGACCAGGCACCCGGTGGGGGTCGCGCCGCACACATCCACCGCGGCGCCGAGGGCACCAACGGCCCGGTCGAGGTGAACCTGGCGTGGCCCCAGGGTGGCCAGGCGGGCGACTGCCTGACCGAGGGCGAGCCGGGCAAGGGGCTCGCCCCGGGTGAGGTCCAGGAGATCCTCACCAACCCGGAGGACTTCTACGTGAACGTGCACAACGCCGAGTACCCCGGCGGGGCGATCCGGGGGCAGCTGCACGCCGTCGGCTGAGCCGCGGCCCGCAGGGCCCGCGCGTCGGGTAGGCAGGTCGGGCATGGCCGCCCGCCCCCGCACGGTCCTGTGGTTCCGTCGTGACCTCAGGCTGTCCGACCACCCAGCGCTCCTCGCCGCGGTGCACGCCGCCGGCGCGGACGGCGAGGTGCTCGGGCTCTTCTGCCTCGACGAGCGCCTGTGGGGGCCGTCCGGTACCAACCGGCGGTGGTTCCTGGCCGGCTGCCTGCAGGCGCTCGACGAGGCGATGGGCGGACGCCTCGTCGTGCGTCGAGGCGATCCCGTCGACGTCGTGCCCGCCGTAGCGGCGGAAGTCGGCGCCGGCGAGGTCTTCGTGACCGAGGACTTCGGCCCCTACGGGTCGGAGCGGGACGCGGCCGTGGCGGCGGCCCTGGCCGGTGCCGGCCGGTCCCTGGAGAGGGTCGGGTCCCCCTACGCCGTGCCTCCGGGCGAGGTGCGCACCGGTGTTGGCCGGCCGTACCAGGTCTTCACCCCGTTCTCGAAGGCGTGGGTCGCGCACGGCTGGCCGCCGCCCCAGCCCGCCCCTCGGGCGGTCCGCTGGGCCGAGGTCGACGGCGACGGCCCGGTCGAGGCGCCCGCGGTGGCGGCCGAGCTGCCCGAGCCCGGCGAGGCCGCAGCCAAGGCTGCCGCCCGACGCTTCTGGGACCAGCACCTGGAGGGCTACGAGGAGCAGCGGGACCGCCCCGACCTCGACGCGACGTCACGTCTGTCCCCGTACCTCAAGTGGGGGTGCATCCACCCCCGGCAGCTGCTCGCCCGGCTGGGCGCGACCCGGGCCGAGCAGCGGTTCCGGGCCGAGCTGTGCTGGCGGGAGTTCTACGCCGACGTCCTCCACCATCGCCCGGAGAGCGCCCGCCGGGCCCTGGACCCCACGATGGCATCGATGGCGGTGGACGGCCGGGGCACCGCACCCCGGTTCAGGGCCTGGGCGGAGGGCCGCACCGGCTACCCGATCGTCGACGCCGGGATGCGCCAGCTCCTGGCCGAGGGCTGGGTGCACAACCGGGTGCGGATGCTCGCGGCCAGCTTCCTCGTGAAGGACCTCCACCTGGACTGGACCCGCGGCGCCCGCCACTTCATGACCCACCTCGTGGACGGCGACCTCGCCTCCAACCAGCACGGCTGGCAGTGGGTGGCCGGCACCGGCACCGACGCCTCGCCGTGGTTCCGGGTGTTCAACCCGGTCACGCAGGGGGAGCGCTTCGACCCCGACGGGGCCTACGTGCGCCGCTGGGTGCCGGAGCTGGCCGAGCTGCCGGCTCGGTGGATCCACCACCCCTGGGACGCGCCCGGCGGGGGGCCCGAGGGGTACCCGGCGCCGATGGTCGACCACGCCGAGGAGCGGCTCGAGGCGCTGCGCCGCTACGCGGACGTGCGAGCCGCCCGCCCTTGATGGCCGGCGCCCGTCACCGCGGACCGCGTGGACCTGATGCGCCGGGCTGGCACTCGGTAGGATCGAGTGCCAGGACGAACCCGTCAGGGCCGATCTGACTTGGACCGGGACAGACCATGCTCGACGAACGCAAGGCCGCCATCCTCCGGGCCGTCGTGGAGGAGTACATCGACACCGCGCAGCCGGTCGGCTCCGCGCACGTCGTGCGCTCGTCGGGCGTGAAGGTGTCCTCGGCCACGGTTCGCAACGACATGGCGGCGCTCGAGCACGAGGGCTACCTGCGCCAGCCCCACACCAGCGCCGGGCGGATCCCCACCGAGAAGGGCTACCGCTTCTTCGTCGACCACCTCGGGGAACCCGCCACCCTGCGCCGGGCCGACGCCGTCCAGGTCCGGGCCTTCTTCGAGCAGGCCCACGGCGAGCTCGAGCGCATGCTCCAGGACACCTCCCGCCTCCTCGGCGACCTGACGAGCTACGCGGGCGTGGTGGTCGGCCCGGCTGCCACCGAGGCGACCATCCGCTCGGTCCAGGTCGTGGGCCTCACCGCCAGCTCCGCCCTGGTCGTCGTCGTGCTCTCGAACGGCGCGGTGGAGAAGCACCACCTCGACCTGGCCGAGGGCGGGGCGGCGCTCGTCGACGGGGTGGGGGAGGAGCGGCTCTCGGCCGCGTCGGCCCGCCTGTCCGGCCACCTCACCGGCACGGCCCGCTCGGCCCTGCCGCCGCTGCCCGCCTCCGGCGACGACGCCCTCGACTCGCTCTGCGCCCTCGCCCTCGCCTCGATGGAGGGCGGTACCGGCGAGGAGCCCGACCAGGTGTTCGTGGGTGGCACCTCGCGCATCGCCAAGGCCTTCGACGCCCTCGAGACCGTGCGCGACGTGCTCGGGATCCTCGAGCAGCAGTACGTCGTGGTCACCCTCCTGCGCGACGTGCTCGACCGGGGCCTGCAGGTGGCCATCGGCACCGAGACCGGCATGGAGAACCTGGCCGACTGCGCGCTGATCGTCGCCCCCTACGAGGTCGACGGCGAGCGAGCCGGTTCGATCGGCGTGCTCGGCCCGGCCCGCATGGACTACCCGCAGGCCATGGCCGCGGTGGCGGTGGTCGGGAACCGCCTCTCGCAGCGGCTCACCGAAGGCTGACGAGAGGCACAGGTCACGACGTGGCGGACTACTACGAGCTGCTCGAGGTGCGACCGGACGCCTCGCCGGACGACATCAAGCGCGCCTACCGGCGCCTCGCCCGCCGGCTCCACCCCGACACCAACCCGGACCCGGCGGCCGCCGAGCGGTTCAAGGAGGTGGCGGCCGCCTACGAGGTGCTCTCGGACCCCGAGAAGCGGGCCCGGTACGACCGCTTCGGGCCCGACGGGGTGAACGCGACCGCCGGCGGCGGGTTCGGCGCCACGGGCTTCGAGGACATCTTCGACGCCTTCTTCGGCGGGGGGAGCCCCTTCGGTGGGGGCGGCCGCCGTCCCCGCGGCAAGCCCCGGGGACCGGACCTCGAGGTCGTCGTGGACCTGCCCTTCGAGGCCGCCGTGTTCGGTGCCCGCCACCCCGTCGAGGTGCGCACCGCGGTGCCCTGCGCCACCTGCGAGGCCACCGGCGCCAAGGCGGGCAGCCCGCCCCAGACCTGCCTCGAGTGCGCGGGGACGGGTCAGGTCCAACGGGTGCGGCAGTCCTTCCTCGGTCAGATGGTCACCAACTCCGTGTGCCCGCGCTGCGGCGGCCAGGGCGAGGTCATCAGCGACCCCTGCGACGACTGCGGCGGGGAGGGCCGCCGGGTCGAGGAGCGCACCTACACCGTCGACATCCCGCCCGGCGTCGACACCGGCTCCACGCTCCGGCTGACCGGCCGTGGTGCGGCGGGCGTGCGGGGCGGGGCCACCGGCGACCTCTACGTGCACGTGCGGGTGCAGCCCCACGAGCGCTTCACCCGCGCCGGCACCGACCTGCACTGCGACCTGCCCATCTCCTTCACCCAGGCCACCCTCGGCGCCCACCTCCGGTTCGAGACGCTGGACGGCACCGAGGACCTCGTGATCCCCCGGGGCACCCCGAGCGGCCGGGAGTTCCGTCTCCGCGGCCACGGTGTCCCCCACCTCGAGCGCCGCACCCGCGGCGACCTCGTCGTCCGGGTGCTCGTGGAGGTGCCGACCGAGCTGAACGAGCGCGAGGAGGAGCTGCTCCGCCTGCTGGCCGAGGAGCGCGGGGAGGCGGTCGCCCCCGCCGAGGAGGGCTTCTTCTCGAAGATCCGCTCGGCCTTCCGGTGACCCCGGCCCCGGGGCCTCACCCCGCCGACCACCCCGGGCCCATGGTCCTGGTGGCGGACCTGGCCCACCCCGCGCTGGCCGACGACGCCGTCCACCACCTCACCCGTGTGCTGCGCCTCCGGCCCGGGGACCCGATCGTGGTCGCCGACGGACGGGGCTCGTGGGCGCCCGCGGTCCTGACCGACGGGGGGGCGGCGGAGGTGGCCGGCCCGGTCGCCTCCGCCCCGGCACCCGCTCCCGCGGTCACCGTGGCCTTCGCCCTCGTGAAGGGGGACAAGCCCGAGCTGGTCGTCCAGAAGCTGACCGAGCTCGGCGTGGACCGCATCGTGCCCTTCCGGGCCGACCGCTCGGTGGTCCGCTGGGACGCCGCCAAGGCGGCCCGTGCGACCGCCCGCCTCCGGGCGGTGGCGGCCAGCGCAACCGCGCAGTGCCACCGCCCGTGGCGGCCCGAGGTGGCCGAGGTCACCGACCTCGCCTCGCTGGTGGCCGGCGGTGCGGCGCTGGCCGACCGGGCCGGTGGCCCCGTCTCCCTGGCCCACCCCACCGTGGCCGTCGGCCCCGAGGGCGGGTGGTCGGAAGCCGAGGCGGCCCTGGCCGCCCCCCGGGTCCGGCTCACCGACCACGTGCTGCGGGCCGAGACCGCCGCGGTGACGGCCGGTGCCCTTCTGGTCGCCCTCCGCGCGGGTTCGGTCGGTCCCGCCGCACACTGACCGGCCGCTGTCACGGAGGGTGGTTGCCCGTCACCACGCATCGCGCGTACGATGACCGGCGCAGCTGGGCGCTCCTGCAGGTGGCGTCGGCTCGTGGGCGATCAGGCCGACCGCGGCCCCCTGGAGGGACAGACGATGAGCGATCTCGACGACGGCATGGACCCGGGCGGGTACGCCACCAAGGTGGGGGCCCGCCTCCGGGCCATCCGCCGCCAGAAGCACCTGTCCCTGCAGGACGTCGAGGCGGCCTCGGAGCAGGAGTTCAAGGCCTCCGTGCTGGGCGCCTACGAGCGGGGCGAGCGGGCCATCTCCGTGCCCCGGCTCCAGCGCCTGGCCCGCTTCTACCGGGTCCCGGTGGATCAGCTCCTCCCCGGCGACGACGGTCCGGACTTCGGTCCCCGCCCCGGCGACGCCGACGTGGTGATCGACCTCGACCGCCCCGCCGCTCGCCTCGATGAGAAGGTCAAGCTGGACCTCGCTGGCCTCGAGCGGCTCGACGGCCCCGAGGCCGACACGATGGCCCGCTACCTGCGCCTCATCCAGGTGCAGCGGGGCGACTTCAACGGCCGGGTGCTGACCATCCGCCGGGACGACCTGCGGGCCATCGCCGCCATCCTCGATGTCACCCCCGAGCTGGTGACCTCCCGCCTCGAGGGGCTGGGGCTCATCTTCCAGCCGGCCTCGGCCCCGGCGTCCGCGCCGGCCACCTCGCTCAGCTGACCAGCGGCCCGACCCCCTTCGGGGTCTACCTGCACGTCCCCTTCTGCGCGGCGCGCTGCGACTACTGCGCCTTCGCCACCTGGACGGACCGGCACCACCTCACCGCCGCCTACCTGGCGGCCTGCCGGGCCGACGCCGACCGCCTCGTCGGCGAGGGCATGCCACCCACCACCTCGGTCTTCGTCGGCGGCGGCACCCCGTCGATGGTGCCCGCCCACGAGCTCGTGGCCGTCCTCGACCGGATCCCGCGGGCCGAGGACGCCGAGGTGACCGTCGAGTGCAACCCCGACGACGTCACCGACGACCTCGTGGCCGCCTACCGGGCCGGCGGCGTGACCCGCCTCTCCTTCGGCGTGCAGTCCACCTCCGCGCACGTGCTCCAGGCGCTGGGTCGGGCCCACGACCGGGCCAACGTGGTCCGGGCGGTGGAGCTGGCCCGAGCGGCCGGGTTCGAGAGCTTCAACCTCGACGTCATCTACGGCGGCGCCGGCGAGACCCTGGCCGACTGGCAGGCCACCCTCGACGACGTGGTGGCGCTCGACCCGCCCCACGTGTCCGCCTACGCCCTCACCGTCGAGGCCGGCACCCCCCTGGCCGCCGACACCGCCCGCCACCCCGACGACGACGACCAGGCCGACAAGTACCTCGCCGCGGTGGAGACGCTCGGAGCGGCCGGCTACGAGCACTACGAGATCTCCAACTGGGCCAGGCCCGGGCACGAGTGCCGCCACAACCTCCTCTACTGGACGATGGGCGAGTACCAGGGCATCGGCTGCGCCGCCCACTCCCACCGAGCCGGCCGCCGGTTCTGGAACCTCCGCACCCCCGACCGCTACCTCGAGGCGGTCGACAAGGTCGAGACGGTGGTCGCGGCAGGGGAGGAGCTCGCCCCCGACGAGCGAGCCCTCGAGGCCCTCCAGCTCTCCCTCCGCACCCGCCACGGCGTGCCGAAGGCCGCCCTCGACGCCCACGCCCTCCCCGGCCTCGTCGAACCGCACCCCACCGACCCCGGCCGCCTCGTCCTCACCACCCACGGCATGCTCCTCGCCAACGAGGTCGCCCTGCGACTCCGCCTCCCTGAGGGTCTCGAGCGCCCCTCCGACCTCCGGTAGAGCAGTACATCTCGACAACCTTCATGTAATCTCATACCATCCAACGCATGACGCGATCCGCCGACCTGGTCCTCGACGACGGGACCGTGGCGGTGGTTAAGGTCGCTGAGGGGGACGCCGTGGCCGACCTGCGCCGTGAGGCCGAGCGGCTGGAGGCGGCCCGCCACCCCGGTGTGGTCGAGGTGCTCCGATCGAGCGGCGATGAAGGTCGGTGGGAGCTCCGCACGGCCCATGGGGGCAGGCCGGTCAGCCTCCTCCACCTCGCGACGCCGGAGCAGGTCGCCCACGTCGCCGCCGAGGTGGCCGACGTGCTCGCCGACCTCCACGATCGAGGTGTGGTGCACGGCCGGCTGGCGGCGCGCCACGTCCTCGTCGGACCGGGGGGCGGGGTTCGGCTCTGCGGGTTCGGTCCGGACCCGCAGGGTGCCACCCCAGCTGACGACGTGGCCGCCGTCGGATCGGTGATCGTGCAGCTCCTCGAGGGCGGCGAGGTGCTCGAACCCGCCCCGGAGCGGGGGTTCCGGCGGGGACGCCCGTGGCCGGGGGTGCTTCGCCGCGCCCTCCTCACCTTCGCCGACCTTGCCAGCGTCGAGCCGGCCAGCCGTCGCCCGTCGGCGCGACAGCTGTCAGCAGCCATCCGTGACACGGTGCCGGGCCAGGTGCGAGGTCGCCACTTCGGGCGCCCCGATGGGGCTCTCCGCGGCGACCGTGCCGGTGACCGGTCTGCCCGCCGGCCGGCCACGCGGCTGACCCGCGCCACCGATGCTCGCCCCACCTCCTCACCTGGTCCGGGAGCCGATCGATCGCCTCGCCGGTGGGCGCCGGCGCTGGCCGCGTCGGCGGGCCTCGCCCTGTTGACGGTGGCCGTCGGTGACCTCGTCGGACCTGGCCCAAGGCCGAGGTCCGACCCTTCGGCAATCCTGCCCTGTGCCGCTGTCGACGCCGCGGCCCCGTGCGAACCGGTCCGCATCGACGGCACCACCGTGACCGTGGGGACCATCCGCTTCGCCGTCGGCGCACCCGGCGACCAGGTGGCTGTCGGGGACTGGGACTGCGACGGCAACTTCACCCCGGCGGTGCTCCGTCCCTCGACCGGGGAGGTCTTCCTCTTCCCGGGTTGGGCGGGCGACGACGACCTCCGGGTGCCCGCAGCCGGGCTGGTGCCCGGAGCTCGGGAGCTGCAGGCCAGTCCCGGTCGGTGTGGACCGCCCGTCGTGATCCGCGACGACGACCGTCGGATCTCCCTCGACGCAGGAGGCTCCCGATGAACCGCCTTGCCATCGCCTTGGGCGCTGCCCTCCTCACCGTCGCCGCCGTCATCACCCTCGCGTGGTCCGGGTCCTCGCTCGATCTTCCCCAGGCCGTCTCGGTCGCCGCGGTCGACCGCTGGTATCGAACGGTCGAACCGGCCCGGGTCGTGCTCGCCGCCGCATGGGCCGCCGGAGCAGTCATCACCGTGTGGCTGGTGGTCGCACTGGTGCTCCAGGTCCTCGCCGCTATGGCGGGGCTCGGCGCACTCCGAGGTCTGGCCGATCGGATCTCCCCGCGCTCGATGCAGCGGCTCGGGCACGCTCTGGCGGGTCTCTCCCTCACCGCTGGGCTGGCTGCCGCTCCGAGCGCGGGGACCCCGCCGCCGGGAGGGCCAGGGGCACCGCCCACGAGCGAGGTGGTGCCCCTCGCCGTGCCCGAGCCCGGCACCGCCACGATGACCCGATTGCCCGAGGCGCCCGAGCCGGCGGCCCCCACCACGGTCGAGCCGACGACCACCTCTCGTCCCCGCGACGTCGCCACCACCGTCGCAGCGCCTGACGTCACCGTCGCAGAGCCGGGCGCATCCCCGTCGACCACCTTGACCACAGCCGATCCAGGCGGCGTGGCCGGGCCGCTCGACATCGAACCCGATGGTGCCTCGGCGGCCGGGCACAAGGGAGACGGTGGTGGCCCCCTGGCCGAGCGGGCCCTCCCCGTCGCTCCCGTCTGGCGAACCCCCGAGCCCGATCGCTCGGACGCACGGGGGTCACGGACGGAGACGATCGTGGTGGAGCCCGGCATGTCGTTCTGGTCGATCGCCGAGGAGGTGATGGCCGAAGGGGCGCCGTTCGGTGCGCGAGAGCTCCACCAATACTGGCGAGCGCTGATCGCGGCCAACGAGGACCGTCTCGTGGTCCGGGGCAACGCCGATCTCCTGCTGCCCGGGCAGCAGCTGGTCCTTCCGCCTCGCTGAGCTCAGCCAGGAACGGCCTGCGCCGTCGCGGAGGCCCTCACCTCGCTGGCCGTCCGGGCGCCGGGCACGGCGCGGGCGAACAGGTACTCCACATCGACCGTGGCGGTGACCCTGACGGTGTCGTCTGACACGACGACGACCTCGAGCTCGGTGAGCTGGTCGGCCAGGTCGCTCTGCTCAGCGAGCTCGCGGCCCAGCCGTCGAGCGACCTGCTCATCGAGCACGTACGTGCCGCTGGCTCGCAGCTCACCCTCGTCGAGCGCCAGCGTGGCGAGGTCGTTGGCGAGGTCGACGGCGAGGCTGCTGGCCTGACGCTGGCGCAGGAACAGCAGGGACAGGTCGAAGGCGATGGCGCCGAGCAGCAGCATCACCAGGAACCCCGCCGGCACCAGCATCAGAGCTGAGCCTCGACGACCGCTCAGGCGCACCGGTCGACCTCCCCCGGGACGCCCCCGCGGTAGGGATCGACCACCTCGCTGTGGCGGGATCGGACCGTGAACGGGGACGGGCCCCACCCCCCGACGAGAGGCAGGTTCAGCGCCGGGACCTCGTAGGCGACCTCGAAGGTGACCCGCTCGCAGCGGGCGAACGCAGCCCGGTCCAGCGCGCGCACGTCGGCCCACTCTCCGTCGCGGCCGTGTGCGGTCACGGTCGCCCGGGCGGCGGCCTCCGCCTCCGCCTCGGCGGTGGCGGGGTCGCGCGACTCCACGAAGGTCCGGGCCGCCTCCCGAGCCGCGGCATCGGTGGCGAACTTGGCGTCGACCACGGCCCAGGCGTTGGCGATGAGCAGCCCCCCGACGACGAACACGAGCAGCCCGAAGGGGATCGCCTCGATCCCCCCGACCTGGCCGCGGTCGCCGCTCAGCCGGCTCACGGTGCCGTCCCCGTGATCGGTTGCTCGATGCGCACCCGTGCCGTGCGGTCCACGACGCCCATCCCCACCCCGTCACCGATCGACCTGGGTACGAGCCGCGGCGGGACCACGACGACCCGGAGCGCGATGGTGTCGGCCAGGCCGTCGCCGTCCGAGTCCTCGGCTCGCCAGGACAGCTCGGCTCCGGCGCCCATCCGGCCGAGCTGGCGGCGCACGTCGGCCTCGATGGGGGTGAGCGGTGCCTGCGGGTCGCTGGCGGCGCGGGCCGCGGCGTCATGGGCCACCGCCGTCACGGTCGACGATGCGTACAGCGAGAAGAGGAGCTGGACGGCGAAGACGACGAAGAGGATGAACACGAGGGTGCCGGCGGCCGTGGAGACGAGCCCCGCCCCTCGGTCCTGGGCCATGGGCTACTCGCCGATCTCGGCGACCTTGTCGCGGGTGTTGTCCTCGGTGTCCTGCCACATGGCCTTGAAGCCCACCCACATCAGGGCACCGATGCCCGCCATGATCAGGACGGCGATCGCGGCGCTGATGACACCCTCCCCTCGGTCGTCCCTCCCGAGGCGGCGGACGGTGGTGCCGAGCCAGGAGGTGGTGTAGCGCAGGAGCTCGACGGGATCAGGCATGGGGTTCCTCCCTGTGGTCAGGTCTCGGCAAAGAGGCGGAGGGCCTCGGTGAACGGGATGGCGAGGAGGATCGCTCCCGGCACGAGCGTGGCGACTGTGACCGGGATCCAGACCTGCTGGGCTCGGCGCTCGATCTGCTCGAGGAGTGATCGGTGGACGTCCCGCCGGATGGCGCGGGCCTCGTCGGAGATCAGCCGGCTGAGGTCCCCGGCCTGACGGTTGAGGCTGAGGACGCTCACGATCCTGTCGAGGGCGGGGACACGAGCGATGGCGGCCCACTCCTGGAGGGCCGCGGTCTCGTCGAGGCCCTGGCGCATGCGCCCGCAGACGATTCTGAGCTCCCCGGCGCACACCCCCGAGCCCCGACGGGCGAGCCGGTTGAGGGCGGCCCCGAGTGAGAACCCGGCCCCTAGGAGCATCCCGAGCTGCTCGGCGACGACCGGGAGCTCGTGGAGCAGGCGCCGCTGGTGCTCCCTGGACGCCTCGCCCAAGCGGTGCTCCACCAGGAGGAACGCGAGGAGCGCACCGCCGCCGCTGAACAGCAGCCCAAGGGCGAGCGGTGGTCGGGCTGCGGCGGCCACCACCGAGCCGCCGACCAGGCCGCCGAGCGCCCAGCCGAGCTGGCGGAGCCGGAACGTCGTCGCGTCGACCGGGGCGTGCAGGCGCCGCAGCCGCACGCTGAGGTCCTCCTCCACGCCGAGGAAGGAGGCGAGCTGGCCGCCGACCTGCCGCGCCCACGGCCCGAGCACGGCTCGCCATGAGCGCCCGAGGGCGGTGGTACCCGCCCCCGTGGTGGCCTGGCCGCCCGGCGAGTAGGGGCCGAGGCGGTCGACGAGGGGTCGTCGCCGGAACCACCTGAGGTCTCCGAGGACCAGGACGGTCCCTGCGGCCAGGAGCACCGCGTTCAGCACCAGCGGCCCGGTCACGTCGCGACCTCAGCCATCGAACACCCGTTGCTCGTCGGGGAGCGACATGATCCGGCCGGCCCAGGTCCAGCACACGACGACCATCCCGATGGCGGCGGCGACGAGGATCTGCCCGGTGGACGACTGGTAGGCGGCGCGGCCGGTTCCCACCGACATCCCGGCGAGGGCCATCCCGGCAGGGACCACCAGCACGAAGCGGCGAGCGAACCGGGCGCCCGCCTGCTTGGCTCTCGCGTCCTTGCGACCCTGGGCGTCCTGGATGCGGTCCTCGACCAGCGCCGCCAGTCGCTGGTCCAGGTCGCTCCCGCCCACCTCGTGGGCGACCAGGAGCGTCTCGCACGCCGCGTCAGCGGTGGGGTCGGCCAGTGCCCCCTTCAGCACGGCGACCATTCGGCTGAAGTCCGTGGAGAGGAGCCACTCCCGCTCGGCGGCGGCGAACGCGGGCCGCAGCTCCTCGGGGGCCCGCCGGCCGACGTCCACCAGCGCCTGCGGGATCGATCGGCCCAGTGAGGAGGTCGAGAGGCGGAGCTCCTCGAGGAGGCGGGGCCAGGCCTCCATGGCAGCGGCGCGACGGGCGGCTCGCCGCGCCCTCAGCGCGGTGGGCGGGCCGGTGGCGCCGAAGGCGGCCGCGACGACGGCGGGCAGCACTCCGCCGAAGACGGCGAACACGATCAGCCCCGTCACCGAGGCGGCGGTGAGCACCATCAGCAGGAGGTCCCGGGCCGCAGATGGGTCGGGACCCAGCCCTGCCTGGACCAGCCAGTCCCTGCGACGAGCGGCACCTGGCCGCCGCCTCGCCCTGGGACCCGTGAGCAGCGAGCGGCGGCCCAGCACGAGTCCCGACCAGAGGAGGTGGACACCCAGCGCACCCGCCAGCGCGATCCCGAGCGCGATCACCACGCGACCCCCGCCGGTTCGGTCCCGAGCAGGTCCCGGACGTCGTAGCCGGCGTCGGCCAGCGATCGCGCCGCTCGCACCGGGATCGAGCCCGACCAGCGCAGCGGCTCGTCCGGCCCGCCGCGCTCGAAGACCTGGGTCACTGTCAGCTGGGCGGCGTCGGGCGAGCCGGCGAGATCTTCGACGGAGATCACCTCGGTCACCCGGGGCCCCGCTGGGGTGCGTCGGCAGTGGACGACGACGTCCACGCTGTCGCTGACCAGCGTGTTGAGGGCAGACAGGGACAGGTGGCTCCCGGCCTCGGACAGCTGGCAGATGAAGCGCAGGCGCGTGAGCGCCTGGCGAGCTGACCCCGCGTGGATCGTGGTGAAGCCCTGCACCCCGGAGGAGAGCGTCAGGAGGAGGGGCATCGCCTCCTGGTCCCGGACCTCCCCCACGACGGCGACGTCGGGAGCCATCCGTAGGAACCCGGAGACGAGCCGCCTCAGATCCACGGCGGCGCGGTCGGCGCGAGCGGCGCGGGTCTGCATGCTGGCCACGTTCGGGACGGGCACGTCCGCCTCGAACACCTCCTCGGCGACCACCACTCGGCGGGTGGGGTCGAGCTCGGCCGTGCAGCACGACATGAGGGTCGTCTTGCCGGACCCGGGTGGGCCGGCCACCACGGTGGTCAACCCCGACCGGACTGCCGCCCTGAGGAACCTCGCCACCTGCTCCGAGAGCATGCCGCGCTCGACGAGCTCACCGAGGTGCCGGAACGGGATCCCGGTGAACTTGCGGATGTTGACCATCAGGTGGCCACCCCGGCTGACGTCGCGGTGGACGATGTGGAGCCGCGCGCCGTCGTCGAGCTGCGCGTCCTGGAGCCCTTCGGTCGCGTCGAGCTTTCGGTGGGCGCCGGCGGCATCGTCGAGGAGCTTGGTGAGGGTCCTCACCACGTGGTCGTCGTCGTGGAACACCTCGTCGTGGTAGCCGGAGGGACCAGAGTGCCGGCGGACGAACACCGAGTCGGGAGCGTTCACCATGATCTCCCAGACGTCGTCGTCCTCCAGCAGTGGCTGCAGCGGCCCGTAGCCGGCGAGGTTCCGGAACGCTCGCTCGGCCACGGCCGCGGGCTGCGAGAGGTCGAACGGCCTCAGGCCGCGGCGGTGCTCCTGGGACCAGCGCTCGATCTCCTCCGCGATGAGGGTGCGCAGCTGCGCTGCGCCATGGGGCTCGGACATGGCGAGAGCGAGGTCCTTGGCCCGCTCCTGGACGGCCCGCTCGATCGCCTCTAGTGGCGACAGGTCGACCTCGCTCATGCGGAGCCCTCGGAATCGATGGCCGCGACACCGAGCGACCCCGGCATGACCGGGACGGGGTCGGGGTCCGTGGTCGAGGCTCCCGGCGCGCTGTGGTCGAGGAGGGCGAGGGCTGCGGCGCCCACCGGACGAAGCCACGTCTCCGGGAGGCGAGCGGTGTCCCGCATGCAGGTGTCCAGGTGCCGTCGCTCGCCGAGGAACACGGGGGAGGGCAGGCGCTGCAGGGCCGGGCCGGTGGTGCTGGGATCTGGACGCGGGTCGCGAAGGGCCAGCGTCCCGATCGCACGCGTGAGCTCGGCTCGAGCCCGGGCGCTGCGTGGCGCCCGGTTCACCACGGGGAGGACCCGGGCAGGATCGGTGCCGTGGTCGACGACGCCCCTCACCACGCGGAGGAGGGAGTGGATCCCCTTCATCTCGCCGGTCCCGACCACGACTACGAGGTCGGCAGCTTCGACGGCCGCGCGAGACAGCGCGTTGCGCTCCTCGACGTCCATCGACCCGGTGGCTCGCTCCCCTTCGAGGTCAGGGTCCACGTCGGCCACGACGAGCGGGTAGCTGTGGCGCAGCCCCTCCAAGGTCAGGGCGAGGGAGCGGCGGCGGAGCGCGGTCCAGTCCTGGTGGCGACGCAGCCCCAGCAGCAGGTCGTAGCCGCGGGTGGCGATGTGCCAGGTCAGCGACCGGATCGACTCTGGCCCTGGTCGGCCGAGGCGGTGCGCGTCGGCGAGCTCGGCGAGGCCGGGGACGACGTCGGGGGTCGCGTGGAGCATGGCCTGCTCCGCGTGGAGGGCGAGGTCCGCCAGCACCACATCGACGCCGCCGCGTGCCGCGTGCTGGCTGATCGCCATCGCTACGGTGGAGCTACCCGTCCCGCCCGCGCCGGTCACCACGATGAGGCGACCGCGGTTGCCCTCGGGCCGGCCCGACGGGCTGATCGCCTCGGCCACCGAGAGGGCAGTCGTCGTCTCGGCTCCCACGGGTCGTGCCACCTGGGAGAGGACCTGCATGAGCGCAGGTGCATCGAAGTCCGGTGCGAGCACCGCCGATGCGCCGAGCTCCTCCCAGGGGCGGCCAGCCCGGCCGGACTCGACGACGACCACCGCGCACCCGGCTCGGCCCGACTCCTCGAGGAGGTCCCGATCGAGGCCGACGACGGTGTCGTCGACCACCAGGGCGGAGAACGCTCGTCCGGATCGGAGGCGCGCCTGGACCTCGCCGGCCGACACCGTCTTCACGAGGTCGATGGGGAGCGAAGCGGCAGTGGACCACCGCGCCACCTCGCGGAACCAGGGGCTGCCGACCCGGGCCAGGGCCAACAAGGTGTAGCGCTCGTGGGTCACTCCTCCCTGGCTCCTTCGTCGTCGTCCACCGCCTCGGTGGGAGGATGGGAGAGCGCGGTCGACCGCTCGGCCGCGAACGTGGATCGCACGACGGTCACCTCACCGGTGCGCAGCGCGTGCACCAGCGCCGCGACCGCGGCGTCCTGCTCGAGGGCCACCACCAGCCGCACGTCGCGGCCAGCCGAGAGCCCGGAGCCGTCGTCGGCCACGAGGTGCACCACCGGTGCCCCCTGGACGACGACGGTGGTGCGCACGTCGCCGGTGACGAACAGGTCGACCCGGTCACCGACCCGGAGCCGGCCGACCGCCACCTGGTCGCGAGGCAACGTGACCGCCACCTCGCGCTGGCGCTCGACGAGCGGCCGGTCCTGGGACACGGCAGCCGCCTGAACGAGCTCACCGGTGCCGATCGGGCCCAGCACGACGCGGCCGACCAGGTCGTCGGCGTTGGCGAACACGTCGATCGACCCTGGCAGCTCGGCCCGTACGAGATCGAGGTCCTCGGGGTCGATGACCTGGCCTGGCCGCAGGTCGGTGCTCGCCACCACGACCTCGTGACCACCCCGGTCGTCGCCGGAGGCCGCCACGAAGAGCCCGACCCCGCTGGCGGTGACGAGCAGCGCCCCGAGGAGGGAGCGCGGGTTCAGCAGCGGTCCGCGGGCGTGCGCAGGCAGGACCCTCAGCGCGCGCCGTCCTCCGCGCTCCGGCTCGCCGGGCAGCGCACTGGCCGTCGACTGTCCTGCCATCTCCTCGCCCCCTCTCACGCACCCGCGTGGGACGGTCCACCTGATGTCCTGGTTCTCCGCCGTGCACTGATCTTCCTAGTTCGACCGAAGATCGAAAGCAATCAGAAGGGATCAGGATGTGCTCGGGTGCGGGCTGCGGTCGGCCTAGGCTGGCGCCATGCCAGGAGCGGAGCCGGCGGGCGGACTGCAGCTGTGGAGTGGCGATGGCCTGACGGTCCGCCTCGAGACGTGGGCCGCGGCCGCTCGGATCGACGAGGCTGCGATGGCCCGCGGTCGGGAGCGATGGCTCCTCCAGCTGGCCGAAGACGAGGCCACCCTGGGCGGCGTCCTCCTCGACCTCGCCGAACGCCGAGCGACGGCTGCCCTGCGCACCCGGGTCGGGCGCAGCCACACGGGCGCGATTGAAGTGGTGGGCGCTGACTTCGTGGCGATCCGCATCGTCTCCGGGGTGGTGCTCCTGCCGCACGCCTCCCTCACGATGGTCAGGCCAGGGCCGGGGGCGCGGCCCGTGGTGGGTGATCGGGTGGTTCGAAGCGAGGTCCGCTTCGTGGAGGTGGTCCGGGAGCTGGCCGCCGACCGTGAGCAGGTGCGCGTGGTGGTCGACGGTGGCGAGGTCGTCTCCGGGACGCTGCACAGCGTCGGCGTGGACGTGCTCGCCCTGAGGGCTGACGGTGACCCACCCGCGACCGTGCACGTGCCGGTGACCGCGGTCAGCGAGGTGGGGCTGGGCTAGCGGGCGGCCTTCCCGGTGGGCTCGGGGTAGAGGTGCTCGAGGCTGCCCGGCTCGATGCGGGAGGACTCGATGAACTGGTCCACGTCGTCCTGCTTCAGCCGGATCACCCGTCCGAGCCGGTAGGCCGGGAGCTCGCCCTGGTCGATGAAGCGGTAGAGCGTGCGGGGCGTGATCCCGAGGCGCTTGGCGGCGTCCTGCGTGGAGAGCCAGACGATCTCGGCGGTCATGGTTCGACCCTATACCGGCCAGTTCTCGGGTTGAAGGAACCTCGATGGCTTCTGGTGCCATTCGCCCCGGCGGGATGGGGCCGGCCACCCGGCTGCGACCCTGTCGCAGGCCGCCGGTAGCCTGGGCGCACCGTGTCGAGCACCCAGGTCAAGATCTCCGTCCCCGGCAACCACCTCATGCCAGCCCTCCTGGGTGAGCGAGACGAGGTGCTGCGCGCCATCGAGGCCGCCTTCCCGGGCGTGGCCGTCCACGCCCGCGGCAACGAGCTCACCCTCGAGGGCCACGAGGCGGAGCGGGTCGCGTCGCTCATCGAGGACCTCGTCGTGCTGGTGGAGCAGGGCCACCGGCTCGACGCCGGCACGGTGCGCCGCAGCGTGGAGATGGTCCGGGCGGACGAGCGGCCGGCGGAGGTGCTCACCGCCGAGGTGCTGCGCCCGGCGCGGGGCCGTCCCATCCGGGCCAAGTCGAGCGGCCAGAAGCGCTACGTGGAGGCCATCCGGGAGAACGTCATCACCTTCGGGGTGGGCCCGGCCGGCACCGGCAAGAGCTGGCTGGCGGTGGCGATGGCCGTCCAGGCCCTCCAGGCCAAGCAGGTCGACCGCATCATCCTCACCCGCCCCGCCGTCGAGGCGGGCGAGCGGCTCGGGTTCCTCCCGGGCGACCTCATGGCCAAGGTCGACCCGTACCTGCGCCCCCTCTGGGACGCGCTGCACGACATGGTCGGCACCGAGGCCGCCGGCAAGCTGTTGGAGCGAGGCGCCGTCGAGGTCGCCCCGCTGGCCTTCATGCGCGGTCGGACGATCTCCCAGAGCTTCATCATCTTGGACGAGGCGCAGAACACCACGCCGGAGCAGATGAAGATGTTCCTGACCCGGATCGGCTTCGGGTCCAAGGCGGTCGTCACCGGGGACACCACCCAGGTGGACGTGGCCGGCGGCCGCAGCGGGCTGGCCGGGCTGGAGAAGATCCTCACCGGGATCGACGGGCTGGGCTGGGTGCACCTGACCAGCCACGACGTGGTGCGCCACCGCATCGTGCAGGACATCGTCGACGCCTACGAGCGCTCGGCCGCCACCGGGTCGACGGGTCGCTGATGGCCGGCGAGCCGCCGGTCGGGCCCGACCGGCCCGACCCGAACGACCTCCCCGACGGCTTCGCCGAGGAGCTGCCCCGGCTGCCGATGACCACGCGCAAGCGCCGGCCGCCCGCCGAGGGAGAGGTGGAGGTCTTCGGGGTGGACGAGCAGTCCGCCGAGCCCGTCGAGCTGCACCGCTGGGTGCAGCTGGCCACGCACGTCCTCCACGACTCGGGCGTGCGGGGCGAGGCGGAGCTGTCCCTCACCTTCGTGGACGAGTCGATCATGGCGGACCTCAACCAGCGGTTCATGGGCAAGGACGGCCCCACCGACGTCCTCGCCTTCCCGATCGACGACCCGATCGACGGCGGCCGCTGGCCCGACTCGGGGACCACCGGCCCGGACCGGGACCCACCCGAGGTCGGCGAGCTGCCCATGCTGCTCGGCGACGTCGTCGTCTGCCCGGCCGTCGCCGCCCGCCAGGCACCCGAGCACGCCGGCAGCTACGACGACGAGATCGCCCTCCTCGTGGTGCACGGCGTGCTCCACGTCCTCGGCATGGACCACGCCGATCCCGAGGAGACGGCCGTCATGCAGGCCCGCGAGCGCGAGCTGCTCGACCGCTACCATCACCGTCGGTGAGCACGCGCCCGCCAAGTAGCCCGAGGCCCGATGACGACCGCTGACTGGCTGATCGCCACGGCGATCGTCGTCCTCTTCCTGATGTCGATCGTGCTGGCCGTGGCGGAGACGGCCCTCACCCGCGTCTCCAAGGCGAAGGCGCAGGCGCTGGCCGAGACCAAGGGTCGCCGGGGTGAGGTGCTGCTGTCGCTCGTCGAGCACCAGGAGTGGCTCAACCCGACCCTGCTCGTCGTCCTCGCCAGCCAGCTCGTGCAGTCCACCCTCCTCGGCGTCCTCGCCAGCCGGCTGCTCGGCCCCTGGGGCGTCCTCGGCGCCACGGTGCTCAACGTGACCCTGTTCTTCGTCGTCGCCGAGGTGGCCCCGAAGACCTGGGCCATCCAGCACACCGACCGGGCCGCGCTGGCCGCCGCCCGCCCCATCAAGGCGCTGGCCAGCCTGCCCCCGCTGCGCATCATCTCCCGCGCCCTCATCGGGCTCACCAACGTCATCCTCCCCGGCAAGGGCCTGAAGAGCGGGCCGTTCACCTCCGAGGCCGAGCTGCTGGCCGTGGCCGACCAGGCCGTCGAAGAGGCCGTGATCGAGGCGGAGGAGCGCCAGCTCATCGAGTCCGTCATCGAGCTGGGCGACACCGTGGTGCGGGAGGTCATGGTGCCCCGCACCGACATGGTCACCTTCCCCGGCGACTTCCGGGCCGCCGACGCCATGGAGGTCGTCATCCTGAACGGCTACAGCCGGATCCCCGCCGTCGGCGAGGGGATCGACGACATCGTGGGCGTCGTCCACGCCAAGGACCTGATGCGCGCCGACCGCGACGGCCACGGCGATCGCCCGGTGGCCGAGCTGGCCCGGCCGGCCCACTTCGTGCCCGAGACCAAGGGTGTGGCCGAGCTCCTGCGGGAGATGCAGCTCCAGCGGTTCCACATGGCCATCGCCGTCGACGAGTACGGCGGCACGGCCGGGCTGATCACGCTGGAAGACATCATCGAGGAGCTCCTCGGCGAGATCGTCGACGAGTTCGACGTCGAGGACCCGATGATCGAGCCGCTCCCGGGCGGCGACGTGCGGGTGAACGCCCGCATGGCCCTCGACGAGGTCAACGACCTCATCCACGCGCAGCTGCCGGAGGGCGACTGGGACACCATCGGCGGCCTGCTCCTCTCCGAGCTCGGCCGTGTGCCGACCGAGGGGGAGTCGGTGGAGGTGGACGGCTGGCAGCTCACCGCACAGCGGGTGCAGGGCCGGCGCATCGGACGGGTCCGGCTGCACCGGCTCGTCAGCTCCGACCCGCTGACCCAGCCGGCCGGCTCGGAGCCGCGGGAGCAGACCGAGTGAGATCGGGGTTCGTGACCTTCGTGGGCCGCCCCAACGTGGGCAAGTCCACGCTCCTCAACCGGATCCTCGGTACCAAGGTGGCGATCACCTCCGACAAGCCCCAGACCACCCGCACCCGGATCATGGGGGTGCTGAACCGGCCCGACGCCCAGATCGTCTTCGTCGACACCCCCGGGATCCACAAGCCCCGCACCCAGCTGGGCACCCGGCTGAACGCCACCGCGCAGGGCACGATCGGCGACGTCGACGTCGTGTGCTTCGTGCTCGACGCCGCCCAGCCCTTCGGGCGGGGCGACCAGTGGGTGGCGAACCTCGTTCCCAAGGACGCGGTGTGCGTCGTCAACAAGGTCGACAAGGCGTCCAAGGCCGAGGTGGCGGCCCAGCTCGCCGCCGCCGGCGCGCTCGAGCTCGCCGAGTACTTCCCGGTGTCGGCCAAGACGGGCGACGGCGTGGACGCCCTCGTCGAGCACCTCCTGTCGCTCCTTCCGGAGGGACCGCAGTACTTCCCCGACGACATGGTCACCGACGTGCCCGAGGCGTTCATGGTGGCCGAGCTGGTGCGCGAGCAGCTCCTGCGCCGAACCCGCGAGGAGCTGCCCCACTCGATCGCCACCCGGGTGGTGGAGTGGGACTGGCCCCTCATCCGCTGCGAGATCCTGGTCGAGCGCTCCAGCCAGAAGGGCATCGTGATCGGTCACAAGGGCCAGGTGCTGAAGGAGGTCGGCACCGCGGTGCGCCAGCACCTCCCCGAGGGGACGTACCTGGAGCTGATCGTCAAGGTCGACAAGGACTGGCAGAACCGGCCCAAGGCCATGGAGCGCCTCGGCTACTGAGCCGCAGCCGGCGGCCTCGCAGCCGGCCTCCACCCCGGTGTCGTCGAGGGGCCTGCCCGAACGCGGCGCGGGCCTCGCCGAGCGCCTCGAAGTCGTCCGCGAGCGCCTCGGGCTGGCGCCGGTCTCGGCGCCGGTCATCACCGAGCCGAGGCCGGGGTGGACCGGGCTCGTCGCGCCAGCACCCCGCACGAGGGGCTCAGCCGAGGGCCTGGGCGCCGGTGTGGAGGAGGAGGCCGGCCAGGCCGCCGACCACGGTGCCGTTGATGCGGATGAACTGGAGGTCCGGGCCGAGGAGGAGCTCGAGGCGCCGGCTGGTCTCGTCCCCGTCCCAGCGGGCGATCGTGTCCGACACCAGCCGCCCGATCTCGTCACCGAAGTGCTCCACCACGTAGCGGGCGCCCGCCTCCGCTGCGTCGTCGACCTTGGCGGCCAGCGCGGGGTCGGCCAGCAGCCGCTCACCGCCTCGCCCGATCGCCCCGGCCAGCTGGGTCCGCAGCGGGGACGTCGGGTCGCCGGCCTGATCGTGAAGCTGGGCCTTGGCGTCGGTCCAGATCGACGCCACCCACGTGCGCACCTCCGGTCGCTCCAGCAGGTCACGGGTCAGCTGCTCCCCGCGGGCCCGCAGCGAGGGGTCGTGCTGGAGGTCGTGGACGAAGCGCTCGATCCGCTCCTCGAGAGCCTGGCGCATGCCGTGGCCGCGGTCGTGGGCCATGTCGTCGAGCACGGCCCGGACCCCGTCCAGGAGCCGCTCGAAGATGCGGTCCTCCACGGCCCCCGGCAGCCACCACGGCGCCTCGTTGCGGAACCGGTCCCGCAGGTCGTCGCGACGGTCGTCGAGGTACCGGTCGAGGCCCTTCAGCGCCGCGTCGACCACCTCGTGGTGGCGGCCCTCCTTGGTGAGCGCGGCCAGGGCCCGCCCGGCCAGTGGCACCACGGACGCCGACTCGAGGCGCTCCCGCACCATCCCCTCGAGCAGGTCGTGGACGACGTCGTCCTCCAGGAGCTCGGTCACCTCGACGGCGCCGCCGAGCACGTGCCCGGCTGCCCGCTCGGCCTTGGGCGGGTCGGCCAACCAGGTGCCGAGGCGCTGGCCGGGCCGGGCGGCCCGCACCCGCTCGCCGATGGCGTCGGGGGTCATGAAGCTCGACTGGATGAACTCCCCGAGGGTCTCGCCGAACTGCTCCTTGCGCTCAGTGATGATCGCGGTGTGCGGGATCGGCAGCCCCAACGGGTGGCGGAAGAGCGCCACCACGGCGAACCAGTCGGCCAGGCCGCCGACCATCGACGCCTCGGCGGTGGCCTGCACGTAGCCCAGCCACGAGTCGCCCTCCGCCCCGGCCACCACGGTGGCGACGAACACGGCGGCGACCGCGGCGAGCAGGGCGGTGGCCCGGCGTCGGGTGGTCACCAGCTGGCGGTGCTTGCGCTGCTCGGTGGGGGTGGGCGGCAGCGACGCACTCGAGCTCGCAGGCCCGAGGTGGGCGGGGGCGGTGGGCATGCCGCCCGGTCTACCCGCGCGCAGGGGGCCCGCAGCCGCTCCCCGACCGGTGGTGGTGTGGGCCGGAGGCGGGCCCTACGCTTCCGGGTGCTTGCCCCTTCGAACCCCACCGATCGAAGGGACGCAGCCCATGGCCCTCGATGCCAGGCATCGATCGTCGATCTGCCAGAAGCTCGTCCCCCTCCTGGGGGACGACGACGCCAACGCCCTGATGTCCGAGTTCCCCGCTTCCGAGGCTGACGAGCTGGTCACCAAGCAGCTCCCGCGCGCCGAGGCGGCGACGTTGCGCGCCGAGATGGCGACGTTGCGCGCCGAGATGGCGAGCATGGAGACTCGGCTGACGCTGCGCATGGGTGCCGCGGCCGTTGCCCAGACCACCATCCTGGGCGGCCTCCTGCTCCTCACCTGACCGACCCGGAGGCACCTCTCCGGAACGGTGCGCGCTGGCCCCTGTCGCGGATCGCTTCGAGGGTCGAGCGGACCTCCACAGGGTCCTTGGTGCGGCGCATCGGGGGGAGGGCGTTGACGACGTCCCACCGGTAGCCGGCGGTGGCGAGGCGCGGGTCGAGGACCGCCACCACGCCGGTGTCGGTGGCCGACCGGATGAGCCGGCCCGCCCCCTGGGCGAGGAGCGTGGTGGCACGGGGCAGGTCGATGAGGCGGAAGGCGGCGGGGCCGGCGCGCTCGCGACGGGCCTGGAGGAGCGGCTCGTCGGGTCGCCCGAACGGGATGCGGTCGATGGCGACCAGGCTGAGGGCCCGGCCGGGCACGTCCACGCCCTGCCAGAAGCCCATGGTGGCGAACAGGCAGGTCTCCTCCTCCTGGCTGAACCGCTCGATGAGCTTCGCCTTGGGGAGGGACCGCTGGGTGAGGACCTCCACGTCGACGCGGCCGGCGAGGGCCTCGGCGGCGGCGTCGAGCACCCGGAACGACGTGAAGAGGCCCAGGGTCCGCCCCCCGGCCGCCTCGATCAGGTCGGCCAGCTCGTCCACCATCGCGTCGAGGTAGGTCGGGCTGCGCGGGTCGGGGAGGTGGGCGGCGCAGTAGAGCAGGGCGTTGCTCTGGTAGTCGAACGGGCTGCCGACGTCGAGCTGGGTCACCTCTTCGTGGTCCAGGCCCAGCCGCTCGGGCAGGTGGGCGGGCAGCGTGGCGCTGGTGAGGACGGCGGTCCGCCTGGACCACAGCCCGTCCCGCAGCACCCCCGACACGTCGACCGGCGCCACCCGCAGCACCGGGTTGGCGTCGCTGCCCTCCACCCACATGACCTGGTCGCTGGTGACCAGCTCCACGGCCTCTAGGTCTTCGAGCAGTGCGCCGGCCGCCTGCTGGACCCGGAGGGCTCGGGCGCGGCTGTCCTCGGGGGCGTCGTCGGGGACCTTGCGGGCGGCGGCGAGCGCCTGCTGGACCCGGCCGCGGGCGACGGCCAGCACGCCGGAGAGGTCCTCGGGCACCGAGCGCAGCCGCCGGTCCCGGTGAGGGCGCAGTGTCTGGGTGAGGAGGTGCCCCGCGTCCTCGACCCCCGCGGGGATCTGGTCGTCCTCGATCACGCCCCGGGTGCGCCGGGCCAGGTCCGTGAAGCGGCCTCCGGTCAGGTCCACGCCGCTCGTGGCCGACACGATCTCCTCCAGCTGGTGCGCTTCGTCGATCACGACCAGCTCGTGCTCCGGGAGGATGACGCCGCCGGCGGCCAGGTCCAGCCCGTACAGGTGGAGGTTGACCACCACCACGTCGGCCTCGGCGGCCCGCAGGCGGGCCCCCTCGGCGAAGCACACCGCACCCTTCGGGCAGCGGCTGGCGCCGGGGCACTCCCGTGCGGACACGCTGACCGCCGCCCAGGCCTGGGGCGAGGGCTCCACGTCGAGCCCCGCCCGGTCGCCGGTCTCGGTGACCTCCGCCCACCGGGCCAGGGCGGCCAGCTCGTCGGCCGGGGCCCGCTCGGCCACGCCGTCGAGGCCGAGCTGTCCGCCGGCGTCCTTGGCCGACACCTCGGCCAGGCGCTGCAGGCACAGGTAGTTGGCCCGGCCCTTGAGGACCGCCCACTCGACGTGATCGGGGAGCTGCTCCTGCAGGAAGGGGAGGTCCTTTCCGGCCAGCTGGTCCTGGAGGGCCTTGGTGGCGGTGGCCACGACGGCCTTCTGACCCGACAGCAGCGTAGGGACGAGGTAGGCCAGGGTCTTGCCGGTCCCGGTGCCGGCCTGCACGGCGAGGTGCCGGCCCTCGGCGGTGCCCGCGATCGTGGCCGCCACGGCACGGGCCATCTCGACCTGCCCGGGGCGGGCCTCGCCTCCGCCGGGCAGCTGGGCCACCACCTTCGCGAGGGTGGACGCGGCGTCGTCGGGAGCGCTCACCGGGCGATGGTCAGACGCCGGGTGCGGCGCAGTCGACCACCTCGTCGAGGTCGGCCGGTGGCTGCTCGCCGGGCGCGGTGCCTCGGGCGGTCGGGGCCGGGGCGGTCGGGTACCCGGCGAAGGCGAGCATGCGCTTCAGCACCGGCCCGACGAGCAGGGCGACGATGACGGTACCGGCCCCGATCTGGCCGCCGAGCACCCAACCGATGGCCACGCAGGTGACCTCGATCCCGGTGCGAGTGGGAGCGAGCGGGTAGCCCCGGTCGTGGATCGCGAGCATGACGATCTCGGCCGGACCGGGACCGATCTCGGCCACGATCACGGCGGTGATCCCCGCTGCGATGAGCACGAACCCGACGGCGAAGAGGGGGATGCGCACCGCCAGCAGCTCCTGCTCGGGCAGCAGGTCGAGGACCAGCCCGAGGATCGGGCCGACGAGCAGCACGGCGAGCACCGTGCCCGGCCCCGGTCGCCGCCCGAGGAGCCACCCGAGGACGGTGAACAGGAGCGGGAGGAGCATGGCCGCCAGGCCGATGTCCAGCCCGGTGGCCTCGGAGAGGCCCGTGGTGAGCACGTCGTAGGGAGCCACCCCGAGCTCCCCACGGATCGTCATCGCCACCCCGGTCGCGACGAGGACGAGCCCGAGCGCGAGGGTGCCCAGCCGACGCCGGATCGAGCTGTCGGGGGTGGCGGCGGGCATCACGGCGCCGACGCTACCGGTGACCCAGGGCGACGCGGCAGCCGGTTCACACGGTCACGAGCTCCTGGCCGGCACGGACGAGGCGTTCGACGTGGTCCATCGCGGCCGGGAGATCGGGAAGCTCGCGCTCCACGGGACCGACGGGGGTGAGGAAGAGGAAGACGACCCGCGAAACGGGCTCTCCGGCGGAGCGGCTCACCGCGACCGCGTAGGCCGCTCCCTGGAGGCGGTAGCCGGCCACCCGGAGGTCCAGCTCCTCCGGATCGGCGGAGGACGACGTCTTGTGGTCCACCACCACGAGGCCGTCGGGGCCCCGGTAGAGGAGGTCGACGTAGCCCTCGAGGAGCCGGTCGCCGATCGGGGTGCAGGCGTAGACCTCGCGCCAGTGCACCGACGTGGAGGCGGCCCGGACGACCGGGGCAGCCAGCGCCATCTCGACCAGCTGGCGCACCTCCTCGGCCCGCTCCGGGACGGCCTCGGCCTGGCACTGCGCGGCGACCGCGGCGTGGAGCCCGTCGGCGGTAGCGAGATCGACGACCTGGAGCACGCCGTGCACCGCCCTCCCGACGGCGGTGCCGTAGCGGCCCTTCAGCCAGGGAGGCAGGTCGAGGTCGCGCGGGCGCTTCTGGAGCCCGGGATCGGGCTCGCTCACCGCGGGCTCCCCGTCAGGTCCGGTGGGGCCGGGACGGCCGGTGCTCCCGGGCCCACCGCCGGACCCGGCCGGGAGGTCGAAGAGGGACGGCTGGGTGGCGGGTTCGGCGAAGAGCTGCCGGGCCCCCTCGGGACCGAAGGCGGCATCGAGCCCCGCATCGGGACCGCCCTCGTCGGTGAGGGCGGTGGCCGCCACCGCACCGGGCCGAGCGGCGCGGCGCAGCGCGTCGGTGCGGGCCGCGTCCCACGCCTCGAAGGGGGGCGGAGGCTCCGGGGTGGCGGCGGGATCGGCGCTCAGGGGCTGGGCCGAGCCGCTGAGGTCCGGCAGGTGGTCGAGCGCGGCGCCCATCCCCGCCACGAGGATCTCGGCGCTGGTGCGGTTGCCTCGCTTGTCGGGCGGCGGGCGCTCTCGGCGGTGCAGCGACACCACGAGGTGGTCCTTGGCTCGGGTGGTGGCGACGTAGAGGAGCCGGACGCGCTCGTCGTAGCCCATCTGCTCGTCGATCGGCTTGCCCGACTCCCACTCCTCGGTGACCACCTCGGCGCCGAGGCGGTACCCGACCGGGCCCCCGTCGTGGGGGAAGTAGACGTCCACCGAGCTGCGGTTGCCCTGGGCACCGGTGGACATGCCGGACACGATGGTGATCGGGAACTCGAGACCCTTGGCGGCATGGATGGTCATGATGCGGACGGCGTCGTCGTCGGCCTCGGGGAGCACCGCCTCCGTGACCCGGGCGCCGTCCGAGGTCTGCTGCTGGACCCAGCCCAGGTAGGACCGCAGCGTGCCCCCCGTGGCCTCGCTCCAGGCCCGAGCCTGATCGATCACGAAGCGCAGGCGGCGCCAGACGTCTCGGGGGCGCCCTTCGGCGAAGCCGAGCTCCAGGGCCCGGCCGTCCCTCGCGATGCGGTCGAGGAGCTCAGCCGGGGAGCTCCAGTGGCGGGCCTCGTGCAGCTCGCGCAGGTAGGCCAGCCCGGCCTGCACCGGGCCGAGCGCTGGGTCGGGTGGTTCGGGGGCGGTGTAGGACCAGCGAGGCCCGTGGTCGAGCCGGTAGCGGAGGAGGTCGTCGTCTCCGCACGCCAGGAGGGGGGTGCGCAGCGCCGACACCACCGAGAGGTGGTCGGTGGGGTCGTCTGCGGCCCGGAGGACCATCATCAGGTCCCGCACCGCTCGCGTGGCGTAGACGAGCGACGAGGACTCCGTGCGGAAGGGCACCCCGGCGGCCTCGAGGGCGTCCTCCAGGTAGGGGAGCGAGGTTCGGGCGGGGACGAGGATGGTGATGTCGCCGAGCGAAGCCGGCCGCCACCCGGCGCCGGTGCGCACGCTCCAGCCCTCCTGGACGGCGGTGACCACGGCGTGGGCGACGTCGCGCGCCTCGGCGGCGCGCATCGGCTCGGCCCGGGTGCCCTTCGGGTGCAGCACCGACCCCACCACGGCGACCGCAGGGCCCTCCGGCGGGGCACCCCGCTGGGGGTCCAGCCCGACGTAGGCGGGCTGCGACGGGACGTCGATGTCGTGGTCGGGCTCCTCCCCGAGGAGCGTCCCGAAGGTGGTGTTGACCCAGTCGATGATGGGGGAGACGGTGCGGAAGCTCGAGGTCAGCTCCACCAGGCCGTCGGCCCGTTCGCCGAAGCGCTCCTTGGCGGTGAGGAACACGGCGATGTCGGCCCGGCGGAACCGGTAGATCGACTGCTTCGGGTCGCCGACCATGAAGAGGCGCCCCGGCGCCACCTCGACGGCGGTCCAGTCGCCCTCGCCGGCGGCATCGGGATCGAGCGCGGCGATCCGGACGGCGAGGTCGATCTGGATCGGGTCGGTGTCCTGGAACTCGTCGAGCAGCAGCCGCTGGTAGCGCTCCTGCAAGGACCGGCGCACGGCGGCGCCGTGCTCGGGGTGGCGGATGACCTGGCGGGCCAGGACGAGCAGGTCGTGGAACTCGAGCCGCCCGCTGGCCCGCCGCTCCTCGGCGGCGGCGAGGGTGTGGGCGCGCATCGCCGACCCGAGGTGCCGCGCACAGGCTTGCAGCACGTTGAGCCGGGCCTCCTCGACGAGGCGCCGCGCCGCCTTGATGGCGTCCTGCACCTCGGACTTGCACCCGCCGTCCCAGTGCTCCTTGCGTCCCCGCGACCCGCTGAACCGGGGCCGCCGGTCGCCCAGCAGCTCGATGACCTCCAGCTCGTCGCCGAGGTGGTCGCGCACGCGCTGGGCCCACGCCAGGATCTCGTCGATCTCGACCATCAGGTGGTCGGAGGAGTTGAGGCAGCGCTGGCCCCACTCGCGCAGCCGCTCCACCTCCTGGAGCAGGCCGGGGAGCGACTGCTCCACCGTTGGGGGCGGGGGGGCGGCGTCGGGCACCCGGTCGACGACGAGGTCCCAGGACCCGTCGAAGGCGCGGGCCAGGGCGCGCAGGCCGGTGGGGCGGACGTTGGCGGTGGCGAGCAGGAGCAGCGTGCGCTCGAGGGCCGGGTCCTCGAGGAGGCGGTCGAGGGTGCGGGCCCAGCGCCGGTCGAACTCGATGCCGGAGCTGACCTCGTCGAGCACCTCGAGCCGAGGGGGCAGTTCCGCCTCCACGGGGTGCTCGGTCAGGATGCGCTGGGCGAAGGCGTGCAGGGTGCCGATGGCGGCGCCGTCGAGCTGGTCGAGGGCGGTTCGGCAGCGCTGGGACGCCGCCGCAGGGGTGGCGGGGTCGTCGGCGGTGCGCTGGAGGACCTGGCGGATCCGGTCCCGCAGCTCCGCTCCGGCCTTCTCGGTGAAGGTGATCGCCGCGATGCGGGCCAGCTCCGCGGTGCCGGAGGTGACGAGCGCGACGACGCGGTCCACGAGGGCGGTGGTCTTGCCCGAGCCGGCGCCGGCCTCCACGAACAGGGTGTGGTGGAGGTCGTTGCGGATGCGGTCCCGGGCTGGCTGGTCGGCGACGGTCGGGGTGGCGGAGGCGGGTGACGTCACGCCGGGACCTCCTCGTCGTCGAGCGGTTCGACCAGCTGCGCGTACGGGGCGAGGAGCGGGTCGGAGCGCTTCCGCTCCCACTGGCGGCGCAGGTCCACCGTGCCGAGGCCGTCGGGATCGCAGGTGCGGCAGCTCACGAAGACGTTGGTGGCCGACGCGTCGGGGTGGGCGGGGAAGCGCCCCGCCTCGATGCCCGTGACGATGGCGGCCAGGGCGCCGCGAGCGCGCTCGAGCACCTCCTCGGTGACCTGGTACCCGACGTGGCGAAACTCGCCCTTGGTGGTGACGAACCAGTACTCGGCGTGCACCGGGGTGTGGGCGTTGCCCCGGTGGGCCCGGGCGGCGAGGCCGTAGACCGGGAGCTGGAGCCGGGTGCCGGCGAGGACCGGGTGCTCCTCGCTCAGGCCGGTGTAGCCCCGGCTGCCGCCGGTCTTGTAGTCGATGACGTGGAGGGTTCCGTCGGTGGCCTCGTCGAGGCGGTCGGCGCGGCCCCGGAAGCGCAGGACCCGCCCGTCGGGCAGGGGGAGCTCGACGGGGGGACCCTCGCCGTCGAAGCCGAAGCCGAGCTCGGCGGCGACCGGGACGGTGCGCCGGCCGCCTCGGTGGACGCTGTCTCGGTCCAGGAACTCGTGGAGGTCGGCCAGGATGCGACGGCGGTCGCGGCGCCAGAAGATGGGGCGGCCCGTGAGGCCCCGCGCCTCCCACTCCTCGCACCGGGCCCGTCCCAGAGCCTCGATCCGTTGGTGGTCGGCGGCCGTCCACGGCTGCATCGGGCCGGGCTGCTCGCCGGCTGGTCGCTCCAGGACCTCCCGGATGAAGTCCTCAAGGATCTGGTGGACGAGGCTGCCTCGCTCGAGCGCGCTGATCTCGAGCTCGTCCTCGGGGTTCTCCACCGGCGAGGCACGGAGCAGGTCCTCCACCAGGTACGACAGCGGGCAGCCCGCCCAGCGCTCCAGCCGGGTCGGAGAGGTGAGCGACCCGGCGGGAGACGGGATGGCCAGCCCGGCGTCGCCGACGTTGCCGTCGAAGCGGGTGAACGCGGCGCTGCGACGGGCGCGGACCACCTCGGCGCCGGCCCGGGTGCGCTCGTCGTCGGCCTCCTCGAGCCGCCCACCGGTCGCCAAGAGGGACACCAGCCGGTGCTCCTGGGGGGTGGCCGGGTCGGGTGCGTGGCGGAGCCCGGCGTCGAACGAGGGGACGTGGTGGACCCAGGGGGCCCGGGCCTCGAGAAGGTCCTCCCCCCACCAGGGGGCGGCGGAGCCGGCCAGGGTGGTGGCGATGTCGAGCACCCACCGGGAGGGGACCCGCTCGGCGCTGCGGCGCAGGTCGCCCCGAGGCACGCAGAGGAGCTGACGGGCCGCGCCGGCGAGGGACCCGAGGAGGTGGCGGTGCTGGCGCTCCACCCGGGCGGACCTCAGCTCGAGCTCGTCCCCGGTGGCGAGGCGCTCGCGGTCGGGCAGGAGGGAGTCGTCGCGCACCGAGGCCGGGAAGGACCCCTCGGCCAGGCCGAGGACGACGAGGAGGTCGAGGTCCAGCCCGACGCCCATCTCGACCGAGCCGACGAGCACCCCCTCGCCGAACCGGCCGACTCGCCCGAGGTCGGCCTCGAGCTCGACGCTGAGCGTGCGGGCGAACACCTGGAGCGGGACGGGGCCCTCCACGTCGTCGAGCGCGGCGAGGCGGTGCAGGGCCAGCTCGACCCGCTCGGCCGCCTTGTGCTCGGCCTCGGGCCAGCGGGTGCGTCGGCTGGCGGGGCCCAGGAGGTCGAGCAGCCAGCGCTGCGCCCAGGCCGCGTGCTGGCTCCAGGCCCGGGGGGCCCTCGCCGCCTCGGCGAGGTCGTCGATCACGTGGAGGACGAAGCGGCGCAGCGCCCGAGCCCGGTCGGCCTGCTCCCTGGCGCGCTCGGCCATCCAGACGGGGCGCTCGTCGTCTGCCTCGGCCTCGGCGGCCCGCTCCTCCTCCTGCGCGGCGAAGGCCTCGAGCCGCTCTGCCCACTGCTCCCGACCGGCCACGACGGCCGCCTCGCGCGAGATGCGCTCCCAGGCGGCCACCGGCGCCCACCGACCCTCGTGGAGCACGGGACCAGACGCCAGCCAGGCCATGACGTCCTGACGTCGGAACCGGCCGTCGGGCAGGGTGAGGAGCTCGAGCAGGGTGCGGCCTGCCACCCGACCGGCCAGCGGCACGACCGCGGCCCCGTTGGTGGCGATGCCGGCGGCGTGGAGCTGCTCGTGGGCCAGGCGGGCGTAGGGCTCGGGGGTGGCGTGGAGCACCGCGATGCGGTCCAGCCGGGTGCCGTGGTGCACCGCTCGGACCACGGCTCGGACGGCGCTGCGGACCTCCTCGTCGGCGTCGGAGGTGGTGAGCACGGTCGTGCGGTCGGGTGCCACGGGCATCGAGGGGGGCGCGGTCGACGGAGGTGGGTCGCTCAGTCCGAGGCGCTCCAGCGAGCGGAACACCTCGGCGTCTGCCGCGGTGAAGCCGGTGGTGCCCGCCACCACCGTGACGGGCTGGTGCTCGCCGAGCGCTCGGAGCAGCTCGGCGGCATGGCGGGACAGCCGCTGGGGGAGGTGGACCACGATCGCCCCGAGGGCGGCGGCGGCCGGGCTGCCGGCCCGCGCCGCGGCGGCCCGCAGGAGGTCCTCCTCGTCCGACCACCGTGGCTCGAGGCGGGCCCGGACGGCACGGTGGAGGCGCACCACCTCGGCGGCGCGGGCGCTGGTGCCGGCCAGGGCGTCGAGAGCGGTGGGGGAGCAGTCCCGCAGCTCCCGGTAGGTGGCCACGAGGGCGGACTCGGTGGCTGGATGCTGGGCCACCGGCTCGAAGAGGCCTGGTCGGGCCGCCAGCTCGGTCCGCACCGCGGCCGCGAGGACCGGCGTGGACACCGGGCGCCGTCCGGTGGCGGCGAGGTCGCCCGCCCCGAGCAGCTCACCGAGGCGATAGGGGGTGACGAAGGTGACAGCGACGAGCCCGACGCCGGCGCCGGTGGTGACCGGGCCCACCGCGCCGGAGGCGAGGAGGCGGCGGCTGGCGACCCCGACGTGGTTCGAGGGGACGACCACCGTGACCGGGGCCAGCGGCTCCGCTCCCTTGGCCCGGCCCACTGCATCTCGCAGCGCCTCAGCCGCGGCCCGGCCGTGCGGGGTCCAGACCACCTCCATCGCCATCGGACCGAGGTTAGGCAACGGCTGTGACAGCCCCGGGCGGGGCCGCGCCGGCGGCCGCCCCGACCGATCAGCGGGGGCTGATCAGAAGCGACTGCGCGGCGCTGCCGAGCACCCCGCGGGCGTCGATCAGCGGGCCGCCGGCCGTGCCGTGGCCGGTCGATCGGGGGTGCATGGCGGCGTCCAGCAGCACCCACTCGTCCTCGGGCAGCCGATGGAGCGACACGGTGAGGTCCGGGTTGATGTAGGCGAAGCGGTCGAAGGGCACCGAGTTCCCGAAGCCGTTGGGGAAGTCGGCGAGGGTGAGCGCCCGGTCGAGGGGGTGGATCGGCTGCCCGGCCAGGAGCGGGAGGCGCAGCCGAGACCACACCGCCGCGGGACCGAGCTCCCGGAACGGCGTGCCCGCGGCGAGGCGGAACTCGAACGCCTCGCCGAAGGTGCGCCAGCCGATCGGGTTGTCGAACGCCCACGGCTCGCTCTCGGCCGGCGACGCGTAGGGCGGGAGCTCGGGCCGCACGACCGTGGCCTCGTCGAGGCCGTTGTCCTTCTGGGCCAGCCGCAGACCCCGGGCCCAGAGGACCTCGGTGCCGTCGGGGTCGGTGACGACGGCGTCGAGGAGCTGGACCCGCCGTCCCAGCCGGCGGGGCTCGATCGCCACCGTGAGCGGCACCCCCGGCACCGGCCGGATGAGCTCGACCGTGAGGCGGCTCAGGAACCAGGCGGTGTCCCCGGGCTCGTGCTCCAGGATCATCCGGCCCACCAGCGCCGCTGACGGACCCCCGTGGAGCGCGCGCGCGTCCCAGGGGCCGGTCGCGATGGCGGTGGGCACCCACCGGCCACCGTCGGGCTCGAAGATGCCGGGCTCGTCCAGCTCGCTCGCCATGGCGGCGACGCTAGCGACGGCCCTCTCGCTCAGGCGAAGCCCGGGAGCACCTGCTCCACGAACGCCTCGATCTGGCCCTCGCCGGCGCTCGGCCACCCGCAGATGAGGTGGTCCCAGCCGGCGTCGCGCCACTTGGCGGCGTGCCTGCGGGCGGTGTCGAGGTCGTCGAGCGACAGCGACGCGGCCCGCTGGACCGTCGCCGGATCCCGGCCCGCCTCCTCGGCCAGCCGCCGGACCCGGTCCCAGGGCTCGGCCAGGCTGTTCGGGGTGCCGTGGGCGTGCCACACGTCGGCGTAGCGGGCCACCAGCGGCAGGCTGCGCTTGGGGCCGTTGCCACCGATCCAGATCGGAGGGTGGGGCCGCTGCACCGGCACCGGTCGCAGCTGTGCCTCTCGCAGCGACACGTGGGTCCCGTCGTAGGACACGACCTCGCCGGTCATCAGCCGGGTGACGACCTCGAGTGCGTCCTCGAGCAGGTCGAAGCGGTCGCCGGTGGCCGGGAACGGGATGCCCAGGGCCTCGTGCTCGGGCTCGAACCAGGCGGCGCCCATCGCCATCTCGAGTCGTCCGCCCGAGGCGTGGTCGATGGTGACCATCTGGTTGGCGAAGATCGACGGGTGCCGGTACGTCACACCGGTGACCAGCAGCCCGAGCCGGATCCGGCTCGTGAGGCCCGACAGCGCGGCCAGGGTGGTCACCCCGTCGAAGCACTCGCCGGGCCCCTCCCCGTACATGGGGACGAAGTGGTCGAACCCCCAGGCGCCGTGGAAGCCGAGGTCCTCGGCCAGCCGGACCCGGCGCACCACCTCCTCCCACGACATCCGCTGCTGGGCGACGTCGAGTCCGAAGAGCATGCCGGCCACCGTAGGCGCCTCCTCGCTCGAAGGCACGGGGGCCGTCAGAGGAGGCGGAGGACGAGCAGAAGGACCACGGAGATCGCCGCCGACACCAGGAGGGACCCTGCACAGCCGAGCCGGTTGCTGAAGAAGAGGAGCATCAGCCCGTGGTGCGCGCGGCCTTCTTGGCCCGGACGGCCTTGTCGAGGTCGAGGACCCGGCCTTCGGCCTCCACCGCAGCGGCCTTGACCTCGAGCGCGCGCTCCTCCTTGCGGAGCCGGGCCGCCTCCGCCTTCTGCGTCGCGGCATCCACCGCCTTCTTGCGGGCAGAGGCCGCCTTCTCGGCGTTCGCTCGCTTGGCGCTGGTGCGACGGGCGACGGCGGACTTGGCCTGCCGCTCCTGAGCCTCGATCTGCTCCTGGCGTCGACGATCCCGCTCGACGACCGCCTTTCGCTCTCGGGCCAGCTCGGCCTCGGCCTCACGAGCGTCCTCGCGCGTCTCCGTTCGCGTCTGCTCCGCGGCCGCCCGCTTGGCAAGGGCCTCCTCCCGCTTGGCCACCTCCGTCCGCTGCAGGTTGGCCAGCCCGACGAGGACGTCATCGCCCGTGGCGCGACCAACGGCGTCCTTCACGGTGGCCTCGAGCTTCTCGAAGGCGATGGCGGGCGGCCAGCTGGCGGGGGCCTCACGTGGGGCGGCGAACCGCTCGACCGCGGTCAGCGGGAGGCGAGCCCCTCGGAGCCAGAGGGAGAGGGCGTTTCGGCGGAGCTGGGCGAGATCCATGGCGGTCATCCTTCGTTGTGCTGCTCGAGCCGCTCCTGCGCGGCGTCGAGGGCCTCGGCGGCAGCCTCGGCTCGTCGGGCTTCCTGTTCGACCTCGGCGGCGTTCTGCTCGCCTTCCGCCTGCGTGGCGACGACCTCGGCCCGCGCCTCGGCGAGGGCGGTCTGCTCGGCCGCCTCCGCCCGGTCAGCGCCGGCCGCGCGCTCGGCGGCCTCGGACTCGACGCGAGCCGCTTCGGCTCGCCGCTCGCGCTCGATGCGGTCGGCCTCGGCCTGCTCGACGGCGTCGGCCTCCACGCGGCGCTGCTCGATGCGGTTGGCCTGCTGCTCGGCGACCACCTCGGCCTCGCGCTCGGCCTGGGCCGCTTCGGCCTCGAGGCGAGCCGCTTCGCGTGCGGCTTCGGCCTTGGCCTCCTGGGTCCGTCCTTCGCTGGCCAGGGCATCGTGGCCCACCAGCGCGCCGACCGCCTGCTTCACCTTGCCGGCCAGCTTGTCCATGGCGCTGCCTTCAGCGCCGGTTCCGGGTTGCTCGGACACGGGTTCCTCCAGGTGTCGGGTCCCGACACCGCTACCCACGGGAGCCCGCCGCCATGCCCACGCGCGAGGTGCCACCCGTCACACACGACGAGACCGCACGGGCACAGCCGCGACCGGAGCGGCCCTGCAGGTAGCGGCGACGAGCGGCCACGGGTCGCGGAGCGTTGCTCGCCCGGCGGCCGCACCACCACCCTGCGCAACGACGTGGGTCAGCCCTCGAGGGCGTCGAAGACGGCCTGGCGCCAGGGGGCGAGGTTGGGCTTCTCGGGGTCCTTCGTGCTGCCGAGGCGCACGAGGACCGCGTCGAGAGCGGGGCAGATCGAGATCGCCTGGCCCTCGTAGCCGATGGCGCTGAAGGTGCCCCGGGCCTGGTCGTCGGGCTCCACCCACCAGTGGGCGCCGTAGAGGCGGCCGTCCTCGGGGTCGACGGAGCGGACCCTGCGGCCGTGGTCCACCCATCCCTCGGGCAGGATCCGCTCGCCGTCCCAGCAGGCGTCACGCAGGTAGAGGAGGCCGAAGCGGGCCCAGTCCCGGGCGGTGGCGTACACGTAGGACGAGCCGATGAACGTGCCGGCGTCGTCGAAGCGGGGATCGGCGGTGCGCATGCCGATGGGGTGGAGCAGCCGGTCGAGGAGCAGGCGCTCCACCGCGGCCCGCCCGCCCAGTGCGCGGCCCACGATCCCCGAGACGACGTTCGAGGTGCCCGAGGAGTAGCTGAACACGGTGCCCGGCGCGTGCTCGAGCGGCCGGGCCTCGGCGAAGGCGGCCACGTCGGCGCTGCCCGAGCCGAAGAGCATCTCGATCACGTCGGACGCACCGGCGTCCACGTAGTCCTCCGCCCACTGCAGCCCGTCGCGCATCTCGAGCAGCTCGTCGAGCGTGATGGCGGCCCGCTCGTCGTCGTCCCACGCTGGGACCGGGGCTGGTGCCGCCGGGTGCAGGAGCCCGTCGCCGACCAGGATCCCCACCGCGGCGTGGAGGACGGACTTGGCCACCGACCACGACAGGAGCGGCGTGTCGGGTCCCACCGGGGTGGGGGCGTGGGTGAAGCTCGGCAGCTCGCCGCCGTAGCGATCGTGCAGGAGGCGCCCGCCCTGGACGACGGCCACCGCATAGGTGGTGCCGTAGCGGCCGGGCTGGTCGAACATGTCGGCGACCAGTGCCTCCACGGCCGGTGGCGCCGGAGCGGTGGGCCACTCCTCGGTGGGCCAGGGCACCCCTTCGGGCTGGTCGGGCAGCGGGATCAGGGCATCGCTCACGGGTGCGCAACCTACGCCCAGCGGGCGGGACCGGGGTGGTGGTCCGGGTGGCTGTCATACCTGGTGCGGATCATGGCGCCATGGATGCGAAGCGGGCGCGAGACGAGCAGGGGAGCGAGCCGGAGCGGCTCGACGAGGCGGAGAGGCGGGCGGCCGTCCGGGCCCTGATGGGCCGGATCGCCGAGGGGGAGGACGACGCCATCTGGGAGCTCCACGAGCTGGCAGAGGGCGACCTGGCCCGGATCATCCGGGCCGAGGCCCGCCGGCTGGACCTCCGGCTCGAGGCCGAAGAGGTCTGGGAGCTCACCCTCGACGCCGTCGACGCGCTGGCCGACGTCGCCGGCGCGTGGCAGCCCGACGGCTCGTGGCCGTGGGTGTGGGCGCACCATCGCGTCCGGGCGGTCGTCCACGCTCACATCGGCACGTTCGCCAGCCGACTCGACGATGCGCACCTCGACCTCGAGTCTCCGCCGCCCGTCGAGCGCATCGAGGATCCGCTCGTCGTGCTCCGACGGGCCGCTGAGCGGCACCCCGCCGCCCGCGAGCTCGAGCACCGGCTGCGCCGGGTCGCCGAGCGCGACGCCGCCATCTACCTCGGGGTCGCGCTCGAGAGGGCGGCCGGCAACCGCGCGCCGGCGGTCACCGTGGGTGCCGACCACGGTCTGCAGCCCCCGGCCGTCCGCAAGGTGGTGCAACGGGTGGGGCAGAAGCTGGCCGAGGTGGCCTGAGCGTCCCGATCAGCCCTCGTCGTCCACGTCGGGGGGCACCGGCCGCTCCTCGTCGGGCACCGGCACGGCGGGGGGCTCGTCGGGCAGCACGGGGCGCTCGTCCTCGGGCACCAGCTCGTCGGGGTCCTCGTCGGGCTCGGCGGGGCGCTCGGGGTCCGGCTTGGGATCGGTCATGGTCGCTCCTGCGGTCGATGGGGCCCTGCTCGCCTCCCGTTCTACCCGGGCGGACGCGATCCCAGCAGCGGCACCCCAGCGCTGGGACGGCCGATCGCCTCCAGATCCTCGAGGCGATCGGCGCGTCACGTGCCGGCGACGGGATGGCCCCGTCAGGTCGTCAGCGAAAGGTGAGGCCCTTCCAGTCGCCGGCCGAGCGCCAGCGAGCGAGGTGCTGGAAGAACGCCATGGCACCGGCCGGGTAGCCGAGGAACCACTCCCGGTTCCGCCCGTCGGGGTGGCCCTCGTTGTTGTAGTAGCCGGGGGTGCAGTCGGCGGAGCCGATCACGCCGCCGGTGGGGGCGGTGAGGAGCAGCTCCATCCAGGCGTCCTCCGCCTCCTGGGTGACCTCGATCTGGCGGTGCCCGTGCTCGAGGGCGTGCGCGACGAGCATCGCGATGGTGCGCCCCGACTCCACGAAGTTGTGGGGGACGTTGGAGATGAGGTTGGCACCCTGGGCGAGCTGCACGAGAAAGGCGTTCGGGAAGCCGTGCACCTGCATGCCCTGGAACGTGCGCATGCCCTCGGCCCAGTGCTCCGAGAGCCTCTCGCCCCCGCGGCCGGTCACCACGAAGCCGGTGCGCTGCGTGTAGTCGGTTCCGACCTCGAAGCCCGACGCGTAGATGATGCAGTCGACCTCGTGCTCGACGCCGGCCACCACCACGCCGCGCTCGGTGATCCGCTCAACGCCCTTGCCGTCGGTGTCGACGAGGTGGACCGTCGGCCGGTTGAACGACTGCAGGTACTCGTCGTGGAAGCACGGGCGCTTGCACAGCTGGCGGTACCAGGCCTTCAGCTTCTGGGCGGTCTCGGGATCCTCGACGACGGCGTCCACCCTGGCGCGGATCTCCTCCATCTTCTCGAAGTCGGACGCCTCGAACACCTCCATGACCCGGTCCGGGGTGATCTCCCCCTGGATGGACATGACCCGCTCGCGGATGCGGCGGGCGATGTCGGTCCAGCCGTCCTGGACGAGGTCCTCCTCCACGAGCGTCATGGTCTGGTTGGCGGTGAAGTTCTCGAGCCAGCGCTGCTGCCAGCCCGGCGTGGCGATCTCGGCGAACCAGTCGGGGTCCGTCGGCCGGTTGGCCCGCACGTCGACCGACGACGGGGTGCGCTGGAAGACGTACAGCTCCCCGGCATCGCGGGCGAGGTGGGGGATGCACTGCACGGCGGTGGCACCGGTGCCGATGATGGCCACCCGCTTGTCGGCCAGCCTCTCCATCGGCGCGCCCTCGGGGGTGCCGCCCGTGAAGTCGTAGTCCCAGCGGCTGGTGTGGAACGAGTGGCCCTGGAAGTCCTGGATGCCGGGGATGCCGGGCAGCTTCGGCACGTGCAGCGGGCCGGTGCCGATCCCGACGAACTGGGCGGTGAACTCGTCACCTCGGTTGGTGCGCACGACCCAGACGGAGCGGTCGTCGTCCCAGGTGAGGTCCTTGACCTCGGTGTGGAAGAGCGCGCGGTCGTAGAGGCCGAACTGCTTCCCGATGCGCCGGCAGTGCTCGAGGATCTCCGGCGCGTGCGCGTACTTCTCGGTGGGCATGTGGCCGGTCTCCTCGAGGAGCGGCATGTACACGAAGCTGGCCGTGTCGCACTGCGCCCCGGGGTAGCGGTTCCAGTACCAGGTGCCCCCGAAGTCGCCACCCTTCTCGATGATGCGCACGTCGTCGATGCCCTGCTCCTTCAGCCGGGCGCCGGTGACGAGCCCGGCGAAGCCGCCACCGATGAACGCCACCGTGACGTGGTCGGTCTTCGGGGCACGCTCGGTGACCGGCGTGTACGGGTCGTCGAGGTAGTGGGCGAGCTGGTCCTTCAGCTGCAGGTACTGCGCGTTGCCGTCGGGGCGCAGGCGCTTGGCCCGCTCCTCGGCGTACTTCTGCTTGAGCGCGTCCTTGTCGATCGTCCCCATGACCCGCGAGTCAAGGCGAACTTGACCGGCGGGTCAAGATGCGTCGGTCACACGCGCGCCAGCGGGCCGGCCGAGCGACGCTCGACCGGCCCGGGCGCCCTGTCCAGCGGGTCTAGGAGTTGGTCCCGCAGGCCTCGACGTTCGGGTTGAAGTCGGCGAACATGCCGTCGGGGTTCGGCTCCCAGATCCAGGCGTGCAGCACCCACAGCGGCAGCACCGGGTGGTGATGCAGCAGCTGGCCGAGGATC
>JBKHYD010000035.1:0-37735 GCA_046565645.1 Acidimicrobiia bacterium | reverse complement strand
GACCATCAGGTCCACCAGCTCGAAGGCCAGCGCGTTCGCTTGGCCCATCACCCGGGCCGCCCGGTCGCCCGCCGCCCGCGCCACCTCATCCTGGGTGCGGGCTCCGAAGGCGGTCACCAACGACATGTCAGCAACCCTACGAACGGGGTGTGACAACGTCCTGACCAGGGCAAACGCGCTCGCTGGTCGCTGTGAGGACGACCTCAGCCGAGCGGCATCTCGCGCTCGACCCACGCCCGCACGGCAGCCAGCTCCCGAGCGACGTCCGGCGGACCGTCCGCCTCAGAACGCGTCGTTCCGGTCGATGCCAGATCCTCGAGCGGCAGCGCGCCTACGGGACGATCGACTTGAGCTCGAGGTAGTGCTCGAGCCCTTCCTTGCCGAACTCGCGGCCGATCCCGCTGGCCTTGAAGCCGCCAAAGGGGGCCACGAAGTCCATCGAGTACTTGTTGACCCCGAAGGTGCCGGTGCGGACCCGGCGAGCCACGTCCATCCCGAGGTCGAGGTCGCTCGTCCACACCGAGCCGGCCAGCCCGAACTCGCTGTCGTTGGCGATGCGGACGGCGTCGTCCACGTCGTCGTAGGGGATCACCGCGAGGACCGGCCCGAAGATCTCCTCCTGGGCGATGCGCATCGAGTTGTCGACGTCGGCGAACACGGTGGGCTGCACGTACCAGCCCTTGTCGAAGCCGGACGGGCGGCCGTTGCCGCCCACCACCACCCGGGCCCCCTCCTCCTGGCCCAGCGCGATGTACTTGTCGACCCGCTCCTGCTGGCGCTCGGCCACGAGGGGCCCGATCTCGGTGGCGGGATCGTGGGGGTCGCCCACCACCATGCCCCGCACGGTCTCCGCCAGGGCCTCGACCACCTCCCCGTACTGCTGGCGGGAGGCGAGGATGCGGGTCTGGGCCACGCAGGCCTGACCGTTGTTCATGAGCGACGCGAACTTGAGGCTCTCCATGGTGGCGGCGAGGTCGGCATCGTCGAGGATGATCGCGGCCGACTTGCCGCCCAGCTCGAGGCTCACCCGCTTCAGCTGCTCGCCGCAGATCGACGCGATCGTGCGGCCCGCCGCGGTGGAGCCGGTGAACGCGATCTTGTCCACGCCGGGGTGCCGGACGAGGTGCTCGCCCACCTCCCGGCCGGCGGGGATGACGCTCACGACACCCTTCGGGATGCCGGCCTCCTCGAGGATCTCGGCCATCACCATGGCGTCGAGGGGGGTCTCGGGCGACGGCTTGATCACGATCGTGGAGCCCGACAGGAGCGCTGGGGCCAGCTTGGACATGGTGACGAACTGGGGGACGTTCCAGGGCACGATCGCGCCGACGACGCCCACGCCTTCGCTGCGCACGATCACGGGGGAGCCGAGCGCCCCCTGTCGCTCCTCCTCCCAGACGTGCTCCTTGGCCGTCTGGATGAAGCTGTTGAGCATCATCCACGGGGCCGGCGCCTGGGCCAGCTGCGAGAACGAGATGGGGGAGCCCATCTCGGTGGTGATCACCTCGGCCAGGTCCATCATCCGGGCCGCGTAGGCGTCGGAGAAGCGCTGCACGGCGGCGATCCGCTCCTCGGGCGACAGGCGCGGCCACTCGCCGTCGTCGAAGGCGCGCCGGGCGGCGTCGACGGCCCGGTCGATGTCCGCCGTGGTGCCCTCGGGCACCCGCCCGACCACCTCCTCGCTGTGAGGCGAGATGACCTCGATGACCTCGGAGCCAGCGGGGTCGACCCACTCACCGCCGATGAAGAGCTTGTCGTGGACCTGCATGGTTCCTCCTGGGACGTGGAGCCGACGGGAGCCGGCGATCAGACGGGGAGCTCGCCTCGCGCGACCTTGCCGGCCCACGGGTAGTCCGGCTTGCCGCTCGGGGAGCGCTGGATGCTGGGGACGAGGTGGAGCTCGCGGGGCACCTTGTAGCCGGCTACGTGCCCGCGGCAGTGCGCGTCGAGCTCCTCGAGCGTCGGGGCCGTGCCGGGACGGGCCTCCACCACGGCGGCCACCCGCTGGCCCCACCGCTCGTCGGGGACGCCCACGACGATGGCGTCGAACACCGCCGGGTGGGCCTTGAGGGCGGCCTCGACCTCCTCCGGGAAGATCTTCTCGCCCCCGGAGTTGATGCACTGGGAGCCTCGGCCGAGCAAGGTGATGGTGCCGTCGGCCTCGAGGAGGGCCATGTCACCGGCCAGCGCGTAGCGATCCCCGTGGGGGCCGACGACGAACGTGGCGGCCGACTTCTCGGGGTCCTTGTAGTAGGCGATCGGCACGTTGCCCCGCCGGGCCAGCCGGCCCGGGGTGCCGCTGCCCGGCGCCACCTCCCGCAGGTGCTCGTCGAGGACCACGGCGTCACGGGCGGCCTGCACGGTGGGCCCTCCGCCCCGGTTCTGGGTGTCGCCCTTGCCGACCACCCGCATCCCGTTGGCCCCGGTCTCCGAGGAGCCGATGGCGTCGATGATCATGAGGTTGGGGAACAGCTCGAGGTAGCGGTCCTTCACGGTGGGGGAGAAGATCGCCGCCGTGGAGGCCAGGACGAACAGCGACGAGAGGTCCAGCGCGTCGGGCCCCCCGAGCTCCTCGAGGGCCTCGACCATCGGGCGGGCCATGGCGTCGCCGGTGATCGACAGGTTGTTGATCCCCTCGCGCTCCACGGTGCGCCACACCTCGTGCGGATCGAACCGCCGGAGCATGACCACCAGGTTGCCCTCGAAGGCGAACCGCAGGAACCCCCACTGGGCGGCGCCGTGCATGAGGGGAGGGAGGTTGAGCGACCGCAGCGGGGCCTCGACCGCCTTGGCCTTCTCGGCGAGGGTCCACTCGTCCGCCACCGGCTCGTTCGTGTAGGCGTCGATGCCCCCACCGAGGGCGAAGAAGACGTCCTCGTGGCGCCAGACCACGCCCTTCGGCATGCCGGTGGTGCCCCCGGTGTAGATCACGTAGTGGTCGTCGGGGGAGCGGGGGCCGAAGTCCCGGTCCGGTGAGCCGGAGGCCATGGCGTCCTCGAAGGCGACCGACCCGAGGGCCGGGTCCACCTCGGTGGTGGAGCCGTCCTCGACGTGGATCAGGTGGCGCAGCAGCGGCAGCGAGCCGCGGACGGCGGCCAGGCGCGGAGCAAGGTCGCGGTCGTACACCACGGCCTTGAGGTCGGCGTTGTCGAAGAGGTAGCGGAGCTCCTCCTCGACGTACCGGTAGTTGACGTTGATGGGGACGGCTCGGACCTTGTAGGCCGCCAGCGCCGCCTCGACCCACTCGACGCTGTTGAAGCCGTAGACGCCGATGTGGTCGCCAGGACCGATCCCGGCCGCCTGCAGGTGGTGCGCGAGGCGGTTCGCCCGCTCCTCGAGCTGGCGGTAGGTGCGCCGCTCGTCCCCCACGACCAGGACCTCCCGATCGGCCACCGAGTCGACGGTGTGCTCGAAGAGGTCGGCGATGTTGTACGCCATCGCTCCGACGATAGGCGAAGACCTGACGGTCTGTCAGACCTCGGCGCCCTCAGGCGGTGGCGAGCGCGGGTCCGTCGCCCGACGTCCTCCGCACCGTGCGCCTCCGGGGGGCCTTCGGGGCGGCGACACCTCGACCGGTCGCCGACGACCGCTTGGCGGCGGCCTTCCTCGGTGCGGCCTTCGTGCCGCCGGCACCCTTGGCGGCGGCGCCCTTTGGGCGCGGCTCCCTCGGGGTCGCGGCCCGCCGGGCCCGCGCCTTCTTCGCTGCCGCAGGGGGGGCGGCGTCGGCCTCGAGCCGGTCGGCCGCGGCGGACAGCTCGGCCAGCGCCTCGTGGACGTGGTCGACGAGGTCCCAGACGTCGGGTACCAGCTCGCGGCACGCCATGAAGCCGATGTCGAGGTTCTCGCGGTAGGACATCACGGTGATGTTGAGGCCGGCCCCCTCCATCACCGGGCCCATCGGGAGCGCGTGGAGCAGCTCGGCCCCCGCGTAGTAGAGCGGGAAGGGCGGCCCGGGCACGTTCGAGATGACCACGTTGTGGATCGGTCGGTGGCCCGAGGCGAGGCCGAGGCTCGAGTAGAGGCGGGCGGCGAGGGCGAAGGTGGTGGGGGCGGCATGCTCCGCCCAGTCCTGGAGGAAGGACGCACCGATGGCGTTGTGGTCCTCCTTGGCGCCCTTGGTGCTGCGCTGGATCGTGCGCAGCCGCTCGACCGGGTCGTCCACGTTGGTGGCCAGCGACGTGAACATCGCCGAGACCCGGTTGTTGGTCTCCCCCCGCTGCTCGTCGGTCCGCACCGAGACCGGGCAGGTGGCGATGAGCGGCTCCTGCGGGTTGCCACCGTGCCGCTCGAGGTAGCGGCGGAGCGCGCCGCCCATGAGGCCGAGGACGACGTCGTTGACGGTGCAGCCGACCGCGTTCTTGATGCGCTTCACCTCCGAGAGCGGCACGTCGGTGTAGGCCATGCGACGGTGCGGGGTGATGGCCGCGTTCCAGGGCGTCTTGGGGGCCGTCAGCGGGACCGCGCCCACGATGGCGTTCGGGTCCCGGTGGCGGGAGACCAGCGTGGTGAGCGTCTTCGCGGTGGTGCCCAGCAGGGGGAGCAGACCGAGCTGGCGGCGGGCTCGGGAGGCGACGGCGTGGCCGATGAGCTCGAGCTCGGACGGGATGGGCTCCGGCTCCCGAGGCTCCGGGGGCTCGACCTCGCGCCCGGTGGGCTCCAGGTCGAAGAGGTTCACCATCAGCTCGGCCCCGGACACCCCGTCCACCGCACAGTGGTGGACCTTGGTGATGACGGCGATGGTGCCGTCGGCCAGGCCCTCGACCACGTAGAGCTCCCACAGGGGTCGGCTCCGGTCGAGCGGCACCCCGGCGATGGCGCCGGCCAGCTCCGCCAGCTCGCGGGCGCCGCCCGGGCTCGGCACCCCGACCCGACGGATGTGGTAGTCGAGGTCGAAGTCCGGGTCCTCGACCCAGATCGGGTGGTTCAGGCGGAACGGGACCTGGACGACCCTCCGCCGGAACGGGGGCACCAGGTGCAGGCGCGAGGCGATGAAGTCTCGGACGGTGGCGAAGTCGTAGCCCCCGGGCATCGACGACGGATCGAAGACAGCGGTCATCGCCACGTGCATGTGGGTGGTCGGCGTCTCGAAGTAGAGGAAGGCCGCGTCCATGCCCGAGAGACGTTCCATGGGCGGAGGTTAGGCGCCGAGATGGGCTTCCCCTGCTCCCACCGGCCACACTGGGCCGATGGCGTGGGCGCTGCTGGTCTACGGGGTCTGGGCGCTGGTGAGCGCCCTCAACGCGCTCGCCCCGCGCCGGGGCCCGCTGCTCGTCTTCGCGTGGAGCTTCTTCTCCTCCTGGCTCGTCATCGAGCTCGTCTGGCACCACCTCCTCATCGGCATCGCGTTCGTGGCGGCGACGGTGGCGGGCGGTGCGCTCGATCAGCCGGCGGGCGTCGTCGGACTCGTGCTCAGCGCGATCGCGCTCGCGCTGCTGGCCGCCATCGGCTGGACCACCCGTCGGACGAAGGTCACCGTGGGCGGGGCGCTCGTCGACCTCGACCCCGAGGACGAGGCGCCCCGGTTCTCCCGGGCCTCAGTCATCCTCCCGTTCCTCATGGGGCGCCGCCGCGGGGTCCACACCCGGCGGAACCTCACCTACGCCCGCGTGGCCGGCAGGGCCCTCAAGCTCGACGTCACCGTGCCCAGCGCACCGGTGCCCGGCGCTGGAGACCGCCGCCCGGCGCTCGTGCAGGTCCACGGCGGTGGCTGGATGATCGGCGACAAGCGCGAGCAGGGGCTCCCGCTGCTCCGGCACATGGCGGCCCAGGGGTGGGTCGGGTTCAACGTGAACTACCGCCTCTCGCCGGCGGCGACCTTCCCCGACCACCTCGTGGACGTGAAGCGAGCGATCGCCTGGATCCGCGAGCACGCCGACGACTTCGGCGTCGATCCGGGCTTCGTCTGCATCACCGGCGGCTCGGCCGGCGGCCACCTCACGGCGCTGGCCGCCCTCACCGCTGAGGACCGATCGCTGCAGCCCGGCTTCGAGGCCGCCGACACCTCCGTGGCGGCGGCGGTGCCGTTCTACGGGGTGTACGACTTCACCCCGCACGGCGCCTTCGGGGCCGACACCGAGGTCTTCCGCCGGTTCCTGGAGCCGTTCGTCATGAAGGCGTTCGTGGCCGAGGAGCCGGAGCGATACGCCGAGGCGTCACCGATCCACCGGGTGCACGCCGGCGCACCGCCGTTCTTCGTGATCCACGGTGACCGCGACACGCTGGCGCCCGTCGAGGACGCCCGTGCGTTCGTGGAGCGCCTGCGCGCGGTCAGCCAGCAGCCGGTCCTGTATGCCGAGATGCAGGGCGCCCAGCACGCCTTCGAGGTCTTCCCCTCCGTGAGGGCGGCACGGGTGATCGAAGGCGTGGAGCGCTTCCTCAGCACCCTCTGGGCTCGGCGCGGGCAGACCTCGAGCGCAGAGGGCCGCCTCGAGGACGCCCTCACGGACTGAGCGCCTCCGAGGCCCTCAGCAGCGTCGAGCCCCTCGGTAGGGTCTGGCGATGATCCGTCACGTCGCCCTGTTCCGCTGGGTGGAGGGGACGACCCCCGAGCAGGTCAAGGCCGTGGTCGATGCGCTGGAAGCGCTCCCGGCCCAGATCCCGACCATCCGCAGCTACGCCGTCGGGCCCGACCTGGGGCTCGGTGAGGGGCGGTGGGACTTCGCGGTCGTGGCCAGCTTCGAAGACGCCCGCGGCTACCACGGCTACGTCGACCACCCGGCGCACCGGGACGTGACCGAGAACGTCCTCGCTCCCATTCGGGCCGAGCGGGCCCACGTCCAGATCCAGGACTGACGATCAGGCGGAGATGGCCTCGACGGTCGAGCGCTGGCTCGGTTCGCTCGGCTCGTAGGCGAGGTCCAAGTCCTCGTCCTCCAAGGGCCAATCGAGTGCAGCGTCGAAGTCGAGGATGGCGTCCAGCAGCTTCATGGCCCCCCGCTACCCGCTTGAGATCCCCAGCAAACCTCATACCTGGTGGCAGGCGTCACGGGTGGCCAGCGCCCGAGCCGGAGTAGAACCTGTTCTAGTCTCGACATCCGTGGACTTCGACGACACCCCGGAGGAGGCGGCCCTCCGAGCCGAGGCTCGGGCGTGGCTCGAGGCGAACGCGATCCCCAAGGGGCACCCTGAGGACTTCTCGGCCGGGATCTGGACCACCGCCTACAGCGAGGACGTCTACGTGGCCCGCTGCCGGGCGTGGCAGCGGCGCCTGGCGGAGGGGGGCTGGGCCGGCATCACCTGGCCTCGGGAGGTCGGGGGCCGTGGCGGGCGCCCGATCGACGCCGCCATCTTCAACCAGGAGCAGGCTCGCTTCGGGGTGTCCAACGGAGTGTTCGCCATCGCCATCGGGATGGTCGGTCCGACCATCCTGGCCCATGGCACGCCCGAGCAGCAGCGGCGGTTCCTGCCCGCCATGCTGCGCGGGGAGGAGGTGTGGTGCCAGCTCTTCAGCGAGCCCGAGGCGGGCTCCGACCTGGCCAACGTCGCCACCCGGGCCGAGCTCGAGGGCGACGAGTGGACCGTCACCGGTCAGAAGGTCTGGACGTCCACCGCCGAGCGGGCCGAGTGGGGGATCCTCCTGGCCCGCACCGACGTCGACGCCCCTAAGCACCGCGGGATCACCTACTTCCTCGTCGACATGGCCACCCCGGGGATCGAGATCCGACCCCTGCGCCAGATGACCGGCGACGCGCACTTCAGCGAGGTCTTCCTGGACGGGGTCCGCATCCCGACGGCCAACGTGCTCGGCGCGGTGGGGGAGGGCTGGCGCGTCGCGCAGACCACCCTCGCCAGCGAGCGCACCGCCATCGCCAGCGGCTCCGGCGGGGCCGACCCGCCCGGGCTCGCCGCGCTGGCCCGGGCATGCGGCCGGGCGCACGACCCGGTCGTCCGCCAGGCCGTGGTGGAGGCCCACCTGCGCTCCGAGCTGCTGCGCTTCCTCCGCCTCCGCTCCCTCACGGCGCTGTCGAAGGGCACCCGTCCTGGGCCCGAGACCTCGGTGATGAAGCTCGCGTACGCGAGGTTCATGCAGCACATGACAACCACCGCGATCCACGTGCACGGCGCCACCGGGATGCTGGCCGGCGACCACCTCCCGGCCGGCGGGGTGTGGACGACGAAGTTCCTGCACGCCCCGTCGCTGCGGATCGCGGGGGGCTCGGACCAGGTGCAGGCGAACATCGTCGGTGAGCGGGTCCTCGGCCTGCCCCCCGAGGCCCGCACCGACCGAGACGTGCCCTACCGCGACCTCGCCCGGAGCCGGCGGTAGGTTCGGTGGTCGTGTCCGACGCCCTGACCCAGAGCCAGGCCGACCGTCGCCAGCGGGTCCTCCAGGCGGCGCTCCAGCTGGGCACCGAGGGCGGCTACGACGCGGTCCAGATGCGCGACGTGGCCGCCACCGCAGGCGTGGCGCTGGGGACGATCTACCGCTACTTCCCGTCCAAGGATGCCCTGCTGGCAGCCGCGATGGTCGAGTGGATGCACGACCTCGAGCGGCGCCTCGACCGCCGCGGGCCACAGGGGGCGACCACGGCGGAGCGCGTCTACGACGTGCTCCGCCGAGCCATCGGAACGATGGAGCGCCAGCCGGAGCTGGCCGAGGCCGTCATTACCGCGCTGATCTCCGACGACCGCGAGGCGGGCAGCGCCTCGGCCGCCACCACCGACGTGATGCAGCGCGTCCTCGTGCGCGCCTTCGCGGACGGGGTGTCGCCCGAGACCGAGGCGGTCGTCGCCAAGGTCCTCGGCCACGTGTGGTTCTCCTGCCTGGTCGCGTGGCGCAACGGCGTGGGCGACCTGGCGTGGGTGGCCGACGAGCTCGAGGCCGCCTGCCACGTGCTCTGCGACCACCTGGACTGACCCCCGGGCAGCGGGGCGGCTCAGATGGCGCGGTCGCGGCCCTCCCAGTAGGGGTCGCGCAGCTGGCGCTTGAGCAGCTTGCCGGTGGGCTCGCGGGGCAGCTCCTCCACGAAGTCGATCGAGCGGGGCCACTTGAACTTGGCCAGCCGACCACGCAGGTGCTCCATGATCGACTCGGCCAGCTCGTCGCCGGCGACGGCGCCGGCGACCGGTTCGACCACCGCCTTGATCTGCTCGCCCATGTCGTCGTCGGGGATCCCGAACACGGCCACGTCCCCGACCCCGGGGTGGGCCAGGATCTCGCCCTCGATCTCGGCCGGGTAGATGTTCACGCCGCCGGCGATGATCATGTCGCTCTTGCGGTCGCAGAGGAAGAGGTAGCCCTCCTCGTTGAGGTAGCCGACGTCGCCCACGGTGAAGAACCCCTCGGCGTCGTGGTTGGCGTCGGTCTTGGCCTTGTCGCCCTTGTACTCGAAGTCCTGGCTGCCCATCCGCATCCAGACGGTGCCCGGCTCCCCCGGGGGCAGGACGTTGCCGTCGTCGTCGGTGATCTTCAGCTCGGCGATCTCCCACGGCTTGCCCACCGTGCCCGGGAACCGCTCCCAGTCCTCCGGGGTGGCGGTCGTCCCGCCGCCCTCGGTGGCGGCGTAGTACTCCCAGATGACCGGGCCCCACCAGTCGAGCATCTTGCGCTTCACGTCGATCGGGCACGGGGCGGCGGCGTGGATCGCCCAGCGCATCGACGACACGTCGTACTTGGCCTTCACGTCCTCGGGGAGCTGGAGCATCCGGTGGAACTGGGTGGGCACCATGTGGGTGTGGGTGACCCGGTACCGCTCGATCTTGGCGAGCGTCTCCTCGGGGTCCCACTTGTCCATGAACACGACGGTGTGGCCGGCGTGGAGGGCGTTGCCGGCAAAGGTGGTGACCGCGGTGTGGTAGTTGGGCGAGGTGCACAGGTGCACCTGGTCCTCCCGGTGGGGGATCCCGAAGAGCCCGAAGAAGCCCGTGAAGAGCTCGGCCGTGTCGTCGGCCCCGAACGGGGACAGCGCCCGCTTCACGCCCTTGGGCTTGCCGGTGGTGCCCGACGTGTAGTGCATCGCCGCCCCCGCCGCCCGGTCGTCGGGCAGGGCGTCGGGCTGCTCGGCCAGGGCCTCCTCGACGGGCCGGAAGCCCGGCACCGCGCCGTGGGCGAGCCGCGCGTCGGCCGGGACGCCCGCCTCCTCGGCTGCCGCGGCCGCGACCTCGGCGAAGCGCTCGTGGCTCACGAAGGCCTTTGCCTCCGAGTCGGCGAGGATGTAGGCCACCTCGGCCGGGGCCAGCCGGTAGTTGATCGGCACGTAGTAGAGGCCGGCCTGCAGCGCGGCGAGGTACACCTCGACGGGCGCCACCCCGTTGGGGAGGACGGCGGCCACCGTGTCGCCGTGGGACAGGCCCAGCTTGCGGAGTGCGTGCACCCAGCGGTTGGCCCGGCCCAGCAGGTCGCCGGCGCGGTGCTCCGTGCCGTCTGGGTCGACCACCGCCACGTGGTCGGGATCGGCCTGGGCGTAGCGGTAGAAGCCTGACATCGGTTCGAACGACCCCCGGTTCGCATCTGACGGACCGTCAGACTAGAACCTGTTCCAGTTCGGGACCAACCACGCGAGGGGGACCATGCGAGCCAACCGGAGCCGGCGGCGACCGTCCGGAGGCGGCCTGCGCTGAGCGCAGGCGCGCCCCGTCACCAAGGGAACAAGGAGGACGCGGATGGCCGAGCTGGCCCCGCAGGGCGAGGTGCTGAGCGCCCCGCTCGTCATCGAGTACCCGTTCACCCGCACCACCGGCCCGGTGGTCGGCGCCTTCCTCACGGGGCTGCGCGAGCGCATCCTCCTGGGGATCCGGGGCGCCGACGGCCGGGTGATCGTGCCGCCCGTCGAGTACGACCCGGACACCGCCGAGGACCTCACCGAGCTGGTCGAGGTGGGCCCGGGCGGCGTGGTGGACACGTGGGCGTGGGTCCGGGACCCGTCGCCCAAGCACCCGGTCGACCGCCCGTTCGCGTGGGCGCTGGTCCGGCCCGACGGCGCCGACGTCGGCTTCCTCCAGGCCGTGGACGCCGGATCCATCGAGGCCATGGCCACCGGGATGCGGGTCCGTCCGCGGTGGGCCGAGGAGCGGGAGGGGTCGATCCACGACCTCGTGTGCTGGGAGCCGGAGGCATGATGCCCGACATCGTGCTGCCCGAATCCCTGCAGGGCGTGGAGCCGGTGCGCAGCGTGCGGACGCCGGCCCGCCTCGAGTACCTGTACACCGCCGGCGAGGCCACCACCCGCTTCCTGCTCGGCATCAAGCAGAAGCGGATCCTGGGTGAACGAGCTCCCGGGGGGAAGGTGTACGTCCCGTCCCGGGGCGCCGACCCGCAGCTGGGCGTGCCCACCTCCGAGCAGGTGGAGCTCCCCGCGGTGGGCACCCTCACCAGCTTCTGCGTGGTGAACGTCGCGTTCTACGGCCAGGGCATGGAGATCCCCTACACCTCGGGGCTCATCCTGCTCGACGGCTCCGACCTGCCGATCATGCACCTCATCCAGGAGTGCCCCGTGGGGGACGTCCACATCGGGATGCGGGTCGAGGGCGTCTGGGTGGACGACGCCGACCTCGCCCCCACGCTCGAGAGCATCCGGTACTTCCGGCCCAACGGCGAGCCCGACGTGGAGGTCGTGCAGCCCGGTGAGGGGGTGACCTGGTGATCGACGTCGCGGTGGTGGCCACCGCCCAGATGCCCAACGTCCGGGCCGAGACCCGCCTCAACGAGGTGGAGATGCTCATGCCGGTCCTGCAGGAGGTCCGGGCCCGGGCCGGGCTGGACCAGGCCGAGATCGGCTTCACCTGCTCCGGCTCGACCGACTACCTCTCGGGGCAGGCGTTCAGCTTCGTGTCCACCCTCGACGGCGTCGGCCCCTGGCCGCCGATCCAGGAGAGCCACGTGGAGATGGACGGCGCCTGGGCCCTCTACGAGGCGTGGGTGAAGCTCCAGATCGGGGAGGTCGACACCGCTCTCGTCTACTGCTACGGCAAGTCGGCCCCGGGGCCGGTGCACGAGGTGCTCTCCCGCCAGCTCGACCCGTACCACGTGGCGCCGCTGTGGCCGTCGGCGATCGCCTTGGCCGCCCTGCAGGCCAGGGCGTACCTGGAGGCGGGCAAGGCCACCGAGGCGGACCTCGCGGAGGTGGCGGCCCGGAGCCGGCGCGCCGCCCTCGGCAACCCCAACGCCCAGCTGGCATGGGACCGCTCGGTCGAGCAGGTCCTCGCCGAGGAGCCGATCGTCGACCCGCTGCGGCGCAGCGACTGCCCGCCGATCACCGACGGGGCCTGTGCCGTGATCCTGGCCGCCGGCGACCGGGCCCGGTCCATCACCGACACCCCGGCCTGGATCAGAGGGATCGACCACCGCATCGAGCCGATGGCGCTCGGCCTGCGAGACCTGACCACCTCCGCCTCCACCGCCACGGCGGGGGACAAGGCGGGCGTCGGCGCCGCCCCCCTCGACGTGGTGGAGCTCCATGCCCCCTTCACCCACCAGGAGCTCATCCTGCGCGACGCCCTCGGGCTGCGGGACCACGCGAACGTCAACCCCTCCGGGGGCGCCCTCGCGGCCAACCCGATCATGGTCGCCGGGCTGACCCGCATCGCCGAGGTGGCGGATCGGATCATGGCCGGCGACGCCGGCCGCGGCTTGGCTCACGCCACGTCCGGGCCGTGCCTGCAGCAGAACCTGGTGTGCGTCCTGGAAGGAGATCGCTGATGGTTGAATCGACGCCGAGGCAGAGCTTCGTCGCCGAGCGCAGCGGGAGCGGCCGGCGGCCGCACCGGAGGTGGTCGCGATGAAGGAGCGGGTGGCCGTCGTCGGCGTCGGCCAGACCAAGCACCAGGCGACCCGAGGCGACGTGTCGATGGCGGGGCTCGTGCGGGAGGCCGCCTCTCGTGCCCTGGAGGACGCCGAGATGACCTGGGCCGACATCGACGCCGTCGTCGTCGGGAAGGCCCCCGACTTCTTCGAGGGCGTGATGATGCCCGAGCTCTACCTCGCCGACGCGCTGGGAGCGGTGGGCAAGCCCCTGTTCCGGGTCCACACCGCGGGCTCGGTGGGCGGGTCGACGGCGATCGTGGCCAGCCAGCTGGTGCAGGCCGGGATCCACGAGCGGGTCCTCACCGTGGCCTTCGAGAAGCAGTCGGAGAGCGAGGCCATGTGGGCGCTCTCGCTGCCCATCCCGTTCACACCGCCGCTGCACGCCGGCGCCGGCGGCTACTTCGCCCCCCACGTGCGCTCCTACATGGCCCGCTCGAAGGCACCCGACCACATCGGGATCCTGGTGGCGCTCAAGGACCGGCAGAACGCCCTGAAGAACCCCTACGCCCACCTCCACGAGCACGACATCTCCTTCGACTCCATCAAGGACTCGATGATGCTCTGGGACCCGATCCGCTACGCCGAGACCTGCCCCTCGAGCGACGGCGCCTGCGCCATGGTGCTGACCAGCGAGGCGGTGGCCGACGCCGCGTCGGGGCCGGTGGCGTGGGTCAAGGGCACCGCCATGCGCTCCGAGCCGACGATGTCCGCCGACCGGGACCCGGTTCTCCCCCGCGGCGGCTCCGACTGCGCCAAGGACGTCTACGCCCAGGCCGGGATCACCGACCCGCGCCGCGAGGTCGACTGCATGGAGATCTACGTCCCCTTCTCCTGGTTCGAGCCGATGTGGCTGGAGAACCTGGGCTTCGCCGGGAAGGGGGAGGGCTGGCGGCTGGTCGAGGAGGGGGCGACGCAGCTGGACGGCGACCTGCCCGTCAACATGTCCGGCGGGGTGCTGTCGTCCAACCCGATCGGCGCCTCGGGGATGCTGCGCTTCGCCGAGGCGGCCCTGCAGGTGCGGGGGCGGGCCGGTGAGCACCAGGTCGACGGCGCCCGCACGGCGGTGGGCCACGCCTACGGCGGGGGCTCGCAGTTCTTCGCCATGTGGGTGGTCGGGAGCAACAAGCCGTGACCGGGCGGCTCGAGGGCAAGGTTGCCATCATCACCGGCGCCGCTCGGGGACAGGGAGCGGCGGAGGCCCGGCGGTTCGTGGCCGAGGGGGCCAGCGTCCTCTTGACCGACGTCCTGGACGAGGAGGGGACCGCGCTGGCGGCTGAGCTGGGGGACCGAGCGGCCTACCGGCACCTCGACGTGACCTCCGAGGACGAGTGGCAGGCGGCGGTGGCCGACGTCCAGGAGCGGTTCGGCCCGGTCACCGTCCTCGTGAACAACGCCGGGATCCTCGACTTCGCCCCGATCCCCAAGGTCGACCTCGATCGGTTCCGAGCCGTGCTCGAGGTCAACCTCGTCGGCACGCTCCTCGGCATGAAGCACGTGTCTCGCGCCATGCGCGACGCGGGTGGGGGCTCCATCATCAACATCTCCTCGAACGCCGGCATCGTCGGGCTGCCCAGCGCGGCGGCCTACGTGTCCAGCAAGTGGGCGGTGCGCGGGCTGACCAAGACGGCCGCCATCGACCTGGGCCCGTGGGGGATCCGGGTGAGCTCGGTGCACCCCGGCGGCATCAACACGCCGATGACCGACTTCGGGGGCGTCGAGTCGGGCTGGGCGAAGAAGCTGCCCCTGGGGCGGATGGGCGAGGCCGACGAGGTGGCCAACGTGGTGACCTTCCTGGCCTCGGACGAGGCGAGCTACGTCACCGGCGCGGAGTGGTCCGTGGACGGCGGCGCCACCTCCGGAGATCGCGGCATCTTCGACTGACGGGGCAGCTCACGTGGCGAGGTCGTGCGCCTCGCCGCCGGCCTTGAGCCGGTCGAAGGCATCGAGCGGAGACTCGCCCTCGGCCACGATCACGGACGTGACCACCGAGCCCGGAGGCACGACGTCCGCCTCGGCCAGCCGCCGCAGGAACGAGTCCCTGCCGTCGACTCCTCCCGCCACGAGGAAGATCCGCACCGTGTGGGCCGTGGCGAGGAGGCGGTCGTGGCTGCGGAGCACCTCGGCCACCCGCTCGGCCACCAGCGGGGCGTCGTCGGGGGTATCGATGGAGACGAGGGCGTCGCCGCTCACCGCTTCGTTGATCGCCTCGTAGAAGGCGGCGGCGTCGAAGACCCCGGTGGGCGGGGCCACCGTGATCTCCCGGTTGGGCCTCCGGCGGCGCTCCGCTGCGGCGGCGCGCTGACCCGCCGCTTCGAGCCGACGCAGCGTCGCCTCGAGCAGGACGAGGTCGGGCTTGTGCACCACGATCGGACGGATCGCGTAGCGCGAGAGGATGGCGTCGTCGGTGTTGTAGGAGTACACCACCACCGCGGCGCCGACCTCCTGGGCCGCCGCGATCACGTCGAAGTCGGTGTTGTAGCCGATGGTCATGTCGAACACCACGGCATCGGGTCGGGCCGCCTCCACCAGCGCCAGCCCGTCGGCCGTCGTGTCGGCCAACCCGACCAGCTCGTGACCCGTCCTCGGGATGAGGGCTTCGACCGCCTCCCGCATCAGGCCGTCCTCGTCGCACAGCACGATCCGCACGATCGGAGCCTCTCACACCGAGCCGCGGCGAGGGGTCAGCCTCCGTGCTTGGCGCTGGCGGTGGCCTTGGCGGGCGCCTCGTCGGCCCGCTCCGGCCACCACGGTGGCACGTAGGCCGCCGAGGTGTCGGCCACGGGCTCGGCGTAGAACTGGGCCGCCCAGCGGCGGAACTTCGTGAAGGGGCCGTCGTTGTCGGCCAGCGCGGGACGGGGGAGGTAGGCCTTGTGCTCCCAGATCGGCTTGTCCTCGAGCACCTGTCGGTCGACCTCGGTCACGAAGGCCTGGCCGACGTTGCGGGTGGTGGCCTCGTCGCCCATGGTCTTGAAGCGGAAGTTGAAGCGGATGATGCACCGGTTGCGCCCGATCGGGGTCGTCACGGCCAGGTTGAGCGTGTCGACGATGCCGCTGAACTCCACGATCGAGATCCCCGGGCCGACCATCCGGGAGTCGATCCGCCCCTCCATCACGCCCCGCGGGGTGGGGAACTTCTGGGAGGAGCGCATCTGGCTGAACGGGAACTCGTCGGTGTCGTAGGACTCCAGCTCGGGCACCTCGGCGGTGTTGTGCACGTAGCGGAAGTGGGCCGAGTCCACGCCGTTCTCGGCCATCTCCTGCCACGGGGCGTCGACGACGTGCTCGGTGCGCACCACGGTGGACCAGTCCGGGTCGCCGTTGAACTCGGGGATCTCGGGGACCTCCCACATGGGCGCCACCGCAGGATCGGGGTGGTACCAGACCATCGAGATGCCATTGCGCTCCACCACCGGGAAGGTCCGCACCGTGCCCTTGCGGTTGGTGCGCTCGGAGTAGGGGATCTCGGTGTTGGTGCCCTCGGCGTCGAACCTCCAGCCGTGGAACGGGCAGACGATCTCGCAGCCCTCCACGGTTCCGCCGTGGCCCAGGTGCGCCCCGAGATGGGGGCAGAAGGCGTCCTGCACGTGCAGCCCCTGCTCCTCGTCCCGCCACGCCACGAGGTGGCGGTCGAAGTAGTAGATGGCCTTCGCCTCCCCGGCGGGGAAGTCCTCGGGGTAGCCGACGGAGAACCAGCCGAAGGGGACGGGGAAGGGCGAGCGCTCGGCGTTCATCGGGAGGTTCCTCCTGGTCGGGGGCCGCCTCGGCGGCGGGGGAGGGGACCCGGCCAGACTAGAACAGGTTCTAGTTCGGGGCGAGCGGGGGGACTAGGTTCCCGGCATGGACCTCGGGCTCATCATCGGGTACTGGCCGCCGACGGGACCTCCCCCGGAGGCCGCCCAGCAGATCGCCACCGCCGAGCGGCTGGGCTGGCGGAGCATCTGGTGCTCCGAGGCCTACGGCTCGGACAGCTTCACCCCGCTGGCGTGGTGGGGGGCCGCGACCTCGAGGGTCCAGCTCGGCACCGCCATCACCCAGATCTCGGCCCGCACCCCGGCCGCCACGGCCATGACGGCCATCACGATGGACCACCTGAGCGGCGGACGGTTCATCCTCGGCCTCGGGGTGAGCGGTCCCCAGGTGGTCGAGGGCTGGTACAGCCAGCCCTACGCCAAGCCCCTGGCGCGCACCCGTGAGTACATCGACATCATCCGGGCCATCGTCGCCCGCGAGGAGCCGGTGGAGTACGTCGGCGAGCACTACCAGATGCCCCTCGTGGGCGGCACCGGCCTGGGCAAGCCCCTGAAGTCCATCGTGCGCCCCCTGCGCACCGACATCCCGATCTACCTCGGGGCCGAGGGGCCCAAGAACGTCGCCCTCGCGGCCGAGATCGCGGACGGCTGGCTCCCGATGTTCTTCTCGCCCAAGGCCGACGGCTTCTACCGCGATGCGCTCGCCGAGGGGTTCGCACGGCCGGGAGCCCGCCGGAGCGCTGAGGACTTCGAGGTGGCCTGCGTGGTGCCCATCGTGGTGGCCGACGACATCGAGGCCTGCGCCGACCTCCTGCGACCGAACCTCGCCCTCTACGTCGGCGGCATGGGGGCCAAGGACCGCAACTTCCACAAGGACGTCTTCACGAGGCTCGGCTACGGCGCCGAGTGCGAGAAGATCCAGGAGGCCTACCTGGCCGGGCGCAAGGCCGAGGCGGCCAGCCACGTCCCCACGGCCATGGTGGAGGACGTCTACCTCATCGGGCCGAAGGAGAAGATCCGCGACGACCTCGAGGCGTGGCGGGACAGCTGCGTCACCACCATGCTGGTGAGCGGCCCGCCCTCGATGCTCGAGGAGATCGACGAGCTCGTCCGAGGGTGAACCGAGGCCCCGGCGATCAGGGCTCGGCGCCGGGGGCCGGGGGTACAGTCGCCCCGGGCGGCCGACGAGGAGAGGACCCCAAGCAGATGGCCGAGCTCGATCGCCCGGTGCAGATCGATGTGGAACCCGACCTCGAGGGTCGCATCGTGGTCCGGGTCACCGGCCCGCTGGACCTCCCCGAGGTGGCGGACCTGCGAGCGGTGTTCGCCAACCTGATCACGATCGAGGGGCCCGATGTGGTCCTCGACCTCTCCGGTGTCACCTTCCTGGGGTCCTCCGGCATGGGCACGATCGCGCAGCTCCACCAGGAGCTGGCCGGGGCCGGGCGCCACCTCACGCTGCGGGGGGCGTCGCCCATGATCCACAAGGCGTTCACGGTCACCGGTCTGGACCGCATGCTCGACCTCGAGCCGGCGAGCCACGACGACGCCGGAGGCTGAGTCGGGCCGGCCAGCCCGCTAGCCCTCGAAGGCCTCCGGGGGCGGGCAGGCGCACACGAGGTGGCGGTCGCCGTACCCGCCGTCGATGCGGCTGACCGGAGGCCAGTACTTGCCCGCCCGCAGGGAGGCGACGGGGTAGGCGGCCTGCTCCCGGGTGTAGGCGCGGTCCCACTCGGCGACGAGCAGGTCCTCGGCGGTGTGGGGGGCGTGGGCCAGCGCGCTGTCGGCGTGCGCGACGTCGCCTCGCTCGATGGCGGCGATCTCCTCTCGGATGGCCAGCATGGCGTCCACGAAGCGATCGAGCTCAGCGAGGGACTCGCTCTCGGTGGGCTCGACCATGAGGGTGCCGGCCACCGGGAAGCTCATGGTGGGGGCGTGGAACCCGTAGTCGATGAGCCGCTTGGCGACGTCGTCCACGGTCACGCCGGTGGCCTTGGTGAGCGGCCGGAGGTCGAGGATGCACTCGTGGGCCACCCGACCGTGGTCTCCGGTGTAGAGGATCGGGTAGGCGCCGGCCAGGCGGGCGGCCACGTAGTTGGCGCTGAGGATCGCGACCTCGGTCGCGGCCCGGAGGCCGTCGGGGCCCATGAGGGCCACGTAGGCCCAGGAGATGGGGAGGATCGACGCCGAGCCGTAGGGCGCGCCCGAGACCGGCCCGGGCCCGGTGGCCGGGCCGGCGTCGGGGTCGGCCGGGTGGTTGGGGAGGTAGGGGGCGAGGTGGGCCTTGGCCGCCACCGGGCCGACGCCGGGACCGCCGCCGCCGTGGGGGATGCAGAAGGTCTTGTGGAGGTTGAGGTGGCTGACGTCGCCTCCGAACCACCCCGGTCGGGCCAGCCCCACGAGCGCGTTGAGGTTGGCGCCGTCCACGTACACCTGGCCGCCGTGGTCGTGGACCACGTCGCAGATCTCGGTGATGGCCTCCTCGAAGACGCCGTGGGTGGACGGGTAGGTGACCATCAGCGCGGCGAGGTCCTGGGCGTGGGCTTCGGCCTTGGCTCGGAGGTCTTCCACGTCCACGTTGCCCCGGTCGTCGCAGGCCACCACCACCACCCGCATCCCGGCCATCACCGCGGAGGCGGCGTTGGTGCCGTGGGCGGAGGAGGGGATGAGGCAGACGTCGCGCTGGCCGTCGCCGTTGGCGGCGTGGTACCCCCGGATGGCGAGCAGACCGGCCAGCTCGCCCTGGGAGCCGGCGTTGGGCTGGAGGGAGACGGCGTCGTAGCCGGTCGCCTCGGCCAGCCACCGCTCCAGCGAGGTGACGAGCTCCCGGTACCCTTCGGCCTGGTCCCCGGGGGCGAAGGGGTGGATCGACGCGAGCTCGGGCCAGGTGATGGAGGCCATCTCGGTGGTGGCGTTCAGCTTCATCGTGCAGCTGCCGAGCGGGATCATGGAGCGGTCGAGGGCGACGTCCTTGTCGGCCAGCGAGCGCAGGTAGCGGAGCATCTCGGTCTCCGAGCGGTGGGCCGAGAACACCGGGTGGGTCAGGAAGTCGGAGGTGCGGGCGAGGGCCGGGGGGATGGCCGAGGAGCCGCCGGCCCCGAGGGCGGCCCCGAAGGTGCTCGCCACCCGGACCAGCACGTCGTCGTCGGTGGTCTCGTCCAAGGAGAGCCCGACGGTGTCAGCGTCGACCCGTCGCAGGTTCAGGCCGCGCTCGAGCGCCCGGGCGAGGGCGGCGTCGGCCTGGCCCGGCACCCGCAGGGTGAGGGTGTCGAAGAAGGCGTCGTGCACCACCTCGACGCCGGCTGTGCGCAGGGCGTGGGCCAGCCGGCCGGTCTGGGTGTGGACGAGCTCGGCGATGGCGGTGAGCCCCTCGGGTCCGTGGTAGACGGCGTACATCGAGGCCATCACGGCCAGCAGCACCTGGGCCGTGCAGATGTTCGAGGTGGCCTTCTCCCGACGGATGTGCTGCTCACGGGTCTGGAGGGCGAGGCGGTGGGCGGGGCGCCCGGCCGCATCGACCGACACGCCGACGAGGCGGCCGGGCATGGAGCGGCGCAGGCCCTCGCGGGTGGCGAGGAACCCGGCGTGGGGACCGCCGTAGCCCACCGGCACCCCGAAGCGCTGGGAGGAGCCGACCACCACGTCGGCACCCTGCTCGCCGGGCGGGGTGAGGAGGGTGCAGGCCAGGAGGTCCGTGGCCACCGCCACGAGGCCGTCGGCGGCGTGCACGGCGTCGATGGTGGGGGAGAGGTCGCGCACGACGCCGCTGGTGCCCGGGTGCTGGAGGAGGACCCCGAAGACCGCAGCGGGATCGAGGTCGGTGGCCGGGTCACCCACGATCACCTCGATGCCGAGCGGCTCGGCCCGGGTGGCGACGACGCCGATCGTCTGGGGGTGGCTCTCCGCGTCGACGAAGAACGCAGAGGCGCCGTGGGTGGTCGAGCGCCGGATCAGGGTCATGGCCTCGGCCGCTGCGGTGGACTCGTCCAGCATCGAGGCGTTGGCCACGTCCATCCCCGTGAGGTCGCTCACCATGGTCTGGAAGTTGAGGAGCGCTTCGAGCCGGCCCTGGCTGATCTCGGGCTGGTAGGGGGTGTAGGCGGTGTACCACGCCGGGTTCTCGAGCACGTTGCGCTGGATCACGCCGGGGGTGTGGGTGCCGTAGTAGCCGGTTCCGATGAGCGAGGTCAGGACCTGGTTGCGGCCGGCCAGCTCCCGCAGCAGGGCCAGCACCTCGGGCTCGGAGGAGGCGGCGGGCAGCCGCAGGGGCTCGTCGGCCCGGATGCTCTTCGGCACCGCCTGGTCGATGAGCTCGTCGAGCGTGGCCACGCCGAGAGCGGCGAGCATGGCGTCGAGGTCCTCAGGGCGAGGGCCGAGGTGGCGGTCGGCGAAGGTGGTGGCGGGCTGGCGCATGGGGACCTCACGGGCGTCGGCGGCTCGACCCCCGCTGTCACCGTCGGCTCCAGCGTTGCCTCCCCCGTGTGGTCCTGGGGCCTGAGAGGTTCCGGGGCGGTTGCACCTTCGGCGCCCGTCGCCCCCACCGAGGTGGGGCCGGCGGGACTCTCCCACACGGGTTCGTCAGCGCCCCGACCCTAGCGCGGGTCGGTTTGAGATCGGCTCATCCGGGAACCACCCAGGGATGGCCGTCCAGAGCCCCCCACGCGGGGCGGCGCCGATCACGTCCGTGGGCCCGGCGCTCGCCCGCCCGGCCCTGGCCGCCCCGCGGCCGGAGCGCTGGCCGTCCCTCGACCGGCTCCGGGGACTGGCGCTGTGCCTCATGGTCGTGCACCACTTCCTGGACTGGACGGGCGGCGACGGCCGGCGACGGCTGCCCGGGTTCGAGGGGTTCGCCCTCACGGACCTCGCCGCCCCCGCGTTCGCCCTGGGGCTCGGCGCTGCCGCGTACCTCGTCGGACAGCAGGTCCGACCGGTCGGCGAGGGGGTGCGCTGGCCACGGGCCCGACGGGCGCTGCGGCGCTACGCCGAGGTCCTCGCCCTCGGGCTCACCCTCGACGTGGCCGTCGGCGGGGGCATCGACGGGGGAGGGGTGCTCCTCACGCTGGCGGTGCTGGGGGCCGCCGTCTCCGCCCTGTCGGCCATGGGGGTCCGCCACCCGGTGGTGTGGTGGGGCCTCGTCGCGGCCGCGGCGCTGGCCGCGGTCCCGGTGGCGGGGACCGACGTGCAGGGCGTCCTTCCCCGGCTGTGGTCGGGGCCGTTCTCGATCGTGGTGTACAGCACCTTCGCGGCGGCCGGCGCGGCGCTGGCGGCCGCCGCCCGCGGGAGGGGAGAGGCGTCGCTCCCCCTCGTCCCGGCCGCGGGCCTGGTGGTCGCCGCCGGTACCGTCGCCTGGCTCGTCTCGCCCGCGGCGGTGGCCCCGGAGGGTCTGTGGCCGCCCGCTCGGCACCCCGGGCACCTCGGCTTCACGATGTGGGGCCTGGCCGGCTCGCTGCTGCTGTGGGCGATCACGCGCTCGCTCCTGAGACCTGGGGTGCGCCTCGGGGAGGGCTTGGCCCGGGCCGGGCAGCGCACGCTGCTCGTCTTCGGCACTCACTACCTGGTGAAGCTGGCGCTCCAGCACTCGGGGCTCGAGGGCACGCTGCGGGGCGCGGGCTGGACCCTCGTGGCCGTCGTCGCCGCGGCGTCCGCCTGCGCCCTGGCCATGGCGCCGCGCCCGGCACGCGCCTGCCGAAGGCGGGCTCGGCGCCCCGCGGCGCACCGCTCCGTCGAGGACCCCGCGTTCGACTCCGCCGGGATCGCTCCGGAGCCGACCCGGCGCCGGTAGGGTTGCGTCAGTGACGAAACGACCCGAGGGCGACCGGTGCCGGTGGTGTGGGCGCCCGCTCCCGGTTCGGGCCGGGACCGGCCGGCCGAGGGTGTTCTGCCGCCAGGCGTGCCGGCAGCGGGAGTACCAGAGTCGCCTGCGGTCCCAGCAGGCCGGCCTGAGCGAGCAGGAGCTCGTGGTGGCCCGAGCCGAGCTCGACGACCTGCGGGACAAGCTCTACGTCCTGGAGTGCGCCGTGGACGACGCCCGCCGAGACCTCGCCGAGGGCGACGACCCCGGCCGGATCCTCGGCGAGGTCATGAAGGCCGCCGAGCCGCTCTTCGGCGCCCCGCTGGGCGACCGGCTCTACTTGACATAACGTCGATTATCGGCGGTGTAGGGGTCGCGCCTCCTCACCGCCGCGCCGTAGGCTCCCTCCTTCGACGTGACCGGGAGGTGGGATGGCTGGCGGACTGGTGGGGCTCCTCGACGACGTGGCGGCGCTGGCCAAGCTGGCGGCCGCCTCGATCGACGACGTCGGCGCGGCGGCGGGCCGGGCCAGCATGAAGGCGGCCGGCGTCGTCGTCGACGACACGGCCGTGACCCCGACCTACGTGCGCGGCCTGGCCGCGGAGCGCGAGCTGCCGATCATCAAGCGGATCGCCACAGGATCCCTCCGGAACAAGCTGCTCTTCATCCTGCCAGTGGCAATCGTGCTCAGCGAGGTGGCGCCCACCGTCGTGGAGGTCGTCCTCATGCTGGGCGGCACCTTCCTCTGCTACGAGGGCGCCCACAAGATCCTCCACGCCCTGAAGCACGACGACCACGACCACGACGTGCCCTCGGCGGCGCTCGGGCCCGACGCGGAGCGCTCCACGATCTCCGGTGCCATCAGGACGGACTTCATCCTCTCGGCCGAGATCATGGTCATCGCGCTGAAGGAGGTCCTCGACGAGCCCTTCGTGTCCCGGGCCGTGATCCTCGCGGTGGTGGCCGTCCTCATCACGATCGTCGTCTACGGGCTGGTGTCGGCGATCGTGAAGATGGACGACATCGGGCTGGCCTTGGCGCAGCGGAGCTCGGAGCGGTCCCAGCGCATCGGCCGCCTCCTCGTGCGCGCCATGCCGGTGCTGCTCAGCTGGCTGTCCCGCATCGGGATCGCCGCCATGCTGTGGGTGGGTGGCCACATCCTGCTCGTCGGCGCCGACGAGCTCGGCTGGCACGCCCCCTACGAGCTGGTCCACGACCTCGAGGGGCTGGTGGACGACCTCGGCTCGCTCTCGGGCGGGCTCGAGTGGCTCGTGAACACCGCCGCCTCGGCCGCGCTCGGCCTGGTCGTCGGCCTGGCGGTCGCCACGATCGTCGGCCGGATCACGGCCCGACGGCCGGGTCAGGCCCACCACGCCTGAGGCCCGACGCCCGCTCCCCTGTCCCGATGGCGCTTCCGGGTCCGTCCCGGTTGTACCCTTCGTCCGTGGTCGATCTGGGGGCGCGGGTCGAGGTGGAAGACGACGAGGCGAGCACGAGACCGGTGGACGCCCGCCGGAGCCGGCGGCGCGAGGAGCTGCTCGATGCGGCCATCGACGCCATCCGCACCCTCGGGCCCGCCGCCACCATGGAGCAGCTGGCCAACGCCGGCGGGGTGACCAAGCCGATCCTGTACCGCCACTTTGTCGACCGGGACGGCCTCATCGAGGCCATCGCCGGGCGCTTCTCCGGCGCGCTCATGGGATCGCTGGGCTCGGCCCTCCACGTGGAGCAGGACGCGCGAGCCATCCTGGTCGGCACGGTGGAGGCTTACGTGGCCTTCCTCGAGGACGACCCGCACCTCTACGGGTTCCTCGCCCAGCAGCCGAACCCCCGCAGCGACCACCGCAGCCCGATCGGCCCCCTGGTGGACCTCGTGGCCCCCCAGATCGCCGAGGTCACCCGCGTGCGGCTCGAGGAGGCCGGCCAGGACCCCACCTGCGCGCTGCCCTGGGCCTACGGCATGGTCGGCCTCGTGCACCAGGCCACGCAGTGGTGGCTGCGGGACCGGCCCATGCCGCGCCAGGAGTTCGTCGCCCACCTCACCGATCTGCTCTGGGGTGGCGTCTCGGCCTCGGTAGGCTCCCCTCGCTGACCCGAGGGGGAACCAATGATCCGACCGACCGAACCGCACCGCCTCCCCACCTTCACCTCGAAGGACGACGAGCGCACCCACCTGAAGCAGCGCATGGCGGCTGCCTTCCGGCTCTTCGACAAGATGGGCTTCGGCGAGGGCGTCGCCGGCCACCTGACCGCTCGGGACCCCGAGCGAGCCGACTGCTTCTGGGTCAACCCCTTCGGTCTCTCCTTTGGCCTCATCCGGGCGTCGGACCTCATCCTCGTCAACCACGACGGCGAGGTGGTGGAGGGCGACTGGCCGGTCAACCGGGCCGCCTTCGCCATCCACTCCCAGGTGCACCAGGCCCGCCCCGACGTCGTCTCCGCCGCCCACACCCACTCCAAGCACGGCCGGGCGTGGTCCACCCTCGGCCGCCTCCTCGACCCGCTCACCCAAGACGCCTGCTCGTTCTTCGAGGCCCACGGGCTCTTCGACGACTACACCGGCGTGGTGATCGACACCGAAGAGGGCAAGCGAATCGCCCATGCCCTCGGGGACCACAAGGCTGCCATCCTCCGCAACCACGGGATCCTCACCGTCGGCCAGAGCGTGGACGAGGCGGCCTGGCTCTACATCACGATGGAGCGCACCTGCGAGGTGCAGCTGCTGGCCGAGGCGGCGGGCACCCCGGTGTCGATCGACGCCGACATGGCCCGCATGACCCGTGAGCAGGTGGGCAGCCCGTACGCCTGCTGGTTCAGCTTCCAGCCCCTCTACGACAAGATCGTGGCCGAGCAGCCCGACCTGCTCGAGTAGCCCGCCCTCCCCCGCCCCGCCACCGCGGCGCCCCCACTTGACCAGACGGTCAAGTGGCGCGCGTAGGGTGTCGGACCATGGACTGGCCCCTTCGCTTCGGCATCTTCCTGGCTCCCTTCCACCCCGTCGGGCAGAACCCCACCCTCGCCCTCGAGCGGGACCTGGCCCTCCTCGAGCACCTCGACGCTCTCGGGTTCGACGAGGCCTGGATCGGCGAGCACCACTCGGCCGGCTACGAGATCATCGCCAGCCCGGAGGTGTTCATCGCCGCCGCCTCGCAGCGCACCCGAAAGCTCCGCCTCGGCACCGGGGTGAGCTCGCTCCCCTACCACCAGCCCCTCGTGCTGGCCGACCGGATGGTCCTCCTCGACCACCTCACCCGGGGTCGGGTGATGTTCGGCGTCGGGCCCGGGGCGCTGCCCTCCGACGCGTACATGATGGGCATCGAGGTCGCCCGGCAGCGGGACATGATGGAGGAGGCCCTCGAGGCCATCCTCGAGCTGCTCGCCGGGGAGGGTCCCGTGGACCGGGATACCGACTGGTTCACCCTCCGCGACGCGCGCTTGCAGCTCCGGCCCTACTCGGACCCGTGCTTCGAGGTGGCAGTGGCGGCCCAGATCTCACCCTCCGGTCCCCGGCTCGCCGGCAAGCACGGGCTGTCGCTCCTCTCCATCGGCGCCACCAGCGCCGGCGGCTTCGACATCCTGGGCGCCCACTGGGATGTCATGGAGGAGCGGGCCGCCGAGTTCGGCACCACCGTGGACCGTCGCCGCTGGCGCCTGGTCGGTCCGATGCACCTCGCCGACACCAAGGAGCAGGCCGTCGCCGACGTCGCCTTCGGGCTCCCCCAGTGGCTCGACTACTTCCAGCGGGTCGCTGCGCTCCCGCTCGGCGTCGAGAGCGACGATCCCGCCGAGATGGCCCAGGCCATGAACGACTCCGGCTTCGCGGTGATCGGCACCGTCGACGACGCCATCGCGCAGATCCAGCGGCTCATCGACCAGTCCGGCGGCTTCGGCACCTTCCTCACCATGGCGACCGAGTGGGCCGATCGCCCCGCCATGTTCCGCAGCTACGAGCTGATGGCCCGCTACGTCCTCCCCCACTTCCAGGGTTCGGCGGCCTCGACGACGGCCAGCCGGGACTGGGCCGCCGCCAACCGTCCCGAGTTCATCAACGCCGCCACCGTCGCGGTGATGACCGCCGTCCAGAAGCACCACGAGGAGAAGGCCGCCAAGTCCACCTGACGAACCGACGTCTGTGTGGACTTCTGCGCCGTAGCGGCTCGAAAGCCCACACAGACGTCGTGTCAGCGGGCGACGAAGGGGGGATTCACGACGGTGGCCGGGACGGGCTCGCCCCGCACGTCGATGGCCACCTCGGCGCCGTCGGCCACCTCCGGGGCCAGGAGGGCCAGGGCGATGCCGTGCCCGAGGGTGGGCGAGAAGTTCCCGCTGGTGACCACCCCGGCGGGCCGGCCGCCGACCAGCACCGCCTGGTCAGCTCGCGGTGGGCGCCGACCCTGGGTGGTGAGCCCGCGCAGCCGGCGCGCCACCCCGCGGTCCCGCTCGGCCAGCAGCGCCTCGCGGCCCCGGAAGCCGCCCGGCTTGTCCCAGGCCACCACCCAGCCGAGCCCGGCCTGGAGCGGCGTGATGCCCGGGCCGAGCTCGTGGCCGTGGAGGGGCAGCCCGGCCTCCAGGCGCAGCGTGTCGCGGGCCCCGAGCCCGGCGGGGACGAGGCCGGTGGCCAGCAGGGCCTCCCACACCGCCGGCGCCCGGTCGGCCGGGACCGCCAGCTCCACCCCGTCCTCGCCGGTGTAGCCGGTCCCGGCCACCACGCAGCCCACGCCGCCCACGCTGGCCCGGGCCACCCTGAAGCGCCCCACGGCGGCCACTTCGGGGGCCACCTGGGCCAACCGGTCCCGGGCCTGGGGGCCCTGTACGGCGAGGATCGCCCGGGTGGCGGTGACGTCCGCCCCGCCGATGGCCGCCACGACGCGCTCGGTGTTGGAGGCGTTCGGCATCACGTCGAAGCTCTGCTCCGCCACCCACCACACGATGATGTCGTCCAGCACCGACCCGTCGGCCTCGTCCAGCAGGTGGGTGTACTGGGCCCGCCCAGGGCCGATCTTGGCGAGGTCGTTGGTGAGGGCGGCCTGGAGCCGCTGGAAGGCGTCGGGACCCTCCACCCGGACCGTGCCCAGGTGGCTGACGTCGAAGACCACCCCCGCCTTCCGGCACGCCCGGTGCTCGGCGATGGTGCCCTCGCCGTAGGCGAGGGGCATGTCCCACCCCCCGAACGGGACCATCTTGGCCCCGAGGGAGCGGTGGACGGCGTCGAGCGGAGAGGTGCGCAGCGTCACCTCCCTGAACCTACCGGGCGGCCGTGACCACCTCGGTCGGCGTGGCGGGCTCGGTCCTAGGGCGCAGCTCCACGATGGCCGCGTCGACCTGCTCGACCACGCCGTCCAGGGCGAGGAGGTTGAGCACGCCTTGGCCCTGGTAGCGGTTCACCACGTCGATCAGGTCCTCACCGTCGCGGACGAGGACGACGGAGTCCCCCGCGATCACGAGCTGCGACGAGGTGAGGTCGTCGCCGAGGTCCCGCAGGTAGTCGAAGGCGGCCCGGACCCGCTCCAGCTTCTGGCCGGCGTCGAGCAGGGACTTGATCATCTTCAGCTCGATCAGATCGCGGTAGGAGTAACGCCGGCGGCTGCCGCTGCCCCGGGCGTCGGCCAGCGAGGGCCGGACGAGGTCGGTGCGGGCCCAGTAGTCGAGCTGGCGGTAGGTGATGCCGACGATGTCAGCCGCTTCGCGGCCGCTGAAGCCCTCTGTCATGCGCGTGCTCCTGCCCGATGGTTCGAGGTGGTGGGTCTCGAGGAGGGTGACAGCAGTGGAGTTACACCGATGTCGTGGGAGTCCGAGGGTACGACCGCCCCCGCGCGCCGTCAACGGGATCGTGTGTTCGATCGCCCGCCCGGCACGAGCGCGGCCCTCAGGAGGCGAAGTCCTCGGGGTTGACCTGGTCGAGGAAGTCCTTGAACTGCTCGACGACCTCCTCGGGGACGTCCTCCCCGGCGCTGCGCCCGGCCGCATCGAGGACGCCCTCCTCGGCGTAGACGGTGGCACCGGTGCGCACGGCGAGGGCGACGGCGTCGGAGGGTCGGGCCGAGACGGTGTGCACCTCGGTGCCCACCCGGATGACCAGCTCGGCGAAGAAGGTGGCCTCCCGCAGCTCGGTCACCACCACCCGCTCCACCTGTGCGCCGAGCTCCTCCAGCAGGTCCTTCATGAGGTCGTGGGTCATGGGGCGGGGCGTCTCGACCTGCTCGAGGGCGAACGCGATCGCGGTGGCTTCGGGACCTCCGATGAAGATGGGCAGGATCCTGCCTTGCCCGTCCGCCTCACGCAGGACGAGGCACGGGATGTTGGGCGGGCGCTCCAGCTCGATCCCGACCAGCTCCATCTCCACGGCCACGGCTGCACGCTACCGAACGCCGGGATCGATCGCGCCGCGGCACCCGGTCAGCGACCGGACTCGGTGTGGCCGCGCAGGGCGGTGCGCAGCAGCGCGCCCCGCAGCTGCTCACCGAGCTGGGCCATCTCGCCCAGGTTCTGCGCCGCCTGCTGCCGAGCGGTGGGGTTGCGCTGCTTGAGGAGCGGCATCACGACCTGCTCCATGAAGCCCGCCTCCCGCTCGGCCGCCACCTTGTACATCCGCAGGTGTCGGGCCTCGATCCCGAACCGCATGAAGCCCGCCGCGGCTCGGGCGACCACCAGGGCATCCCCGTCGTAGTAGGTGTCGCCGCCCACCTGCTCTCCGGCCAGCAGCCCGTACCGGGCGAGCTCGGAGAGGTCCCGCGCGCTGAGGCCGGTGGCGCTGGCCAGCTCCTCGAGGGTGAACGACATGACGGTGGGCCCGCTGTCGAGAGGGTTGCCCGCCGCCGGGCTCGGCATCGGCGGCATCGGCGGGGTGGGCCGGGTGGTGCGCCGGGGCTCGGGAGGCGCCGTGGCCCGTCGACCGGTGTCGAGGTCCACGGCGGGCTCCCGAGGCTCCGGCGGTGACGAAGGCTCCGCCTCGGGCGCGCCGCCGTCGCCGGTGCCCTGGCTGCCACCCGGATCCGCCATCGGCGCCGGGACCGGAGCCGGCTCGTCGGGCGGGACGGTGAGCCCGGCACTGGCAGCCGCCTCGAGGCGCTCCTTCATGACCTTGAGCGGGAGGAAGTGCTCCCTCTGGTGGCGCAGGATCCACCGCAGCCGCTCGATGTCGCCCTCGTAGAACTTCCGGTAGCCCGATGGGGTCCGCTCGGGGTCGAGGAGGCCCTGGCTCTCCAGGAAGCGGATCTTGGAGATCGTGACGTCGGGGAAGTCGTCCTGCAGGAGGCTGAGCACCTCCCCGATCGACAGGTGGGAGCGGTCGGCCATCGCGGCGCTCACCGCGTCCCAGCGAGGAAGACGAGCTTGAAGGTGCCGATCTGCACCTCGTCGCCGTCGGTGAGCTCCGCTTCCTCCACCCGCTCCCGGTTCAGGTAGGTGCCGTTCAACGAGCCCACGTCGACCACCCGGTAGGTGTCGCCCACCTGCCGGATCTCGGCGTGTCGGCGCGACACCGTGATGTCGTCCAGGAAGATCGTGCTGTCGGGGTGCCGGCCGGCGGTGGTGACGGGAGCGTCGAGCGCGAACCGGGAGCCGGTGTTCGGGCCGCGGGTGACGACGAGCATGCCGATGCCGGCGGGCATCTCGTCCCGGGCGAGGGCGACCTCGTCCGGGCCCTCGATGGGCACGGCCACGGTGGCGGTGGTGTGGTCGGGCTCAGCCCCGAGGTCCGCCCCGCACGACGAGCAGAAGTTGGCCGGCAGCTGGTTCGCGTGCCCGCAGCGAGGGCAGGTGACGGTGGCCACGGCTAGCCCTCGACGAGCGATCGGTAGCCGGCGGCGTCGAGGAGGTCCGCCACCGCAGTGGGGTCGTCGACCTCGAGCAGGAAGATCCAGCCGTCGCCGTACGGGTCCTCGTTGACCCGTTCGGGGGCATCGGCGAGGTCGCCGTTGACCTCTGCGATCCTTCCGCTGAGAGGGGCGTAGATGTCCGACACGGACTTGGTGGACTCGACCTCGCAGATCGACTGGCCGGCGGTGACCGTCGCCCCGACCTCCGGGAGGTCGACGAACACCACGTCGCCCAGGGCGTCTTGGGCGTAGTCGGTGATCCCGACCCGGACCTTGCCATCCTCCAGGCGCACCCATTCGTGATCCGAGGAGTACTTCAGGTCGTCGGGGATCTGCATGGCGCGCAGGCTATCGGAAACCCTCGACGGGCAGTCGAGGGTTCGCGACCGACCCCGGCCGCCGGTCAGCGCAGCAGCTGGCGGATGCGGCGGGCGTACTCCTTGGCCAGGGTCTTGGCGTCCGCATCGGAGCCGGACTCGGCCCACACGTGGGTGACGGGCTCCTCCGGGTCGGGGACGGCCAGCGCCCAGCCACCCTCGTGGCGCACCTTCACCCCGTCGATCAGCTGGACCTCCCGGTCCTTGCTCATCTCGACGAGGGACCGCATCACCATCCCCTTCTGCTCCCAGGGCGTGACGACGGCCTCGTGGGCGATGTGGGTGCGCGGGAGGCGGCTCACGATCGTGGACAGCCGCTCGCCGCTGCGGGCCAGGAGCTCGAGCACCTTGACGAGGTTGGCGGCGGCGTCGAAGGCGTGGAGGAACCCGGGGAGGATGAACCCGCCGTCGATGCCGCCCGAGAAGCCCACCCCGGGCTCGGATGCTGCGTCCATGAGCGCCGAGGTGGACAGCTTGGTGCGGCGAACCTGCACGCCGTGCTCGCGGGCGATCGCCTCCGCGTGCTGGGTGACCGTGACCGGCACCGCCACCGTGTCGCCGAGCAGGTGGCCGCTGACCATCGTCAGCAGGGCGAGGAGCGCCTCCTCGTTGGTGAGGACGTGCCCGCTGTCGTCGATGAGCGTGAGGTGCTCGGCGTCGGGATCCAGGACCGCGCCGAGGTGTGCCCCGGAGGCCCGGACCAGGGCCGCGACGTCGTTGGCGTGGCGCGCTGGCTCGTACCCGAGGGCGCCGAGCGTGGCCGTGTAGGGGTTGACGCCCAGCACATCGGCACCGAGCTTCGCCAGCACGTTCGGCATCGAGAAGGCCGACGACCCGTAGGCGTAGTCGACCACGATCTTGAACTTCGCCTCCTGGATGAGCGTGACGTCGACGGTGGCCTCGAGCGCCGCGGTGTACTGCTCCATGGCCCGAGGCGGATAGTCGATGTCACCGATCTCCGAGGGGAAGACCCGGCGGAAGTCCTCGCGCAGGAAGAGCCGCTCGATCTTCCGCTGGCCGTCCTCGGTGAGGTCGCGGCCCTTCGTGTCGAAGAAGCGGATGACGCAGGACTGGGGGTCGCCCGCCATGAGCCGCAGCGTGATCCCGCCGGCGATCTCGGGCCGGCTGGTGGCGAAGCGGGTGACGGGCACCGAGGCCACCTCGAGGTCGTGGACGTTCACGCCCGACGCGTTGAGCCCCGCCATCATCGCCCGCTTCAGCATCCGGGCGGAGCGGCTGGAGTCCCGGCTGATGATGACGGTGGAGTCCTTCTTCAGCGTGGTGGCGTAGGCCATGGCCACCCGAGCCGCCAGCTCCGGGGTGATGTCCACGTTGGCCAGGCCGGACACGCCGACCCGACCGAACAGCGAGCGCGACCCGCGGGACTCCCACACGATCGAGGAGTTGATGACCGCACCCGTCTCGACGGTCTTGAACGGGTAGATCTTGACGCCCGCCGCCAGCACCGCGTGCTCTCCGACGAAGCACTCGTCGCCGAGCACCACGCCCTCCTCGCCCCGGACCCCGTTGCGCAGGTCGCAGGAGCGACCGACCGTGGCGCCCCGGAGGCGTACGCCCTCCCCGAGGTAGGAGTTGTCGTGGATGACGACCCGCTCGAGGTCCGTCCCGGCGCGGACGCGGACGTTGGTTCCGAGCACCGAGTACGGCCCCAGCCGCACGCCGGCCTCGACGCGGCAGTTCTCGCCGATCACGGCGGGTCCCTCGACCTTCGCGTCGGGGTGGATCTCGGCCCCCTCACCCACGTGGATCCCGTCGCCGATCTCGAAGCCCGGGATCTCGAGGCGCACCCGGTCGTCGAGGATGTCCTTGTGGGCCCGCAGGTACGCCTCGAGCGTGCCGACGTCCTCCCAGTAGCCCTCCCCCACCGCCCCGAAGATGGGCCTGCCGTCCTCCAGCAGCTTCGGGAAGACCTCGGAGGAGAAGTCGACCGGTCGGTCGGGGGCGATGTAGTCGAAGATCTCGGGCTCGAGGACGAAGATGCCGGAGTTGATGGTGTCGCTGAAGACCTGACCCCAGGACGGCTTCTCGAGGAAGCGCTCGATGGCGCCATCGTCCCGGGTGATGACGATGCCGAACTCGAGGGGGTTCTCGACCCGTACCAGCCCGATGGTGGCGAGCGCCTTGGCCTCCTCGTGCCGGGCGACGATGGCCGAGAGGTCGAGGTCGGTGAGGACGTCGCCGGAGATCACGAGGAAGCGCTCGTCCAGCTCGTCCATGGCGTTCCGCACGGAGCCGGCCGTGCCCAGGGGGGACTCCTCGGTGGCGTAGACCATGCGGACGCCGAAGTCGGAGCCGTCACCGAAGTAGGTGCGGATGTGGTTGGCCATGAAGGCGACCGTGACCACGATCTCGTCGAAGCCGTGCTGCGCGAGGAGCCGCACGATGTGCTCCATCATGGGCGCGTTGACGAGCGGCATCATCGGCTTGGGCGAGTTGGACGTCAGGGGGCGGAGCCGGGTGCCCTCGCCGCCCGCCATGATCACGGCCTTCATGCGGCAACCTCCGAGGTCAGGTCTCGCTCTCGCAGCGCCCTGCGGGCCAGCGGGACGTACAGGACGGCGGACCAGTAGGAGAACGCCAGCCCTGGGACCCCGAAGATCCACGCCGCGGTGCGCGCGCCGTCAGCCCACCCGAGCGTGCTGTGGGAGGCCAAGAAGAGCGGGAACGCGAGCATCAGCAACAGGGTGTAGGCCTTCCCGAACCAGGTGACGTCGATCCGTCGCACGCCGAGGAGGCCGAGGGTGATGGTGGCGCCGCCCACCAGGCCCTCCCGCACCAGGACGGCCACCGCGAACCACGTCGGCACCGAGCCGTCGATCACGATGCCACCCACGCCCAGGATGAAGAGGAGCCGGTCGGCCACGGGGTCGAGGACCTTGCCCAGGTTGCTCACCTGGTGGAAGCGGCGGGCGATCCAGCCGTCCAGGAAGTCGGTGATGCCCAGGCCGGCCAGGAGCCAGGCCGCGCTGGCCCGGTCCTCCCGGCCGAAGAGCAGCCAGAGGAACACCGGCATGAGGCAGAGCCGCACGACCGTGATGAGGTTGGGGACGGTGAGGACCCGGTCCTCGCCGTCTCGCTCCGAGGCAGGGGCCGGCCGGCGGTCATCGGGCCCGAGGGCGAGGGATTCCACCCGGGCCTGTGGCTGCTCTGCCCGGAGCGCGTCGGGGTGATCGGGCGGCTGGGTCACGGCCCCACCCTACGATGCGGGCGTGAGCACCCTCTTCACCAGGATCATCGAGGGCGACCTCCCCGGCCGGTTCGTGTGGCGGGACGACGAGGTGGTCGCCTTCCTCACGATCAACCCGATCGCCCCGGGGCACGCCCTCGTGGTGCCCCGAGCCGAGGTGGACCACTGGGTGGACCTCGATCCCGGGTTGGCCCAGCGGCTGATGGCGGTCGCGCAGGTGGTCGGGCAGGCCCAGATGGCGGCCTTCTCGCCTCGACGGGTGGGGCTGATCATCGCCGGGCTCGAGGTGCCCCACACCCACCTGCACGTGATCCCGATCGACACCGAGGCCGATCTCAGCTTCGCCAAGGCCGACCCCTCCCCTGACCCCGAGGCGCTCGACGCCGCGGCCGAGCGGCTCCGCGAGGCGCTGCGCGACCTCGGCCGGGCCGAGGTCGCGGACTAGCTCACCCGAGGCGGGCGATGGTCGGCCGCTCGTCGTCGTCGGGCGCAGCGGCGAGGAAGGCGGCCAGGATCTCCTCACCGACCGCCGGCGTGGTGAGCCGCTGGGAGAGGGCGAGCACGTTGGCGTCGTTCCAGCGCCTCGCCCCGGTTGCGGTCTCCGCATCCACGCAGAGGGCCGCCCGGACGCCCGGGACCTTGTTGGCGGCGATGGACACCCCGGTGCCGGTCCAGCAGACGACCACGCCGAGGTCGGCGCGACCCTCGGCCACGGCCTTCCCCACGGAGCGGCCGACGTCGGTCCACACCGAGCCGATCGGTGCCGGCCGCGCCACCTCGTGCCCGCCCGCCTCGAGGAAGGCGGACACCGCGTCCACCAGCGCGCACGGCTCGTCGGCCCCCACCGCGACCCGCATCAGCGCCCTCCCCGGCTCACAGGAGCGCCCCGTCCTCCGGGGCGCCGGGGTCGATCTCGGCCACCAGCTCCGGACCCTTGTTGCGGACGTTGTTGACCTGGGTGGACACCGGGTGCATGACCGTGAGGGCGGGATCGGCGGGCACGAGCAGCTTGCCGAGCAGGTCGAGGTCGTCGTTGTCCCGGTCCAGCCACGTGTCCCAGGCCGAGGCAGGCAGGATGACCGGCATCCGGTCGTGGATGGTCGCCATCACGTCGTTGGGTGCGGTGGTGATGATCGTGCAGGACCGCAGCGGCTCCTGGTCCCTCTCCGGGCCCCGCCACACCTCCCACAGCCCGGCGAAGGCGTAGGGCTCCCCGTCGGGACGGTGGATGAAGAAGGGCTGCTTCTTGGCCCTGGGCGACGCGTGAGGGTCCTTCCTCCACTCGTAGAACCCGTCGGCCGGGATGAGGCACCGCCGACGCTTGAAGGCCGACTTGTAGGCGCTCTTGTCGGCGAGCGTCTCGGCGCGGGCGTTGATCATCTTCGAGCCGATCTTCGGGTCCTTCGCCCACAGCGGCACGAGCCCCCAGTGGAACGCGTCGAGGTGCCGGGTCGAGCCGTCGGCCAGCACCGCGTAGACGTCGTTCGTGGGGGCCACGTTGTAGGAGGCCTCGAGCAGCGCCTCGGGCGCCTCGGTCCCGAAGTAGGCGGCCACCTGATCGGGCGGGGTGGCCGACACGAAGCGTCCGCACATGCCCCGAACCTACCGGCCCTCCGGGCCCGTGGCGCGAGAGCACCCCCGCCCGGGGACGGGGGTGCTCCGTCGAGAAGCGCAGCGGCGGGGCTCTCAGGTCCCAGGGTCGGGGACCTTGTCCCCGCTCACCTCGTCACCCTCTGGGTTGACCTTCTCGGCCACCTCGTGACCGGCCATCCCGCCGGCGACGCCGCCGACGACCCCACCGACCACGGCGCCGGCAGGCCCGGCCACCGCCGCACCGGCGACGGCACCGGCGGTCGCCCCCGCACCCGTCCCGGTGGTGGTGCCCACCGGGTGGTCGTCGCGGTCCTCAGCGTTCGGGTCGTTGGCTCGGCGCTCATCGCCGGGGTGCTCCGCCGGGTCGTGGGCTTCGTGCTCGAGCTCGTGGTCGTTCGGATCCATGGTTGGGCCTCCTGGTCGGGTGCCCCATCTCTTCCCGTGGTGCCCGCACCCGAGACGCCGCCCCCACGCGCAACGGGGCCGATCCGGCCGGACCGACCCCGTCTGCGAGCATCCAGTCGGGCCGAGAGGATTCGAACCTCCGACCTCTTGACCCCCAGTCCCGATGGCTTCGTGTGCTCCTGATCGCTCCCGGCATGTTCTCCCTGCTCAGGGCGGGGATCAGGGCGTGGGCTCGTCCGGCTCGTGTGCTCCTGTTGGCTGCTCGTCGTCGGCCTCGTGCTGACATGGCGCTGACATCAGGATCGACTGGGCCCGGGGTAGTCGCGGCTCGGCGGCGACCATTGCGGCGGCGGCGGAATGCGCTTCCCCCTGGGCCTCGCCTTCGCCGTTCGTGCTGCAGCCTGTTCCCTGGCGGCCTTGTCCTCGGCCTCCTTCGCAGCGATTCGTGCTTGAGCCTCTGCGTAGCGGTCTCGCAAGCCCCGCACGTCCCACTTGACCCACTGCTGGAGCATCCGGCGAAGCTCTGCCCGAAGGCACTTCGCCAGGATGGCCTGGAGGTGCACGGGGAGGCGCTCGACGCGGGTCTCGGCTTGGATCTTGTGCTCCCGCCAGTGCCCGGGTCCGGCGAGCAGCGTCGTGTAGATCTCGATCGGGGTAAGGCCCTTGATCGCCTCCTCGGCGATGATGCCCACCATCGGGCTGTCCTCCGGTGGTGGCCAGTCACGGATCAGGTCGTCGAGATGCTCGAGCACGAACATCAACGTGCCGTGGATGTCGCCGCCGAAGGTCGACGCGAGCCCGAGCTGCCGGGCGAGGTGGCCGGTCGCGTCGTACTCGTCCTGCTTCTCGGTGAGGAGCCGATCTGACTGCGACTCGTCGGCCACGATCAGATCGGCCACGAGGCCATTCTTCAGGCGAGGAGAGAACCTCCGCCTTTCGGGCTCACCGTCCATGAGCTCCGACCTTACGTCCCGGGTGTGACGATCCGAGCGTGTCGGACTACAGGCGTCCCGTCTCACGAGCCCAGCGCTCGACGTCGGCACGCTCCCATATCCGGCCGGCAGCGATCTCACCGATCGGCTCCGGGAACCCCTCAGCCCGCGAGAGCTGGTCCGCGCGCTGGCGGCTCACGCTGAGGAGGTCGGCGATCTCGGTCACGCCCATGAGGTCCATCGGCACGAAGGTACCCCTTGCCTTGCGTCCGTCAAGGGATTACCCTTGCGTCTGTCAAGACAGGTGGACCGGGCGCTGCGTCAACAGCCCCGGTCCGTGGCCGGAACCCCAGGAGGTCCCGACATGCACCATGCAACCACACGCCCCCGTCTGGGGGCGTTGACCGTTCCGGGCGAGCCCCGGGACCGCTTCACCCTCGCCGAGGTGGTGGGGGCTCGCAGCGCCCGCTCCGGCTGGCTCCTGACCGACCCCACCGGGGTCGAGTGGGGATGTCGGTGATGGCCGACACCATCCAGCGTGCCGAGGTAGTCGAGGAGGGGTGGCTGCACACCCACGTCAGGACGCAGGACCTCATCCGCTCGCTCGAGCGGGCGCTGCATTACGCCCGAGTGCTCGGCACCGCTGCCGAGCGGGCCAGGGTCTACAACGTCGAGCTCGAGTGGTCCGACGAGGGCGCGGGCGACGTGGCGATGCTTCGCCGGCTGGCGTTCTTCGTAGAGAACGAGCTGGAGGACGGCGCCGTGGCGACGTTGGCCAGCCTGCGGGAAGGGCTCATCGCGCTCGGTCGGGAGGTGGAGGGCTGATGGCGCTCACCCCAGCGCAGGGGCGGCGGCTGACGGCCGCCGAGGAGGCGATGGCGGACCTGCGGCGCTCCGTGGCCGAGCTGATCTCGTCGTTGATCACCAGCGGCCGACTCGAGCCGACCGAGGACCTTCTGGCCAAGATCAAGCGGGAGGGCTTGCCGATGCCGGAGGTGCCCCGGTGACCGTCACCGAGCGGCCCATGAGGCGGCTTTGAGGCTGCTGGCGGAGGTCAGGAACCTTGCGGCAGCGGGTCAGGTGGGGAGGAGACCGACGGCGTACTCGGCCGCCGCTAGCCC
>JBKHYD010000034.1:0-174128 GCA_046565645.1 Acidimicrobiia bacterium | reverse complement strand
TCCAGGTGAGGTCTCGGAAGCGGGCGAAGTCCGAGTCGGCGCTGACCACCGCCAGCCCGTGCTCCAGGCACAGGGCGGCGAGGGCGGCGTCGCTCACGAGGGCGCCCCGCAGGTCGAGCTCGCGGACCAGCTCGCCGAGGATGGAGCGGTAGGCGCGACCTGGTTCGGGCACCCAGGCGGCCGGCGCGTCGAGCCACTCCTCCACGAGCTGCCACGCCTCGGGTCCCGACAGCGGGTTCCGCAGGGCGCGGGGGTGCGTGGCGATGCGCACGAAGGCGAGCAGCGAGGCCCAGGGCAGCGCCACCCGGCGGGCGCCGTTCAGCGCCTCCTCGAGGAGCTCCCGCGCGCGCTCGTGGAACGGGCTGTCGGCATCGACGGCGTAGAGCAGGACGTTGGCGTCGACGAGCACCTAGCGCGCCTCGACGCCTTCGAGCTCCTCCAGGGCCGCAGCCACGTTCGAGACGTCGATGCGGATGCCCAACCGGTGCGTGCGCTGCCGGAACGGCTTCGCCTCGGGACGGGTGAGCATGCCGCGGCGGACGAGCTCGTTGACGGCCTCGCTCACCCCGAGCCCCTCGCGGCGCCGCAGCTCCTCGATCGCCTTCGCGGTGTCGGCGTCGAACTCGACCGTCGTACGCATGCGACGATCGTAGCACGCCGATGCTTGTTCTCGCGCATGTGCGTGCGGCGGTGGGGGCGCGCCACGTACCTCTGACCGGCTGCCGCCGCGGTCCTCGGGTCGCGGCGCGCCCACGCCATGCCCGCTCAGGCGCGGCGTGCGCCGTCGCGCCCTCAGTGGTGGAGGTGCAGCCGACGCGTGACACGTCGGCGGAGACCATCCGATCAGCGGTGACCAGCCGTCCGGTCGCACGCGCCCTCGCTGCGAGGACGAGGGCGGGTTCTCCCCGGTCCACAGGCGCCAGCCTGGGGCAGGCCCGACCCGGGATCGATCAGAGGTCGGCGACGAGGTGCTGCGCGGCGCCGCGGAGGGCGACGGCGGCGGGAGCATCGCCGTAGGGCTCGAGGCAGGCGACCGCGTCGTCCACGTAGGTACGGGCCACATCGATCGACTGGGCGACGCCGTCGGAGGCTCTGACCAGGTCCCGGGCCTTGTCGAGCTCGGCGCCTTCGATCGGGCCGCCGAGGAGGGTCCGCAGCTCGGGGCCGACCTCGCCCGCGAGCGCCCGGAGGACCGGGAGGTTGTAGATGCCCTCGGCGATGTCGTGGCCGGACGGCTTGCCGAGCTCCTCGTCGGTGGCGACCACGTCGAGGACGTCGTCGACCACCTGGAAGGCCATGCCGTAGGCCTGCCCGAAGGCGGTGAGCCGCTCGATGTCGCCGCGGGGGAGTCCGCCGACGATGCCGCCCACCCGGCAGGCGGTGGCGAAGAGGGCGGCGGTCTTGCCGGCGATGGCGGCGAGGTAGCTGTCCTCGGTGCGGTCCGCGTTGTAGGCCATGCGCAGCTCGTGCACCTCGCCCTCGCAGAGCCGGCCGATGGTGGCGGCCAGCAGGCCGGCCACCTCGGTGCCGAGCGAGGCGGCGATCTCCGACGCCTTGGCCAGGAGGAAGTCCCCGGCCAGGATCGCCTTCAGGTTCCCCCAGCGGGCGTTGACGCTCTCGGCGCCCCGGCGGGTGTCGGCCTCGTCGATCACGTCGTCGTGGCAGAGCGAGCCCACCTGCACGAGCTCGACGGCCACGCCGCCCCGGACCACGTCGTCGGTGACGGCCGCGTCGATCCCCGCAGCATCGGGCGCCAACACCGCCGCCGAGCACACGGCGAACAGGGGTCGGGCCCGCTTCCCGCCGGCGGTGATGAGATGCCCGCCCATCTGCGCCATCAGCTCGTCCTCGGCCGCCACGGCCCCGAGCAGGGTCGCTTCGACCCGCTCGCGGAAGCCGTCCATGCCCGGCAGCTGGAGCAGGGGGTTCGGCGAGGGCATCACCGCACGCTACGGCAGCGGTCCTCCGGCTCGGAAACCGCTCACGCCAGGGGCCGGACCTGCCGATGGTGAACCACTCGACGCGAGATGGGTTGCGCCGGCCCATGGGTACACTCGGCCCACGGATCCCCCGAACAGGGCGGGAGGCTCACATTGTTCGAACGGTTCACTGATCGGGCTCGACGGGTCGTGGTGCTGGCCCAGGAGGAAGCCCGGCTCCTCAACCACAACTACATCGGCACCGAGCACATCCTGCTCGGGCTGATCCACGAGGGCGAAGGCGTCGCCGCCAAGGCCCTCGAGTCGCTCGGCATCTCGCTCGAGGCCGTGCGCAGCCAGGTCGAGGAGATCATCGGCCAGGGCGGCTCGTCGCCGTCGGGCCACATCCCCTTCACCCCCCGGGCCAAGAAGGTCCTCGAGCTCTCCCTGCGGGAGGCCCTGCAGCTCGGCCACAACTACATCGGCACCGAGCACATCCTCCTCGGGCTCATCCGCGAGGGTGAGGGCGTCGCCGCCCAGGTCCTCGTGAAGCTCGGCGCGGACCTCTCCCGGGTCCGCCAGCAGGTCATCCAGCTCCTCTCGGGCTACCAGGGCCCCGGCGGCTCGGCCGAGAAGGCGGGCGCCACCGCCGGTCCCGGCTCGCAGGGCCAGGAGGCCGCCTCCGGCTCGCTGGTGCTGGACCAGTTCGGCCGCAACCTCACCCAGCAGGCCCGCGAGAAGAAGCTCGACCCGGTCATCGGCCGGGCCAAGGAGATCGAGCGGGTCATGCAGGTGCTGTCGCGCCGGCAGAAGAACAACCCGGTCCTCGTGGGCGAGCCCGGCGTCGGCAAGACCGCGGTCGTCGAGGGCCTGGCCCAGAAGATCGTGATCGACGACGTCCCCGAGACGCTCAAGGGCAAGCAGCTCTACACGCTCGACCTCGGGGCCCTCGTGGCCGGTTCCCGCTACCGGGGCGACTTCGAGGAGCGCCTGAAGAAGGTGCTGAAGGAGATCCGCACCCGCGGCGACATCATCCTGTTCATCGACGAGATCCACACCCTCGTCGGGGCCGGTGCCGCCGAGGGCGCCATCGACGCCGCCTCGATCCTGAAGCCGATGCTGGCCCGGGGCGAGCTGCAGACGATCGGTGCCACCACGCTCGACGAGTACCGCAAGCACCTCGAGAAGGACGCCGCCCTCGAGCGCCGCTTCCAGAAGGTCGTGGTGGAGGAGCCCACTGTGGCCCACACCATCGAGATCCTGAAGGGCCTGCGGGATCGCTACGAGTCCCACCACCGGGTCACCATCACCGACCAGGCCCTCGTGGCCTCGGCCAACCTGGCCGACCGCTACATCGCCGACCGGCACCTCCCCGACAAGGCCATCGACCTCATCGACGAGGCCGGCTCCCGCCTGCGCATCAAGCGCATGGAGACCCCCGCTGACTACAAGGAGATCGAGAACGAGCTCTCCGGCGTGGTCGAGGCCAAGAAGCGCGCCGTCGAGGCCCAGGACTTCGAGGAGGCCGGGCGCCTGCGCGACAAGGAGAAGGAGCTCCTCGCCGCCAAGGACGCCAAGGAGCGCGAGATCAAGGACTCCGGGGTCGACCTCTTCGACGAGGTCGACGAGGAGGCCATCGCCGAGGTGCTGTCGATGTGGACCGGCATCCCCGTCTACAAGCTCACCGAGGAGGAGACCCAGAAGCTGCTCCGCATGGAGGACGAGCTCCACAAGCGGGTCATCGGCCAGCAGGACGCCATCAAGGCCGTCTCCCAGGCCGTGCGCCGCACCCGGGCCGGCCTGAAGGACCCGAAGCGCCCCAGCGGTAGCTTCATCTTCCTCGGCCCCTCCGGCGTCGGGAAGACCGAGCTGGCCAAGACGCTGGCTGAGTTCCTCTTCGGCGACGAGAACGCCATGATCAGCCTCGACATGTCGGAGTACATGGAGAAGCACACGGTCAGCCGGCTCGTGGGCTCGCCCCCGGGCTACGTGGGCTACGAGGAGGGCGGCCAGCTCACCGAAGCGGTGCGCCGCAAGCCCTTCTCCGTCGTGCTCTTCGACGAGATCGAGAAGGCCCACCCCGACGTGTTCAACACCCTCCTCCAGATCCTGGAGGAGGGCCGGCTCACCGACGCCCAGGGCCGCTCGGTGGACTTCCGCAACACCGTGCTGATCATGACCTCCAACCTCGGCACGGCGGACCTGCGCAAGGCCGCCCTCGGCTTCGGCCGGGCCGACGAGGCCGTCACGTACGAGAAGATGAAGGAGAAGGTCAACGAAGCGCTCAAGCAGCACTTCCGGCCCGAGTTCCTGAACCGGATCGACGAGACGATCGTCTTCCACGAGCTCAGCAAGGACGAGGTCACCCAGATCGTCGACCTGATGATCGCCCGCACCCAGAAGCAGCTCGAAGGCCAGGGCGTGGGCATCGAGCTCCTCCCGGCGGCCAAGCTCCACCTGGCTGACAAGGGCTACGACCCCACCCTCGGCGCTCGCCCGCTGCGCCGGGCCATCCAGCGCCTCATCGAGGACCCGCTCTCGGAGAAGCTCCTCTACAAGGAGTTCCACGCCGGCCAGCTCGTCGTGGTCGACGCCGAGCCGGATCCCGACACCGGCGAGGTCGGCCTCACGTTCCGGGCCGTCGAGGGCTTCGAGCCCCCGCCGGTCGAGCTGGCCGAGGCCGGCCCCTCGGAGGGGTAGCGCTCTCGTCCTCGGCCGCCTCCGGCGGCCTGCGGCGAGCTGAACGTGAACGGCCGCCCTACGGGCGGCCGTTCGCTGTAGTGCCTGCCGCTCAGGACCGGCGGAGCCGGATCCTTCGCAGGCGAGGGGGGAGCGGGGACGCTCCCCCCTCCCGCTCCCCCCGAGGGCCACGACCCTGTCTGTGGTGCGTGGCTGGTTGAGTACGGTGACGGTCCATGTACGAGCGGATCCTCGTGGGGACGGACGGGTCGAGGACGGCGGCCAAGGCGGTGGAGCGGGCCGTGCAAGTGGCGTCGTCCAGCGGAGCCCGGCTCACGATCATGACCGCCGCCCGGCCGGACCGAGGCGAGGCCACCGTGGCGGCCGCCCGTGATGCCCACGCCGGTTCGAACGTCCCGATCGACACGCTCGTCGTCGACAAGGACCCGGTGCACGCCCTGATCGACACGGCCCGTGACGGCGGGTACGACCTCGTGGTCGTCGGCAACAAGGGCATGACCGGCGTCGGCCGCTTCTTCCACCTCGGCTCGGTCCCCAACAAGGTCAGCCACCACCTCCCCTGCAACCTCCTCATCGTCAAGACCACATGAGTCGTCGACGGCGAACCGGAGGTTCGCCGTCGAGCCAGGGCTTGCGCCTTTGGCGCGCTGCAGGGCTCGTCGGCTCCGGGGCGGCAGAGCCGCCCTCCGCCACTGTGGGGGGCTCCGGCGGAGCCTCTGCCCCCCACGCCCCCCGCCGGGGCTCGGTGCCGCGCGACCGGACTGCTCGCCTTCGTGCCGTCCTGTTCACGGCGCTCGTCGGTCTCCTGCTCTCCGCCTGTCGGTTGGAGATCGATGTGAACGTGCTCGTTTCGGAGGACGGGTCGGGGTCTGTCGAGGTGGTGGTGGGGCTCGATGAGGACGCGGTCGAGCGGATCGGTGGGGACCTCGAGGCCGTCATGGAGGTGGACGACCTCCTCGCCAGCGGGTGGCGGCTCGACGGGCCGGACCTCGATCCCGACGGGTACACGCGGGTGCGGTTGAGCCACCCGTTCGGCACGCCGGAGGAGGCGGCCGAGGTGTTCGCCGAGATCGCGGCCGAGGACGGGCCCTTCCAGGACTTCGAGGTCACCCGGGAGACGTCGCTGGCCGAGACCCGGTGGGCCTTCACCGGCCGGGTCGACTTCTCCGGCGGCCTCGAGGCGTTCGGCGACGAAGGGCTGGCGGCCGAGCTCGACGGCGAACCGCTCGGGCAGAGCGTCGAGGAGATCGAGGAGCAGCTGGGCGACTCGCTCAGCCGGCTCATCCAGGTCCGGGTCCGAGCCCGCCTCCCCGGGGAGGTCACCTCCAACGCCACCACCCGGGCCGACAACGGGGCGGTCTGGCAGGTCGGCTTCGGCGAGGAGCCGGTCGACCTGCGAGCCGAGGGGACCGAGCGCCGCACCTCCGTGCTCGTCCTCGGCGCCGTCGGGATCCTCGCCCTCCTGGCGCTGGTGGTGCTCCTCCTCGTCCGGCTGGCCCGCAGGGTCACCAGCCGCGAGGACGACGTCGCACCGCCCGCCCACGCCGCCCCCTGAGCGCGGCCGACGCGGTCGGTCGGGCGGGCGGGAGTCCGGCGACGCGCGTGCGGTCCATCGCCCGTGCCCGCGGGTGGTGGTCGCGGGCCGAGCGATGGACGGTGGCCGGGCTCTCCCAGAGCGCCAGCGGACCGATGTGGCGAGGCGCGCGCCACATCCTGGGCATCAGGGCTCCGTGGGGTCCTCGGCCAGCCAGCGGAGGGCGACGCCGGCGTAGGTGGCCACGCCGGCGGCCATGGCGGTCTCGTCGATGACCATGCGGTTGGAGTGGTTGGGGGCCACTTCGGCCGGTGAGACACCCGGCGGGCGGGTGCCGAGGAAGGCCATGGCCCCCGGGACCTGCTCGAGCACGTAGCTCCAGTCCTCGGCGCCCATCACCGGCGCCGGGAGCTCCACCGACTGGTCGCGGCCGAGCAGCGTCGCCGCGGTGTCGAGGGCGAAGCGGGCCGCCCCCTCGTCGTTCACCGTGACCGGGTAGCCGTTGGGCAGCATGTCGAGGGTGGCGGTGGCGCCATGGGCGGTGGCGATGCCGGTGGCCACCCGCTCGAGGTCGGCCATCACCGACTCGCGGGTCTTGGCCGACACGGCCCGGATCGTGCCCCACATCGTCGCCGTCTCCGGGATGACGTTGGTGGTGGTGCCGGCCCGCAGCTTGGTCACGGTGACGACGGCCGGGTCGAAGGCGTCGACTCGCCGGGTGACCATGGCCTGGATCGCGCCGATGATCTCGGCCGCCACCGGGATCGGGTCGCCGGCGTGGTGCGGCATCGAGGCGTGGCCGCCCCGGCCTCGCACGGTGAGGGAGAACTCGTCGGCCGAGGCCATGATCGAGCGGCCCTTGCTGGCGATCATGCCGCTCGGGATGTTGGGCGACTGGTGGATGGCGAAGGCCATCGACACCGGCTCGGCCCCGTCGGCGGCGGTGGCCAGCAGGCCCTCGTCGAGCATGTAGCGGGCGCCGGCGTGGCCCTCCTCGCCGGGTTGGAACATGAAGGCGACCCGGCCCCGCAGCGAACCGCGCCGGGCGGCCAGGAGGCGGGTGGCGCCCACGAGCATCGCCGTGTGGGCGTCGTGGCCGCAGGCGTGCATGGCGCCGGCGACCCGGCTGGCGTACTCGAGGCCGGTGTCCTCGGGCATCGGGAGCGCGTCCATGTCGCCCCGGAGCAGCACCGTCGGCCCCGGCTCGTCGCCGTCGAGGACGGCCACCACCGAGGTCGTGGAGGCACCGGTGGTGACGGCGACCGGCAGGCCGTCGAGGGCCTCGAGCACGGTGGCCTGGGTGTCGGGCAGCTCCAGCCCGAGCTCGGGGTGCTCGTGGATGCGCCGTCGCAGCGCCACGACGTCCTCCAGCAGCGCTCCCGCCTCGTCCACCACACCGTCGAGCAGATCCCCCGTCATGGCCGGGACCGTACTCCCGGCCCGGACCTACGGTGGGCCGGTGCGCGTCGTGAGCCTCGTCCCGTCGGTCACCGAGACCCTGCGGGCCTGGGGCGTCGACCCGATCGCCTGCACCCGCTTCTGCGAGCAGCCCGACCTCCCGACGGTGGGGGGGACCAAGAACCCCGACGTGCCCGCCATCGTCGACCTGGCGCCGGAGCTCGTGGTCCTCGACGAGGAGGAGAACCGTCGCGAGGACCACGACGCCCTCGTGGCGGCCGGCGTCCCGGTCCTCGCGCTCGCCGTGCGGTCGCTGCCCGACGTCGACCGGGAGCTGGCCCGCCTGGCGGAGGCGGTCGGCGTCGACTGGTCGGCACCGGAGCCGCCGCCGGTGGTCCCGGTGACCCGGCGCGCGGTGGTGCCCATCTGGCGACGCCCGTGGATGGTGCTCGGCCAGCCCACCTACGGCGCCTCGCTCCTCGCTGCCCTCGGCGCCGAGGTGGTCCCAGCCGACGCCGGCCCGTACCCGACCGTCGAGCTCGACGACCTGATCGGGCTGCAGCCCGACGTCGTGCTCGTCCCCAGCGAGCCCTACGCCTTCAAGGACCAGCACCTCGACGAGCTCGCCACGATCGCCCCACCGGTGCGGGTCGACGGCCAGGACCTCTTCTGGTGGGGCACCCGCACCCCCGACGCCCTCGCCCGCCTGGCCGCTGCGCTCCGGGTCGGGCCGTAGGTCAGCGCCCGCCGTCGGGGACGTTCTCGTGGTCGTAGGGGCAGTGGCGGCAGCGGCTGCCGCAGCACCAGCCCCGCGCGCGGAGGCTGGCCTCGGTCATGACCCACAGGCCGGTGCGCGGGTCCTCGTACATCGGCTCGCCGGCGGCCATCGCCGCGGCGTGGGCGGCCTCGGTCGCGGCGTCAATGCTCAGGGCTGCTCACAGGATCGGGGGGACGATCGCTTCGATGACCCGCGGGCCGGGTTCGGCCAGGGCCTCTTGGAGCTGGGTCACGAAGTCCTCGGCGGTGGTGGCCCGGGTGGCGGGGACGCCGTGGCCCTGGGCGAGGGCCACGAAGTCGAGGTCCGGGCCGTGGAGGTCGAGCATGGCCTTGGCCTTCTCGCCGCCAGCGGTGGCCCCCACCCGGGAGAGCTCCATGTTGAGCACCGCGTAGGACGAGTTGTTGAAGATGATCGTGACCACGTCGAGCTGCTCGCGGGCCATCGTCCAGAGCGACTGGATCGTGTACATGGCGGACCCGTCGGACTCGAGGGCGATCACCTTGCGGTCCGGAGCGGCCACCGCCGCGCCGACGGCCACCGGCAGGCCCTGGCCGATGGCGCCGCCGGTGAGGCAGAGCCAGTCGTGGGGCGGCGCTCCGGCGGTGTGGCCGGCGGCGAAGAGCCCCGAGGTGTTCCCCTCGTCGGAGACGATGGCGTCCTCGGGGAGCAGCGCGCCGAGGGCCTGGCACACGCCGTCGGCGGTGAGCGGTCCGGTGGGCAGCTCGGGGCGCACGGCCGGCTGGAGGGTGGCGCCGTCGGCCGGCGCGTCGACCGCCTCGGCGAGGGCAGCCAGCGCGCCGGCGGGGTCGCCGTCGGGACCGGCCAGCACGTGGACGGTGCAGCCCTCGGGCACGAGGTCGCTGGCCTTGCCGGGGTAGGCGAAGAACGACACCGGGGACTTGGTGTCGACCAGCACGAGGTGGCGCAGGCCGTCGAGCTGCATGGCCGCGAACTCGGCCAGGTAGGCGAGCCGCTCGACCGGCACGCGCCCGGCGCCGCGCTCGAGGCGGGCCGGGAAGGTCTCGGCCAGCAGCTTGGCGCCGGTGGCGTTGGCGATGCGGCTGGCGTCGACCAGCGCGTCGGCCCGGCAGGCGCGGCCCCCGACGAAGAGGGCCGCCGGCTCGTCGCCCCGCAGGACGGCGGCGAGCTCGCTGATCGCATCGGTGTCGACGGGGGCGGCCTCCGCCGGCGGCGGGGGCGGGGCCGGCTCGGCGCCGTCGGTCCAGCTCACGTCGGCAGGCAGGATGAGCGTGGCCACCTGCCCTGGTGGCCCGAAGGCGGCGGCCACCGCGTCGGCGGCGTCCTCGGCCAGGGTGGTCGTGGAGTCCGACGAGCGCACCCAGCGGGACACGTTGCGGGCCACCGTCTCGATGTCGCTCTGCAGCTGGGCGTCGTAGGGCTGGTGGTAGGTCGCGTGGTCGCCCACGATGTTCACGACCGGGGTGTGGCCCTTGCGGGCGTTGTGGAGGTTGGCCAACCCGTTGCCGAGGCCTGGCCCGAGGTGGAGGAGCACGGCCGCCGGACGGTCGGCGATGCGGGCGTACCCGTCGGCGGCGCCGGTGGCCACCCCCTCGAAGAGAGCGAGCACCCCGCGCATCTCGGGCACGTCGTCGAGGGCGGCCACGAAGTGCATCTCCGAGGTGCCGGGGTTCATGAAGCACACGTCGACGCCGGCGTCGACGAGCGTGCGGATGAGGGCCTGAGCGCCGTTCACGCGAGCTCCTTCAGATCGTCGAGGCCGTGTGTGGACGGCCGGAGGCGGGATGGGCCGGCGGGGCGCCGTTCATGTCAGTCGAAGATCGTTCCTGGGTTGAGGATGCCGGACGGATCGAACGCCTGCTTGATGCGGCGCATGAGATCGAGCTTGGCCGGGTCCTCGAGCTCGGCCAGGTACGCCTTCTTCTCGGAACCGATGCCGTGCTCGCCGGAGATGGCGCCGCCGAGGGCGACGCCGGCGGCCAGGACCCCGCCGACCGCCTTCTTGCGGGCGTCGGGGTCCGGCTGGAAGACCGAGAGGTGCACGTTGCCGTCGCCGGCGTGCCCGCAGCCCACGATGAGCGAGCCGGTGGCCTGGGCCACCTCCTGCACCTGGGTGAGGTACTCGGGCATCGAGGCCCGGGGCACCACGAGGTCGATGATGTCGTCGGCTCCGTTGGCCTTGGCCGTCCAGAACGCCTTCTCCCGTGCCTCGATGAGCGCCGCGCCGGCCGAGGAGGGCAGCACGTACACGTCCATCGCCCCGATGCCCGACACCAGCTCGGCCAGCTGGGCGGTGTCCTCCTCCACCCGGGACTCGTCGCGACCTTCCAGGACGACGACGAGGTAGGCCAGCGCACCGTCCCTCACCTCCTGGGGGACGCCGAGCTCGAGGCCGGCGCTCGTGGTGATGGCCGACATGGTGATGAAGTCGATGTACTCGAGGATGCTGGGGGCGAGGCCGGAGCCGACGATGCGGGGGATGGCGTCGGTGACGTGCTCGAGGTCCGGGAACGGGACGAGCACGGTGGCGCCGTGGCCGAGCCGCGGGTGCAGGCGCAGGACGGCCTCGGTGACCACGGCGAGCGTGCCCTCGGAGCCGATGATCAGCTGGGTGAGGTCGTAGCCCGAGGTGGCCTTCACGAACCGCCCGCCCGTGCGCAGCACCTCGCCGGTGCCCAGCACGGCGGTGAGCCCGAGCACCTGGTGGCGGGTCACGCCGTAGCGCACCGCCCGCATGCCCCCGGCGTTGGTGGCCACGTTGCCGCCGAGCGAGGCCGAGTACTCGCCCGGGTACACCGGATACATGAGCCCGTGGGGGCGGAGGGCCTCGTCGAGCTGGGCGAGGGTGACGCCGGGCTGCACGAGGGCGACGTGGTTGGCGGTGTCGACCTCCACCACGTCCGCCATGCGCTCGAAGGACACGACGACCCCGTCGGACCGTGGCACGCAGGCCCCGGAGAGGCCGGTGCCCGACCCGCGGGCGGTGATCGGGACGTCCCACGCGGCCGCCCAGCGGACGAGCTCGGCCACCTCGTCGGTGGAGCCGGGGCGCACCACGGCCATGGGCAGCACCGGGGTGACGGTGAGCGCCTCGTCGTGCCCGTAGTCCTCGCTGATCCCCTCGCCGGTGAGGACGTTCCCCTCGCCGACGATCTCGCTCAGGGCGCTGATCTCGGTCATGGCGGGACCGTAGACGCCCCGGCGGCGGTGCCGCTCAGGCGGCCGGGTCGAGGATCCGATGGGGCCTGCGCCGCCCCAGAAGCCAGCGGCGTGCTCTGGCGGCTCGCCCGGCCCGCCCCGGTGACCTGTTGCCGGGGCGCGTCAGCCGGTGACGAGGATCTCGGAGGCCCGTACGAGCCGGTGGTGGCCCGAGGCGGTCACGCACCAGTAGGTGTCGCAGCCGTGGTCGAGGAGGTCGGCCGACAGGCGGCCCTCGACGACCGCGTGGGCGACGGTGTCCTCGACCAGCAGCTCCTCGCCGTCCACGGTGACGCAGCACCCGCACAGCCCGCCGGTCATCTGCCTCGTCGTCGCCCCGTCCGCGTAGCCCATCGCCACTGCCTCCCGTGTCGAACCTGTGCACCGATCCTCGGTGCCTGCGGCTCAGTGTGCCACCAGTCACATCGGCACGTAACCGGGCCGACTGAACCGTTACTCCCGGTACGTGGGGGCCGTGAGGGGAGGTATGCGCCAATCGACCGGTTCGCGGCCGGCTTCGGCCAGCGCCCGGTTGGCACGGGAGAAGGGCCGGCTCCCGAAGAAGCCGCTGCGGGCGGACAGGGGGGAGGGGTGGGCCGACTCGATCACGACGTGGCGGCTGGTGTCCACCAGCGACCGCTTCCTGCGCGCTGAGGCGCCCCAGAGGACGAACACCACCCGCTCCGGCTTGGCGCTCACCGCCCGGATCACGGCGTCGGTGAAGGTCTCCCACCCCTTGCCCTGGTGGGAGGTGGCCTGCCGGGCCCGCACGGTCAGAGTGGCGTTGAGGAGCAGGACCCCCTGCCGGGCCCACGCGTCGAGGCAGCCGTGGTCGGGAGGCGGGATCCCGAGGTCCGCCTCGAGCTCCGCGAACACGTTCTGCAGCGACGGCGGCGCGGGCACGCCGGGGCGGACCGAGAAGCACAGCCCGTGGGCCTGGCCGGGGCCGTGGTACGGGTCCTGGCCGAGGATCAGGACCTTCACCTCGGCGTACGGTGTGAGGTGGAGGGCGGCGAACACCTCGTCGGGAGCGGGGTAGACAGGGCCCCGCTGGCGCTCCTCGGCCACGAACCGCTGCAGCTCGGCCCAGTACGGCTTGGCCAGCTCCTCCCGCAGCACGGGGTTCCAGTCCGTCCGAGGCGCCATCGCCGCCGACCGTACCGAACCGGCCGGCCGCGGTTGGCGGGTGCTGCGGCGCGCCGGCCGCGCGGCGCACCACCCGTGCGCCGGGCCCGGGGAGGCGATGCGCTAGCCTGCGAACGCATGTTCGCCACCGTCGCTGTCACAGGCCGTCCGTAGGTTCGTCCCATGGCCCGCACCCGCAACGTCTTCCGCTGCCAGGACTGCGGCGCCGTCGAGCCCAAGTGGGCCGGACGCTGCGGGAGCTGCGGTGCGTGGAACTCCCTCGTCGAGGAGGTCGAGCGACCCACGATCGTGGGTCGTGACGAGTGCCTCGACGAGGGGGCGGGCACCCCCCTGCCGATCGGCGAGGTGGACAGCGCCGCCTTCGCGCCCTTCGCCAGCGGGGTGGGGGAGCTCGATCGCGTCCTGCAGGGCGGGGTGGTGCCCGGCTCGGTCACGCTCCTCGGCGGCGAGCCCGGCATCGGCAAGTCCACCCTGCTGCTCCAGGCGCTGGCCGGTCTGGCCCGATCCGGGCAGCGCTGCCTGTACGTCACCGCCGAGGAGTCGGCCCAGCAGGTGAAGCGGCGGGCCGAGCGGCTCGGCACCCTCCCGGAGGGGCTGTGGCTGGTGGCCGACACCGCCTTGCCCCACGTGCTCGCCCACGTCGAGTCGGTCGCCCCGCACGTCGTGGCCGTCGACTCCATCCAGACCGTGTACGATCCGGTCCTCTCCGCCGTGCCCGGCTCCGTGTCCCAGGTGCGCGAGTGCGCCCACCGGCTGGTCCGGGCGTCCAAGGAGCGGGAGATGGCCTCGGTGCTCGTGGGCCACGTCACCAAGGACGGCGGGCTGGCCGGGCCTCGCGTCCTCGAGCACCTCGTCGACACCGTGCTCTCCTTCGACGGGGAGCGCCACCACGCCCTGCGGCTCCTACGGGCCCTCAAGCACCGGTTCGGCTCCACCGAGGAGCTGGGCCTCTTCGCGATGACGGGCGCCGGCCTGGAGGGCGTGCCCGATCCGTCCGCCCTGTTCCTGTCCGACCGCCACCCCGGCGTGGCCGGGTCCGTGGTGGCGCCGGTGCTCGACGGGCACCGGCCGCTGCTCGTCGAGGTCCAGGCCCTCGTGGCGCCCACCCGGCTGCCCGCCCCTCGCCGGTCGGCCCAAGGGCTCGACAGCGGTCGCCTGGCCCTCGTGCTGGCGGTGCTCGACAAGAGGGTGGGAGCCGCCTTCCACGAGCACGACGTGCACACGGTGGTGGCGGGCGGGGTGAAGGTGGTCGAGCCCGGGGCCGACCTCGCCCTCGCTCTCGCCCTCGCCTCGGCCCGGTCCGGCCGGGCCCTGCCGGAGGGCCTCGTGGCCTGCGGCGAGATCGGGCTCGGCGGCGAGCTGCGCCAGGTCCACCAGACCGCCCGCCGCCTCGCCGAGGCGGCCCGGCTCGGGTTCCGCCAGGCCATCGTGCCGGCCAGCGCGCCGGCGTCCGCCCCCGGCATCGAGGTCCTCCGCGCTGCCACGCTGGCCGAGGCGGTGGACCTGGCCGGGCTCCTGGCCGCCGGCGGGTCGGTCATCGACGTCGACGAGGCGCCGCCGGCTCCGTCCTCGGCCCCGCCCCACCCCGAGGTGGAGCCAGGCCAGGCGAGCCGAGGTCTGCAGCTCATCCGCTGAGCCCTGGGTCCCGGGCGGTGCGAGGGGCGCCCCTCCCCGTCGGGATCGAGCGTCGGCTCGTCGACCGGCATCGGCGCAGGTCAGCGGGGTCGCGGTGAGTCGCTCGGCCCGGTCCGAGGCCGGCCCACGGCTAGGATCGGGCGATGGCACCCCGACGCAGCCCCGAGCTCCTGGCTGCGCTCTCGGTGGTGGCGCCGGGCACCCCGCTGCGAGCCGGGCTGGACCGCATCCTTCAGGCCAAGATGGGCGGTCTGGTCGTCGTGGGCGACGGTCCCGAGGTGCTGAACATCTGCTCGGGCGGCTTCCTGCTCGACGCCGCCTTCAGCCCCCAGCGCCTCTCCGAGCTGGCGAAGATGGACGGCGCGATCATCCTCGCCTCCGACGCCAGCCGGATCGCCCGGGCCAACGTCCACCTGGTGCCCAACCCGAACGTGCCCACCTCCGAGACCGGCACCCGACACCGCACGGCCGAGCGGGTGGCCCGGTCCATCGACGTGCCGGTCATCTCGATCTCCGAGGACATGGCCATCGTGGCCGTCTACGCCCGGGACCAGAAGCACACCCTCGAACCGATCCCGCGCCTCCTCACCCGGGCCAACCAGGCCCTCCAGACCCTCGAGCGCTACAAGGTCCGCCTCGACGAGGTCACCGCCTCGCTCTCCACGGTGGAGGTCGAGGACCTCGTGACCGTGCGCGACGTCGTCACCGTCTTGCAACGCACCGAGATGGTCCGCCGGGTGGCCGAGGAGATCGAGCTGGACATCGTCGAGCTGGGCGTGGACGGCCGGCTCGTCAGCCTCCAGCTGGACGAGCTCCTCGGAGGGGTCGAGGAGGACCGGCGCCTCGTCATCAAGGACTACTTCCACGAGGACGCCGGCTGGCACCTCGACGAGGCCCTCGAAGCCCTCGCCGACCTCGGCACCGAGGACCTCCTCGACGCCAAGGCCGTGGTGGCCGCGCTCAACCTGCGGGACCGCACCCTGGACCTCGACGAGGCCATGGCCCCCCGCGGCTACCGCCTCCTGGCCCGCATCCCGCGGCTGCCCGAGCCGGTCATCGAGGCCATCGTCGCCCGCTTCGGCAACCTCCAGAAGATCATGCGGGCCACGATCGACGACCTCGACGACGTCGCCGGCGTCGGCGAGACCCGGGCCCGGGCCATCAAGGAGGGCCTGAGCCGCCTCGCCGAGACCAGCATCCTCGACCGCTACGCCTGACGGCTTCGTGCTCGGAGGGCTTCGCCCTCCTGCGGCGAGCTGGCTCGGGCTCGCCTCCAGCTCGCGCTGACCCCTTCTCGGCTGCGGGCGGCGGAGCCGCCCTCCGCCCGGTGGGGGCTCCGGCGGGAGCCTCTGCCCCCACGCCCCCACCGGACTCGGTGCGATCTGGCTCGGGGCTTCGCTCTCCGATCAGGTCGCGGCCGGTCTAGCGGGCCCGGCGGGTGAGCTGCTCTCGGTCCTTGATGGCGTAGCGGCGCTCGGACTGGTCGATCCAGCCGAGCCGGACGAAGCTGGCGATGGCCTTGTTGACCCGCTCGCGCGACGCGCCGACCATGCCGGCCAGCTCCTCCTGCGTGACCGGGAGGGTGAACTCGTCCTGGTCCCCGGCCAGCTCGAGGATCCGCTTGGCGGTGCGGCCGGTCACGTCCAGGAACACCGAGTCGGCGAGGGCGGCGTCCATGGAGCGCAGCCGGCCGGCCAGCAGCGCCACGACGCCCCAGAGGAGCTGCGGGTCCTCGTCGAAGGCGGCCCGGACGGGGTCGTAGGGGATCTCGAGGATCTGCGATGGCTCGAGCGCCCGGGCCTCGGCCGACCGACCCAGCCCGTCGAGGAGCCCCATCTCGCCGAACAGCGCGCCCCGCTCCATCAGGGCGAACACGGACTCGCGCCCGTCGATCGACTTGCTGGCGATCGCGATGCGACCCGACTCCACCACGTAGAGGTGGTCGGGCTCGGAACCCTCCTCGAAGATGACGTCGCCCCGGCGCAGCGCCCTCGACGCCGACGCCGCGCCCACCCGTTCCAGCGCCTCGTCGCTGAGCTCGGCGAAGAGCTCGGTGCTGCGGAGCAGGTCCACGTCGGTCACGGCGACGCAGCCTAGAGGCTCGTGACGGGGGTCACCCTGCCCCGGCCGCGTCGGCCCTCGGTCGCGGCCACCGCTCCCACTACCGTGACGAGCGTGACGGGCCCGACCTGGACGATCGTCGTGGCCGGCGGCCGGGGCGAGCGGTTCGGGGAGCGCAAGCAGTACCTGCACCTCGGGGGCCGGCGGGTCCTCGACTGGGCGCTGGCCGCGGCGGCGGATCACAGCGACGGGGTGGTGCTGGTCGTCCCCCTCGACGTGGCCCACGAGCCGGAGCCGGGCGTCCATGCCGTCGTGCCCGGTGGCAGGACCCGCTCGGACTCGGTTCGGGCCGGCCTGGAAGCGGTGCCGGCCGACGCTGAGGTCGTCGTCGTCCACGACGCCGCCCGTCCTGTGCCCGTGCCGGCCGTCTGGGAAGCCGTGCTCGCTGCGGTCGCCGCCGGTGCCGACGCCGCCGTGCCCGCCGTGCCGGTCACCGACACCCTCCGCTCCCTCGACGGCGCCACGGTGGACCGCAGCCGCCTCGTGGCCGTGCAGACCCCCCAGGCCTTCCGCGCTGCCGCGCTCCGCCAGGCCCACGCCGGCGCCGGTGAGGCCACCGACGACGCGTCTCTCGTCGAGGCGGCGGGTGGCAGGGTGGTGGTCGTGGACGGCGACCCCCGGAACCTGAAGATCACCACCCCCGTCGACCTGGCGCTGGCCGAGCTCCTCTGCCGATGACCGCCCCCCGCTTCCGGATCGGCCAGGGCTTCGACCTGCACCCCTACAGCGACGACCCGGCCCGGCCGCTCGTCCTCGGTGGCGTCACCTTCCCGGGCGAGCGGGGCCTGGCCGGCCACAGCGACGCCGACGTGGTCGCCCACGCGGTGGCCGACGCGCTGCTCGGGGCGGCCGGGCTGGGCGACATCGGACAGCACTTCCCCGACACCGACCCGGCGCTCGCCGGCGCCGACAGCCTCGAGCTCCTGCGTCGGGCTGTGGCCGACGTGCGGGCCGCCGGCTGGGTGCCGGCCAACGTCGACTGCACGGTGGTGCTCGACCGCCCGAAGGTCGCCCCCGTGCGGGGCGAGATCGAAGCCCGCCTCAGCGCCGTCGTGGGCGCCCCGGTGACCGTGAAGGGCAAGCGCACCGAGGGCATCGGCGCCCTCGGCCGAGCCGAGGGGGCGCTGTGCCTCGCCGTCGCCCTCGTCCACGACGCCGCCGGCACGGAGGGTGACCGATGACCAAGCCCCGCAAGCCCCGTCCCGGTCGTGGCGGCCTCCCCAAGGCCCCCAGCCGTCGCTCGCCGGCCCCGGGTCGGGTGCCCGAGGGCGGCCGGGGACGTTCCGCCGGGCCGAGGGGGAAGGCCACTCCCGCAGCCGGCACCGGTCGGGGCAGCGGCGGCGGCTCCAAGCGCCGGGCAGGGGTGGGGGGCGACCAGGTGGAGGGCCGGCAGGCGGTCCGGGAGCTGCTCCTCGTGGGGCGCCGCACGGTGCGGGAGGTCTGGGTTCTGGCCGACGCCGAGCCGTCCCCGGTCCTCGAGGACATCCGGGAGCTGGCCGAGGGGCAGCGGGTCCCGGTCCGGGAGGTCGGCCGCAGCCGGTTCTTCGGGGAGGCCCGCTGCGAGGCCCCCCAGGGAGTGCTGGCCAAGGCCGAGCCCCTCACCGAGGTGCTGCTCGAGGACCTGGCCTCCCCGGCCCGGGGTGCGCCCGGCTTCCTCGTGGCGGTGGACGGGGTGACCGACCCCGGCAACCTCGGTGCGCTCCTGCGCTCGGCCGAGTGCGCCGGGGTGACCGGGATCGTCCTGCCCCGGCACCGGGCCGTCCACGTCACGCCCACCGTGACCAAGGCGGCGGCCGGTGCCGTCGAGCACCTCCGCTTCGCGGTGGTGGGCGGGCTGCCGTCGGCCCTGGCCGAGCTACGGCGCCTCGGCGTGTGGGTGGTCGGCCTCGACGCTGACGGGTCGACCGACCTCTGGGCCCTCCCGGCCGCCGACGGTCCCATCTGCCTGGTCCTCGGCGCCGAGGGCGCCGGGCTGTCCCGCTTGGCCCGGCAGCGCTGCGACGACGTCGTGCGCATCCCGCTGCAGGGCTCCCTGCCCTCCCTCAACGTGTCGGTGGCCGGTGCGCTCGCCTGCTTCGAGGTGGCTCGGGCCCGGCACCCTCGCGCGGACTAGCCCGACCCCACCACGCGCCAGGGCACCGCGGAGGAGCCAGGCTCGGCCCTGGCTTGCTTCTGGTTCTTCCGGTTCAGCACGATTTGTGAACAACGCGTCACGAAAAAGCTGCAGAACCACCACAGTGACCATTGACACAAGGCCGCTGCCGTGGTTCAACCTGACTAGTCATCATTGGCTACTGCGAGTAGCAGCACCTGCAGCATCCCGTCACACCACCTCGAGGAGCCCAGCCGTGATCCGCCGCACCGAACCCGTCACCCTCACCGAGCTGACCGACATCGAGCTGGTCGCTCGCTTCCAGGACGGCTGCCAGGCCTCGCTCGAGGTGATCCTGAACCGCTACCGGCGGTTCGCCCGGGCCAAGGCCCGCAACTACTTCCTCGTGGGCGCCGACCACGACGACGTGGAGCAGGAGGCCCTGATCGGGCTCTACAAGGCGGCGCGGGACTTCCGGCCCGAGCACCTGGCCTCGTTCCAGGCGTTTGCCGAGCTGTGCATCACCCGCCAGATCATCACCGCCATCAAGACGGCCACCCGCCAGAAGCACCAGGCGCTCAACCAGTACGTGTCGATCTCGGCCCCCCGCCCCGGCGACGACGGCGGCGAGCGCAGCGTCGAGGAGCTCATCCAGGTGCACCGCCACGACGCCGACCCGGCCGACCGCGTGATCGCGGCCGAGCGCTTCGCCCTCATGCGCGACCGCCTCTCCGAGGTGCTCTCGGGCCTCGAGATCGAGGTGCTGCGCCTCTACGTGGAGGGCCGCAGCTACCAGGAGATCGGCGAGATGCTCGACCGGCACGTGAAGTCGATCGACAACGCCCTCCAGCGCATCAAGCGCAAGCTCGGCCTGCACCTCGCCGAGCGCGAAGCGGCCGACCGCGTCGAGGACCTCGCCCTCACCGCCTGAGCCGGGAACGACCAGAGCCGGGTGTCGGGATCGAACCGACGACTTCCTGCTTACAAGGCAGGCGCTCTGCCAGCTGAGCTAACCCGGCGGGTGCCTCACCGTACCGCTGAGCCGAGGGTCCTTGATCCGGGTGGCCTGGCGGGCCAGCCTTGACCGGATGGCACTGACCGACCGTGACCGGGCGATCCTCGACTTCGAGCGGAGCTGGTGGACCGAGGAGGGCCCGAAGGACACGGCGATCCGCGCCCGCTTCGAGCTCTCGGGCACCCGCTACTACCAGCTGCTCGCCGAGCTGCTCGACGACCCCGAGGCGCTCGCGTACGACCCCCTGCTCATCCGCCGGCTGCGCCGCACCCGCGACCGCCGCCGCCGGGCCCGCGTCGAGGGCCGCCCGATGAGCCAGCTCGACGGGCGATGAGGGAGACTCCGTAGATGGCTCGACGCCGACCCACCGAACCCACCGTCAACCCGGCCCGGGGCGCTGCCCTCGTGGTCGTGGCCGTGCTGCTGGGCCTGGTCCTGCTCCGCAACGGCATCGACACCTCAGAGGTGGTCACCTCTACCCGCGACGACGGCGGCGAGGAGACCGACGGCGCCACCGCCGAGGGGGCCGACGAGGGCACCGACGAGGGGGAGGAGACGCCCACCACCGTCGCCGTGCGTCCGCCGGCCGAGGTGACCGTCATCGTGCTGAACGGCACCTCCACCAGCGGGGTGGCCGGCACCTACTCCGAGGCCATCGGCAGCGCGGGCTACCAGATGCTGGAGGCCGGCAACGCCACCACCCAGACGCCGACCACGCTGGTGTACTTCGTGGAGGGGTTCGAGGCCGAGGCGGTGGCGGTGGCCACCGCGGCGGGGGTCCCGGCCACCGTCTCACCCGCCCCGATGCCCGACCCGCCGCCCGGCGAGGTGGGCGCCGCCAACGTCGTCGTGGTCATCGGCACCGACATCGCCACCCTCACGCCCACCACCGCCGCGCCCGACGCCACCACCGAGACCACCGCGGCCGGCTGACGCGGCCCGTCGCGACGTCTGTGCGCACTTCTGCGCCGCTACGGCTCGAAAGCACACACAGACGTTGACCGAGCCGCGCGCTGAGCTCGTGGCGGCGCTGCGGCGGGATCCGGCTCGCACGGCGCTGCTCGTCGACTTCGACGGAACCCTCGCCCCGATCGTCGAGGACCCCGCCGAGTCACGGCCGGTGGCGGGCGCGGCCGAGGCGCTCGACGTCCTGGCCGCCCGCTACGCGCTCGTCGCCGTGGTGTCCGGTCGGCCGGCCGGCTTCCTCCGAGACCACCTCGGCTCCGGCCCGGCGCTGGTCGGGCTCTACGGCCTGGAGCAGGTGCGGGACGGCGAGGTGCTCGTCGACCCGGCCGTCGCGCCCTGGCGGGCGATCGTGGACGAGGCGGCCGCAGCGGCCGAAGCCGAGCTGCCGTCGGAGGTCGGGGTGGAGCACAAGGGCCTCTCCCTCACCCTCCACGTGCGGACCTGCCCCGAGCACGCCGCCGCCGTTGAGGCGTGGGCGGCGGCGGGTGCCGGACGGTGGGGCCTGCGCCACGGCACGGCCAAGATGTCGGCCGAGCTGCACCCGCCCGTCGAGCACGACAAGGGGACGGTCGTGAGCGCCCTCGTGGCGCAGGTGTCGGCGCGCACGGCTTGCTTCGTGGGCGACGACGTCGGGGACCTCCCGGCCTTCCGCGCCCTCGACCGCTTCGCCGAGGCCGGGGGCGAGGCCCACAAGGTGGTGGTGGCCTCGACCGAGGTGGCTCCCGAGCTCCTCGCCGTCGCCGACCTGACCCTCGACGGACCCGGCGACGTGCTCGCGATGCTGCGCTCGCTCGCCTAGCCGCCCTCAGCGGCGACGCGGGCCGGCGGCGATGAGCTGGTCGGCCATCCAGTGGCGGGGCGTGCGAGCCTCCGCGATGGCACGCAGCTCGGCGTGGCGTCGCACCCGCTCGGCGTGGGGCATCACGAGCGCCCGGTGGAGCACGTCGGCGGTGCCGGCCACGTCGAAGGGCGGCACCCGCAGGGCAGCCGGGTGGAGCCGCTCCCACGCCCCCGCCTCCGGCGACAGGGCGAGCACGGCGTGGTGGTCGTTGACGAGCGCGCCCTCGGTGGCCACGAGGTTGAGGCCGTCGCGGATCGGGTTGACGAGCAGCACGTCGGCCCGTCGCAGGATGGCCACCGAGCGCGGGAAGTCGTCCTCGACGTGCAGCACGATCGGGGTCCAGTCGGGCGTGCCGAACCGATCGTTGACCTCCTGGACGGCCTTCTCCACGTCAGCCCGGTAGGCGGCGTAGGCGGGGACGCCCTCGCGGGAGGGGTAGGCCCCGGCCACGAACACCACCCCGCCCCGGTGCTCGGGGTAGCGCTCCAGCAGGTCCCCATACGCGAGGAACCCTCGCAGCAGGTTCTTCGACAGCTCCACCCGGTCCACCCGCCCGATGACCGCCCGGTCCCCGACCACCTCGTCGAGCGCGCGCAGCGCCGCCTGGCACGCCTCGGACGCGGCTTCGGCCCGGATGTCGTCGGGGTCCGAGGCCAGCGGGCTCACGAAGGTGACCGGCGCCAGACCGGCGAGGTGACGGGCGCAGTCGCGGAAGTCCTGAGCCCACTGCTCGGTGTGGAACCCGCAGGCGTCGTGGGCGGCCATGCCGCGCAGCAGCTCCAACAGGTGGGCGTCGGGCAGGGCCTCCAACCACACCGGCGGGGCGAAGGGGGTGTGGCTGAAGTGCACCGTGGCGACATCGGGCCGGGCCGCCCGCAACCGCTCGGCCACGAGGCAGAGGTGGTAGTCCTGGACGAGCACGGCGGCGTCCTCGGGCGCGGCGGCGGCCACCGCGTCGGCGAACGCATGGTTGACCTGCCGGTACGCGTCCCACGCCTTGGGCCAGTCAGCGTCGAAGGCCGGCTCGCGGGTGAGGTCCCAGAGGCCGTGGTGGGCGAACCAGAGCACGCTGTTGCTGACCTCGTCGTAGGCCAGGCGGTACACGTCAGGGTCGATCGGCACCAGCTGGACCCGGAGCCCGTCGGCCTCCACCACGCCCCGCTCGGCGGCCACCCGGTCGCCCTCGGTCATGGCGGCGGCCAGCCACAGGGCGTCGGTGCCGCCGACGAGGGGCGCGATGCCCGACACCAGCCCGCCGGCGCCGCGGCGGCTGGTGAGGTCGCCGGACGCGTCGAGCTCGAAGCGGACCGGCCCCCGGTTGGAGACGATGACGATCGGTCGGCCCGTGGAACCTTCCATGGCGGCGCCACCGTATCGACTCCGCGCCCTGGGCCCCGCTGGGCCACCATGGCGCCATGCGCGTCGTGGCCGCCCCCGACAAGCTCCGGGGCACCGCCACCGCCCGGGAGGTGGCGGGAGCGATCGCCCGCGCCGCCGAGTCGCTCGGCTGGCGCTGCGACGAGGTGCCGCTGGCCGACGGTGGGGAGGGGACGCTCGACGCGCTCGGTGGGGCCAACCGCACCACCACCGTCACCGGTCCCCTCGGCGCCCCGGTGGCCGCCGGCTGGCGCCTGGAGGGGCGAACGGCCGTGATCGAGATGGCCGCCGCGTCCGGCCTGCTGCTGGCCGGGGGAGCCGACGCCAACGACGCCGTGGCCGCCTCCACGGCCGGCACCGGCGAGCTCGTCGCCGCGGCGCTCGAGGCGGGCGCCCGACGCATCGTCGTGGGGGTCGGCGGCTCGGCCACCACCGACGGCGGGCTCGCCGCGCTCCGGGCCCTGCACCCGCTCAGCCGCCTCACCGGCGTGGAGCTGCTGGTGGCCTGCGACGTGCGCACCCGGTTCCTCGACGCCGCCGACGCCTTCGGCGCCCAGAAGGGAGCGTCGCCGGCGCAGGTCGAGCTGCTGCGCCGCCGGCTCGAACGGCTCGCCCAGGTGTACCTCGACGAGCACGGCGTCGACGTCACCGACCTGGAGGGGGCGGGCGCGGCGGGGGGCCTCGCCGGCGGGCTCGCCGCGGTGGGCGCCCGGCTGGTGCCGGGCTTCGACCTCGTGGCCGACGAGGTCGGGCTCGACGAGCACCTCGACGGCGCCGACCTCGTCATCACCGCTGAGGGGTTCCTCGACGCCCAGAGCTTCGAGGGCAAGGTGGTGGGCGGCGTCCAGGGCCTCGCCGCCGAGCTCGGGGTGCCGGTGGTGGCCATCGTGGGAGAGGTGTTCGACGAGGTGGCCGGCCGGATCGACGCGGTCTCGCTGGTCGAGCGGTTCGGGGTCGAGCGGGCCGTCGGTGACACGGTGGCCTGCATCGAGGAGGCGGCCGCGGAGGTCCTGGCCCGCCACGGCAGCCCCCAACCCGGCTGAGCCCAGGCCGTCCGGTAACGTCCGCATCGATGGTGGAGCGGATCCGACGGGCGGGGGCCGTCAGCTGGGCGCTGACCGGCATCGCCCTGCTCGTGGGGATCCTCGGCCTCCTCGCCTGGGTGGTGCGGGTCATCTGGCCGCCGCTCATCCTCGCCGGTGCGATCGTCTTCCTGCTCAACCCGGTCGTCACGCGCCTCCAGCAGCGGCACATCCCCCGCGCCCTCGGCACCGCGTTCGCCTACCTCGGCGTCGCCGCGGTCGTGGCGCTGACCGTCCTCCTCGTGGCCCCGCTCGCCACCGACCAGTACGACGAGCTGGTGGCCGAGTGGCCCGAGCTCCGCCAGGACCTCGAGGACTCCGTCAACGACCTCTCCGAGCGGTCGGTGGAGGACGACTGGCCGATCGAGATCCCCACCTGGCAGGAGCTGGAGGACCAGTTCTCGGGCGACGAAGGCGCCGACGCGGACGGTGACGGCGTGGTGAGCCCCGAGGAGCGCCAGGAGCGGTTCGCCGACCAGCTGGCCACCGCCCGGGAGCTCGGGCTGCAGGTGTTCCACGTCGGGATCATCTTCGTCCTCGCTCCGATCATCGCCTTCTACCTCCTGGTCGACCTCCCGCACCTGCGCCGCACCGCCCGATCGCTGGTGCCGGTGCGGGCCCGGGGCGACGTGATGGTCGTGTCCCGACGTCTCAGCACGGCGATCGGCGGCTACTTCCGGGGCCAGCTCGCCGTGGCGATCGTCGTCGGCATCATGGCCTCGATCGGGATGCTCGTCATCGACCTGCCCTTCTGGCTGATCGTGGGCATGATCGCCGGGCTCTTCAACATGATCCCGCTCATCGGCCCCTGGATCGGCGCCGTCCCCGGCATCGCGATCGCCTTCACCACCGGCGGCGGCCTGTCCCAGGCCATCTGGGTCGCGGTCGTCATGGCCGGCGTCCAGCAGATCGACAACCACTTCATCAGCCCGATCGTGATGCAGCGGGCGGTGAAGCTGCACCCCGCGGTCGTGATGCTCGCCCTCCTGGCCGGCGGCACCCTCGGGGGGTTCCTCGGGCTGCTCCTCGCCGTGCCGGCCACCGCTGTGCTCAAGATCGTGGTCGGGCACGCCTGGCGGCACTTCATCCTCGGTCAGCCCCTCGACGAGATCGAGGCCGCCTGGGAGCACGACGACGCCAAGCCCGGCGTGGGACCGGTGCTCGCCGTCGACGACCGTGAAGAGGACCCGGCGGAGGCCGACGGCGTCGGGTCCCGGAGCGGCTCGGAGGCCGACGAGGCGGCCGTCGCTCCCGCCGGTCCCGACGTCGGGCGCTGACCGCCGGCCGGACCGGGCCGCAGCCGGCCGACCCGGTGGCCGGAGGTGGTCGTCGGCGGTCGCGCCAGCCGGCGGCCGCCCCCTCACCCCGCGCTGAGTTCGGCAGCAAGGGGGGATGGAAAGGTTGATAACCTAGTGCGCTGAGCGGCAGTGCGGGCACCGTCCCGGCGGGGAGGTGACCCAGTTGGGGAGACGTAGGACGGTTCCGGTGGTGCCCTGTCTGGAGCATCCGGGCTCCCATGTCGTGGCCTTCGGCGTGCGCGAGACCGCCGCTGGCCGGTCGCGGCGCTACCGCTGCACCCCGGTCGTCGGTGACCGTCACGTGTTCCATGTCCCGCTCGAGGCTGAGGCGGCGGTCGCCGCCCTGGCCCGGCTGTCTCCCGCGCCCGAGTGCCCGACGCACCCTGGGTCGAAGGTCGTGCGCAACGGCACCTACGGGGAGAAGCTCGCCAAGCGCCGGCAGTCCTACCTCTGCACCCCATCCAACGGGGACCGTCCCCACAAGTTCACTCCGCCACTACCCCGGGACCACGTCCATGCCGGTGAGGAGCACTGCGAGCACTGCGAGGAGCTCCGCAACGTCCATCGCGGCGAGACCGCCGCCGCCCGCCGGCACACCTGGCCGACCGGGGTCGTCGCACGGGGACTCGAGCAGCTGGCCCGAGGCGCCTCCTACGCCGAGGTCGGCGTCTGGGCCCGGCGGGTCACTGGCACCGCCCGAACCCGGCGGGTGCGCAACACGGAGGGGAAGCTCGTCGAGCGAAGCGAGCTGCCTCCTCCTCCGCCTCCTCCCAACAAGAAGCCGGCCCGAACGTCTCGAAGTGCGTCCGCCAAGTCGGCCCGCAACGCCTGGCACATTGCCGCCGACTGGGTCGAAGCGTTCGCTCCGGTGCTCTGGGAGCAGGTCGAAGGCGAGCTGCGCGCCTGGGCGCTGAGCGAGCGGGCACGTCTCGACGAGCAGCTCTCCAACGGTGAGGTCCTCGAGCGCCCGCAGGTAGTTCTCGTGGATGACCTGCCCGTGTATGGCCGGGACCTGAACCAGAAGTCGCGCCGTGACGCCGGCTTCTTCGTCCTCGCCGCCGCCGAGACGCACTGGACCCCGGCTGGGCCCACCGCTCGGCTACGCCTGGCGCGGGCGCTCGCCAAGTCGAACACGGCTGCCTGGCTGCTCGTGTTCGACGAGCTCGGCTACGACCCGGACTTCATCGTCGCTGACGCCGGGACCGGCATCGGCGCTGCCGTGGCCGCCCGCTTCGACCCGGCCCGCACCAAGTTCATCCCCTCCATCTGGCACCTCACCAAGCGCATCGAGACAGCGCTCGGCGACACCAAGGGCGCCCATGTCACCACCCCACATGGCCGAGAGCTGCTCCCGCCCGTGTCCGAGCACCTCCGCCAGCTCGGACGCAAGGGCAAGGGCCTGGCCAGCGTCGAGAGCTGGGCGGGCTGGTGGGACGAGCTCGAAGATCTGCTCCGCGCCCACAAGCTCCCCCTCGACAAGGTCCGCACCCAGCGACGCAACAACGAGGACCGCATGGCCGCCGTCCTCGACGACCTGGCCCGGCACGCGCAGCTGCCCATCTCCACCGGCGGGCTCGAGACCCTCACCGCGAAGCACATCAGCCCGCTGCTGTCGCAGCGCCGCACCGGGTTCGCCAACCTGGAACGCACCAACCTGCTCTTCGACCTGGCCGTCGCCGCCCACCAGGGCGCCTTCGACGACCCCGCCAAGGTCATCGAGCTCCTCCGGACCGACGCCGCCCAACACGACGGTTGGACCGTGGCGCTGCGCGCCATCGCCGACCCTCGCCCGGCCCGGGGTGCCTACTCGTCGCTGCGGGACCCGACGCTTCTCACCAGCCTCGCTGAAGCCCGGAACCTGCTGTGAGCTTCACCGACCTGCACCCCCTCGCCCCCGAGGACCGCAGCGCCCGCATCGACGCTGCCGCCGTCGCCCGCTTCTGGGGGCAGGCCCGCATCGTCGTCGTCGATGTCGAGACCATCACCAACGACAACGACCTTCACGCGGTCTCCGTCGCCACCGTCATCGGCCGCGCCGGCCTGGTCCGCAACGCCTGGCAGACCCTCCTCAACCCGGGCCTCCCCATCGACGAGGGGTCCGCCCGCGTCCACGGCCTCACCGACGAGCACCTGGCCGGCGAACCCTCCTTCGCCGACGTCGCCCACATCATCCGAGGGGCCCTCACCCCCGCCGAGGATGAGCTCCTCATCTTCGTCGCCCACAACGCCGCCTTCGACGCCAACGTGCTCCGCGCCGAGTTCGACCGCATCGGCGAGACGATCCCCGAGCTCCCCATCCTCGACACCTGCCGGCAGCTGCCCAGCCTCGCCCGGGTCACCCCACCCGAGGACAACCTGCGCTCGCTCTGCGACGCCCTCGACATCACCCAGGCCAGGCCCCATGACGCTCTAGACGACGCCATCGTCTGCGCCCAAGCCGCCGTCGAGCTCCTCAACCGCATCGCCGTCACCCGCGACGACACCCTCGCCGACCTCATCGAACAGCTCGCAGGACCGACCACCCTCACCGTCAGGGACCTCGACGCCCGCATCTTCCGGCGCCGCCCACAAGCCCCAAGCCTCCCCGACGAGCACCAGCAAGGACACATGACCCTGCTCGGCACCCGGGCCGGATCCAAGATGCTGGCCGCCTGGCGCGAACAGGTCGCCGACTGCGCCCGGCTCCGCTGCCGTCACCTCGACGACCGGGTGGCCAACGCCGGACCAGCCCCCGCCAAGCTCATCGCCGAGCTCGAAGGCGTCCTCGACGACTGCTGCAACAGTGGTGACACCGCCGGCGCCGCCACCGTCATCGGTGCCCTCACACCCCTCCTTCCGCAGCTGCCCCCACGGCCCGGACGCCTCGGCCAGCGCCGTGCCCTCATCGCCTGGGCATCGTCGTGGGCTCCCCGCCTCGACGCGCTCGGGCGATGTGGGCCCCGGCACCGCTGTCCTGCCTGCCGGAGCGGCGAACCCTGCCCCCTCGACACCTGGCCCTCCGCCGCCGCCCGCGCCGCTCTCGGTGACCCGGCCCAGTTCGCCTCCGGGTTCTTCAAGACCACGGGACGCCAGGCCGGCACCGGCGTCTACACGCAGTGGTGCAGCGCGGGACTGACCCGCCTCGCTGACGAAGCCCTCCTCGTCTGCGCCACCCACTGGCGCCGCAGCGGCCAGACCGCCCGGGCCGACCAGCTGTTCCAGCTCGCCTGGGCGGCCGGGTCCCGCCACCCTGATGTCGCTGACGCCTACGCCGGGCGGCTGGCCGCCACCGGCCGCGAAGAAGACCTCCGGGCCGCTCTCGCCGTCGCCAAGCTCGCCCGCCGCCAGCGCGCTGGCAGCACCCATGAGGGCTGGCGGCGCCTCCAAGCCCGGAGCCACCAACTCGCTGGACAGCTCCGCCGACGCAAACAGCGCCCGTCCGGGCTCTTCGACGCCGACGGGAACCCGATACCGCTGCGACGCCACCACCCCGAGACCCCCAGGCGGGTCCGGCCCATGCGCTTCTCCCGCACGTGGGCTCCGAAGGACAGCACCGCGACAGTGCCAGAGCAGTCCGCACCGTACGCTCAGAACGCATCTGAGGGAGGGTGAACGTGGCCGAAGACGACCACAGCGGGCTGGGAGCCCTCGACGAGACCAAGATCGGGCTTCCATGAGGCGCTGTGAGCGGCGTTGCTGCCGAGCACAGCTCCGGCCCATCGGCCACGCTGGTGCGATGCGACGAGCCTGGTGCGTGTTGCTACCCATCGTGCTGGCGTTCGCTGCGTGTGGGACAGACCCCGACTCGGACGCCTCGCCAGACGGCGACCAGGCCGTACAACTGGCCGCACCGGGAACCCGCTTGGTCGCCGGTCTTGTCGTCCCACCCGGTGCGCAGCTTGTCGGACCGGTGTTCCCCGCCGTCCCCTTCGAGGGCGGCCCGGAGCAGACCACCACGCATGCTGCGGTACTTGAGCTCGACGGGAACCCATTCGCCGCCTGGGACGACCTGGCCAGGCAGGCTCACGACATCGGCGTAGCCGTCCCCGGCAGTGGCATCTGTTGGTGGCTGCCCACATCGCCAGGTGTCGGCGAAGCTCCCCCAGGCGCCTCGGTTCTGGAGCGGCGCCCTGCTGAGGCTGATGCGCTGGTGTGCGAGGCAGGAGCCAGAGGGCCGCTCATGGACGGCAGCCAGGTGATGGTCCAGCTTCGGCTGTGGTGGTGGGCCGCCGGGGCGGAACTCCACCTCGAAGTCACCGAGGGCGACATGGGAGAGGCGCCCTACTCGTACCCCGATGCCGATCCGGGGCCCGCGCCAGCAACAGCCGTAGACGACCTTCCGGAGCGTGACGAGCCAAGTTCGGTCGACGTCGGCGACCCCTTCGGCCGCGAGAACAACTGCTTCGAAGTCGGCTACCGCCGGCTGACCCTGCCCGACGGAGCTCGCCTCGTCGGCGGAGGAGCGACACCTGGCCTCAAGGACTTCGCCGCAGTGCTCGCCGTCGAGGATGCCAAGGCCGTGCTCGAAGACCTGCGAGACCAGCTCGACGACCCAGACGACGCGAACGGCCACTACCGACTGACCGAGGAGAACCTCGCCGACGGAACCCCCGTGTGGGTTCTCGCGGGAGGTGTCGATGCGGGAGGGGGCGGCTGCTACATGTGGTCCAGCCCGCAGGGCAACGCCATCCTGGTCACCACCTCAAGCGACTGACACCGTGTCCGGATGGCCGGACGCCCACTACGTGGGATCCGCGCGCGAGCTGGCGGACGGCGGCACCATCGAGTCGCGACGGAGGCCCTGAGCGACCTCCTGCGGACCTCGGGATTATCAACCTTCATCCCCCCTTGCTGCCGAACTCACCCCGCGCCGGGGGTGAGGGGAGGTCGGGACTAGGCGCCGGCGGGTTGGCGCGCGCGGAGCCGGACCATGGCCGAGGCCACCGACGTGAGCGCTCGCTCGGGGTCGGCTGGGCCGTCGGGCACGGGGTCGCCCAACGCCAGCTCGGCCCGCTCGGGGCTGCACCCGGTGAGGGCTTGGAGGAGCTCGGCGAGGCGATGGCCTGTGGTGGGCATGGGAGGCTCGGTGAGGTCGATGGTGGGAGCTGCCGCCGCCGTGCGATCCAGGTTCGTGGCCATGGGTCCTGTCCAGTCTCGCCCGCACAGCTGGTCGGTGGGTCCACCTCCCATCGACCACTCTGCGTGGTGACCTTTAGAGGTTTTCCTGGGTCGAACGGACTAGTTGCACCGATGTAGCGCGCCGGCCCCCGTCAAGCGGTGCGGCGGCGGTAGCCGGGCACCTCGACGAGCGGCGGGCGCTCGGCGGTGTCGACCAGCACAGGGTCCCGGTCGGGTCGCACCAGCGAGGCCGGGCCGCCGTGGCCGGTGCCCGCCCGGCGCAGCGCCGTCTGCAGCACGGCTAGGGCCTGGGGGCCGAGCTCGTCGAGGGGGCGGTTGCGGTGGCGACGGGTCCCGAGGTCGACCTGGGCCACCACCTCGGTGCCGTCCACCTCGGTGATGTCCACGAGGAGCGCCAGGTCGACCCCGTAGCCCTGCACGAACGGCAGCCGCTCGAGCAGCGAGCGCCGGCCGGCGTACTCGCCCGAGAGCGGCTGCACGAGCGAGGCGAGGTGGGGGAACAGGGTGGCGATGAGGGGACGGGCCATCAGCTCGGTCACGCGGCCGCCGCCGTGCGGGCTCTCGCCGACCGGGCGGTCGTAGAACCCCTTCACGAACGCCACGTCGGGTGCGGCGAGGAGCGGCCCGAGCAGGCCGATCACGAATCGGGCGCCGAAGTCGGTGATGTCGGCGTCGCACCAGACGACGAGATCGCCGCGGGCGGCGGCCACCGACTTGTAGAGCGCCTCGCCCTTGCCGGCGCCCGGGCCCAGCTCCGGCAGCACCGAGTCGACGGTGACCACCCGAGCCCCGGCCGCCGCGGCGACCTCGGCGGTGAGGTCCTCCGAGTGGTCGTCCACAACCAGCACCTCGTCGACCAGGCCAGGGCGCACGACCTCGCGCACCAGCAGCTCGACGATCGGGCCGACGGTGCCGGCCTCGTCCCGCGCTGGGAGGCAGACCGAGACCACCTGGCCCTGGGCGGCCTTCTGCTCCACCAGCCGAGCCACCGGGAAGTCCTCGTGGTGGAAGGTCCGGATCATCGGCCGTCGCACCCCCCATGCATACCCGGGGGGTCTCCGGTCAACAACCCGCGGGCTCGCGCCCCGGGGACGGAATGGGCTGCTCGGCGGAGGGGTTCACTACGATCGAACCCAGCCCCGACCGGCCGCCCCGTGGCCGCTGAGGAAGGATCCTTCTCCGATGAGCGTCACCGTCCGCGTCCCCACCACCCTGCGCACCCTCACCGGAGGCCAGGCCGAGGTGTCCGTCGAGGGGGCGACCGTCGGCGAGGTGCTGAAGAACCTCGACGCTGCCCATCCCGGCTTCGCCGATCGCATCCTGGACGACGACGGCGGGCTGCGCCGCTTCGTCAACGTGTTCGTGGCCGACGACGACGTCCGCTTCCTGCAGCAGCTCGACACCCCGGTGCCCGACGGCGAGACCGTCGCCATCATCCCTGCCGTCGCCGGCGGCTGAGGGGACTAGTCCGCGGGCCATCTGCGTGGTTCGCCCGGACCATCGCGCTCAAGTCGGTCACGCTCGGTGGCCGATCCCCTGGTCATGACGATCGGGGGATCCATGAGCGCAGCCATCCGGCGCGGCGTCCGCCTCCGCTGAGCGGTTAGCACTCGGCGGTTGCGAGTGCTGATCCGAGGTGCTTGACTTAGCAGTCGCACACAGCGAGTGCTAACGCAGCCACCTACGGAGGAACATCCGCCGATGTCCAAGATCATCGCGTTCGACGAGGAGGCCCGCCGCGGCCTCGAGGCCGGCATGAACAAGCTGGCCGACGCCGTCCGGGTCACGCTCGGCCCCAAGGGCCGCAACGTCGTGCTCGACAAGAAGTGGGGCGCACCCACGATCACCAACGACGGCGTGTCCATCGCCAAGGAGATCGAGCTCGAGGACCCCTACGAGAAGATCGGCGCCGAGCTGGTCAAGGAGGTGGCCAAGAAGACCGACGACGTCGCCGGTGACGGCACCACCACCGCCACCGTGCTCGCCTGGTCGATGGTCCGCCACGGCCTTCGCAACGTCGCCGCCGGCGCCAACCCGATGTCGCTCAAGCGGGGCATCGAGCAGGCCGTCGAGGCAGCCGTCGAGGCCATCAAGGATGTGGCCGTCGAGGTGGACTCGAAGGACCAGATCGCCCAGGTGGCCAGCATCTCCGCCGCCGACGCCGAGATCGGCCAGACCATCTCCGAGGCCATCGACAAGGTCGGCAAGGACGGCGTGATCACCGTCGAGGAGAGCCAGACCTTCGGCATCGAGATGGACCTCGTCGAGGGCATGCGCTTCGACAAGGGCTACATCTCGCCCTACTTCGTCACCGACCCGGACCGGATGGAGGCCGTCCTCGACGACCCGTACATCCTCTTCGTCGGCTCGAAGATCTCCGCCGTGCGCGACATGCTCCCGGTCCTCGAGAAGGTCATGCAGGCCGGCAAGCCGCTCCTCGTCGTGGCCGAGGACGTCGAGGGCGAGGCCCTCGCCACCCTCGTGGTCAACAAGATCCGCGGCACCTTCAAGTCGGCTGCCGTGAAGGCCCCCGGCTTCGGCGAGCGCCGCAAGGCGATGCTCCAGGACATGGCCATCCTCACCGGCGGCCAGGTCATCACCGAGGAGGTCGGCCTCAAGCTCGAGAACACCACGCTCGACCTGCTCGGCCGGGCCTCGAAGGTGATCGTCACCAAGGACGAGACCACCATCGTCGAGGGTGCCGGCGAAGAGGCCGACATCAAGGGCCGCATCCAGCAGATCAAGAACGAGATCGAGAACACCGACTCGGACTACGACCGCGAGAAGCTCCAGGAGCGCCTGGCCAAGCTCTCCGGCGGTGTCGCCGTCCTCAAGGTCGGCGCCGCCACCGAGGTGGAGCTCAAGGAGAAGAAGCACCGCATCGAGGACGCCGTCTCCACCACCAAGGCCGCCATCGAGGAGGGCGTGGTCGCCGGCGGCGGCACCACCCTGCTCCGGGCCCAGGCCAGGGTGAACGAGCGCATGGCGACCCTCAGCGGCGACGAGGCGACCGGCGCCAAGATCGTGGCCGACGCCCTCGAGGAGCCGCTGAAGCAGATCGCGGTGAACGCCGGCATGGAGGGCGGCGTGGTGGTGGAGCGGGTGCGCCACCTCGACGGCGCCACCGAGGGCCTCAACGCCGCCACCGGCGAGTACGAGGACCTCACCAAGGCCGGCATCATCGACGCCGCCAAGGTGACCCGCTCGGCGCTGCAGAACGCCGCCTCCATCGCGGCGCTGTTCCTCACCACCGAGGCGGTCATCGCTGACAAGCCCGAGAAGGAAGCCCCCGCCATGCCCGGCGGCATGGAAGACTTCTAGGGGCTTCGATCCCGAAGCAGAGCTTCGGGATCGAGCTGTCTCGTGAACGGCCGCCCCTTGGGGGCGGCCGTTCGCTGTAGGGCTTGTCGCTCAGGACCGGCGGAGCCGGATCCTTCGCAGGCGAGGGGGGTCCGGGGACGGACCCCCCTCCCGCACCCCCCCAAAGGGCTTGCGCGCTCGGTGCCGCCGGTGTCGGGCGCTACCGGAACGGGGGGTGCTGGCGCTTCTTGGGTGGGGGGATGAACCTGGGGTCGACGTCGTCCCTTGGTTCGAGGGGGCGCATCCAGAGGTCGACGGCGCTCCAGAGGGTCTGGCTGGGGCCGAAGAACACGACCGGGGTGATCCCGGCCACCGCGAAGGCGGCGCTGAAGAGGAGCGGTGCGTTGCGATCCTCCCAGGTCAGGGCGAAGAGGACCCCGATCGTCACGAGGAGGAGACCGAAGCTCACGATCGTGTTCATGCCGATGGCGCCGATCCAGTGGCCCTCCTCCCGGTGGAACGGGAAGCTGCACCGGGGGCAGCGATCCCTCACGTGGAAGAAGGAGCGGAACACGTCGCCGCTGCCGCAGAGCGGGCATCGCCGGGTGAGCCCCCGGACGATCATCCGCCCCGGGCTCAGGGGCTGCGGCGCAGGGATCTCCACCCGCGCCACCCTCGCGCACGGGCGAGCGGGGCGGCGAGCCCGGCACCGGGGACCAGCGCCAGGGGGGCCTGGGTCCCGACGGCGAGGGCCAGGGCGACCGCGGCGAGGACCAGCGCAGCCCGGCGCCGGCGCGGGTCGAGCGCGACGGGGAGGTCGGCGAGCCGGACCTGGTCGGCCAGGTGGTCCAGGCGGGCGAGGCCGGCGGGGCGCGCCGGCTCACGGGCGATGGCACCGGTCTCCTCGGGGAGCGCCTGGACGGCCTCCTCCGCCGGCGGCGGTGGCGGGGGCGCCACTGCGGCGGCACCCTCGCTGACCGTCAAGCGGGTGGAGCGCAGCCCGAGAGCGCGGGCGAACCGGCGCCCGTCGACCGTGCGCTCGCCGGCCGAGCCCTCCAGCGCCACCACGAGGGCGCGGCCGCTGGGGCCCGCCTCCGCGACGCGCACGCCCGTCAGCGAGCCCGGGTAGCCGAGGCGGGCGGCCACGTCCGGGAACCCCACCTCGAGGTGCCAGGGGAGCGGGTTGTCGGTGTCGTAGCGGACCGTCGTGAGGTACGGGTACACGCCGTCGGGGGTGCCGAAGCCCTCGGCGGTGGTGGCGGACACGCCCCCGGCGTCGGCCGAGTACACGGCCGCGGCCAGCGCCCCCTGGTGGGTCACGACCTGGCCGGCGGTGGCGGCCACGGCGGCGTCCTGTCCGGGGTTCTCGGCCGTCTGGCCGACGTAGACCTGGCAGCGGGCGTCGTCGCAGAGCTCACCGCTGGCCTGCACCGAGCGCAGGGCGTACGTGCGGGCGGCCACCGTCTGGGCCTGGACCGCAGCGGCGGGCCAAGTCCCGGGCACCTCGGCCATCCCGCGCAGGTAGTCCTCGATCCCGACCTGGTTGACCAGGCGCAGGGCGTGGCCACCGGTTGCCTCCACCACGCCCCGGTAGCGCCGCCCGCGGTCGTCCACCTGGGTCACGCCGCCGCCGGCGGGCACGGCCCACACCGGGGACGGCGACCGGGGCGCCCCACCCTGCCCTCCGGGGGCGGGCTGCTCCGGTGAGCCAGGGGCCGGTGCCGGGTCGCCGCCCCCGGGCTGGTCGGGTCCGCCGCCACCACCGGCTGGCGGCCGGGTGGTGGTGGGGGAGGGGGGCGCTGTGGTGGTCGTGGAGGAGCAGACGACGCCGAGGAGGCAGGGATCCTCCTGGTAGCGCACGGCGTCCGACTGGCCGGCCACGACGCCGTCCACCCGGTACCCCTGCCCGTCGAAGGTGACGCGCACGCGGCCCCCAGGGGGGACGTCGAGCGGGAAGCCGGGGCTCTGCGGCCCCTCGAGGGGGCTGCGGACCTGGCCGCCCTGCGGGAAGGTGAGCGTGGTCGTGGGCGCGCTGGGCGTGTGGACGGCCACCCGGACCGTCCCCTGGGCGGTGGCGAGCTGGGCCCCCGGGTAGAAGGTGGCGAGGATGTCCGACGCCGACCGGCCGGTGCGGGCCAGGTACTCCGCCCCCCACTGCGACAGGCCCACCCCGTGGCCCCACCCGGTCCCGTCGAGGACGAGCACGGGCACCGCTCCCGAGGCGTGCGCAGCCGGGGCGGCCGCCCAGGTGGCCGAGACGACCACGAGGAGCGCCACCAGTGCGCGGAGCCAGGACCGGGAAGCCATCCTGATCAGGTTCGGCGCTCGACCGCTGCCTCCTGCCCGTTGGGTACCCTGACGGCCATGCAGGAGGGTCCGATCGGCGGCCAGGACCAGCCCCGATCGCCCGAACCGGACGAACCGGGCCCGGGAGGCACCGAGCGCGCACCGGATCCGCTGGCCGCCGAAGCGGCCGAGCTGCGTCGCCTCGTCGAGGCCGGAGCCAGCTCCCCGGAGGAGCTCCGCGCCCTGGCGGCGCGGCTGCGGGAGCACCGCCAGCGCGAGGAAGCCCGGTGGCGGGCCGAGGTGAAGCCCCAGCTGGTCAGGCAGGGCAAGGGCCGCCTGCGACGCCAGCCCGCCCCCCCGCTCCCACCCCCGGCCCTGCCCGGCTACGGCCTGGCCGGATCCGCCGACGTCTCGCCAGGGGCCGCCGCGGGCGGGACCGGGCCGGTCGAGCCCGGGCTGTCGGGACCGGCGGCCCCCGGACCCGGGTCATCGCCGGTGCCCGGCCTCCCGCCCATGCCGATCGCGGCCGAGCCGCCACCGGGATCACGCGCGCTGTGGATCGGGCTGGGGCTCCTCGCGATGGTGGGGCTGGCCGTCCTGGCCGCCCGCACCACGGGGTGGGTGCTCCTGCTCCCGGTGATCGGGCTCCTCGGGTGGGCGTGGAGCCAAGGCCGCGACGGGGCACCCTGAGCCGCGCCCGCCCGGGCCGGCCCGACGTCGGCTCCTCCGGGCGCCGTTAGCCTCGGCACGGTGAGCCGAGGACGTGCGGCCAAGGTGCTGGTCCAGCGATGGGAGGCCGGCGCCCTGTGCCGGCGCCCCGACCAGCTCGTCGTCGAGGAGCCGCTGGAGGTCCACCTCGACGGCCACCTGGTGGGCACCACGATGCGAACCCCCGGGCACGACTTCGAGCTCGCGGTCGGCCTCTGCCACGGCGACGGGCTGCTCGGCGGGGCGGACGTCATGTCGTGCCGCTACTGCGCCACCGGCAGCGCCGTCGAGACGGCGTTCAACGTGGTCTCGGTCGACACCGGGGGCCGGGCCCCCACCCCAGCCCCCCGCGTCGGGGCTGCCACCTCCGCCTGCGGGATGTGCGGCTCCTCCGCCATCGAGGAGCTGCGGGACCGCATCGCTCCCATCCCGGTCGGGGCGCCCTGGGACCTGGGCGCGCTCCTGGCCGTCCCGGCCGCGGTGGCGCCCGAGCAGGAGCTCTACGCCCTCACGGGTGCGATCCACGCCGCCGCCGCCTTCGACCGGGACGGACGGCCGCAGCTCGTGCGAGAGGACGTGGGTCGCCACAACGCGGTCGACAAGGTCGTGGGCCGGCTCCTCCTCGACGGGCGGCTGCCGGCGACCGACCTCGGGCTCTTCGTCAGCGGCCGGGCCGGCTTCGAGATCGTGCAGAAGGCGTGGGCGGCGGGCTTCAGCGCGGTGGTGGCGGTCAGCGCGCCGTCGGCGCTGGCCGTCGAGGCGGCGCAGCTGGCCGGCATCACCCTCGTCGGCTTCCTGCGGGAGGTCGACGGCCAGCCCGTCGCCAACGTCTACAGCTCCGCGGTCCGCTGATGGGCTGGCGCGAGCAGCTCTCCGGCTGGCGCCCCTCCGGGTGGGCCGGCCTCCGGCCCAACGGCATCGGGCTCCAGAAGCCCCACCACTACCGGGACATGGCTCGGGTCGCGTGGGCCAACCGCGCCCACCTCAGGTACGCCCTCGACGTCCTCACCAAGGGCGTGTGCGACGGCTGCGCCCTCGGCGTGGCCGGCCTCCACGACTGGACGATGGACGGCGTGCACCTCTGCACCACCCGGCTCGAGCTGCTCGAGCTGAACACCGCCGACGCCTTCGACCCGGTGGTGCTGGGCGACGTGGAGGCGCTGCGAGGCCGCAGCTCGTCCGCCCTCCGGCGCCTCGGCCGCCTCGGTCACCCGGCGCGCCGGCGGAGCGGGGAGCCGGGCTTCCGGCGCATCGGGTGGGACGAGGCGCTGACCGCCGTGGCCGGCGCCCTCGGTGCGGTCGACCCGGCTCGGGTGGCGCTCTATCTCACCAGTCGGGGGCTCACCAACGAGACCTACTACGTGGCCGGCAAGGCGGCCCGTGCCCTCGGGATCGCCAGCGTCGACTCCGCCGCGAGGGTGTGCCATGCCCCGTCGACGGTGGGCCTCAAGGCCACCATCGGGGTGGCCGCCAGCACCTGTTCGCTGCAGGACGTGCTCGACAGCGACCTCGTGGTGCTGTGGGGCACCAACCCGGCCAACAACCAGCCCGTGTTCATGAAGCACCTCTACCTCGCCAAGAAGCGCGGGTGCCGGGTGGTGGTGGTCAACCCGTACCTCGAGCCCGGCCTGGAGCGCTACTGGGTGCCGTCCAGCCTGGAGTCGGCCCTCTTCGGCACCCGGATCTGCGACCTGCACGTACCGGTCCGGCCCGGCGGCGACGTGGCCCTGGCCAACCTGGTCCTGAAGGGGCTGATCGCCCGGGGGGCGGTGGACGAGCACTTCGTGGCCGCGCACACCACCGGCTGGGACGACGTCGTGTCCGCGCTCGCGGCTCAGGACGATCGGGTGCTGCGGGACCAGGCGGGCGTCACGACGGAGGTGGTCGACGCGCTCGTCGGCGCCTACGCCGGCGCCGGTGCCGCCGTGATCGTGTGGTCGATGGGGATCACCCAGCACCGCGATGCCGTCGACGGCGTGCAGGCCCTCGTCAACCTCGCACTGGCGAGGGGCAACGTCGGCCGCGACGGAGCCGGGCTCATGCCCATCCGTGGCCACTCGGGGGTGCAGGGCGGCGCCGAGATGGGGGCGTACGCCACCGCCCTCCCGGGTGGCCACCCCGTCGACGCCGAGCACGCGACCGTGCTCGGCGAGCAGTGGGGGTTCCCCGTCCCGGACCGCCCGGGGCTCACCGCTCCCGAGATGGTGGACGCGGCGCTCGGCGGGGGGCTCGACGTCCTGTGGACGTCCGGCGGGAACCTCCTCGAGGTGCTGCCCGACCCCCCGACCGTCGAGGCCGCTCTCGCCCGGGTGCCGCTCCGGGTCCACCAGGACATCGTCCTGTCGTCCCAGATGCTGGTGGACGGCGACGACGTCATCCTGCTGCCCGTCGCCACCCGGTACGAGCAGGAGGGCGGCGGCACCGAGACCACCACCGAGCGCCGCATCGCCTTCAGCCCCGAGATCCCGCGCCAGGTCGGTGAGGCCCGGAGCGAGTGGCGGCTGTTCGCCCACCTCGCGGCCAGGGTGCGACCGGAGCTCGCCTCGCGGTTCGCCTGGCCGACCAACCAGGCCCTGCGAGCCGAGATCGCCGAGGTGGTGCCCGCCTACGCCGGGATCGAGGACCTGGCCGAGACCGGCGACCAGGTGCAGTGGGGCGGACGGCACCTCTGCGCCGGGGGCCGGTTCCCCACCGCCGACGGCCGCGGTCGCTTCACGCCGCTGGTGCCGACCGCCCCCGACCTCCCCATCGGGGCCTTCCTCGTGTCCACCCGCCGGGGCAAGCAGTTCAACTCGATGGTGCACGGCGCCGTCGACCCCCTCACGGGCGCGCCACGGGACGCCGTGTACATCGACGAGGCAGACGCCGCCGCGCTCGGCGCCCTCGACGGCGACCCGGTGCGGCTCACCAGCGACGCCGGCTCCTTCGACGGCCGCCTCCGGGTCGTGCGGCTCCCCGCCCGGACGCTCCAGGTCCACTGGCCCGAGGGCAACGTCCTCATCGGCGGCGGGCCCGAGCGGCGGGAGCCCGCCTCCAAGGTCCCGGACTACAACGCCGTCGTCATCGTCGAGCTGCTCGACCCCGTGGACGAGCACCTCGTCGAGGTGATCCCCCGTCGGCCCGACTGAAGCCGCCCAGCCCCGCGCCGGTACCCTCGGCGCCATGCCCGACCCTCTCGTCCCCACCGTCGGCTGGGGCGTCCTGCACCTCTTCTGCCAGGCCGGCCCGCTGGCCGACGCCGATGCGGTCACCGCCGCCGTCGCGGCCGCCGAGGCCGACGACCACCAGGTCGTCCCGGTCGCCATGCTCGGCCACAAGGCGGACCTCGCCTTCATGGCCCTCGGGCCGGACCTGTGGCGCCTGCGCCGGCTCCAGACCGAGCTGACCCAGGCCGGCCTCGAGGTCGTGGACAGCTACGTCTCGCTCACCGAGCTCTCCGAGTACGCCCAGGGCGTGCCCGAGGAGATGCGCCAGGCCCGGCTCCACCCGAACCTGCCCCCGGAGGGGAAGGCGGCCTTCTGCTTCTACCCGATGTCGAAGCGCCGGGGCGACGTGCACAACTGGTTCACCCTGCCCTACGACGACCGCAAGGACCTGATGTACGCCCACGGGGCCAGCGGGCGGAAGTTCGCCGGACGGGTGCTGCAGGTCGTCACGGGATCCACCGGCGTCGACGACCACGAGTGGGGCGTGACCCTCTTCGCCGTGCACCCCGACGACCTGAAGGAGGTCGTCTACACGATGCGCTTCGACGAGGCATCGGCCCACTACGGGGAGTTCGGAACGTTCTACACCGGCATGGTCGCTTCGCTCTCGGAGGTCCTCGAAGCGGTGGGTCTGGCCTGATCGCGGCGGCTGGTCACGTTCACGCGGGCCCTTCCGCGAGCGGTTAGGGTCCCGCCATCGTGGTGGACGTTTCCGGTCGCAGCCGACGCATCCTCGCCATCGTGCTGGGCGCCCTCGTGGCGCTCCTGACGGTCCTCGGCCTCGCCGCGCCCGCCAGCGCGCAGGAGGACGGCACCCGCGAGATCGCGGTGCGGGTCGAGGATCGGCAGGGCACCCGGGAGCGCGACGACGACGAGCCCGTCGAGGGGGCGCGCATCACCGTGACGGACGAGGCCGACGAGGTGGTCGACGAGGTCGAGACCGACGAGGACGGCACCGCCACCATCACCCTCCCCGGCGAGGGCACCTTCACCGCCACGTTGGACCTCGACTCCCTCCCGGAGGGCGTCGGTCCGCCGCGCGAGGGGCAAGAGGTCGCCACGATCGACCCCACCCGCGCCCGGTTCCTCAACTACTTCCTCGGCCCGCGCGAGCGCACCACCACCGGCACCCTCGACAAGCTGCCCCAGCTGATCTTCAACGGGGTGAACTTCGGGCTGATCATCGCCATCACCTCGGTGGGCCTGTCGCTCATCTTCGGCACCACCGGGCTCGTCAACTTCTCCCACAGCGAGCACGTCACCTTCGGGGCGATCGTGGCCTGGTGGATCAACGTCGACCACGGCCTCCACATCGTCCCCTCGGCGCTCCTCGCCATCGCCATCGGCGCCGGCGCCGCGGCCCTGGTCAACAAGGTCCTGTGGGAGCGGCTCCGATCGCGGGGCATGAGCCTCATCGCGATGATGATCGTGTCGATCGGTCTGAGCCTCGCCGCCCGCAGCCTCCTGCAGCTGCTCTTCGGCGGCGTGTTCCGCCCCTACCGGCAGTTCTACCGGCAGGACGGCATCGACATCGGGCCCATCACCACCACCCCGAAGGTCCTGTGGATGATGGCGCTCATCCTCGTCGTCATCGTGGCCGTGGCGTCGATCCTGCAGTTCACCAAGATCGGCAAGGCCATGCGGGCGGTCGCCGACAACGGCGACCTCGCCGCCGCGTCGGGCATCGACGTGGACCGGGTGATCCTGTTCGTGTGGGCGCTCGGAGGTGGGCTGGCGGCCCTCGGTGGGATCCTCTTCGGCCTCCAGCAGCAGGTCCACTTCGAGATGGGCTTCCGGCTGCTGCTGCTCATGTTCGCCGGGGTCACCCTCGGCGGCCTCGGCACCGCCTACGGCGCCCTGGTGGGCTCCTTCGTGGTGGGGATGTTCGTGGAGGTCTCCACGATCGTGATCTCCACCGAGCTGAAGAACGTCGGCGCCCTGTTCGTGCTCATCATCGTGCTGCTGTTCCGACCCCAGGGGATCCTGGGCCGGGCCGAGCGGATCGGCTGACCGGAGGACCACCGTGGACTGGACCTTCATCGTCAACACGTCGCTCACCACGGCGTTCGGGCCCCAGGCCGTGGTGTTCGCGCTGGCCGCCATCGGCCTCAACATGCACTTCGGCTACACCGGCCTCGTCAACTTCGGCCAGGTCGGCTTCCTGGCCGTCGGCGCCTACACGGTGGCGATCGGCGTCGACACGTTCGGGCTGTCGTTCTGGCTGTGCGCCTTCCTCACGATCTTGACGGCGTCGCTCCTCGCCCTGCTCCTCGGCGTCCCCACCCTTCGGCTCCGCGCCGACTACCTGGCCATCGTCACGATCGCGGCGAGCGAGATCATCCGGCTCGTGCTGCGGGCGGCCAGCTTCCGGGAGACCACCGGAGGCGCGGCCGGCATCCAGAACTTCGCCGGCGACTTCTTCGACGTGAACCCCTTCTCCGGGGGTCGCAAGGCGCTCTCCTTCCCCGGCACCGACGTCGGGGTCACCTACTCGGCCAACCAGTACTGGGTGCTGCTCGTCGGCTGGGGGATCGTCGCCCTCGCCTGCCTCTTCGTGTACCTGCTCGTCCGCAGCCCGTGGGGCCGGGTGCTCAAGGCCATCCGGGAGGACGAGGACGCCGTCCGCAGCCTCGGCAAGAACGTCTACGTGTACAAGCTGCAGTCGCTCGCCATCGGTGGCGTGATCGGCGGCGTGGGCGGCGTGGTCCTGGCCGTGTCCCGGCAGTCGGTCACCCCCGACAGCATGGGCACCCTGCTGACCTTCTTCGCCTACGTGGCGCTCGTGCTCGGTGGCGCCGCCCGGGTGCTGGGCCCGGTGCTGGGCTCGATCGTGTTCTTCTTCCTGAGCGCCTTCGTCGACGTGGCCCTCCGCGAGGCCATCGAGGCCGACATCATCACCTTCCTCGTGGCCAACGAGGTGGGCATCGTGCGCAACATCCTCGTGGGCCTCGGCCTCATGGTGCTCATGATCTACCGACCGCAGGGCCTCATCGGCGACAAGAAGGAGGTGGCCGTCAGTGTCCGACGCTGACCGCACCGCCACCGCCGACCTCACCACCAGCGGCCCCGGCACCACCGAGGCGCGCACCGCCGTCTTCGCCGGCCTGGACCCCACCCCCGGGGTGGCCAAGCCCGACCCCATCCTCGTGGTCGACGGGGTGCGCCGCAGCTTCGGGGGCCTCGTGGCGGTGGACGTGGAGCACCTCGAGGTGCAGCGGGGCGCCATCACCGCCCTCATCGGGCCCAACGGCGCCGGCAAGACCACCTTCTTCAACCTGCTCACCGGGTTCGACTCGCCCAACGAGGGCCGGTGGCGCTTCGACGGCCGGGAGCTCGGCGGCACCGCGGCGCACCAGGTGGCCCGCTACGGGATGGTCCGCACCTTCCAGCTCACCAAGTCCCTGGCCCGCCTCACCGTCCTCGACAACGTGATGCTGGGCGCCACCGGGCAGCGGGGCGAGCGGTTCCTCACGAGCCTCCTGCGCCCGCTCTGGAAGGCCCAGGAGGACGACATCCGCGAGCGGGCCGAAGAGCTGCTCGTCCGCTTCAAGCTGGACCACATGCGCGACGAGCTGGCCGGCTCGCTCTCGGGCGGCCAGCGAAAGCTCCTCGAGATGGCCCGGGCGCTCATGGTGCGGCCCACCATGGTGATGCTCGACGAGCCGATGGCGGGCGTGAACCCCGCCCTCACCCAGTCCCTCCTCGGCCACGTGAAGTCGCTGCGCGAGGACGGGATGACCGTCATGTTCGTCGAGCATGACATGGACGTCGTCCACGACATCTCGGACTGGGTGGTGGTGATGGGGGAGGGCAGGGTCATCGCCGAGGGCACCCCCGACCAGATCTCCCGCAACGATGCGGTCATCGACGCCTACCTCGGTGCGCACCACGACGCTCCCCTCAGCCAGCCCGAGGCGGAGCAGCACCTCGCCGAGGACGACGCCGCGATCCGAGCCGAAGCGGAGGAGCCGCGCGACGATGGCTGACACCGATGACCGCACCGTGGAGCTCGTCCCCGACGAGCGGCCGCACTACGACGGCCCCCTGCTCACCGCCGAGGCCATCTACGCGGGCTACGTGCCCGGTGTGGACATCCTGAACGGCTGTGACCTCGTCCTCGAGGAGGGCGAGCTCATCGGCATCATCGGTCCCAACGGGGCCGGCAAGTCGACCTTGCTCAAGTCGATGTTCGGGCTCGTCCCCGTGCGCGAGGGCTCCATCCGCCTGCGGGGCGAGGACATCACCGAGGCCAAGGCCCACCGGCTCGTCCGCCTCGGCGTCGGCTACGTCCCTCAGAACAACAACGTCTTCCCCAGCCTCACCGTCCAGGAGAACCTGGAGATGGGGCTCTACCAGCGCCCCAAGGACTTCAAGGACCGCTTCGTCGAGGTGTGCGACCTGTTCCCGCTCCTCGGCCAGCGGCGCAAGCAGCGGGCCGGCTCCCTCTCCGGCGGCGAGCGCCAGATGGTGGCCATGGGCCGGGCGCTGATGATGAACCCCTCGGTGCTGCTCCTCGACGAGCCCTCGGCCGGCCTGTCCCCGGCCTTCCAGGACGAGGTGTTCCTGCGCTGCAAGCAGATCAACGAGACCGGCGTCTCGATCGTGATGGTCGAGCAGAACGCCCGCCGCTGCCTCCAGATCTGCGACCGGGGCTTCGTGCTCGACCAGGGCCGCAACGCGTACTCCGGCACCGGCGACGAGCTCCTCACCGACCCCAAGGTCATCGAGCTCTACCTCGGCACCCTGGCCAAGGCGAAGTAGAGGTCTTCGACCCCGAAGCGGGGCTTCGGGGCCGAGCCGTCTTGTGCTCGCCTCCGGCTTGCGCTGAGGGCTCGTCGGCTCCGGGGCGGCGGACCCGCCCTCCGCCTCTGTGGGGGCTCCGGCAGGAGCCTCCGCCCGCCACGCCCCCCGCCGGCCCGACGGGCGCGCCTCGTGCGAGATCCGGACGCGAGAGGGCCCCCGGTCTCCCGGGGGCCCTGCTCAGTGCCTCGTGGCGGGTTGGCTACTGGCCGGCGTCGAAGCGCTCGCCGAGCGGGTTGCCGATGTTGCCGTCGACCAGGTAGGTCGGGATCTCGTTCGGGCCCAAGCCCTGCTCGACCAGCGTGACGAGCAGGCGGCTCGTCTCGTCGAAGCCGATGAGGGCGACGGCGTCCGTGTCGTAGTCAGCGAGCTGCTGAGCCTCGGCGTCGAACGTCTGGGCCTGCGGGTCGTAGGTGATGGTGGCCAGCACCTCACCGCCGCCCGCCTCGAACGAGGCGGCCAGGTCCTCGGCCAGGCCGTTGCCGTAGTCGTCGTCGAAGTTCAGGATCACGAGCGAGGCGTTCCCGTCTTCGGCGATGACCTCGGCCAGCACCTGGCCCTGCAGGATGTCGGAGGGCCCGAGGCGGAAGTAGAGCCCCTTGTCCGGGTAGTCCGAGAACTGCTTGGACGTGTTGGCGGGCGAGAACATCGTCACGCCGGCGTTGGTGATCTGGTCGATCACGCTGGCCGACACGGACGACGAGGCGGCGCCGATGATGGCGTCGACGTTCTCGCCGAGCAGGCGGGTGGTCGTCTGGACGGCGGTGTCGGTGGTGGTGTCACCGGAGTCGCCCTCCACGAGCTGGACGTCCTGCCCGTTGAAGCCGCCGGCCTCGTTGATCTCGGCCACGGCCATCTGCACGCCGGCGATCTCGGGTGGTCCGAGGAAGGCCAGGTTGCCGGTCTCCGGGAGCAGGGTGCCGAGCTTCAGGACCCCATCGCCCGCCCGGTCAGCCTCGACCGGGTCGACGGGCATGTCCTTGAACTCCTGGCTGGCCTCGACCGTCTTGAAGGTCTCCTGCTCGGGATCGAGGCGGTTGTCCTCCCCGTACACCTGGACCGCGTAGGAGCCGACCAGCGGTTCGCCGTTGCCGGACATGTCGGTGGCGCCGGAGACGCCGTCGTAGTCGATGTCGGTGCCGGCCTCGATCAGCGCCAGGCAGTCGGCGTAGGTGGTGCACTTCTCGCCGTCCTTGGTGACGTTGACGATCTCGCTTGCGTGGGCGGCGCCGTCGTCCCCGGCTGCCTGGGCGGCCAAGGCGATGATGATCGCCGAGTCGTAGGACTCGGGGCCGTAGGCGTAGGTGCCGTCGAGCTCGATCCCGTTCTCCTCGGCCCAGGCGTCCATGCGGCCCTGGAACTCGCGGACGGCATCGGTGGTCTCCGGGGCAGGCGTGGTGCCCTTGGCACCTACCAGCTCACCGCCGCCTCCGCTGCTGCCGCCGTCGTCGCCGCCGTCGTCGGCCGGAGCCTCGGTCGTGTCAGCCGGTTCTTCGTCGTCGTCGCCGCAGGCCGCGACCACGAGGGCCAGCGAGCAGAGCGCCGCTCCGAACCGAACGGTCCTTCTGTGCCTCATGTGTTGGTTGCCTCCCCTTGCCCAGCTTCCTGGGCCTCATGGTGGACGCGGACACTACACACCTGGTTGTTGCGGTGCTGTTAACCGGACCAGACGGGCCCGTGAGGGCAGTGCCGGCGCGGGTCGCTGGGCGCGCCCTCGCTCCGACAATGGTGCCACCCGATGGGCGGTGTCGGTCGCCGTCGGGGCACACTGGCGGGCGATGGGCACCGAGCTGCTGCACCTGCGGGACGCCTACCTCCGCACCTTCGACGCCTCGGTCACCGCCGTCGACGGGGACCACGTGGCGCTCGACCGCACCGCCTTCTACCCGACCGGCGGCGGACAGCCCCACGACACCGGCACCCTCGCCGGTCGGGCGGTCACCGCCGTCTCGAAGGAGGGGGACACCGTGTGGCACACCCTCGAGGGGGAGCCTCCGGCGGTGGGGGAGCGGGTCCACGGAGAGGTCGACTGGGACCGTCGCCACGCCCTGATGCGGACCCACACCGCGCTCCACGTGCTCTGCGGCGTCATCTGGAACGAGTGGGGCGTCCCGGTGACGGGGGGCAACATGGAGCCGCTCGTCGCCCGCATGGACTTCGAGCTCGACCCCACCCCGGAGGGGTTCGGAGCCCGGGTGGAGGAGCTCGTCAACGAGGCGCTGGCCGCCGACCACCCGATCCGGGTGTCGTTCCTCCCCCGGTCCGAGGCGGTGCTCGACGAGGACCTGATCCGCACCAAGGTCAGCCTCATCCCGGAGACGGTCTCGGAGATCCGGGTGGTCGACATCGTGGGCCTCGACAAGCAGGCCGACGGCGGCACCCACGTGGCCTCCACGGCCGAGGTCGGCCGGATCCGGGTGGTGAAGACCGAGAGCAAGGGCAAGGGCAACAAGCGGATCCGGATCGAGGTCCTCGATGCCTGAGGCCTCCCTCGGGGCGCTGCGGGAGCGGCTGCAGGAGCTCGGCTCTGTGGTGGTGGCCTTCTCCGGCGGCGCCGACTCGGCCTTCCTCGCCTGGGTGGCCCACGACACGCTCGGTGAGCGGGCGCTGGCCGCCACCGCCGTCTCCCCCTCCCTGCCCGGGGAGGAGCGCCTCGCCTGCGCCGAGCTGGCGGCGGGGTGGGGGATGCGCTGGGTGGAGGTCGAGACCGACGAGCTGCACAACCCCGAGTACGCCCGCAACGACGGGGACCGCTGCTACTGGTGCAAGGACGCCCTCATGGCCGCGTTGGGCCCGGTGGCGGAGGCCGAGGCGGCCACCGTGGTGCTCGGCGTCAACCTCGACGACCTGGGCGACCACCGGCCCGGGCAGCGTGCGGCGTCGGAGCGGGGCGCCGAGTTCCCGCTCGTCGACGCCGGCTTCACCAAGGCCGATGTGAGGGCGTGGTCCAAGGAGCTCGGCCTGCCCACCTGGGACAAGCCCGCCGCCGCCTGCCTCGCCTCCCGGCTCCCGTACGGGACGCCGGTCACGCTGGGTCGGCTGAGCGCCGTCGAACGGGCCGAGGCCGCCCTCCACCACCTCGGCTTCCGCGACCTCCGGGTCCGCCACCACGGCGACGTGGCTCGCATCGAGGTGCCCGAGGTCGACATCGAGGCGGTGGTGGCGAAGCGCCACGACGTCGTGGCGGCCGTGGCCGCCGCCGGCTACCGCTGGGTCACCCTCGACCTCGCGGGGCTGCGGAGCGGCGGCTTCGACCAGCTCCTCTAGCTCTCGGGTTCCTCCGGGAGGACGCGCGTCCAGGTGGGGAAGGCGATGTGGGGCACGTCGAGGTGGTCCACGAGGCGGCCCTTGGCGGCGAGCTGCTCGAGGCAGGGCTCAGCCGCCTCGCGCCCGCCCGCCATCACCACGTAGTCGGCCACCGAGAGGAGCAGCGGACCGGCGTCGGCGTCTCCCGGGCGCAGGAGTGCCTCCACCTCGAGGGTCGGCCGGCAGGGCTGGGCCCGATCCACGCACCAGCAGTGGTACACCACCCCCTCGAACACCGACAGCGCCCGGATCCGCACGTCAGCCCCCGAGGGCGGCGGTCGGGCGGCGGGCGCGGCGCATGGCGAGCCAGCATGGCACCCCGCTCCTCCGGGGCCAGGATGGGAGGGTGGCGCACCCCGCCGACGACCCCGACGACCTCGCTGCCCTCGCCGCCCACGCCGGGGCGCTCGTCGACGCGCTCGAGCGGTCGCTCGGGCCGTGGGTGCGGCGGGTGGTCCTGGCGCGGTGGGAGGCCTGGCAGGGCCAGCCGGCCCCGGCTCTTGTCGTGGAGCGGGCCGACACCGCCGCCACCGCCGCCGAGGCGGAGGTGCTGCCCGCCCTGCGGGCGCTGATGGCCACCGACGTCGACGAGCAGCGCACCAACCCGCTGGCGCTCGTCCGCCGGGCCGTGCACCACGCCACGATGGCCTTGGCGGCGTCGGGCGTGCCGCCCGTCCACCGGGACGATCAGGCCAAGCGGCTGTTCCCCGATGACGCCTACGACCTGGTCCCCGGCTCCTTCGGGGACGTCGACCCGTCCGTCCACGAGCCCGGCCTGGTGTGGGGCGCCGCCAAGGCCCACGTGATCCTGCGCCGCCGCCGAGCCGACCACCCCTGACCGGCCCGCCTCTGGACCTCGACGCGGGGGTCGATCAGATCAGGGCGAGCGGCCTCGGCGCAGCGCCGAGCACGTCCGTGGCGGGGACGCCGAGGACGCCCTCGAGCACGCCGCCGTACACAGAACGGAAGTCGACGGTCGTGACCAGGTCGCCGTCGGCGAGGCGATCGAGAGGTGGGGGCTCGCCGTGGTGGCCGGCAGCGACGGTGCCGGCCAGGAGCATCGTGCCGGCCCCGCCGTGGTCCGTGCCGTCGCTGCCGTTGGGTGCCACCCGGCGCCCGAACTCGCTGTAGACGAGCACCGTCACCGGCCGCCCGTCCGTGCGGGCGAGGAAGCCGGACAGCGCCGTGTCGAGCTCGCCCAGCAGCGCCTCGTGGGTCGGGGCCTGGTCGGCGTGGGTGTCGAACCCTCCCAGCTCGACGGCCCAGACACGGGTGGGGAGGTCCGCCTCGATCCCGGCGGCCACGGTCTCCAGCTGCCCAGCGAGCGTGTCGTCGGCTGCGGCGCCGGCGAGCACGGGCGACAACCGGCTGCTGACCTCCAGCAGATCACGGGTGGCGGCGGCCGACCGGGCCGCCAAGGGGCTGCGACCTCGATCGGAGCCCACCATCCTGGCCAGCACCTCGTGCAGGGCGGGGTCGCCGGGCAGGTCGAAGGGCCCGGGTGCCACGACCGCCGCCGATCTCCGACCACCTCGCCCCAGCAGCGGGAGGCGCTGGCCGACCACGACGGCGTCGAGCGGATCGGAGCTGACGGCATCGAGCCAGCGTCCGATCCACCCGGTCGCGGTCAGGTCGGTGTCGCCGGACTGCCACACGTCCATGCAGTGGAAGTGGCTGCGGTCCAGGCCGTCGAAGCCCACGCCGTGAACGACGGCCAGGCGCTGCTCGTCCCAGAGCGCCTTGCAGCCGACCAGGGCGGGATGGAGGGCGAAGCCATCGCCGAGGTCGTGGGTGGTGGACGGGTCGACGGCCAGGCCACCCCGGAGCCGCAGGTACGCGGGGTCGTCCACCGGCACGACGGTGTTGAGGGCGTCGTTGCCTCCCGCCAGCGTCACGACGACCAGGGTGCCCTGGCTCGGCGGCGGGGCGGGCGGCCCGGGGTCAGCCGCGGTGGTGGGAGCTGGTCGGGCGGCATCGGTGCCACCCCGACAGGCGCCCAGCGTCGAGACGGCACCCAGGGCGGTCGCTCCTTGGAGGAAGCGGCGGCGGGTCAGGCGCTGCGGTGTCATGCGACGACCACCTCGGGTGAGACGATGGCGACGGTGACGGCGTCGGCGGGGCTGGCGGCGGACCCGATGGCGCTCGCCGTGGCCTCCGACCACCCGTCGACGCCCAGCAGGCGGGCGAGGGCGTCGGCGCGCTGGCTCGAGCGCGCCGGCACCTGGTCCACGACCGCCGGCTGGGACGCGACGGCGGTGGCGAGCTGGAGCCGGAGGAGCGCGGACGACGTGGAGAGCCACGGCTCGTTGGTCGGCCACCCGTCCACGTCCGGTGGGGCGAAGGGGACCTGCCCCAGACCGGCCAGCACCAGCAGCACCCGCTCGTCCAGCTCCAGGCTGAGGCTCCGGGCGATGCCGACGACGTAGTCGACCGGGGGGCGGACCAGCGCGCCACGAGCGCTCGGAGCCAGGAACTCCGGGTGCGACACGATGCGGCGCACCAGGGCCGCCACGTCGAGATCTCGGGCGAACTCGGCGGCCAGGGCCTCGATGGCGGGCGCGTCGGGAGCCGCGGGAGCTACGAGCTTGCTCCACAGGCTGGCCACGACGTGCGGCGCGCAGGCCGGGTGGGAGGTGACGATCGACACGACCTCGTCCAGCCCGAGCGGCCCGCTGACGCCGAGCAGCGACTTCGTGCCGTCGTCGTGGCGGCTGGGCACGAAGCGGGCTCCGCGGGTCGGGTCGATGACCCACCCGGTGAGGGCTCGGGCGGCGGCGGCCACGTCCTGCTCGGTGTAGGACCCCGCGCCGTGGTGTCCGGCGTGGCCGAGGGTGAAGAGCTCGAGCAGCTCCCGGGCGAAGTTCTCGTTGGGGGCTCGGCCCGTGCTCGAGCGGCCGTCCAGCCAGATCAGCATCGCCGGGTCGCGGGCCACCTCGTGCACCAGCTCGTCGAAGCGGCCCGGTCCGAAGCGGTGCAGGGTGCGCTGCTGGAGGTGCATCAGCTCGGGGTACTGGACCTTGCGGAGGCTGGTGGCGAAGTGGTCGTGCCAGAGGAACGTGAGCTTCTCCTGGGCGGGGTGCTGGGCCGCCACCATGCGTCGCACCCACCAGAGCACGAGGCCCCGGCGCTCGTCTCGCAGCGCGGCCGCCGACGCGGCGCGGGCTGCGTCGTCGCCGCTCCGCCGGGCCGCCAGGTGGTCCGCGGTCCGGAACGTGGGGGGCTCGACGGCGTCCGCGCCCGGGTCGGGCCGGTCGAACCGGCAGAGCGCGTCGACTGCGCCGTCGTAGCCCAGCTCGGCCAGGGCGTCGATCTCAGCCGCCGGCAGGCCGAACGCCAGCCGCCGCACCAGGTGCGCGACCTGGCTGCGGACCTCGGTCTGGCTCTTCGCCGCCCGTCGGAGGAGGAGCATGCTCGCCAGCCTCGCCGACGCAGCTCAACGCCGCGTGAGGGAGTTGTTCGGATCCTGTGAGGGGCGGCTCGGGAGGTCGAACCAGAGACGAGCCCCGCCCAGCGGGGAGTCGTCCACCCCGGTGCGGCCGCCCATGGCGTCCACGAGCTGGCGCACGATCGCCAGTCCGAGTCCCGACGACGTCTCCGCCCGGCGAGGGGCGCGCCTCGCCACGAAGAGCCGCTCGAACACCTGGGAGCGGTCGTCGGGTTCGATGCCGGGGCCGTCGTCGTCGACGCAGACCCGGACCCGGGCCCCATCGGCGCTGAGCTGCACCACGACCTGCGACCGCGCGAAGCGGAGGGCGTTCTCGATCAGGTTGGCCATGACCTGAGCCAGCCGGTCGGGATCGGCGTGCACCGTCGCGTCGGTCGAGCGAGGGTCGAGGAGGAGGGACACCCCAGCGGCCGAGGCCTCGGGGGCGAAGCCCTCCAGGCAGGCCGCCACCAGGTCGAGCAAGCTGAGCTCGACGGGCTCGATGGACAGCTGCCGGGCGTCGAGCCGGGCCAGCTCCAGCAGGTCGCGCACGAGGCGGCTGAGGCGGCGCGACTCGGCGAGGATCACCGATCCTGCCTGCCGGGCATCGGTGACGGTGCCGTCGGCGATGCCCTCCGCGTAGCCCTGGATCGAGGTCAGGGGGGTGCGGAGGTCATGGGAGACGGACAGCAGGAGCTGCTGGTCGAGGCGCCGGGACCGCTCCAGTGACGCCGCCATCGCGTTGATCGATCGGTTGAGCTCGGCCAGCTCGTCGTCGGCGCCGGGTGCGGGCTCGGGCACCCGCACCCCGAGGTCCCCGCCGGCGATCCGGCGGCTCGCGTCGGCCGCCTGGCGCACGGGACCGGCGAGCGACCCGGCCAACCGCGAGGAGACCAGCAGCGCGAGCAGCACGACGACGCCCGCCGCCGAGGCGAACCAGACCCAGCTGCCGCCCAGCGCGAGCGCGACTCGATCGCTGAGCACCACGACGCCTGCCTCGTCGCCCCGCTGCACGAGCGAGGCGGCCCACACCAGCCGGCCCGAACGCCCCGAGACGGTCTCGCCGCGACGCAGCGCGGCGATGTCGCGCTCGTCGAGCGCCACTCCCGCGGGCAGGGCGGCGCGCAGCGTCCCGTCCGCCTCGAGCTGGGCCACCGCCGCCCCCTCGAGCCGCAGCGCCTGCCGGACGGCGAGGAGGACGCGCTGCGCCTGCCCTCCGGGGACGAGCCGGGTCGCGCCCGCGTCCGACAGCGACTCGCTCACCGAGCTGGTCTGCTGGCGGAGCTCGTCCTCGGCGTAGCGGCGGGCGCCGAGCTCGGCCAGTGCGAGCGTGCAGGCACCGGCCAGGACGAGGGTGACGACCACGGTGCCGACGATCGTCGCCGCGAAGCGCCGGCGCATCAGTCCAGCCGGTAGCCGGTGCCGAACAGGGTGACCAGCGGCAGGGCGTCCGCCAGCTTCTTGCGGAGCTGACGGACGTGCACGTCGACGGTCCGCTCGTCGCCGTACCAGTCGGGACCCCACGCCCCGTCCAGCAGCTGGCGCCGGGACAGGGCGAGCCCCCGGTTCTCGGCCAGGTAGACGAGCAGGTTCATCTCCCGCACGGTCAGCTCGACGGGCGTCCCGTCGACCCGGACCTCCCGTCGGCCGGTGTCGACCTCGAGGGCGCCGATGCGGTGGACCGGCGGCCGCTCCCCGGTGGGCTCGTTGACCCGTCGCAACACGGCCCGGACCCTCGCCACCAGCTCCCGCGGTGAGAAGGGCTTGGTGACGTAGTCGTCCGCTCCCAGCTCGAGTCCGAGGACCCGGTCGATCTCCTCGCCGCGGGCGGTCAGGAGGATGATCGGGACCCGGCTCGTGGCGCGGAGCTGACGGCAGAGCTCCAAGCCGTCCATCGCTCCGGGGAGGCCGATGTCGGCCACCACGAGGTCGGGCACCTGGGAGCGGACCGCGGCCTGCCCGGCCTCAGCGTCGCCGGCCGAGAAGACCTCGAAGCCAGCGTCGCGCAGGTACATCGCCACGAGCGCCGCGATGCTCGGATCGTCCTCCACGACCACGATCGACGCCCCACCGCCCGACACGGGCGCCATGGTCGCATCCCCGCACCCCGTCCGCCACGACGGGGCGGGCGCTAGCTGGTGGGCCGGGCGAGGGGGACGAGCCGGTGGTCCGGGGTGAAGAGCCGTCGGGTGAGGCCGAGGCCGACGATGGCGGCGTTGGTGGCCACGCAGCCGAGGATGAGGAACATCACCGCCGCCTGAACGAGCACCGCGTCGACCGGGTCGGCCCCGGCGAGGATGAGGCCGGTCATGGCACCGGGCAGGAACACGAGCCCGACCGCCTTCGTGCTCTCGATCTGGCTGACCAGCGCGGTGCGCAGGGCCGACCGCACGAACCGGCGGGACGCCTCCGGCCAGGGCAGGCCGAGCGACAGCCGGGCCTCGATCTCGGCCCGGTTGTCGGCCAGCTCGCCGATGACCCGGCGCGACGCGGTGACGGTGCCGCCGATCGAGTTGCCGACCATCATCCCGGCGATCGGGATGATCGCCCGAGGGACGGCCTCGTACACGTCGAGGCCGAACACCACGCCCAGGCTCAGCGCAGCCGAGGTGCCCGTGGCGGCGAGGGCGAGGAGGAAGGCACCGGGCACCTCCGGGGTGCGGCGCTGCACGGTGGCCGCGGCGAACAGCACCATGCCCACCACCCAGGCCCAGGCGAGGGGGACCGGGGCATCGTCGTCGATGAGCGCGGCCAGCGCGTAGCCGACCAGCAGGAGCTGCCCCATGGCCCGGGCGCAGGCCCACAGGATCGTGGCCTCGAGGCCCAGTCGGCGCCAGACCGACAGGCTCACGGCCACCGCCACCAGCAGCAGGGAGGCGGCCAGGCCGTCCCAACCGATCGCCCCCTCAGCCACGGCGCACCGTCCCGTCCTCGACGACGAAGCGGGCGTCGGCGATGCGATCCACCTGCTCCGGGTCGTGGGACACCCACACGATCCGGACCCGCTGCTCGGCGAGCTGGCGGGCGAGGCGCTCGAGATCCTTGGTGGCCTCGGGGTCGAGCGACGAGGTGGGCTCGTCCATCAGCAGGACCTCGGGCTCGGTGACGAGGGTGCGGGCCAGGCACATCCGCTGCGCCTCGCCGCCCGAGAGGTCGTCGGCCACCCGGTCGAGGAAGCTGGCCGGCAGGGCCGCCCGCTCCAGGGCCGCCTCGAGGGCGGCGTCATCGGCCTCCGGGCGGGCCACCTGCAGGTTGGCCCGTACCGAGCCGGGGAAGGGCGTGGGTCGCTGGAACACCATCCCGACCTGGCGCCGGTGCTCCAGCGGGTCGAGGGCGGCCACGTCCCGCCCCCGGAACCGCACCGTCCCCGCCGTCGGCACCTCCAACCGGTTGCAGAGCCGCAGGAGCGTGGACTTGCCGCTGCCGGAGGGGCCGACCAGGCAGGTCACCCCGTCGTCGGGCAGCTCGGCCCGGACGCCGTCCAGCACCCGCCGGCCATCGAGCTCGAGCACGACGTCCTCGAAGGCGAAGAGCGGGCTCACCCCGGGGTCAGTCGTCGTCCTTGTCGAAGCGCTGCCAGCCGGCGTCGGTGATGGAGCGCGGCTCGACGAAGAGGCAGTCCTCCGGGCACGCGAACGGCGCCAGCTCGGCCATCCCCACCCGGCAGCGCTGCACGACCTCACCCGTGGCGATCGTGCGCGTCGAGTAGTGCCGACAGTCCTCCCGCACAGCCATCCGGGAAGTCTCGCACGGCCGCGCCGGTAGCCTCACCTCCCATGGCTGATCGACTGGTGGTCATCGGAGGCGATGCCGCAGGCATGTCGGCGGCCATGCAGGCCCGGCGCCGTCAGCCCTACCTCGAGATCGTGGCCCTCGAGCGCGGGAGCTGGACGAGCTACTCCGCCTGCGGCATCCCGTACCTCGTGGCCGGCGACGTCGAGGCGCTCGAGGACCTCGTCGCCCGCAGCCCCCAGGAGCACCGGGAGAGGGCCCGCATCGACGTCCGGATGCGCCACGAGGCGATGGCGATCGACCACGCTCGCCGCCAGGTCGAGGTGCGGGACCACCAGCACGGCCGCACCATCCAGCTCGGCTACGACTCGCTGGTGGTGGCCACCGGGGCCCGACCCACGCGGCCGCCCCTGCCGGGGATCGACCTCGACCACGTAAAGGGCGTCCAGACCCTCGACGACGCCAAGGTGCTCCTCGACCACGCCCGGAGCCGGGGCTGCCGCAGCGTGGTGGTGGTCGGCGGCGGCTACATCGGCCTCGAGATGGCGGAGGCCTTCAAGCGCTGGGGGGCCGACGTGACCGTGGTGGAGGGCGAGGACCAGCTCATGCGCACCCTCGACGCGGACATGGCGCAGCGCCTCGTCGAGCCCATGAGGAAGATGGGGATCGACGTGCGCCTCAGCAGCCCGGTCGAGGGCTTCGAGCCCGGCCAGGTGCTGTTGCGCGACGGCGGACGGCTCCCGGCGGACCTCGTGCTGCTCGGCCTCGGGGTCACGCCCAACGCCGAGCTGGCCGCCGAGGCGGGCGTAGCCACCGGGGTGAGGGGCGCCCTGTCGGTGGATCGACGCCAGCGCACGAACCTCGACGGGGTCTACGCGGCGGGTGACTGCTGCGAGTCCTGGCACCTCGTCTCCAGCCGGCCGATCCACGTGGCCCTCGGCACCGTCGCCAACAAGCAGGGTCGGGTGGCCGGCATCAACCTGGGCGGGGGCTACGCCACCTTCCCCGGCGTCGTCGGCACCGCGATCACGAAGGTGTGCAGCCTGGAGGTGGCCCGCACCGGGCTCACGGAGGTGGAGGCCGACGTGGCCGCCATCGACGCGGTGGCCGCCTCGATCGACACCACCACCCGCGCCTCGTACATGCACGACGCCGAGCCGATGACGGTGAAGCTCGTCGCGGAGCGGGGCACGGGCCGGCTCCTCGGCGGGCAGATCATCGGCGGGATCACCGCGGCCAAGCGGATCGACACCATCGCCACCGCCCTCCACGCCCGCCTGCGGGTGGACGAGGTGGTCGACCTGGACCTCGCCTACGCCCCGCCGTTCTCGAGCGTGTGGGACCCGGTGGCGGTGGCGGCCCGGGTGCTGGCCGGCCAGGTCTGAGTCCCACCTGACGCCAGGCTGAACGGCGTCTGGCCCGGCGCTCGGCGGCGCGATCACGGGACCCGCCCGGCTGGCAGACTCTGGCATGGCCCAGGCCCCGGATCGCGCCGCGCTGCACGCTGACCGGTCGCTCGTCGGGCGGGACCTCTGCCGCCGCTACAGCGACCTCGTCGATGCGTGGATGGCCGGGCTCTTCGACGAGGCGGCCGGGACCTCCCACGCGGCCGGTGTCGCCCTGGTGGCGGTGGGCGGGTACGGGCGGGCCGAGCTCAGCCTCGGCTCGGACATCGACGTGCTCCTCCTCCACGACGGTCGCCGGGACATCGGGGCCCTCGCCGATCGCATCTGGTACCCGGTGTGGGACGAGGGGGTGAAGCTCGGCCACGCCGTGCGCACCCCCAAGGAGGCTCTGGCGCTGGCCGCCGACGACCTCGACACCGCCACCTCCCTCCTGCAGGTCCGCCACCTGGCCGGCGAGCTTGCCCTCACCGAGGACCTTGGCGCGCAGGCCCTGCAGCAGTGGCAGAAGCGCGCCAAGCGCTGGCTGGGCGAGCTGGCCAGCCGGGTGGAGGCCCGGCACGCGAAGGCCGGCGAGGTGGCCTTCCTGCTCGAGCCCGACCTGAAGGAGGGGCGAGGGGGGTTGCGCGACGTCCACGCCCTCGGCTGGGCCGAGGCGGCGCGGAGCCTGCTGTGGGAGGGCGACGACTCCGCCCTCCGCTCCGCCTACGACGTGCTGCTCTCCACCCGCGTCGAGCTGCACCGCCGCACGGGCCGCGCCAGCGACGTCCTCCTCCTGGAGGAGCAGGACGCGGTGGCCGAGGCCATGGGCATGGAGTCGGCGGACGCCCTCATGCACGAGGTGGCGTCGGCGGCCCGCACGATCGCCTGGCGCAGCGACGACGCCTGGCGACGCATCGAGGCCTCGCTCGCCGGGCCCTTCGGGTTCTGGGGCCGTCGGGACAAGGCGCTCGGGCCGGGCATCGCGCTCCGAGACGGCGAGGTCCACCTCACCGTCGAGGCCGACCCGACGACCGATCCCGGGCTCCTGCTCCGTGCCGCCCGGGCGGCCGCCACCGGCGGCACCCGGATCCATCGCGCCTCGCTGGAGGCCCTGGCGTCGACCCGGCCGGCCCTGCCGGTGCCGTGGCCCCCGCCGATCCGGGCCGACTTCGTGGAGCTGCTGCTGACCGGCCCGGCCGCCATCCCCGTGGTCGAGGCGCTCGACCAGGTCGGGCTCTGGTCCGTGGTCGTGCCCGAGTGGGAGCACGTCCGCAGCAAGCCGCAGCGCAACGCCTACCACCGCTTCACCGTGGACCGGCACCTGCTGGAGGCCGCCGCCGGCGCCGCCGACCTCGTCGCTCGGACCGACCGGCCGGACCTGCTCGTGGTCGGGACCCTGCTGCACGACATCGGCAAGGGCCTGCCCGGCGACCACACGGAGGTGGGGATCGAGCTGCTGGCCGAGATCGGGTCCCGCATGGGGTTCCCGCCCGAGGACGTGCAGGTCCTGCAGGCGATGGTGCGCCACCACCTCCTGCTGCCCGACGTGGCCACCCGCCGCGACCTGGACGACCCCGCCACCCTGGCGCTGGTGGCCGACGCGGTGGGCGACGCCCGCACGCTCGCCCTGCTCGCCGCGCTCACGGAGGCCGACAGCCTCGCCACCGGCCCGGCGGCGTGGGGCCGATGGAAGGCGGAGCTGGTGCGGGACCTGACGGGCCGGGTGGCCCACCTGCTCGAGGGGGGCTCCGCCGACGACCTGCGGGCGGACTTCCCCGACGCGGAGCAGGCCGCGCTGCTGCGCGCCGGCCGCCAGGTCATCGACGGGGCGGGGGACGTGCTCACCGTCGTCACCGCCGACCGGCCGGGCCTCCTCAGTCGGGTCACGGGGGTGCTGGCCCTGCACGGCCTCGGCGTGCTCGACGCCGCTGTCACCAGCCTCGACGGCATGGCCCTCGAGGTGCTCCGGGTGGAGTCGAGCTTCGGCCCGACCATCAGCTGGGACAGGGTCGAGGCCGACCTGGCCAAGGTGCTGGACGGCCGTCTGGCCCTCGAGGCCCGCCTGGCCGAACGGGCCCGTGCCTACGGCGGCCGCCCGGCCAAGGCCCTCATGCAGGCCCCACCCCGCATCCACGTGGACAACGACGCCTCCCACGTGGCCACCGTGATCGAGGTGCACGCTCCCGACTCGATGGGGGTGCTCTACCGCATCACCCGGGCGCTCGCCGACCTCCAGCTCGACATCGTGTCGGCCAAGGTCCAGACGCTCGGCGACCGGGTGGTCGACGCCTTCTACGTGCGGGGCGCCTCAGGGGGCAAGCTCGAGGACCCGGCCGTCATCGTGGAGGTCGAGCGGGCGCTCCTGCACGAGCTGGCCCGCTGACCCCCGCCTCGCCCGTTCTTGCGAGCTTCAGACCACAAGACCGTCCTCGAGGTTCGCAAGAGCGCGGGGTCCCGAGCACCCCATCCGGAGCGGGGGGCTGAGTAGCGTCGGGCCATGGCCGACCGCCTGCCCGCCACCCATGCCGACCTGCTCCGCTGGTCCGAGGCGCTGGCCGGGATCGCCCGCACCGGGCTGGGCTTCACCGAGAGCCTCTACGAGCGGGAGCGCTTCGAGGAGGTGCTGCACATCGCAGCCGACATGCGCGCCGCGGCCCGCGCCGACGAGGACCTCGACGTCGAGGACTACGTTGACGAGTGGATGCGAAGCGTCGGCCAGGGGGTGGCCGGGTACGTGACCCCGAAGGCCGCCGTCGGCGCGGTCGTCCACGACGGCGAGGGCCGCATCCTCCTCGTGCAGCGGGCCGACTCCGGCGTGTGGCTCTACCCCACGGGCTGGTGCGACGTCGGCTACTCGGCCAGCGAGGTCGCGGTGAAGGAGGTGAAGGAGGAGACGGGCATCGAGTGCGTGCCCGAGCGCGTGATCGCCGTGCTCGACGGCATGCGCATGGGCTTCACCCGCATCCCCCTCTACTCGATCGTGTTCCTCTGCCGGGCCACCGGCGGGGAGCTGCAGGCCCACCCGCTGGAGACGGCGGACGTCGGGTGGTTCGCCGAGGACGAGCTGCCCCCGATGACGGTCGGCCTGCCGCAGTGGGGCGCCACCGCCTTCGCCGCCATCCGCGGCGAGGCCGTCGACGTGCTCTACGACGAGCCCCGCGTGCCGCACTGGCACGGCGCCGACGCCGACTAGGTTCGACCGGGGCGTCGTGGGTGCGCCTCACGCAGACCTCAGGGGGAGCCGGTGGAGGAGACCGCGATCGAGATCGCGTCGGCGGTGCGCTCAGGGGAGCGCCGAGCCGTCGAGGTGCTGGAGGCCTGCCTCGCCGAGGTGTCGGCCGGGAACGAGCCCCTGAACGCGTTCGTGCACCTGGACGAGCGGCTGGCCCGCGAGGCGGCCGAGGCGGTCGATGCCGCGGTGGCCGCGGGCGACGACCCCGGCCCCTTCGCCGGGGTGCCGATCGGCGTGAAGGACCTGGAGGACTGCGCAGGGATGCCGACCAGCCACGGGTCGCTGGCCTTCAAGGGTCGGGCGCCGGTGGCCGCCGACTCGGTGCACGTGGCCCGCCTCCGTGCCGCCGGCGCGGTCCCCATCGGCAAGACGGCGGCGCCCGAGTTCGGCACCCTGAGCTTCACCAAGACGAAGGCCTGGGGCATCACCCGCAACCCCTGGGCCCTCGACCGCACCCCCGGGGGGTCCTCGGGCGGCACCGCGGCGGCGGTGGCGGCGGGGCTCATCCCTTGCGGGACCGCCAGCGACGGGGGTGGCTCCACCCGGATCCCCGCCGCGTTCAGCGGCCTGGTGGGGATGAAGCCCAGCCACGGGCGGATCCCTCACCCCGGCCCCAGCGGCTCGCAGACGGCGGTGTTCGGGCTGCTCACCACCACGGTGGCGGACAGCGCCCGTCACCTCGACGTGACCGCAGGCCCGGACGACCGTGACCGCCTGTCCCTCCCCGCGCCGGGGCTGTCCTACGAGGCTGCGATCGAGACCCTCGAGGTGGCCGGGCTGAGGGCGCGCTGGTCGCTCGACCTCGGCTTCGTCGAGCACGTCGACCCGGAGGTCGCCCGGGTGGCCGAGGCGGCCGCCCGCCGCCTGGGAGCGGCGGCGGGCCTGGCGATGGACGACGAGCCGGTGCACCTCACCGACCCGGTCCGGGCCTGGCTGAGCAGCGGGGCGATGGACCTGTGGCTCTCCCTCGAGGAGGACATGTGGCCGGGCGTGGCCGAGGACGTCACCCGCTACGTGCGCGGGGTCCTGGAGCAGACCGAGGGGTTCCCGGTGTCCAAGTACGCCAAGGCGGTCCGTCGCCGCGAGCGGCTCACCCTCGACGTCGCAGCCCTCTTCGCCGAGGTCGACGTCCTCCTCACCCCCACCACCGCGGTCCCCGCCTTCGCGGCGGAGGGCCCCCCGCCCGGCGGCGCCATGGCCACACCGTTCACGATGCTGGCCAACCTCTGCTGGAACCCGTCGATCTCCGTCCCCGCTGGGCTCACCGCCGACGGCCTGCCGGTGGGCCTCCAGATCACCGCCCGCCGCCACGAGGACGAGCTGCCCCTCCGCCTGGCGAGGATCTGGGAGCAGACCGCCCCCTGGCCCCGCCACGCACCGCCCGCCTAGCTCGACGGGGCGGCCGAGGGCGACGGGTCACTGCTCCCGCAGGAAGCGCTCGACCTCCTCGGCGATGGAGTCGGCGCTGGGGATCTGGTCGGGCTCGGGCTCCGCGTCGTGACGCTCCTCGAGGTTGGCCACGTAGCTGGAGGTCTCCTCGTCGGCTTCGACGAGCTCGCTGACCTGGCGCTCGTAGGACGCCGACGCGATCTCGAGGTCGGTGGTGACGACCGAGGTGCGGAGCAGGGCGGTGATCCGCTCCACGAGGGCGAGGGTGGCCTTGGGCGACGGCGCACCGGGCACGTAGGAGGGGACGGTGGCCCAGAGCGACGCGGCGTCGAGACCGGCCTGGCGCCAGGCGTCGTGGAGCACGCCCACGATGCCGGTGGGCCCCTCGTAGGTGGAGCGGCGCAGCTCGAAGCCGGGGATCAGGTCTGGCTGCTCGGCGGTGCCGACGACGGCGGTGGGGCGGGTGTGCGGGACCTCGGCCAGCAGGGCGCCCACGGTGATGCCCAGACGCGCGCCCAGCTCCTGGACGAGCTCGGTGAGCTCGCCGGCGTAGGTGCGCCACCGCAGCTGCGGCTCGGCTCCGACCACGATCACCACGTCCCCGGCATCGGGGGTGGAGCCGGCGAACACCTCGGTGGCCGGCCACTCGATGGAGCGCCGGCCGTCGTCGTCGAGGTGGACCTCGGGCCGGGTGGTGGTGAAGTCGTAGAACTCCTCCGGGTCGATCTCGGCCACGGGGTCGAGGTCCCAGCGGTCCACCAGGTAGCGGACGGCGCTGGTGGCGGCGTCACCGGCGTCGTTCCACCCCTCGAAGGCTGCGATGACCACCGGGTGGCGGAGCTCGGGGCGGATGGCCCAGCGAACGTGCTCCATGGCCCCACGGTACCGGCGATGACCCGGACCTCGGTGGGGCTGCGGGTGGTCGATGGGAACCGGCCGGGCCGCTCGTGCGACGATCCCCCCATGCTCCGACGACTGCTCGCCCTCCCTGCGCTCGCGACGGTGGCCGTGGTGGCCGTGGCCATCCCCGCGGCTGCGCACGTGGACGTGGAGGCCGAGGAGGCGGTGGCGGGCGCTACGACCACGATCACGTTCACCTTCCAGCACGGCAAGGACGGCACCGCCACCACGGGCCTCGAGGTCCTCCTGCCGGAGGGGACCGAGGTGGTCGACGCGCCCGAGGTGCCGGGCTGGTCCATCGAGGTCGACGCAGCCGCGGGCACGGTGACCTGGAGCGGCGGGCCGGTGTCCGATGGCGTCCCGGCGGCGTTCCCGCTGCGGGTCACCCTGCCCGACGTCGAGGGCGAGGTCCTGTTCAAGACCATCCAGACCACCGAGGCGGGGGAGCTGGCCTGGATCCAGGAGGAGGAGGACCCGGCGGAGGGCAGCTACCCGGCGCCCCGTCTCGTGCTGGCTCCCAACCCGAACCCCACCTCGTCGACCGCTGAGCCGCCCACGACCACCACGTCGGAGCCCACCACCTCCTCGACCCGGCGGGAGGGCACGACCCTCGAGGTCGAGCAGCGCGACGACGGCAGCCAGGACGCCACCCCGTGGCTGGTGGGCTCCGGGATCGCCGCCCTGGTCGCGGTGGGCGTCGGAGGCTGGGCGCTCAAGCGCCGCATGGACCGGACCAGCTGAGCCGGTCCCGGCACCGGGGGGAGGGTACCGGGACCGGCTCAGATCGCCGTTCGGGCGGCCACGCCGCTGTCGCCGCCCGAGGTGGCCTGGTCCACGCCCTCGTGCCGGTCGAGCCGCCGCGCCAGACCGGCGACGAGCCAGTCCTCTCGCCTCCGGCTCTCGAGGAGGGCGCTCGCGTTGGCGACCGCCCGCTCGTTGCCGAGGGCTCGGAGGAGGCTCGTGAGCGAGGGCATGCGGTCATGCTCACACCCCGATGTGACCGGCCGGGCAGCGCACGGTGTCGTCCTCGTCGCGAGGTCATGAACATCGCCTGTCGTGCCGGTCCGAAGCCCGGGCCTCCCCCGGGACGGCTCGGTAGGCTCACGGCCATGGCTGCCCCATCGACCGTCCGGACGGTCGGCGAGGCCATGACCTCGCCGGCCGTGACCGCCCTGCCCGCCGAGACGATCGAGGAGGTGGCGGCGCGGATGCAGGTGCGAGGCAAGGGCTCGGCCATCGTGGTGGACGGTGAGCGGCCGATCGGGATCCTCACCGAGCGAGACCTCGTGCGCTTCAGCGCCACCGGCGCGGCCGCCGCCGACACCAAGGTCAGCGAGTGGATGACCCAGCCGGTCGACACGGCCGCCCCCGACCTGCCCGTGATCGAGGCGTTCGCCCGGTTCAAGGAGCACCACTACCGACACCTGCCGGTGGTGGAGGACGGCCGGCTCGTCGGGGTGGTGTCGCTGCGCTCACTCACCGAGCTGGCCCAGATCCAGCCCGTGGTGCACCCGTCGACGATCGAGGCGCCACCCGGGCTCGAGGGCGTGATCGTGGCCGAGACCACCGTCGGCGACGTCCGCGGCTTGGAGGGCTTCTACCACTACCGCCAGTACGACGCGGTCGCCCTCGCCGACCACCTCCCGCTGGAGGACGTGTGGTTCCTCCTCTTCGACGGGCACCTGCCGTCCCGGGCCGAGCGGGAGGCGTTCCTCGCCGAGGTGCGGCCGCTGCGCCGGGTACCCGAGTCGGTGGCCGGGCTCCTGCCGGCCCTGGCGGCGTCGAGCCGGACGGTGATGGAGGCGGTGCGCTCGGCCATCTCGATGGTGGGGGCCGCCGAGGGGTTCCAGCCCACGCTCGACATCGACCACGCCGAGCGGCGCCGCAACGCCCTGCAGCTGTGCGCCGTCATGCCCACGCTCATCATGGCGGTGCACCGCCTCCAGCAGGGCCGGGAGCCGATCGAGCCCCGGGACGACCTCGGCTACGGCGCCAACTACCTCTGGATGCTGACCGGCGAGGAGCCCGACCCGGAGAAGGGCCGCGGCGTCGAGCAGTACCAGATCACCACCATCGACCACGGCTTCAACGCGTCCACCTTCACGGCCCGGGTGATCTGCTCGGCGGGAGCGGACGTGGCCGCCGCGGTCGTGGGCGGCATGGGTGCGCTGTCCGGACCGCTGCACGGCGGGGCGCCCTCCCGGGCGCTGGACCTGCTCGACGCCATCGGCACGGTCGACAACGCTCGGCCCTACCTCGTCGACGCGGTCACCAAGGGCGAGAAGATCATGGGCTTCGGCCACCGGGTCTACAAGACCGACGACCCCCGGTCCGTCTTCCTCCGCGGCGTGGCCGAGCGCATCGGGGCCGAGAAGATCGACTTCGCCAAGGAGGTCGAGCAGACCGTCGTGGAGGTGCTGGCCGAGCTCAAGCCCGGACGGGACCTGTACGCCAACGTGGAGTTCTACGCCGGTGTCGTCATGGACCACTGCGGGCTGCCCCGCGAGCTGTTCACGCCCACCTTCGCGTCGAGCCGGGTGATCGGCTGGTGCGCCAACCTCCTCGAGCAGGCCGCCGACAACCGCATCATCCGCCCGTCGGCTCGCTACGTCGGTCCGCCACCGCCCCAGCCCCTCCCCGAGCGGGACTGACCGGGGCGGGTACCGTCGGTCGCCATGGCCGTGACCATCTCGATCGCCGGACCCGACGATGCCGAGCGCCTCACCGAGGCCCTGGTCACCCTGGTGCCCCAGCTGTCGCGATCCAACCCGCCGCCCTCGCTCGAGGCCGTGCGGGCCATGCTCGACCACCAGGCCATCACCCAGTTCCTGGCCGTCGACGACGGCGGGATCGTCGGGGTGTCCACGCTCGCCGTGTTCCCCATCCCCACCGGGCAGCGAGCCTGGGTGGAGGACGTGATCGTGGACGAGGCCGTGAGCGGCCAGGGCATCGGCCGCCGCCTCACCGAGGCCATGCTCGCCCGCGCCCAGGAGCTCGGCTGCATCACCGTCGACCTCACCAGCCGTCCGAGCCGCAAGGCCGCCAACGCCCTCTACAAGAAGGTCGGCTTCGTCGAGCGGGAGACGAACGTCTACCGGTTCACCCTCGAGGCGTAGCCCCTTCGCGATCGACGGAGCTACCGGCCGGTCGTGCTGTCCAGGAGCCCGCGCAGGATGTCGGCGTGGCCGGCCGGGCGGTCTCCTCCAAGAGATGGGTCAGGACCCATCGCAGGTCGGTCGGGCGCCCGATGGCGGGCGGGGTCACCGCGGTTCGGGTGCCGTCAGGGAGAAGCGGTATCCCGTGGCGGCGCGCTCCCGGGCGGCGGCCTGCACCAGCTCGGCCCGGGGCCGGAGCTCGCGGTCCGCGCCGTGGACCTGGGCGAGCAGCTCCAGGGCGTCGATGCCCTGCAACCGGAGCCCGTGCGCGTCGGCCATGTCGAGCAGCGCCTCAGCGGGCTCGACCGCCGCCGCTGCGTGGCCGGCGTGGAGCGCCAGCTGGGCGCGGCCGTGGAGGACGGCGGCCGTGGGCAGCGGAGCGTCGCCCATGGCGGCGGCGAGCCCCTCGCCCTCGTCCACGATCGAGCGGGCGGCGGCGTCCCGTCCCGCCGCGAGCAGAGCGGCGGTGAGCAGGGGCAGGGGTTGCAGCCTTGACACCGGCACGACCGCAGCCTGCTCCCAGTACTGCTCGGCGAGGTCCGCCGCCCGGGGTGCGTCCCCGTCGACGACCGCTCGGCAGCAGTCGACGAAGGTCGGGAGGAAGGCGAGCAGCGGGATCGTCCCGCGCTGCGCCCAGCCGGCAGCGACGTCGAGGAGCTCCGGCTCGAGCCTGAGGAGGCCCACCTGCGCGAGCACGGCGGCGGAGGTCATGGCGAAGGCCGGGTCGTCGGGCACCGGGCCAGCGGCGTGGCGGGCCGCGCCCTGGAGGTCCCCACGGTGGACCGACATGAGCAGCGCCGCCGCGAAGCCGTTGCCGACGGTGTCCACGCAGAACGGCGCCCCGCGGCGCCGCGTCAGGCGGCGCAGCTGGCCGATCCGGTGGTCGCACTCCTCCAGGCGGCCGCTGAGCGCCAGCATGTAGGCGCAGAAGCCCACGTAGATGGAGCTCTCCATGTCGTCCTCGTCGGCGACGATCCTGTCGGCGTAGGCGCCGATCGGATCGAGGTCGCCTCGGTAGGCCGGCACCATGGCTGCCCCGCGCGTGAGCCAGCCGTGGGCGCGGCGGCGGTCGGGCGGAAGCCGCTCGAGGACGGCGTCCACGACCCCGGAGGTGTCGGCGACGAGCCCGGTGGCCGCCGACAGCAGCGCGGCGACGGCGGTCGCCCAGTCAGCCGCGTGGTCGCCATCGCGGTCGAACGCCATGAGCCAGTCCCAGGTCTCGGCTAGCGCACCGGTGTGCCCCAGCGCGCTGCGCACGGACGCGAGTCCCGCGCACATGCGCAGCGCATCGAGCGGAGCGTGGGCCCGGGCCCACTCCATGGCCGCCACGACGTCGGGCATCTCACGCAGGAGCGGCCCTCGCTCGATGCCGTGCACGCCCTCACCCACCTCGGTGCACCAGCGCGCGACGTAGCTCGTGTGCGCAGCTCGAACCCGGTCCAGCTCGGGCGTCCCCCGGATGCGCTGCAGGCAGAACTGCCGCACCGTGCTCAGCATCCGGTATCGCCCGGAGGCGTCGTCGAGCTGCAGGAGGCTGGCGTCGACCAGACGGCTGAGCGCGTGGACCACCTTCTCCGGGGCGAGGTCGTCGTCGGATCCCACCGCTGCTGCGGCATCGAGGGAGAACCAACCGCGGAAGGCGGCCAACCGGGTGAGCACTGACCGCTCGGCCGGGCCCACGAGGTCCACGCTCCACGCGATCGAGGCGTGGAGCGTCTGGTGGCGAGCGAGCGGGGAGTGGGTCGCTCGGCTGAGCCAGCGCAGCGCGTCGTCGACCCCGCTGGCCACCCGGTCGAGCGGCAGCGTGCGGGCCTGCGCCGCCGCCAGCTCCAGGGCCAGGGGCAGCCCATCCAGCCCGTCGCAGATGGCGACGACGTGCGCGACCTCGGCCTCCCCGACGACCAGACCCGGCCGCGCCGCCCGCGCCCGCTCGAGGAACAGGCGAGCGCTGTCCGAGGCCTCGAGGTCGCCCTGCGCTGCCGCGGGCGCCGCGGCGGACAGCGGCGGCACCCGCCAGATCCGCTCTCCCGCCAGCCCCAGCGGCTCGCGGCTGGTCACCAGCACGTGGACCTCGGGGGCGCTCGTGATGAGGTGCTCGACGAGCGCTGCGACCGGCTCGATCACGTGCTCGGCGTTGTCGAAGACCACGAGGGCGGGACCGTGGCCGCCGAGGACCGCGGCGAGCGCCGGAACGAGGTCACCACCCGACCACGGCGCCAGCCCAGTGGCGAGGGCGACCTGGTCGGCGAGGTGCGATGCGTCGCCGAGCTGGCTGAGCTCGATCCACCACGCGCCGCCAGGGTGGGTCGAGGCGGACCGGGTGGCCAGCTCGAGTGCGAGTCGCGTCTTGCCGCACCCACCGGCGCCGGTGAGCGTCACCAGGCGATGGGCGACCACCAGGGGTGCCACCGCAGCCAGCTCCTCGCGCCGGCCGACGAAGGAGCTGAGCGGCGCCGGCAGCGCTGTCGCCCGCCGGGCGTCGGGCCCTCGCTCCGGGAGCCCGGCGCGCCCTGGCAGCTCGATCGGCTGGCCACGGGCGATGGCGCGGTCCAGCTCCACGAGCTCGGGTGAGGGCTCGGTGCCGATCTCCTCGACGAGGCGGCGTCGGTGGAGCTGGAACGAGCGCAGGGCGTCGGTGCGACGCCCTGCCGCCACGAGTGCTCGGAGGTGCAGGACCTGGGGGCGGTCGCGGAAGGGGTGGGCGGTCAGGTGGGGCTCGAGGGTGGCCAGCGCGAGCGCCGTCTCGCCCCCGTCGAGCAGCAGCTCGACCAGATCCTCGACGGCGCCCGCGCGCAGCTCGGCCAGCCGGGCCACCTCGGCCGCGGCCCAGGGCTCGTGCGCGACCTCGGCGTAGGCATCGCCGGACCATCGCCTGAGCGCTGACTCGATCGCCGACCGGGCCGCGGCCGCGGGCGCGGCACGTGCCCGAGCCAGCTCGGCCTCGAAGGCGGCGGCGTCGACCTCGTCGACCGCGAGCTCGTAGCCAGGCGGTGTCGTGAGGAGGTGCTCGGCGCCGATCACGAGCCGGAGCCGGCTGATGCTGGTCCGGAGCGCACTCGGCGTGAGCCCGAGATCGTCCTCGAGCAGGCCGGTGCGGACGACGGCGCCGGCGTCCACGGCGAGACGGCTGAGCAGCCGTCGCTGCGAGCGGCTGGCGATCCTGATCGGCCGTCCCCCGTCCCCCAGCACACGGAGCGGGCCGAGCACCCGAAGCTCCATCGCTGTTCGCCCCTCCTACGGAGGACCCTACGGGGTGAGGCGGATCTGTAACAGGGGAGGCGTTCGATCGAGGCCTGCCGGCGCCTGCCGGCCCTGAACAGGGGGATCCCGCCCATGACGTACCTCTTCACCCGATCTGTCCAGCTCGCCCGCGGCAACCTGCTCGACTCGATGGCGTGGTCGGTCAAGATCACCGAGAAGGTGAATGCGATCGCTGACACCCCCGTGCTGCTGTGGAGCTCGACGATGTCTCCCGACGTGGGCCGGCTCACCTGGAGCACGGCGGTCGAGGACCTCGCCACGCTGTCGTCCATGGAGGAGAAGCTGATGGCGGATCCGGGCTACCTGGAGCTCGTGCAGGAGGGGGGCAGCTACACCGACGGCACGGCCACCGACGGGCTCGTCCGCCTCGTCCACGCCGACCGCGACGGCGTCGCCACCGCGCGGTACTCCACCGTGGTCCGGGCCGTCACCGCCCCGGGAGCCGCCGTCGACGCTGCAGTGCTCGGCGTCGAGATCGCCCAGCGGGCCAAGGCCATCACCGGCCGGCCGACGTCGTTCGGCATGTCGCAGACGGGTGTCTACGGCGAGGTCGGCTGGATCGCCCTCTACGACTCCATCGATCAGGTCCAGGCGGCCAGCGAGGCGCTCGCTGGTGACGCCCCCTTCGCCCAGCTCCTCGACGAGAAGGCCAGCAGGGCCTACCTGCCGGGTGCCAGCACGCAGCTGATCAACCGCCGGGTGGTCTGACCGCCGAGCTCCGGAGCGCGAGGGCGACGTCCTCGTGCACGAGGTCGCCGACCTGGGCCCGGGTGGGCCCCAGGTCGGCGGTGTCGCCCCGGTGGCCGACCGCTTGGCGACGGCTTGGAGTCGGGCGCGAAGCGAGAGCCAAGCGGGCCCCAAGCGCAGCGGTGGATGGTCCGGGTGTGGAGCGGCGACGGGCGCCCCGGACCCAGGAGCGAACCAGATGCGCAAGACCCCCTTCACCCTCGCCGGCGACCGCCGCGCCGCCAGCACCACCCGGCGCCGCCTGGCGCTGATCGGGCTGTCCCTCGTCGCGGTGGCCGGCCTCGCCGCCTGCGGTGACGATTCGGACGACACCGCCGAGCCGGTGAGCTCGACCACCGTCCCCGACGCACCCTCCACCGTCACCATCCGGCTCGTGGACTTCGGCTTCGAGGACGTGCCGGAGTCCGTCCCGGCGGGCACCCGGCTCGAGATCGTCAACGAGTCCGAGAGCGAGCTGCACGAGCTGGTGGCCTTCCGGGTCCCCGACGACGAGGAGCGGTCCCTGTCGGAGATCATGGCGCTGCCCCAGGAGGAGTCCATGGGGATCCTCGGCGAGCCGGCTGCGGTCCTGCTGCAGGCGCCCGGCGGCGAGACCATCCCGGCGGTGGGTGACGGCACCCTCGCCGAGCCCGGCCGGTACTGCTGCTCTGTGCCATCCCCACCGGCGCCGACCCGGCCGCCTACCTCGAGGCCGCGGCCGCCAGCCCGGGCGGCCCGCCCGAGGTCCCCGGTGGCCCGCCCCACCTCGCCCACGGGATGGTGGCCGAGCTCACCGTCGACTGACCGACCCCCTTCGAACGCAGCTTCCTGCTGACACGGTGCCCCCTCTCCGGGAGGGGGCACCGTGTGACGTCCGGCCCCGGTGATGGTGGCCCGGCTGGATGCGGTCTTCCGTCGCTCGTCGCTCTCCCACGACGACCAGCGCGCCCTGCTCCTAGCGCACCCCGAGGCCCTCGAGCTTCGGCCTCGCCGCCCGGATGGTGCGCGCTCTCTGAGGTGACGGGCGGGTCCGCCGCCGCGCCACTCGTCAGCGAGCAGCACGCAGCCGCCGTCGACCACCCGCCCGATCCCGTGGCGACCCGGTGGCCCTAGGCCAGATGCGCGGCGCGGGTGAGCCAGCGGGCGGGGTCGTCCTGGTGGTAGATGCGCTCGGTCGGCTCGATGCCGGCGAGGAAGGTGTCGTAGATGAGGGCCTGGCGCAGGGCGCTCACCGGCGCCAGCAGCGCGGCGGCCCGGTCGGGATCGCAGCCCGGGACCAGGCGGCGCCAGGCTGCCGACCACGCCTGCTTGACCGCGTGCTCATCCTCCGGGTCCAAGCCCTCGAGGAAGGCGGCCTGGTCCAGCATGGGCTGTCCGGCCCCGCAGTCCCCCCAGTCGAGGAGCACCAGCGACCCCTCGGGGCCCCGCAGGTTGCCCCGGTGGAAGTCGCCGTGGACGATGGTGTCGGGCAGCCCACAGGACCCCACCGCGTCGAACCGCTCCGGGAGGCCGGTGACGAGCTCCTCGAGGCCCTCCGCGATCGAAGGGTCGAGGGTCGGTCCTCGGCGTTCCACGAGCGCCGCGAGCAGCGCGGTGAGCGGCCCGCTCCGCCAGTCCGGCGCTCCCAGCCCAACCAGCTCGTCCACCCGACCGACCCACCGGCCCTGGAGCGCCACGAGGAGGTCGACCATCTCAGCCAGCACCGGCCCCGAGGCGCCGTAGCGACCGGGCCCGGGGACCTCGTCGACGAGGATGCGCGGGCCGTCGGCGGCCACGAGCGGGGGGACCCGCTCCGCGTCGAGGTGGGCGAGGACCGCTCCCTCGTGCGCGAAGAAGGGCGGGACCACCTTGAGCCAGCACGGGCCGCCGGTGGTCGGTAGCCGCCAGAGGCTCGAGAGGTTCCAGGTCCGGATCTGGCGGGCCGGGCCCGTCCGGGCTCGGCCCCGGTCTATGAGGGCGGTGTCGGCCCAGGCGAGGTCGGCCCCCGGTCCTCCCACCCGAGCCCAGGTTGCTCGCAGGTCCTCCCCGGGATCGAGGGCGCCCGGCCAGGGCTGGACCGCTCGGCCCGGGTCGCCCATCACCTCAGCGAGGTAGGTGACGGCGCCGCCGGCGCAGAACGGGCTGGGCTCGGCCTCGAGCAGCCGCAGGATGACGACCTCAGCGCCGTGGACAGCGCGGGCCTCGTCCACCACGTCGGCCACCTCCTGCCACCACGGCAGCTCGACCTCGAAGGGTGGGAGGGCGCCCACCACCCCGCCGTCGCTGCGGCAGAGGACGAGGGTGACGGATCGTGGCCGCAGCGCGGTCCGGGCGCCGGCGGTCACCGCGACGCGTCGGCCGCCGCCCGTGGGGCGGCGTGGGTCACGCGGCAATCACCGGGCGGCGCTGCGCTGGTAGCGGGCCACGGCCAGCGGGGCGAAGACGGCCACGATCACGACCACCCAGATGAGGGTGTAGAGGACCGGGTTCTGCAGGGGCCACGCGGTGGGCTCGGGCGTGCCGGGAGGGATGTTCCCGAACAGCTCCCGAGCCGCCTGCGTGACCGACGAGACCGGGTTCCACTCGGCGAAGGCCTGCAGCGGTCCGGGCAGGTTCTCGGCGGGCACGAAGGTGTTGGCCACGAACGTCAGCGGGAAGATCACCATGAACGAGGCGTTGTTGATGACCTCGACGCTCGGGACGAGCAGGGCGATCAGCGCCATCACCCACGAGATCGCGTACGAGAAGAGCAGCAGGAGCACGAACCCGAGGAGCGCCTCGAGGATCGAGCCCCGGATCCGCCAGCCGACGAGGAGCCCGGTGATCGCCATGATGGCGATCGAGAGGACGTTGTAGATCACGTCGGAGGCGGTGCGGCCCGCCAGCACGGCCGAGCGGGCCATGGGCAGGGAGCGGAACCGGTTGATGATCCCCTTCTGCATGTCCTCGGCGATCCCGGTGCCGGTGAACGTGGCTCCGAACATGACCGTCTGGGCGAAGATCCCCGCGATCAGGAACTCCCGGTAGCTGGTGCCCGGGATGTCGATCGAGCTGCCGAAGACGTAGCCGAAGAGCAGCACGAACATGATGGGGGACAGCAAGACGAACACGAGCACCTCGGGCACCCGGGTGATCTTGATGAGGTTGCGGCGGGCTACGACGTTGGCGTCGGAGAGGGCGGCGACGAACCTGTTCACGACGGCACCTCCTCGGTGAGCTGGGTGGGCGATGCGCTGGACCCGTCCGGCTGGTGGGCGGCCGACGACCGGTCATCGGGTGGCCTGCCGGCGCCGGTGCCGTCGGCCTCCGGCTCGGCGACGTGGCCGGTGAGGGTCAGGAAGACGTCGTCGAGCGTGGGCCGGCGCAGGCCGACGTCGCTGATCCCGACGCCGTGGTCGTCGAGCTGCCGGAGGGCGGTGGTGAGCACCCGGGCCCCGCCCGAGATGGGAGCCAGGAGGCTGCGCGCCTCGACGTCCACCTCCACGTCGCCCACGGCCAGGGCGGAGAGGACCTTCTCGGCCGCAGCGAGGTGCTCGGGCGCGTCGACGGTGACGTGGATGCGCTCCCCTCCCACCTGCAGCTTCAGCTGGTGGGCGGTGCCCCGGGCGAGCTCGCGGCCGTGGTCGACGACGAGGATCTCGTCGGCCAGCTGGTCGGCCTCCTCGAGGTACTGGGTGGTGAGGAGCAGCGTGGCGCCCCGGCCCACGAGCTCGCGGATGACGCTCCAGAGCTCGAGGCGGCTGCGTGGGTCCAGGCCGGTGGTGGGCTCGTCGAGGAAGAGCACGGGAGGCTCGGCCACGAGCGCCCCGGCGAGGTCGAGGCGGCGGCGCATGCCGCCGGAGTAGGTCTTCACGGGGCGGTTCGCGGCCTCCACGAGGTCGAACCGCTCGAGCAGCTCGGTGGCCCGCGCCCGGGCCCGGGCCCGCCCGAGCCGGTAGAGCCGGCCGATCATCTCGAGGTTCTCGTAGCCGGTGAGCACCTCGTCGACGGCCGCGTACTGGCCCGAGAGACCGATCCGCTCCCGAACCCGGCCGGGCTCGGTGCGGAGGTCGGCTCCGGCGATCGTGGCCTCGCCGCTGTCGGGCTCGAGCAGCGTGGTGAGGATCGAGACCGCGGTGGTCTTCCCGGCGCCGTTGGGACCGAGCATGCCGAGGACGGTGCCTTCGGCAACGTGGAGGTCGAGCCCGTCGAGGGCCGTGACGTCGCCGAAGCGCTTCGTCAGGCCGGTGGCTCGGATGGCATCGGGCATGGGGTCCTCCTGGACGCGATCGGTGTCTCCACGGGCGCCCCGCCTCGGCGCGCTTCGTTCGGACGCCTCGCGAACCTAGGACTCATCGTGGTCAGGACCTGTCAGGTTTCGGCGACCCCGCCGTCAGGTCCGCCGGTCAGGCCCAGCCGGAGCTGCGGATCGCGTCGCCGTCGGCGTCGAGCGGGCGGCCCTCGTGGCGCAGGGCACCCGGGGTCGCGGAGAGGCGGGCGATCAGGGTCTGCATCGGCGTGTCGCCCACGCGGTCGATGGCCGCCCGGGCCTGGACGTGGGGATCGGCGGCGAGGGCGGCCATGTCCATGACCGGCCCGACGGCGGCATCGGCGGCGGTGAGCTCGGCGATGGCCTCGGCCTGGGTTCGGATGGCGCACCACGCGGCCATGGCCGCCTCCACCTCGTGGCGGTGTGCGGCCCGGCCGGCGGAGGTGGTGAAGCGCTCGTCGTCGCCGAGGTCCAGCACCTCCATGACGCGCCGGGCGACCCCCTCGCTGCTGGTCGACACCACGATCCAGCGGCCGTCGGCGCAGCGGTAGGTGCCCCTCGGGACGGTGTAGGGCAGACCCGCGCCGAGCCGCTCCTGCTGCTCGCCCCGCACGGCGTACAGGCTCACCAGGGGGCCCATCATCTGCAGCATCGACTCGAGCAGGTTGACGTCCACCACCTGACCCACCCCCGAGTGCAGCGCCACCATCGTGGCGAAGGCGCCGGCGAGTCCGGTCACCTCGTCGGTGAGCGCGATGGGTGGAGGGAGCGGGGTCCCGCCGGGCTCGCCGTTCAGCGCCGCGAACCCGGACATGCCCTCGGCGACGGTGGCGAAGCCCGGCCGGCTGGCGTAGGGCCCGTCGAGCCCGAAGCCCGACACCCGGGTGATCACGAGCCGGGGGTTGCGGCGCAGCAGGTCGTCGGGGGCGAGGCCGAGCCGCTCGAGGCCGCCGGGGCGGAGGTTCTCGATCAGCACGTGGGCGCCGTCGAGCAGCTCGAGCAGCAGCTCACGGTCGCCGTCGGCCTTGAGGTCCAGGACGATGGTGCGCTTGTTGCGGTTCACGAGCTTCCACCAGAGGCCCTCGCCGTCGCGGGGGTCCGGCCAGGCCAGGCGACGCAGGCCGTCCCCGCCAGGCCGCTCCACCTTGATGACGTCCGCCCCGAAGTCGGCCAGGTACCGGGCGGTGTTCGGCCCGGCGAGGACCGTCGACAGGTCGATGACCCGGAGGTCCTGCAGCGGTCCGGTCCGGGGGGCCATGGGCGGCGACGCTACCGATCCCTCCGTGGCCCGCTCCACCGGTGGCGCCCGGGGCGGGCCGGTTGGCAGGCGGGGGTGGTGGGGTAAGGATGGGGGCGCCGTCGATCGCAGGAGGCTGCCCGTGGGGCTCATCCGCAAGACCGTGTCCGTCGCCACCCTCGGGGTGGTCCCGTTCCGCTCCAAGAAGGAGAAGCTGCGGCGGGCTGAGGACGGCCGTCGGAAGGCCGAGCAGGAGCTCGAGCGCGAGCAGCTCCTGCGGGCCGAGGCCGACGAGCGGATCAAGGAGGCGCAGCGGCGGGTCCGGGCGGCGGAGCTCACGTCGTTGGCGGAGGCGAAGAAGGCGGCGAGGGCCAAGGGGCGCAAGGCGAAGCGGCGCACGGCCAAGGAGGCCAAGGGGGTGCTCGAGCGCCTCGGCGGTCTCGTCGAGTCGGCCCAGCCGGTCATCGAGGAGCAGGCCCGGGAAGCGGGTCGACGCGGCCGGCGGGCCGCCAAGAGGGCCGGCAAGGCCAGTCGGAAGGCCGCCGACCGGGCGCAGAAGGAGGCCGTGAAGGCGGCTGACCGCGCCCGCAAGGAGGCGGCCGAGGGCCGCCGCGCGGCCAGGAAGCGGCTGAAGGAGGTCGAGGCCGACCTCGCGCCCCGGGTCGATGCGGCTCGAGAGCGCGGCAAGGTGCTGGGCGCCGAGGCGATGGAGAAGGGCAAGGTGCTGGGCGCCGAGGCGATGGAGAAGGGCAGGGCGCTGAGCGCCGAGGCCCTCGAGCGGGGCAAGGCCCTGCGCGACGAGGCCGCCGAGCGGGCCGCCCACCGCAGCTGAGGCCGGTGGGTCCGGGCCACCCGCCCGGGCCGCAGGGCTAGCTGAGGTCGGCGTCCACGTCCAGCATCGCCCCGGCGAACTGGCTGTTGTAGAGGCGGGCGTAGGCCCCGCCCCGGTCGAGCAGCGCGTCGTGGGTGCCCTGCTCGACGATCCGGCCCGCCTCCATCACCAGGATCGTGTCCGCATGGCGGATGGTCGACAGCCGGTGGGCGATCACGAAGCTGGTGCGGTTGGCTCGCAGCGCGTTCATCGCCTCCTGGATGAGGACCTCGGTGCGGGTGTCGACCGAGGAGGTGGCCTCGTCGAGGATGAGGATCGTCGGGTCGGCGAGGAAGGCCCGGGCGATGGTGAGCAGCTGCTTCTCGCCCGCGCTGATGTTGTCGCCCTCCTCGTTGATCACGGTGTCGTAGCCGTCCGGCAGCGAGTGCACGAACCGGTCCACGAAGGTGGCTCTGGCCGCCTCGAGGATCTGCTCCTCGGTTGCGGCTGGGTTCCCGTAGGCGATGTTGTCGCGGATCGTCCCGCCGAAGAGCCACGTGTCCTGGAGGACCATCCCCACGTTGGAGCGGAGCTGGCGGCGGGGGATGGTGGTGATGTCCCGGCCGTCGAGGCTGATCGTGCCGGCGTCGATCTCGTAGAAGCGCATCACGAGGTTGACGAGCGTGGTCTTGCCGGCGCCGGTCGGGCCCACGATGGCCACGGTCTGCCCGGGCTCGGCCACGAGGGACAGGCCCTCGATGAGGGGTTGGTCGGGGGAGTAGGAGAACGACACGTCTCGGAACTCGACCCGCCCCCGTGCGGGGGTGGGCGCCGGGTCGGCCGGCGGGTCGGGGACCTGCTCCTCGGCGTCGAGGAGCTCGAGGATCCGCTCCAGCGAGGCGATGCCGGACTGGAAGATGTTCATGACCGACGCCAGCTGGGTCAGCGGGAACGAGAACTGCCGGGCGTACTGGATGAAGGCCTGGACCTCGCCGACGGTCACGGCGCCGCTGGCCACCCGCATCCCGCCGACCACCGCCACGAGCACGTACTGGACGTTGCCGAGGAACATCGTGGCCGGCTGCATGAGGCTCGACATGAACTGCGCACCGAACGACGCCTCGAACAGCTCGTCGTTGGTGCGCCGGAACCGCTCCTCCACCTCCGGCTGGCGGCCGTAGGCCTTCACGAGGGCGTGCCCGGTGAAGGTCTCCTCGACGTGGGCGTTCAGGGCCCCGGTGGAGGACCACTGGGCGATGAAGCGGGGCCGGGCCCGCTTGGCGACGAAGCGCATCGCCCAGATCGACACCGGCACCGTCGTGAGCGTGACGAGCGCCAGCAGCGGGGAGATCGCGAACATCATCCCGGCCACCCCGAGCAGGAGGAGCACCGAGATGAGCATCTGGCTCAGGGTCTGCTGGAGGCTCTGGGCCAGGTTGTCGAGGTCGTTGGTGACGCGGCTGAGCAGGTCGCCCCGTGCCTGCTGGTCGATGTAGGAGAGGGGGAGGGCGTTGACCTTCGCCTCGGCCCGGCGGCGGAGGTCGAACATGAGCCGCTGGACGACACCGGCCAGCAGCCACGAGGTGCCGATCGACAGCGCGGTCGAGGCCAGGTACAGGCCGGTCGCCTGGAGGAGGTACCCGTGGAGCCGGTCGAAGTCGATGCCGTCGCCGACCACCCCGTCGACGATCGCGTCGGTGGCGTGGCCGAGGATGCGGGGGCCGACCACGTTGAGCGCGGCGCCGCCGATCGCCGTGAGCGCGATGGCGATGAGGGTGCCCCGCTGGGCCAGGAGCAGGCCGGCCAGGCGGCGGACCGACCCTCCGAAGTCGGCCGACTTCGCGGTCGGCACACCGATGGCCATGTGCCGGCCCGAGGCCCGGGTCTCGGGCGCCGCGAGGTCGAGCTCGTCGTCGCCGGTGCCGTCGGTGCTCGGGCGCTTCGGGTCGTCGACGGTCGTCATGCCGCCCCCCGCTCGCCCATCTGGGACTGGACGATCTCCTCGTAGGTCGGGCAGGTGGCGAGGAGCTCGTGGTGGGTGCCCTGGCCGAGCACCAAGCCGTCCTCGAGCACGAGGATCTCGTCGGCATCGACGATGGTCGACACCCGCTGGGCCACGATCACCACCGCGGCATCTCGCGTGTAGGGGGCGAGCGCAGCTCGCAGGCGGGCGTCGGTCACCAGGTCGAGGGCCGAGAAGGAGTCGTCGAAGACGTAGAGGTCCGGCTTGCGCACGAGCGCCCGGGCGATGGACAGCCGCTGACGCTGGCCGCCTGAGACGTTGCTGCCCCCCTGCTCGATGCGGGCCTCGAGCCCGCCGGGCATGGCTCGGACGAAGTCCGCCGCCTGCGCCACCTCGAGCGCCTCCCACATCTCCACCTCGGTGGCGTCGGGCTTGCCGAAGGCCAGGTTGGAGGCGACGGTCCCGGAGAACAGGAACGGCTTCTGGGGGACGTAGCCGATCGAGCCCCACAGGAGGCTGGGGTCGAGGTGGCGGACGTCGACCCCGCCCACCAGCACCTCGCCGCTCGTGGCGTCGAAGAGGCGGGGGATGAGGCCGGCGAGGGTGGTCTTGCCGGAGCCGGTGCTGCCCACGATGGCGGTGGTCTGGCCAGGATCGGTGCGGAACGTGACGCCCGTCAGCACCGGGCGCTCGGCGCCGGGGTAGTGGAACCCCGCCCCGCGCAGCTCGAGCGTGCCGGGGCTGGGCTGGGTCCGCACCGGGTCGGGGGGCGGCACCACGGAGGTCTCGGTGTCGAGCACCTCCTGGATGCGAGCGGCGGCAACCGACGCCCGGGGGACCATCGACAGCATGAAGGTCGCCAGCACCACCGACATGAGGATCTGGACGAGGTAGCTCAGGTAGGCGATCAGCGACCCGATCTGCAGGTCGCCGTCGCTGACGCGGTCGGCGCCGACCCAGATCACGGCGACGCTGGCCAGGTTGATGAGCAGGTTGGCCATTGGGAACATCGAGGCCATCAGGCGACCGGCCCGCAGCGAGACCCGGGTGAGGTCCTCGTTGGCCACCTCGAAGCGGCGGGTCTCCTCGGGCTCCCTCACGAACGCCCGGACGACCCGGATGCCGGTGATCTGCTCCCGCAGGATCCGGTTCACCGTGTCGATCAGGTCCTGCACGAGCCGGAAGGCCGGGACCATCTGGGCCACGATCGAGCCGAGGACGACGCCGGCGATGGGGATGGCGAACACGAGGACCCACGACAGCCCGGCGTCCTCGCGGTTGGCCATGAAGAGGCCGACCACGAGGGTGATGGGCGCCGCGACCGCCATCGTGGCGGCCATGACGACGAGCATCTGGACCTGCTGCACGTCGTTGGTGATGCGGGTGATGAGCGACGGCGCCCCGAACGCCCCGACCTCTCGGGCCGAGAAGCTCGTGACCCGGTGGAACAGCGACGAGCGGACCTCCCGCCCGAAGCCCATGGCTGCCCTCGCCCCGAACCGCACGGCGGCGATGGCGAAGGTGCCCTGGACGAAGGAGATGGCGAGCATCAGCGCGCCTTCGCGTCGGATGAACCCGACGTCTCCGGCCAGCACGCCTCGGTCGATGATGCGGGAGGTCAGAGCGGGCAGGGCCAGCGCGGCCACCACCTGGATGGTCTGGAACGCCACCACGGCGGCCAGCGTCCGGCGGTAGGGGGCGAGGTGCGCTCGCAGCACCCGCGTCAGCACGATCGTCCCCCGGTCCCCGTCACGCCGGCTGACGCTACCGGCGGCCTCCGCCGATCTTCACATCATCCGTGCAAGAACCTGCGCTGAGGCGCCGTCACGTGGGGGGCTGTGCGGCGGTGGTGAGCGCCTCGTCCAGGTGGGTGGTGTCGTTGAAGCGCCGCAGCACCCACCGTGGCCCTTGGACGACCAGGTGGGAGATCGAGGCGTTGTCGCACCCGGCGAAGGCGAAGCCCCGCGCTCCGGTGGCGTGGGCGAGGATCTGGCCGATGACCCCGCCGTGGGTGAACACGGCGACCCGCTGATCCGGGTGGGCCGCCGCGATCCGCTCGACGCCGCGCTGCACCCGGGCCGCGAAGTCCGCCTGGGGCTCGGCCCCCGGGATCACGTCCCAGCGCTCCTCCTCGAACATGCGCAGCGCGGCGGGGTGGCCCTCGGCGACGTGCCACCGGAAGGCGCCGCCTTCCCACTCGCCGAGGTGCACCTCGTGGAGGTCCGGGTCGACGATCGGGTCGAGGCCGCTGCTGAGCACGAGGGCGGCCGCCGTCTCCTGCGTCCGGCGGAGCTTCGTCACGTAGATGGCGTCGATGTGCTCGCTGGCCAGCCGGGCGCAGACCTTGGCCGCCTGCTCCCGTCCCTCCGGGGACAGCGCCGGGTCGCCGTGGCCGTCGATGGTCGGGAACGGCCGCCCGCGCACGGCCGGCTCGGACTCACCGTGGCGGACGAGGATCAGCTCCGTGCTTCCCGGCGGCGGGGTGAACCGGTGCTGCCGGAAGGTGGGGGGCTCGTCGGGGCGGGCGTCGGTCTCGGTCTCGGGCACGGCCGCCGAGCGTAGGTGACCGCAGCCGGCCGCCGATCGGGCTCAGCGAGACGCGAGGTAGTCGCGGGCGGGGATCGGCTCGGTGGCGTGGAAGCCGACCGGCAGGTAGACCTCGCCCGCCTCGGAGAGGTACCAGACGCCCCAGTGGTAGAGGCCGAACCAGGCGCGTGGGTGCTCGGCGACGAGGTCGGCGTAGAGCTTGACGCCTCGCACGTAGCGCTGGCTCCGGTTGTAGCGGAACAGGGCGAAGTCGATGTCCTGGGCGCCGTTGTTGGCGGCCAGGTACCGGGCTGCGCCCATGATCGCGTCGCGGTGGTCGTTCACGTCGCCCCCGGCGCCGTAGGCCTCCCAGGTGGCAGGCATGAACTGCATCGGGCCCTGGGCGCCCGCAACGGAGGTGCCCCGGATGCGGCCGGTGGCCGTCTCGACGAGGTTGATGGCGGCCAGGTACTGCCACGGGATGCCGAACTCGGCCTCGGCGGCCTGGTAATGGGCGAGGAGCTCGTCGGCCGGGGCCGGCGGGACGATCTGCCACGCCGGGATGGTGGGGGACAGCGTCCGGTGCATCGCTCGGAACTCGCGGCGGGCCGCCACGTGGAGCTGGGCCGGGCCGCGGAGGGCCTCCGGGAGCCTGGCCAGCACCTCCCCGTCCCACTCGGGCCTCGCGCCGAGGGCCCGGTAGGCCACCTGCTGGGAGAGCGCGGCGGTGGCCAGCTCCACCGCGCTGCTGGCCGGGTCGCGGATGGCCGCCTCGGCCGCCTCGATCTGGGCGGCCAGGGCGACCGGATCGCCGGCGGCGGGCGGCGGCTGGAGGGCGAACACGTCGACGGGCTCGGTCGTGGTGGTGGCGGCGGCGGTGGTCGTGGTGGTGCTCGGCGCCTCGGTGGTCGAGGTGGTGGCCGGAGGCTCCGAGGTGGTGGTGCTCGGGGCGACCTCCTCGCTTCGGGTGAGCTCCCAGGTCCCGGCGGTCAGCACGGCGACGGCCACGATGGCGGCCACGACGGCAGCGGGGGACAGGCGTCGCATCAGGTGACCCAGGCTACGGGCGTTGCCCCGCCTCCCCGCCTCGCCCGCCCTCAGGGTCAGGGCTGCGAGCCCGGGAGTACCCTCCGGCGATGGCCGAGGAGCGCGTGGTGGTGCGGGTGGAGGTCCCGACCCGAGAGGCGGAGCTGGCCGCCGACGCCATGTGGGAGGCCGGGGCCAGCGCCGTCGCCGAGGTGCCGAGCGGACCCGGCCTCGTGCTCCTCACCGCGGAGGTGCTCGACCTCGGAGCGGTGGGGGGTCGATGGGGAGCCCAGGCGGTCCCGGTCGACGACTCGGTCCTCGACGCGTGGCGAGCGCACGCCCGCCCGGTGCGGGCCGGACGTCGCGTCGTGCTCCACCCGGCCTGGCTCCCCATCGAGGCGGTGGCGGCCGACGACGTCGTCGTGGTGCTCGACCCCGGGCGGGCCTTCGGATCCGGCTCCCACCCCGCCACCCGGCTGGCCGTGGCCGCCATCGAGGCGCACGGCCCGGGCGACCGGGTGCTCGACGTCGGGTGCGGCAGCGGCGTGCTGGCGGTGGTGGCGGCCCGGCTCGGTTCGAGGCACGTGACCGCAGTGGACGTGGACCCAGAGGCGGTGCGGGCCACGGCCGCCAACGCCGCCGCCAACGGCGTGGCGGACCGCATCGACCCGAGCCTGGGCCCGCTCGGCGAGGTGACCGGGGCCTTCGACCTGGTGGTCGCCAACATCGGCCAGCGCGTGCTCGTGGAGCTCGCACCGGACCTGCTCGCCCTCGCCGCGCCGGGCGGCACGCTCGTGCTGAGCGGCCTGCTGGCCGACCAGGTCCCGGCGGTGGTCGCCGCCTACCCGGGGGCCGACGAGGTGGCCTGCGGCGAGGAGGACGGCTGGGCGGCGCCGGTGCTGCGGCGCCGCTGAGGGTCAGACGAGGTCGGCGGGCAGCTCCACGCCACCGTCGGGGCCGCGCTGCCACTCCCAGGCGGTGTGCACGTCCGTCGCCCGCAGCGGTCGGTAGAGGTGCGGGTACCGCTCACCGGGACGGCTCTCCTCCCAGCGGAGGTCGGCCGCCACCGGCTCCGGGGCGAGCTCGAGGAGGACCAGGGAGGCGGCGTGGGGAAAGTGGCGCTGGATCGTGCCCACGAGCTGCTCCAGGGTCGAGCAGTGCACGAAGCCCTCGTCTGCGAAGCCGGCCGGCACGAGCTCGCCGTCGTGCTGGGCGCGGGCCCACGCCTCGGCCGTTGTCAGGTGGAAGACCCGGGGCGCCGGCTCGGTCACCCGGGGACCACCTTGGAGATCGGCCCCGCCGCCGACAGGACGTAGAGCTCGCCGTCGCCGTCCTCCCCGAAGGACTGGATCTGCGGACCGCCCAGCTCGGGCCAGGCCCGTTCGGCCAGCACGGCGCCGTCGTGTACCTGGATGGCCCGCAGCCCGGGGGCGCAGTAGTCGGCGAAGAGGTACGCCCCCTGGAGGTCTGGGATCGCCGAACCCCGGTAGAGGTAGCCGCCGGTGATCGAGCAGGCGCCGTCGTCGTGGCTGTACTCGTGGATCGGGAGCACCGCCCCCTCCGGGTTGTCGCCGTCGAACTCGTGCGTGCCCTCGACCTCGTTCCACCCGAGGTTCGCGCCGCGCCCGGCGTCGAACCCGCCGGTGGCCGGCAGCCAGGTGATCTCCTCCCAGGCGTTCTGGCCCACGTCGGCCACCCAGAGGTCCCCGGTGGTGCGGTCGAAGGAGAAGCGCCACGGGTTGCGCACCCCGTACAGCCACACCTCCGGGGCGCCGCCGGCGGCGTCGGCGAAGGGGTTGCCCGGCGGCACGGCGTAGGGGAGCGACTCCGAGGGGGCGAGCGGGTCGATGCGCAGGATCGACCCCAGCAGCGTCTCGGGGTTCTGGCCGTGCTCCTCGGGATCCCCACCGCCCCCGCCGTCGCCGAGCCCGATGTAGAGGAACCCGTCCCGCCCGACGGCCAGGTGGCCGCCGTTGTGGTTGGCGTAGGGCTGCTCGACCTCGAGCAGCACCCGACGCGAGTCGCGCTCCACGGCGTCGCGGTCGCCGAGCTCGTACTCCACGACCATGGTGCGGCCGTCCGGCTCAGCCGTGTAGTCGACGTACAGGCGTCGGCCGTCGGTGGAGAAGGCCAGCCCGAGCAGTCCCCGCTCGCCTTCGTCGATGACCTCGTCGGAGAGGTCGAGGACCGGTGTCCGCTGGATCTGGTACCTGGGGGTCTCGTCCCGACCGGACGTGGTGACGGCGATGCGGAGCACACGACCGCCCTTCTCGGCGACGTAGAGGTCCGGTGAGCTGGGCCGGGCCGCAAGGGCGACAGGGTTCTCCGCCACCGCGATCTCCTGCAGGGTCAGCGACACCTCGTCGAGCGTGGGCTCGATCGGCGCGGTGGAGGTCGTCTCGACGGCCGGCTCGGTGGCGGTGGTGGTCGGGTCGCCCTCGACCTCGTTGCCGGGCTCCTCTCCCCGTGTGCCGGTGCACGCGGCGAGCGCGGCGGCGACGAGGAGCGGGAGCGCTCGACGGGAGCGGCTCACGGCCGTCCCACCCGGATCAGGCCTTCTTGCACCACCGTGACGGCGAGGCTGCCGTCGGCGGTGAAGATGCTGCCCCGGCCGAGGCCCCGCCCGGCCGACGCGGTGGGGGTGTCCTGGCTGTAGAGCAGCCACTCGTCGGCCCGGAACGGCCGGTGGAACCACATGGCGTGGTCGAGGCTGGCCATGAAGAGGCTCGGGTCCTGCCAGAGGCCGGCGTGGGGCAGGAGGGTGGTGTCGAGCAGCGTCATGTCGCTGGCGTAGGTGAGCACGCAGGCGTGCAGGACCGGGTCGTCGGTCAGCCGGCCGTCGGCTCGCAGCCACACCCGCTGGTAGGGCGGCAGGGCCTCGTTGCGGTCCGAGGGGCTCCAGTCGACGTGGCGGGTGTCGATCGGGCGGGGCCGGTGGTACCAGTCGCCGAGCGACTCCTGGTAGGGCGCCATGCGGGTCTTGAAGTCCGGCACGGTCTCGGGCCCAGGCGTCTCGGGCATCGGGTCCTGGTGCTCCAGCCCCTCCTCGGGGACCTGGAAGCTGGCCTGCACGTTGAAGATGGCCCGCCCGTGCTGGATGGCCACGACCCGGCGGGTGCTGAACGAGCGACCGTCCCGGATCCGGTCGACGTCGTAGAGGATCGGGACCGTCGGGTCCCCTGGTCGCAGGAAGTAGGCGTGGAGCGAGTGGACGCTGCGGCCCGGCTCGACGGTGCGGGCCGCCGCCACCAGCGCCTGGCCGGCCACCTGGCCCCCGAAGACCCGCTGGCGGTCCTCGTCGGGCGACACCCCCCGGAAGATGTTGACCTCGATGGGCTCGAGGTCGAGCAGGCGGACGAGGGCGTCGACGGCGTCCTGGGACATCCGCTCATCCTCGCGTAGCCCGGGCCGGGTACCTTGCCGCCCCATGGCCTCCACCACCTTTCCCGACGGGTTCGCCTGGGGCACCGCCACCGCCGCCCACCAGATCGAGGGAGGCAACTGGAACAACGACTGGTGGCGGTGGGAGCACACCCCCGGCAGCCCCTGCGTGGAACCCAGCGGTGACGCCTGCGACAGCTGGAACCGCTGGGACGAGGACGTCGCCCTGTTGGCCGAGCTCGGCTTCGGCACCTACCGGTTCTCCATCGAGTGGAGCCGCATCGAACCGGAGGACGGCGAGCACGGCACCGCCGCGCTCGACCACTACCTCCGGCTCGGCGAGGCGCTGCTCGAGGCGGGCATCGAGCCCGTCATCACCTTCCACCACTTCACCACCCCTCGGTGGCTGGCCGACCAGGGCGGCTGGGTGGAGCCCGCCACCGCCGACCGCTTCGCCGCCTTCTGCGAGCGCGCCGCCGCCCACCTGGCCCCCGTGATGCGCCGCGCGTGCACGATCAACGAGCCCAACATCGTGGCCACCATCGGCTACCTGCTCGGCGTGTTCCCGCCCGGGAAGCAGGACCGTGACCTGCGTCGGCGGGCCAACGAGGTCTTCGTCGACGCCCACCGCAAGGCCGTGGAGGCCATCCGCGCCGCGGCCCCCGGCGTGCCGGTGGGGCTCACCCTCTCCATGGACGACTACCAGGCCGTCGACGGTGGCGAGTCGAAGCGGGACCAGATCCGCCGGAGCATGGAGGACGTGTTCCTCGACGCCACCGCGGGCGACGACTTCATCGGCGTGCAGACCTACTCGCGCCAGCGGATCGGGCCGGAGGGCCGGCTCGGCCCCGAGGAGGGGGTGCCGGTCCTCCCGATGGGCTACGAGTACTACCCCCAGGCGCTGGAGGCCACGATCCGACGGGCCTGGGCCTACACGAACGGAGAGGTGCCGCTCCTCGTCACCGAGAACGGCATCGGCACCGACGACGACGCCCAGCGCCTCGCCTACGTCCGCACGGCGCTCGAGGGGGTGCTGGCCTGCCTCTCGGACGGCATCGACGTGCGCGGCTACACCTGCTGGAGCCTGCTCGACAACTTCGAGTGGGCCCTCGGGTACGGCCCGCGGTTCGGCCTCGTCGAGGTGGACCGCACCACCTTCCGGCGCACCCCCAAGGAGAGCGCCCGCTGGCTCGGGCGGGTGGCTCGGGCCAACGCCCTCGTCGACTGACGGGTGCCCGGCGGCGGGCCCCCGATGCCATGGCCTCAAGGTCGGGCCCGTATCCTCCGATGTCGTGAGGATGTCACCCGCTGCCGTGCTGGATCGCGTCACGGGAGGTCGCGGCGAGCTGGCCGTGAAGTACTCCATGGTGTCGGTGGTCGGCGTCACGATCACCCAGAGCCTCCTCGTGCTCTTCGTCGGCATCCTGGACCTCGACCCCACCTGGTCGAACGTCGTGGCCGTGTCCTTCACCGCCGTGCCGGTGTTCATGCTGAACAAGCGCTGGGTGTGGAGCCGCGACGGCAAGATCAGCTTCCGGCGGGAGGTCCTCCCGTTCTGGGTGTTCACCCTCGCCGGCCTCGTCCTGTCCACGCTGCTGGTGACCCTCGCCAAGGGCGTGTCGGAGTCCACCCTCCTGGTGATGGCCGCCAGCATCGGTGGCTTCGGCATCTTGTGGGTGGCGAAGTTCCTCTTCCTCGACCAGATCATGTTCGGGCGGCCGGAGCTCGACGAGGTCCTCGCCCAGGAGCCCGACGCCGCCGTCGGCTCCGCCTGACCGGCCGGTCAGGAGCCGGTTAGCGTCGGCTCCCATGCCGCCTGTCCTCGACCTCACCCCCGACGAGCTCCTCTCCACCACCCGCTCCGTCCGCAAGCGGCTCGACCTCACCCGACCCGTCGAGCCCGAGCTGATCCGGGAGTGCATCGAGCTGGCGGCGCAGGCTCCCACGGGCGGCAACGCGCAGGGCTGGCACTTCGTCGTGGTGACCGATCCCGACAAGCGCCGTCAGCTCGGGGAGTGGTACCGGCAGGGGTTCGAGATGATGTACGGCGACCCGGAGGCCACGGTGGCGGCGCTGCCCGCGGACGACCCGGGCTACGTCGAGGCCACCCGGCGCGTCATCAGCTCGGCCCAGTACCTGGCCGAGCACATGGGGGAGGTGCCCGTCCACGTCATCCCCGTGATCCAGGGCCGCACCGACAGCGGGCCCGTCGCCCTGCAGGCGGCCATCTGGGGATCGCTGCTGCCGGCCGTGTGGAGCTTCATGCTGGCCGCCCGCTCCCGGGGGCTCGGCACCTGCTGGACCACCCTGCACCTGATCCAGGAGAAGGCGGCGGCCGAGCTGCTCGGGCTGCCCGACCACGTGATGCAGGGCGCCCTCATCCCCGTCGCCCACACGCTGGGCACCGACTTCAAGCCCGCTCCTCGCCGGGACCTGGATCGGATCATCCACCACGACGGATGGTGATGGACCCCGAGCTGCGCCGGCACGCCGAAGCGGCGCGCGGGTTCATGCCGCCCGCTGAGGGTGACGCCCTCTACGAGGCCGCGCTCGGCGTGGCCGTCCGGGGCCCGCTGCTCGAGGTGGGCACCTACTGCGGCAAGTCCTCGGTGTGGATCGGGGCCGCCGCCCGGGATCTGGGCCGGGTCCTGTTCACCGTGGACCACCACCGGGGCTCCGAGGAGAACCAGCCCGGCTGGGAGTGGCACGAGCCCGACCTCGTCGACCCCGCCGTCGGGAAGATGGACACGCTGCCGGTGTTCCGGAGGACGATCCACGACGCCGGGCTCGAGGGGACCGTCGTGGCGGTGGTGGGGGACTCGCCGACGGTGGCCTCGGCGTGGGCCACGCCCCTCGCCTTCCTCTTCGTCGACGGCGGCCACGGCGCCGAGCCGGCCCGGCTCGACTACGAGGGCTGGACCCCGCACGTGGTCCCGGGCGGCACGCTCTGCATCCACGACGTGTTCGCCGACCCGGCCGACGGCGGCCAGGCCCCGCACGACCACATCTACCGGCCTGCGCTCGAGTCGGGCCGGTTCGAGGAGGTCCGGGCCGTCGGCAGCCTCCGGGTCCTCCGGCGCACCGACCGAGCCTGAGGGAACCAGCCGGATCGGGTCGGATCCCAGGGGGTAGGGGCCCTCTGGCCCTGCCCGGGCGATGGTCCCGGGGCCTACGGTGGCCCGAGACGACCCGAGGAGGTCCCGAGATGGTGTTCGAGGAGTCGGTGGTCCTGGACCTGCCGTTCGACGAGGCGCTGGTGCGGACCAAGGAGGCCCTCGCCGCCCAGGGCTTCGGGGTGCTCACGGAGATCGACGTGCAGGCCACGCTGAAGGCCAAGATCGGCAAGGACATGGGTCGCTACGTCATCGTCGGGGCCTGCAACCCCGGCCTGGCTGGCCGGGCGCTCGACGCCGAACCGCTGATCGGCGTGCTGCTGCCCTGCAACGTCGTGGTGCGAGAGACCGACCGGGGCGTCGAGGTCGACGCCATGGACCCGGGCGTGATGGCCACCCTCACCGGCAAGGCCTCGGTCGTCCCGATCGCCGAGGAGGCCCGTCGCCTCGTGAGCGACGCCCTCGACTCCTTGATGGCTCGACGCTGACCACGTCGGCGAGGGGATGCCCGGTACGGGACCGAGCAGGAGGCGACGACCACGAGCCGGCCGTGGTCCCCTGGGCGAGGGTGGTCTACGGTGCCGCTACCGGGCGACGTCCGGGGGGACGGAGGGGGAGCCATGAGGAAGATCATCGTCAGTGCCGCTGTCGCGGCCATCGCACTCGCCAGCTCGGGCGGTGCGGCGCTCGCCGGTGAGGTCACCGGGCAGGGTCGGGGGACGCCGATCCTCGCCGAGGAGGGGCCCGAGGACAGGGTCGGCAACGTCGACGTCGTGCCCTCGGCGTGCGCCTTCTCCGGCCTCGAGGACGCCGCCGGGCCCGGTGTGACGCAGACGCCGAAGGGTGCTGGGGCGTTCACCGGGATCGCGTGCCGCGGTCCTGCGGAGGGCGCGATCAGGCCCTGATCGCACCGGCTCCGCGGTCCTCCCGCGGCGCGTCAGGGCCGTGCCCGCTCAGCGGTGGAGCGGCTACAGCTCCATGAGGGGCGGGAGGACGCCGGCGGAGTCGGCGAAGAGAGCGCTGGCGGGGGTGGCGCCGGCCAGGGCGTCGGCGCAGAGGATGACCGACGCCGCGGTGTAGGTGCTGCGCTCGTCGGTGGGGAAGCGCGCCTCGTCGGGGAAGACGGTGCCGGTCCAGTAGCGGCCGTCCTCATCGTGGCGGAACTGCTGCGCCCAGCCGAAGAGCTCCTCGGCGGTGGCCCGGTCGCCCACCGCCAGGTGGGCCAGGGCGCACTCGCAGGTCTCGGCCACCGTGATCCACGGCCGGTCCGACACGCAGCGCACGCCCCGCCCCTCCATCACGAACGTGTCCCGCCGCTCGTCCAGCCGGTCCCGTCCGGCCTGGCCGAGCACCACGCCACCGAGCACCGGGTAGTACCAGTCCATCGCCCAACGGTGCTTGGGGGCGAAGGCCTCCGGGACCTCGCGGATGACGTGGGCCAGGCGGGCAGCCGAGATCTCCCAGTCGGGGCGCTCGTGGCCGAGCAGCTGGGCGATGGCGATGGCGCAGCGCAGGCTGTGGCAGATGGAGCTCGACCCGGTGAGCAGGGCGAAGCTCCACGGCGTGCCGTCGGCGTGGCGGGCCCAGAGGATCTCGCCCCGGGGGGTCTGCAGGTCGAGCACGAAGTCGATGGCCCGCTCGACGGTGGGCCACAGATCCTCGACGAAGCCCTTGTCGTCGGTGAGCAGCCAGCGGTGCCACACCCCGGCGGCGATGTATGCGCACACGTTGGCGTCGAGCTTGTCCTGCGCCACCTGGGTGGAGCCGTCCTCGCCCTCGACGTAGTACTGGTGCCACGAGCCGTCCTCCCGCTGGAGGTCGACGAGCCACTGGTAGGCGCGGTCGGCCTCGGCGTGGCGGCCCCCGATGTCGAGCGCCATCGCGGCCTCGACGTGGTTCCACGGGTCGCAGTGGCCGCCCGGGAACCACGGGATCATCCCCGACGGCCGCTGCCACTCGGCCAGCCCGTCCACGGTGGCGTGGAGGTCGGTGGCCGATACGAGGCCGGGGACGTCGATGGGCATCGGCTCAGGCGTCCTCGGGCTTGCGGGCGTAGACGATGAGGCTCTTGCCGAGCAGCGGGTCGAGGAGCTTCTCGCTGAGGCGGGTGAAGGTGGCCATGGGCTGGGTCCGCATGATGTCCCAGACGAGGACCTTCAGGTACGCCCGGACCAGCGGGTGGTCTTCGTCGGCGGGGCCCACCGCGCACTTCAGCCACCAGTACGGCGAGTGAAGCGCATGGGCCTTGTGCTTGCCGGTCACCTCGAAGCCGGCCGCCTCCAGCCGGGTGCGCAGCACGCCCTCGGCGTAGATGCGGACGTGGCCGCCCTCCACGAAGGGCGCGTGGTACTCGTCGGAGAGGGCCCAGCAGATCCGCTCGGGCAGCCACGACGGGACGGTGGCGGCGAGGGTGCCCCCCGGCCGGAGCACCCGGAACGCCTCGGCGAAGGCCTGGACGTCGTCGGTGACGTGCTCGAAGACCTCGGAGGCGATGATCCGGTCGAAGGTGGCGTCGGCGAAGGGCAGGGCCAGGGCGTCGCCGTTGGTGGTGGCGGCCAGCGAGTCCGGCTCGGTGCCGGCCTCGCCCGCGTCGCGCATGGCGGTGAGGAGCGCGGCGACGTCCTTCAGCTCCGCCGCCGAGTAGTCGAAGGCGACGACCCGCGCGCCGCGGCGATAGGACTCGAAGGCGTGTCGCCCGGCGCCCGCCCCGAGGTCGAGCAGCAGGTCGCCCGGCTGGACCCCCAGCTCGTCGAACCGGACGGTCAGCACCTAGCGACCCTCGGACTCGAGGCGGATGCGGTACTGCTCGACGGTCTGCTCGGCGGTGTGCCGCCAGGACCAGCGGTCGATGATGCGCTGGCGGCCGCGGGCGCCGACCGTCTGGCGGAGGTCGGGCTGGTCGAGGGCGAAGCGGAGGCGGGCAGCCAGGGCCTCGCTGTCCCCGGGCACGGTGAGCAGCGCCGTGTCGCCGTCGTCCCCGACCACCTCCGGGATGGCCCCGCCGGTGGTGGCGACCAGCGGGACTCCGCAGGACATGGCCTCGATGGCCGGCAGCGAGAACCCCTCATACAGGGAGGGCACGACGGCCAGCTGGGCCTCGGAGTACAGCTCGATGATCCGCTGCTCGGGCACCCCGGTGACGAACTCGACGTGGTCCTCGAGGCCGAGCCGCTTGATGGCGGCGTCGCTGCTGCCGCCCGGCTTGCGCTTGCCGATGACCACGAGGTGCACGTCGTCCCGCTCGGTGCGCAGCTTGGCCAGCGCCTCCAGCAGGAACTTGAGGCCCTTCATGGTCACGTCGGCCGAGGCGGTGGTGACCAGGCGACCGGGCACGGGCTGCACCTCGGGGAGCGGCCGGAAGATCTCGACGTCGACGCCGACGGGCACGATCGCCATGCGATCGGGGTCGACCTCGTGGTCGCGCACGATGTCCTTGAACGAGTTCTCCGACACCGTGATGACCCGCTCGAGGCGCCGGGCCACCTGGGTCTGCATGTTGGTGAAGGAGTACCAGCGGCGGAGGGTGAGCTTCTTGTACCAGCCCTCGGCTGCCTCCAGCTCCAGGCGGCGGTCCACCGTGATCGGGTGGTGGATGGTGCCGAGCACCGGGATGCCGAGCTGGCGCTCGATGAGCAGCACGCCCCAGCCGAGGCACTGGTTGTCGTGGACGATGTCGAAGTCGCCCTGGCGGTGGCGCAGGTGGTCCCAGGCCCGCATCGAGAAGGCGAGCGGCTCGGGGAAGGTGCCGGCCGAGAAGGCGGCCACCTCGAGGAAGTCCGACCAGTGCTTCAGCTCCCAGAGGCCCGGCATCCGCATCGGGAAGTGGTCGTTGTAGATGTCGAGGCTCTGCAGCTGGACGAGCGGGACCCGCTCGTCGAGGACCGGGTAGGGCTGGCCGCCCAGCACCTCGACGTGGTGTCCGAGGTCCACCAGGGCCTTCGCCAGGTGGCGGACGTACACCCCCTGGCCGCCCACGTGGGGCTTGCCCCGGTAGGCGAGGAGGGCGATGCGGAGCGGGGTGTCCTGGGGCATGGTCCGTCAAGCCTTCCGGTCGGTTGACCTGGCGGTCAAGCCGCCCGGACGGGGTACGTGCCCGCCGCCGCGGTCGCGACGTGGGCCTGGTGCCCTAGCGGGCTCTGACCACGTCGCCCACCGCCACGGCCCCCGCCGTGGTGATGGTGCCGTAGATGCCGAGGTTGTTGTGGTGGCGGTCGCGGATCGTGGTGCCGATGGCCTTGTCCCGCTCGAGACCCGGCTGGGCCCGCGACGGCATCGAGCAGCGCGGGGTCGGCATGAGCACCGTGGAGCGCACGGGGCCCAGCTCCACCTCGTTCCACCCGTCCTCGGGGAAGCCCTCGCCCTCGACGTCGATGAGCGCGGTCGGGCGGAAGCGGCGCACGTCCCACTGGCCCTGCGGGTGCTCCCTGGCGATGGCCCGGAGGCCAGCGGTGGTGAGCCAGTGGGCGTCGGCGAGGTCCAGCCAGGTGCCCGGGGGACCCGACCAGTCGAACACCGGCGTGTCCTCGTCGGACATCCCGGTGTGCATCTCCATCGGGTAGACGGTCTCGACCGGCGGGGCCTCCAGGCGGACCTCGTGGTCGAGCCACGTCGAGAGGGCCGAGTGCACGCTCGGATCCGACGCCAGGTGCTCCCGGCCGTCGGGCAGGGTCAGCACCACGTCGTCGCCGTGGAGGCGGGCGGCCGCGTGGAGGAGGTCCGGCCACCGCTTGGCCGACAGCACCTTCCGCGCCGCGGGATCGACCACGGCCAGGGTGCGGTCGCCCTGCGCCCCACCTGCGTCGAGCTCCAGCCGCTCGACCTGCTCGCCCTGGAACGACTTCACGGGGTAGCGCCACAGCTGGGCGACGGTGCCGACCGGTTCCATCGGCGGATGGTAGGTCGTGGTGGCGGCTCCGGGCCGGTGCCTAGAGCAGCTCCCAGCGCAGGCTCGCCTCCACCACGAGCGGGTCGTGGCGGCGCACGATCCGGGCCAGCCCGAGGTTGGCGGCGTCGGGCGGGCCTGTCTGGGGCTCGATGCACACGGCGTGGGGCTGGCGGTCGTAGCGGACGACGTGGTCGCAGGTGGCGTGGAGCTCGACCCGCAGCGCGCCCGGCCAGGTCAGCACCGCCGGCCACGTGACCGCGGTGAAGCAGTCGTCCCAGGGCCGGTCGGGGGGCACGGGGGCGAGGTGGCCGGTGGGCAGCCCGTCGTCGCCGGTCGGGTACCAGCGCCCCACCCGGAGCTCGACCTCGACGTCGCCGCCCACCTCCAGCCGCCGACGGAACCACGGGTGCCAGCCGGCGGTGGCCGGGAAGGGCAGATCGCCGGCGTGCACCTCCAGCCGGAGCTCGAGCCCGTCGGCGCGCAGGGCCATCTCCTGGACCCCCCACCCGCGCAGCGGCCACCCGGGCTCGAGCGGCGCGCGGAGCCGGAGGTAGTCCTCCTCGGCCTGCTCGATGAGCCAGCGGCGGTCGAACACCGTGCCGTGCATGGCGTGCCCGCCGTGGTTCGCCTCGAGCTGGTGGGCGGTGCCGCCCCAGCGGAACCGCCCGCCCCGCAGGCGACCGGCGAAGGGCGCCATGGGGTAGCAGCCCCACAGGAGCGGGTCGGCGGCGCCACCGCGCGGGGGGCCCACCAGCAGCTCGTGGCCGTGCACCAGCAGGGAGGCCAGCCGACCGCCTCGCCCGCGGTCGACGCGGAGCGTGGCCGGCCCGGCTCGCAGCGTCTGCACGCCGCCACGCTAGGACGGGCGACGACAGTGGCTCTCGGTTGGAGGACCTTGTGCCCTATCGGGCCCGAGCCAGCAGCGCGACCGTTGGGCCATGACCCCCGAAGAGCGCATCGCCCGGCTGGAGGCCCAGATCGCGCGGCTCGAGCAGCGGGAGTCGGAGCTGCGCAAGCAGATGGCCGCGGCCCAGCTCGACCAGTGGTACGCCCGCATCGAGGACCTCGAGGTCCAGGCCCACCTGGGCGCCATGGAGACGAGCGACAGGGTCCGGGACCTGTTCGAGCAGACCCGTCAGCGCTGGCACGACGCCAAGGCCCAGCTCACGAAGCCCACCGAGGTGGCGGGTGACGTCGTCGAGTCCGTCCGCAAGGGCCTCGACGACCTGTTCGGCGACGTCCGCCAGGCGATCGTCGACGCCCGGGACAAGGCTCGCCGCTGAGCCATCGCTGGCCCGGCGTCCGACGCCGGTACGGTCCCAGCCGTGCGAGCCGTGGTGCAGCGGGTGACGGAGGCCTCGGTGACCGTCGACGGCGAGGTCGTCGGCGCCATCGGCCCGGGCCTGTGCGCGCTCGTCGGGGTGACCCACGACGACGACGAGGCAGGGGCCGCCAAGCTGGCCGAGAAGCTGTGGCACCTGCGCGTCCTGGACGACGACGCCGGGGTCATGAACCGATCCTGCGCCGACGCTGGGGCGCCCCTCCTCGTCATCAGCCAGTTCACCCTCTATGGCGACACCTCGAAGGGGCGTCGCCCGTCGTGGCTGGCCGCGGCGCGGCCTGAGCAGGCCGAGCCGCTCGTCGAGGCGGTGGTGGCGCGCCTTCGAGACCTCGGGGCCACGGTCGCCACGGGCCGCTTCCGGGCCGACATGGCCGTGGCCCTCGTGAACGACGGTCCGGTGACCGTGCTGGTCGAGGTCTGAGCCACCCTGATCTGGCCCCACGCTTGGGTATCGTCCGTGCGCCGCGGGGCGGGGGCTCCGCAGACGGGGGAGCGATGAGCGAGCTCGAGGGGCGTCCGCTGCCGCGCTGGTACGACGACGCCAAGCTGGGGATCTTCGTGCACTGGACGGCGGCGGCCGTCCCCGCCTTCGCCCCGATCCGGGACTCCCCGTTCGACCTCGCCGCCCACGGCGGCTGGGAGGAGGCGATGCGCTCCTCCCCCTACACCGAGTGGTACTGGAACTCGATCTCCATCGAGGGCAGCCCCGCCGCCGAGCACCACGCCCGGGTGCATGGCGGCTGTCCCTACGACGACTTCGTGGAGCAGTTCCTGGCCGGCCACGCCGGCTGGCAGCCCGAGCCGTGGGCCGATCTCTTCCAACAGGCGGGAGCCCGCTACGTGGTGCTGGTCACCAAGCACCACGACGGCGTGCTGCTCTGGCCCAGCGAGACCCGCAACCCCCACAAGGCTCGGTGGGCCTCCGATCGGGACCTCGTGGGCGAGCTTGCCGCGCTGGTGCGCGAGCGGGGGATGCGCTTCGGGACCTACTACTCGGGCGGGCTCGACTGGACCTTCGGTGGGCTGCCCATGACCGACTTCGCGTCGATGTACACCGCCATCCCCCAGAGCGAGGACTACCTCGCCTACGCCGACGCGCACTGGCGCGAGCTCATCGACCGGTACCGCCCCGACGTGCTGTGGAACGACATCGGCTACCCGGCCGCCGGGGACCTCGAGGGCCTCTTCGCCCACTACTACGCCGCCGTCCCGGAGGGTGTGGTCAACAACCGGTTCGACTGGATGGCCCAGACGGCGGGGGCCCGCCACTGCGACTTCGTCACCCCGGAGTACTCCACGAAGGGCGACCTGGCCCGGAAGTGGGAGAGCACGCGCGGCATCGGCACGTCGTTCGGGTTCAACCGGGAGGAGTCCGACGCCACCTACCTGGCCCCGGCCGAGCTCGTCCGCATGTTCGTCGACGTCGTCGCCCACGGCGGCAACCTGCTCCTCAACGTCGGCCCCACCGGTGACGGCGTCATCCCCTTCGCCCAGGCCCAGCGCCTCCTCGCCCTCGGCTGGTGGCTGCGCACCAACGGCGACGCCATCTACGGCACCCGCCCCTGGACGCGGCAGACCGGCACGACAGGCGAGGGCCACGACGTCCGCTACACGCACTCGCCGGCCGACGACGCCCTCAACGCCATCATCTGCGCCACGCCGAGCTCGGAGGTGGTCGAGCTCGACGTCACCCCGCCGCCGGACGCCGACGTGCGGCTGCTCGGCCACGCCGAGGCGCCCCTCGGATGGGAGGCGACGGAAGACGGGTGTCGGGTGGCGCTCCCCGGTCGACCGGCCGAGGCGCCGGCGCTGGCGCTGCGGATCACGCCCGGCCCGGTGGGCTGAGCCCCTGCCCGGGTGAGGGATGAGCGGCGGTCTCCGGGCCGTCGGACAGGATGTCGGGCATGGGCAGCGACGCGGACACCTTCACCGTCCGGCGCATCGGCACGGTGCGCAGCGAGCGCAGCGAGCCCGTCGACGACGGCTGGGATGCCGTGGTGACGCGGATCGAGCTGGATGGCACCTGGCTCACCCCGGATGTCGTCGCCGGGCTCGACGCGTTCAGCCACCTCGACGTGGTCTTCCTCTTCCACCTCGTCGACGAGGCGGACGTGACCCTGGGCGCCCGCCGTCCGCGCGGGCGCGCTGACTGGCCGAAGGTGGGCATCCTCTCGCAGCGCGCCAAGGCCCGACCGAACCGCCTCGGCGTCACGACCTGCCGGCTCATCCGGGTCGACGGGCTCGTCCTCCACGTCGAGGGGCTCGACGCCATCGACGGCACGCCGGTGCTCGACATCAAGCCGAACCTGGCCGAGCTCTGGCCTCGCGGCGAGCACCGCCAGCCGGCGTGGTCGACCGAGCTCATGGCCGACTACTGGTAGCGGTGCACTCCCCGGAACCGGCGGACGGTCCCCGTCGTCCAAGCAGCATGAGTTCTCCATGGCGGCGCGTCCTGCTGCTGGGGGCGGTGCTGCTCGTCGGCGCCGCCTGCGGCAACGACGAGGTGAGCACCGGGGCCACGACGTCGACCCCGTCCTCGGTCGTCACCACCGGGACCATCCCCGCTCGCACGCCCGACGTCACCGGGACGGTCCAGCTCTCCGGCTCCGACCCGGTCCTCGTCGGCGCCTCCGACCCCTACTTCGAGGGCATGGCCCTCCTGCGAGGCGAGCCGACCATCATCGACGCGACGACCGGCGAGGTGCTCACCCTCGAGGACGGCGACGAGGTGGCCGTCTGGACCGAGGGGGTGTGTGCCGAGTCCTATCCGGTCCAGTGCGGGATCCTCGCCATCCAGGTGCGCCGATAGCGCCAGGGGCGTGCCCTCGCCAGTCGTCGTGGTCGGATCGGGTGCGGGCCCTGCGGGAGTGCTCGGCGTTGGAGCGGGCCGCCGCAGCCGGGGAACCGGCAGCACCAGGCGGGCCGCTTCGGTCTCGGGCAGGAACGGCCTGTGCTGGCACCACCACCGCCTCGTCCACGAAGGCGGCTGGACCATCGACCCCGAAGCCGGTCACCTGATCTTCACCAGCCCCCACGGCCGACAACTCAGATCCAGACCCAAACCCCTCCGCCACGACACCCGCACCCGCGCCACCCGAGCCGCCGGCGCGCAACGCCGACCGCCCGAACCCGCCAGCGCAGGCGCTCCCCGGGACTGAGGTCGCAGTCACAACGGCGCGCCCACGTCCACCCCGATCAGGGGTGCGATCACCGCGGGGCCCCAACAACGGCGTCATCTGGTCGTGCATCGGAATGGCCGCGGCCGCAGGTCATCGCCGCCGTCATGCGCTGCGCCCGACTGCGGTCGCCGGCAACGCGTTCGACGGGCTCGGCGCCGGACCGGAGACTGGGCGCGGTGGGAGCTCGCATGCATGCTGAGGAGGTCCCGGTGGACGAAGCGCTCGTCCGGCGGCTGCTCGCGTCGCAGCTGCCGCACCTGGCCGAGCTCCCGCTCCGGACTGTGGAGCCATGGGGGACCGACCACGCCATCTGGCGGCTGGGCGATGACCTTGTGGTGCGGTTCCCCCGCATCGAGTGGGCGGCCGGGCAACCCGAACGCGAGGCCAGCTGGCTGCCCCGGCTCGCTCCCCACCTGCCGGTGGCCGTGCCCGAGCCGGTGGCGCTCGGCGAACCCGCCGAGGGCTATCCCTTCCGCTGGGCGGTGCACCGGTGGATCCCCGGCGAGCTGGCCTCCCCCGACCGCATCGACGATCCGGTTCGGTTCGCGCTCGACCTCGCGCAGGCCGTCCGTGCGCTCCAGCAGGTGCCGGCCGACGAGGCACCACCGGCCCGCCACCGGGCACGGCCGGTGCAGGCCTACGACCAGGCCACCCGCCGCGCCATCGACGCGGCGGCCCACCTCATCGACGCCGACGCGGCCACGGCGGTGTGGGCGGAGGCCCTCGCCGCCCCGCCGCATGCGGGGCCGCCGGTCTGGGTCCAGGGCGACCTCGAGGGCAACTGCCTCGTCCGCGGCGGGCAGCTCTGCGGGATCGTGGACTGGGGCTCGGCCTGCGTCGGCGATCCGGCCGTCGACGTGCAGGTGGTCTGGTCGCCCCTGTTCACCGACGAGTCCCGCGCCGCGTTCATCGAGGCGCTCGAGGTCGACGCCGCCACGCTGGCGCGGGCCCGCGGCGCCGCCGTCAACCAGGCCTGTGCCGCGCTGCCCTACTACCAGCGGACCTACCCGCTCATCGTCGAGCGGTCCTGGCACAAGCTCCGGGCGCTGGGCATCGAGCCCCTGGATCAGGACTTGGAGCGCTCGCCGTAGTCCCTGAAGGGGCGGTCCCGCTCGCGCACCGCCTCGCGGAAGCCGACCTCCTGGGAGCGGGCCACGAACTCGGCCCCCTCCTGGCTGTGGCGGGCCATGCCGTCGAAGAGGGTGCCGAGGCGCCGGGAGGCGGGTGGGTCGTACTGGTGGTCGGCCACCGAGTTGAGCGCCCAGGTGATCATCTCGAGCTGGTTGGCCGGCACCTGGGCGATGCGCTGGGCCAGGGCCATGGCCCGCCCGGCCAGCTCGTCGTCGGGCACCACCTCCAGCACGAGGCCGAGCTCGAGCGCCCGATCGGCCGTGATCTCGTCGCCGGTGAGCATGTAGCGACGAGCCTGCTGGAGGCCCATCCGGGCCACCCAGGTCCACGGCGCCTCGGGCACGCCCCACACCCGCGACGGCGGGTAGCCGAACCGGGCCGACTCGGCGGCCACGATCAGGTGGGCGTTGAACACGATGTTGGTGCCGCCGGCGATGCACCAGCCCTGCACCGCGGCCAGGGTGGGCTTCGACGAGTCGTGCAGCTTGGCCCACGTGTCGGTGAACGGCCGGATCACGTGCTGGTCTGCGACCAGGTCCCAGCGCCGCCGCTCCGGGGCCTCGTCGTCGGCTGCCTGGGCGGCGGTGGACCAGTCCAACCCGTAGCCGGCGCAGAACGCCGGCCCCTCGGCGTCGAGCAGGATCACCCGGACGGCCGCGTCGCGCTGGGCATCGTCGAGCCCGGCGCCGAGCTCGTCGCGCAGCTGCGGCGTGATCGTGTTGTAGGCCTCGGGCCGGCAGAGCGTCAGCCGCCGCACCGCCCCCTCCGTGGACACCCGGACCGCGTCACCCATGGCCGGGGACCCTACCGAGGGTTCGTCGTCGCGGCCCGCGGGCAGACAGGCGGGGTGCGACCGCCCCGCTCCCGCCCCACCCGCTCCCAGCCGCTGCCCGTCGGATCGTCCGCGGCGTGGTTCACGCTCGTGGTCGACGCTTTGGCTACCTACCGCCTCGTCCGCCTGGCCACCGCCGACATGATCAGCGAGCCCGTGCGCATGGCGGTCGTCCGCAGCACCGGTGCCGACGTGCCGGAGGAGGAACCGCCGGCCACCGCACAGGAGGTGGTGGAGGACATGGACGTGCCCCCGAAGCTGGCCACCCTCGTCACCTGCCGCTGGTGCGCCGGAGTGTGGATCGCAGCCGGCGTCACCGCCGCCCGCCACCTCGCGCCACGCACCTGGGACGTGGGCGCCCGCGGGCTGGCCCTCTCGGCCGCCGCCGTGCTGCTGGCCCGCCTCGAGTCGGACTGACCCCCGCCGGCGGGAGGGGCGAAACCGAGCCATCGAGGCGGCGGCCGACCGGTAGGGTCGTCACATGACCTTGTTCGTCTGACGCGGCGCGCCGAGCGCCCTCCCGGGATGCCGGGTCCCTGCGGCCACCTGGTCGCCGAGCACGCGAACACCACCGGCCGAGCGCCGGTCCGATCCTCGAAAGGGAGGGTCACCCATGGCGAAGTCCCCCCACCCTCGACGCTCTGGCGGTGGTCGGGTCACCCCGAAGGGCACCCGCAGCGGACGCACCCCGGCCCGCAGCGACGGCCCGTCACCCGCGCCCCACGCACCCGGCCGGCGCCGGCTCGACCCCCCGAGGTCGGTGCCCGGGCGGGGCCCGCACGTGCCCACCCGCGCCGGCCACCACCGCGGGCAGCGCTGACCGCCGCCCTGCCGATCCCACCGCCCGGCGGCTCCCGGTGCCCCGCGGGCGGGTCGCCCCCCGCAGAAGGATCCTGACCGCATGCTGATCGCCAAGGACCTCGTCCGCCACCACGGGGCACAGGTCGTGCTCGGGGGCGTGTCCGTGTCGGTCACACCTGGCGCGCGGCTCGGGATCGTCGGCCCCAACGGCATCGGCAAGTCGACCCTGCTGCGGATCCTGGCCGGTCTCGAAGCCCCCGACGGCGGAACCGTCGAGCGGTCCCCGGCCACCACCACCGTCGGCTGGCTGCCCCAGGAGCCCGACGCCCGACCGGGCGAGACCCTCCGCGCCTACCTCGCCCGGCGCACCGGTGTGGCAGCGGCCAGCGCCGAGCTCGACGCCGCCGCCGCTGCGATGACCGGCGAGGCCGACACGATCGAGGCCTACAGCGGGGCCCTCGAGCACTTCCTGGCAGTCGGCGGCGACGACCTCGACGTCCGCACCGCAGCGGTGCTCGCACAGGTCGGCCTCCCCGCCGACCGGGTCGACGTCGAGGTGGGGCAGCTCTCCGGCGGGCAGGCCGCCCGAGCGGCTCTGGCCGCCATCCTGCTGTCCCGCCAGGACGTCTTGCTCCTCGACGAGCCGACCAACGACCTCGACTTCGCCGGCCTCGCCCTCCTCGAGGACTTCGTGCGCTCCACCCCGAGCGCCGTGGCCACCGTCTCGCACGACCGCGCCTTCCTCGACCGCGTGGTGACCCGGATCCTCGAGCTGCGCCTGCCCGCTCACGATGCGCGGGAGCACGCCGGCGGGTGGACCGAGTACGTCGCCTCCCGCGAGCTGGCCCGCCGGCAGCAGGAGGAGGGGTTCGAGAAGTACGTGGCGGAGCGGGACCGCCTTCGCGAGCGCCAGCAGACCCAGCGGGAGTGGGCGGTCGTCGGCGTGAAGAGCGCCAAGCGGAAGAAGACCGACAACGACAAGTTCCTCCCCCACCTCAAGGCGCAGCGCTCGGAGAAGATGGCGGCCAAGGTGAAGGCCACCGAGAAGGCCATCGAGCGGCTCGAGGTGGTGGACAAGCCCTGGGAGCCCTGGCAGCTCCAGCTCAGCTTCGGCGGCGGCGGTCGGGCCGGCGACGTGGTGGCTCGTCTGCGCGGCGCGGTGGTTCAGCTCGGGCCGTTCCGGCTCGGCCCCATCGACCTCGAGGTGGCCTGGCAGGACCGCCTCGCCATCCTCGGCCCCAACGGCAGCGGCAAGACCACGCTGCTGCGGGCGATCCTCGGCGAGGTGCCCCTGGCGGCGGGGGAGCGGTGGCTGGGCCCGGGGGTGGTCGTGGGCCTGCTCGACCAGCGCCGCCTCCGCTACGGCGACGACCGGCCGCTGCTCCGCGCCTTCATGGGGGCCACGGGCCTCGACCGGTCCGAGGCCCGGACGCTGCTGGCCAAGCTCGGGCTCGGCGCCGAGCACGTCGACCGGGCCGGCGGGGACCTGTCACCGGGGGAGCGGACGCGAGCGCTGCTGGCCGAGCTCATGGCGAGCGGCGTGAACTGCCTCGTCCTCGACGAACCGACCAACCACCTCGACATCGAGGCCATCGAGCAGCTGGAGTCCGCCCTCGGGGCGTTCGAGGGGACGGTGCTGCTCGTGACCCACGACCGGGCCTTCCTCGAGGCCGTCCACACCACTCGAACCATCCACCTCGAAGTTGAGTCGTAGGTTGTCAAGAAACCTCATGGTGCTTACACTGGGGGTGTCCGAGAGAGCAACCCGCTGTCTGCACCAGAGGAGGTTGGACATGCTCATGCGCTTCGATCCCTTCCGCGAGCTCGATCGCCTCACCCAGCCTGGCTGGACCGGCGGGCGGGCCCCCGTGATGCCGATGGACGCCTACCGCGACGGCGACAGCTTCTACGTGCACCTGGACCTGCCGGGCGTCGATCCGGACAGCATCGACCTCACCGTCGAGAAGAACGTCCTCACGGTGTCCGCCGAGCGGCGCTGGAGCCGAGGTGAGGGCGCCCAGGTGGTCGTGTCCGAGCGCCCCCAGGGCAGCTTCACCCGCCAGCTGTTCCTCGGCGAGGGCCTCGACCCCGATCGCATCGACGCCCGCTACGAGCACGGCGTGCTCACGCTGTCGATCCCGGTCGCCGAGCAGGCCAAGCCCCGCAAGGTGGCGATCAGCCACGGCACCGGTGGTGCGCAGGCCATCGAGACGAGCTCCAGCGAGGGCGAGGACCAGCACGCCGCCTGACCCACCCACCCGTCGGCTGCGCCCGACCCGCCGATGGCCGGCTCCCACGCCGGCCATCGGCGCGCCTGCGCCCGGCCGGCTCGGTCAGGTGCCGACCGCCCCGTCCTTCGGGTCGGTGGGGGCGGGGTCCGGTCGTCGGCGGCGCTCGAGCACCCAACCAGCGGCGATGCAGAGGGCGGCGACGATCAGGCCCGGGGCGTTCCCCCACCTGGTGTAGAGCGTCAGACCGTCGCGCAGCTCGACCGGGCGCTGCAGCACCCGGCGCTCGCTGATGGCGGTGCGCTCGACCACGCGGCCCCGCTCGTCGATCACCGCGCTGAAGCCGGTCGGCGCCACCTGGACGACCCACCGGCCGCTCTCGATCGCGCGCATGCGCGACGACGCCACCTGCTGGGTCTGCACGATCGTTCCCGTGAACGACGAGCCGTTGGTGGGGTTGAGCACGAGGCGAGCCCCGGCCTCGACGCCTTCGCGGGTCCGGTCGGCGAAGAAGATCTCCCACGAGATCGGGCTGGTGACGAGGCCCACCGGTCCGGGAACGTCGAGCAAGTTCGGCTCGTCACCGGAGATGGCATCCCGGTCGGGCAGGGCGTCACCGGCGATCGGCTCGAGGAGCCCTCTGAGCGGTACGTACTCCCCGAAGGGCACCCGGTGCACCTTCTCGTAGCGCCCGGCGACGGCCCCGTCCGGGCCGATGAGGACGGCCGCGTTGCGGAACCGCTCCGCCCCTGCGCCCTCGACGGTGCCGACGACCATCGGTGCCCCGAGCTCGTCGGCGATCGAGGCCACCACGTCGAACCAGGGGTCGTCCACGAAGGCGCCGTCGGTGTCGATGACGTCCTCCGGCCACACCACGAGGTCGACGGGGGCGCGTACCTCCTCCGTGGCCTCGACGTGGCGCTCGAACGGCTCGACCACGCCCGTCTCGCTCTTGCGCGTGCCCTGCTTGCCCCCGCCTTGGACCAGGGCGACCTCCACGTCGTCGACGGAGCCGCCCTGCGGGGCCAGAGCCGCAGCGGCCACGAGCACGGCGACCCCGGCGGCGAGCCCGACGGCCGGCGCCCAGGCCCGCCGGAGGCCGGCGGCCAGCGCCTGCCCCAAGGCGACCGTGACCGCCAGCAGCAGGACGGCGCCCCCCACCCGCAGCACGGGGGCGAGGGGCCCGGCCACCTGCCCGATGGCCAGGTTGGCCAGCGGCACGCCGCCGAAGGGCCAGGACCAGCGGACCAGCTCGGCCACCGTCCAGGTGCCCACGAGGGCCAGCCAGCGACCCCGGCCGGGGGGTGCCGCGGCCACCCCGGCACCGAGCATGGCCGCGTACGCGACGCAGGCGACGAGGTAGCCGGGGACGGTGAGCGCCGTCATCCACGACAGCGACGGCACGAAGCAGCCCATCGCGACCAGCCAGCCGCGTCGGAAGCGGACGCCGACCGGCTGGTCCGCGATCAGGCGGTCCAGGCCGGCCAGCCCGAGGAAGGCCAACGGCCACCACCCGAACGGGGGGAGGGACAGGCACAGCAGGCCCCCGGCCGCGAGCGCGCCGAGCCCGGCCACGAGGCGGGGGCGGCGCAACGGGTGGTGGTCGGGCACGGAAGGAGATGATGGTCGCGGCGCGACGCACGCGGGACATCGCGGGCGCCCGGCCCGGCACCAGCACCCTCACCATCACCATCGACCAGCGCGGGGCCCTCGCCGGGCCGATGCGGCTCCTGGTCGGCCGCCGCACCAAGCGGTACCTGCGCATGGAGGCCGAGGGGCTGGCGGCCGCCGCCGAAGCGGCGGTGCGCTGAGCGGCTAGGCCGAGGGGGTCTCCGCGGGGGCGGGGGTGGAGGACTGCAGGGTGAAGTGGCCCACGATGCGCTGGCGGGCGCTGCCCTTCGGGTGGCAGGCGAACAGCGTGGCCCGGTAGCCGTAGGTCTGGTCGACGATGTGCATGGCCTCGTCGTCCACGATCTCGATGCGGTCGAGCACGTAGACGTGGCGCGACCCGTCGTCCATGGCGAAGACGAGCTCGTCGCCCGGCTGCACGAGGTCGAGGTCCCAGAACGGGCGGGTGCGGGTGGTGCGGTGCCCGGCCACCACCACGTTGCCGAGCTCGCCCGGCATGGCCGTGCCCGGCCAGTGGCTCGGACCGCGATCGATGGCGGTGAGCGTGATGCCCTCGAACAGGGGCTGGGACAGCCCGATCGACGGGATCTCGAGCACGCCGTGCCGGACCTCCGGTGTGGCCGCCCGGGCGTCGGCGGGGACCGCCTCGGGGACCGGCAGGTCGGCCGACAGCGAGCTGACGATCCGGGCGCCGGTGCTGCCCACCGGGGAGAGGTCGGGCTCCGGCGCGGTGGAAGCCGCGGGCGCCGGCTCGGCCCCAGCGACCACCTCCGCCGGCTCGTCGAGCCGGGCCGCCAGCACCCCGCCGGCCGCGGAGAGCAGCACCGCGATGGCCACGGTGAGCGCCCGGAGGCGCCGGCGGGTCGGGGGGGCGGTCACGGCTCCCATGATGCGCAGGTCGTTGTCGGGCCGTCGACCTGGGGTCAGCCGGGGTCGAGGCGGACGCCGAGCCGCTGGGCCGCCTGCCGGCCCTGGCGGATGCAGGCGGGCACGCCGAGGCCCCGCAGGGCTGCCCCCGCCACGACCACGCCCGGGGCGCTCGCGGCGAGGTCGGCGTCGATGGCCTCGACCCGGTCGAGGTGGCCCGGCCGGTACTGGGGGAACGACCCGGGCAGGCGGCTCACGCGCACCTCGCGGGGGATCCCGTGGAGGCCCATCGTTTCGCGCAGGTCCTCGAGCACCCGGGCCACGAGCTCGTCGTCGCCGAGGCGGAGCGCGTGGTCGTCGCCGTCGCGCCCGACCGAGGCCCGGAGCCAGGCCGTGCCCGGGTCAGCGAGGTGTGCCCACTTGCTGCTGGCCCAGGAGCAGGCGGTGATGGTGCGCCCCTCGACCGACGGCACCAGGTACCCGGTGGCGTCGAGCTCGTGCTCGACGCCGGCCCGGTCGACGGCGATCGAGAGCAGCGCCACCGAGGCGTAGGGGATGGCGGCGAGGAGCGTGGCGGCCCGAGCTGCGTGAGGGTGCACGAGCTCGGCCGCGGGCCCGGCCGGCGTGGCCACCACGACACCGTCGGCGTCGAGGGCCGGCGCCCCGTCGAGGACCACCCTCCAGCCCGTCCCGGACCGCTCGAGGCCGGTGGCCCGGGCCCGGACCGTGGTGGCGCCGTGGGCCTCGGCGTCGTGGCGGACGGCCTGGGCGAGCGCGCCCATGCCGCCCCGAGGGGCGTAGAACACGGGCGCCGCCGGATCGGCCACCTGCGACCGCTGCTCCCGGCAGGCCTGGATCAGGGACGGGTGGCCGCTTCGCACCGCGGCGTCGAGCTGGGGGGCGGTGGCGGCCAGGCTCAGGCCGTCGACGGTCCCCGCGTTGATGCCCCCGACGAGCGGGTCGACGAGCCGGTCGACCACCTCGTCGCCGAGACGGTCGCGGAACAGCGGCCCGATCGCCACGTCGCCCTCGGGCGCTGGCAGCGGGATCTCGAGGTCCCGTCGAGCGGCGGCCACCCCGGCGCTCGACACGATGCCCGTGGCGGTCAGCTCGTCGAGGTCGGTGGGCACGCCGAGCAGCTGGGCCTCGGGCAGCGGGCGCAGGGCGCTGCGGCTCCACACGTAGGCCCGGCGGAAGGCGGGGGAGACCAGGTCGCCGTGGAGGCCCAGCTCCCGGCACAGCTCGATGCCATCGGGCACCCGGGCGAGGAACGTGTCGGCCGCCTCGTCGAGGACGGCGCCGTCGAACGCGGTGGTCTGCAGCTTGCCGCCCACCCGGTCCGGCTCGACCACCACCACCGTGGCGCCTCGCCGAGCGAGGTCGCGGGCGGCGACCAGCCCGGTGATGCCGCCACCCACGACGACCGCCGTCGGCGTGCCCATCAGCGCCCGACCGGGTCCAGCTCGAGAACCCGGTCCGCGAGCGCAGCGAAGGTGGCGGCGTCGTCGTTCAGGACCTTCGTGCGGGCGAAGGCGAGGCCCACCTCCTCGGCTACGGCCCGGGCCTCGATGTCGAGGTCGTAGACGACCTCGAGGTGGTCGCTCACGAAGCCCTGCGGGCACACGAGCACCCCCTCGGCCCGGCCGGTGGCGGCCAGGTCTCGCACGACCTCGAGGACGTCGGGGCCCCGCCACGGCTCGGGGGTGCGGCCGGCGGACTGCCAGCAAAGCGACCACCCGGCCCAGCGGTCGAGGCCCACCATCCCCGCCACCGCCGCCGCCGACTGGCGCAGCTGCTCCGGGTAGGGGTCGCCGGCCAGCACCCGCTCGGGCAGGGAGTGGGCTGTGAAGAGGACCTTGGTGCGCTCGGGCAGGGCACGGAGCCCCTCCTCCACCGCCCCGGAGAGGAAGCCGAGGTAGGACGGCTCGAGGTGCCAGGACTCCACGCCGGCGCTGGTCATGCCGTGCTCCGCGGCGGCGGCGGCCAGCCGGCTCTGGTACTCGCCCACGGAGAAGCGGGAGAAGTGAGGGGCCAGCACCAGGCCGACGACCCGCTCGACCCCGTCGTCGGCCAGGGCCGCCACCGCGTCCTCGATGAACGGGACCGCGTGCTTCTGGCCCAGCACCACCCGGGTTCCGCCCGGGCGGCGGGCCTGGAGGGCGTCGGCCAGGGCCAGCCGCTGCGCCTCCGTGCGGGCAGCGAGAGGGGAGGTGCCGCCGATCGCCTCGTACCGGGCGGTGAGCTCGGCCAGCTGCGCGGGCTCCGGCGGCCGGCCTCGGCGGATGTGCGTGTAGTAGGCCTCGATGTCGGCAACGGAGGCGGGGGTGCCGTAGGCCATCACCACGACACCGAGGACGCCTCCGTGATCAGGCACCGGGCCGGCTCCCGTGCTGATGGCCCTCCTCGTGGACGAGGTCCACCACCGCCTTCAGCACCCCGGGGTCGAGCTCGGGCAGCACCCCGTGGCCGAGGTTGAAGATGTGGCCGGGGCGCCCACCGTTGCGGGCCAGCACGTCTCGCGTGCGCTCCGCCACGACCTCCCACGGGGCGAGGCACACCGCAGGGTCCAGGTTCCCCTGGACGGCCTTGCCGGGCAGCCGGGTGCGGGCGACGTCGAGCGGCACCCGCCAGTCCACGCCCACCACGTCGGCGCCGGCCGCCCCCATCAGGGGCAGCAGCTCACCGGTGCCCACCCCGAAGTGGATGCGGGGCACGCCGGTGCCGGCCACCGCCTCGAACACCTTGGCGCTGGCGGGCAGGACGAGCTCCTCGTACACGTCCGGCGGGAGCGCCCCGGCCCACGAGTCGAAGAGCTGGATGGCCCGGGCGCCGTGTCCGATCTGGTCGAGGAGGGAGGCGATGGCCATGTCGGCCAGCCGGTCGAGCAGCTCGCGCCACAGGTCGGGCTCGCCGTGCATCAGCGCCTTCGTCTTGCCGTAGGTTCGGGAGGGCCGGCCCTCCACGAGGTAGCTGGCCACCGTGAAGGGGGCCCCGGCGAAGCCGATCAGCGGCGTGGCATCACCGAGCTCCTGCACCACGAGCCGGACCGTCTCGCCCACGTACGGCGCATCGACGGACGGCTCGTACGGTCGGAGCCGGTCGAGGTCGGCGGCCGAGCGGAACGGCTCGGTGACCACCGGGCCCACCCCGGGGGTGACGTCGACGCCGAAGCCGACGGCGTGGGCGGGCACGACGATGTCGCTGTAGAGGATGGCGGCGTCGACGCCGTAGCGGCGCACGGGCTGCAGCGTGATCTCCGCCGACAGCTCAGGATCGTGGATGGCGTCGAGGATGCTGCCCTCGCCCCGCACGGCCCGGTACTCGGGCAGCGATCGGCCCGCCTGGCGCATGAACCACACCGGCACCCGGTCGACGGGCAGGCCCCGCGCCGCGCGCAGGAGGGGTGGGGCCGATGCGAGCGGGTCGTCGATCGAGGGGTCGGAGGGTCGGGCGGCGGCCATCCCGATCACGCTACGGCCCGTCCCCCAACGGCGCGCCATCAGCCCCCACCGTCGGCCGGCGTGGTGTGATGCGGGCGTGCGACGCTCGATCGACGACCACCCGTTCCGCCCGGACGAGCTGCCCCCGAGCGACGACGACCTCCAGCGGCTGTCCTGGGCGGTCGCCATCAGCGACGACTACGACGACGCCGAGCCGCGGGTCGTGCTGACCCTCGAGGAGGTGGGTCGCCCGGGGGCGGGCCTCATCGCCCACCTGTCCCCCGCCGTCGCCCGGCGGCTGCGGATGGCCCTGCGCGATGCCCTGCGGGAGGTGGGGGAGGATCCCGGCCCCTGACCCCCCGGGTGGGGCGACGCCAGAAAGGGGCCAGCGGCGAGTAACATGGCCGATCCCTCGTTTTCGTCTGGGAGGACGATGACGTCGCATCCCGACCTCGCTGCGGAGCAGGCCCACATCGACCGGGCGTACGAACGGCTGGAGGCCACGCGCGAGGAGGCCACCCGCCTCCGGTCGATGGTGGAGGTCGGTCGGGGCGGCACCGAGCAGGCCCGCTGGGAGCGGGAGATGATCGAGGGCAACATCGCCAACCGGCTGGCCTCGCTGCAGCTGGGCGACGCCAGCCTCGTGTTCGGGCGCATCGACCGCACGCAGGCCGAGGGGGGCGACACCTTCTACATCGGGCGCCTGGCCGTGGCCGACGACGACCGCGAGCCGCTCGTGGTGGACTGGCGGGCCCCGGTGGCCGAGCCGTTCTACCGGGCCACCGGCCGCTCCCCGATGGGGCTGGTCCGGCGCCGGCACTTCGCCACCCGGGGCCGCCAGCTCCTCGCCATCGAAGACGAGCTCTTCGGCGAGTCGGCGGGGCTGCTGGGCGGCGAGCTGGCCGTGGACGACGACGGGCGGGAGATCCGGGGCCAGAGCACCCTCATCGCCGCCCTGGAGGAGGCCCGCACCGGTCGCCTGACCGACATCGTGGCCACCATCCAGGCCGAGCAGGACGAGATCATCCGCTCCGAGCTGCCCGGTGTGCTGGTGGTCCAGGGCGGGCCGGGCACCGGCAAGACGGTCGTGGCCCTCCACCGGGCCGCCTACCTCCTCTACACCCACCGCTTCCCGTTGGAGGGGCAAGGGGTGCTGGTGGTGGGCCCCAACCGGCTCTTCCTCGGCTACATCGAGCAGGTCCTGCCGAGCTTGGGCGAGGCCGGCGTGGAGCTGGCCGTCCTGGCCGACCTCCTCGACGACCCGCTCAGCCTCCGGGTCGAGGGGCGCGACCAGCCGGAGGCGGCCCGGGTGAAGGGCGACCTCCGCATGGCGAGGGTCCTGGCCAAGGCGGTGCACGACCGGCAGCGGCCTCTCCGGCGCACGATGCGGGTGGGCTACGGCTTGCAGACCCTCTCGCTCACCCCCGGCCAGAGCCAGGCGATCGTGGCCGACGCCAAGCGCCGGTACCGGATCCACAACGCCGGGCGCCGCCACGTGGAGAACAGCGTGTTCGCCACGCTCGCCGACAGCGCCCGCGTGCCGGTGGACGCGGGCGAGGTCCGCCAGCGGCTCCGCCACGCGCCCGAGGTCCGGGAGGCCCTGGAGCGCATGTGGCCGGTGCTCACGCCGGCCGAGCTGCTCCACGACCTGTTCGGCTCGCACGCCCTCTTGGACCTCGCCGCTGAGCGGGTCCTCTCCGAGCCGCAGCGGCTGGCGCTGTACCGGAAGCGATCGGAGTCTCCCCGCGACGTCGTCTGGACCGTCGACGACGTGCCCCTGCTCGACGAGGCACGCGCCCTCCTCGGTCCGAACCCGAGGCGCCGCCGCAACGGCCGGGCCGACGACGACGTCCGCACCTACGGCCACATCGTGGTGGACGAGGCGCAGGACCTGTCGCCCATGCAGCTGCGGATGCTCAACCGCCGCTCGCTCAACGGCTCGATGACGATCGTGGGCGACATCGCGCAGTCCACCGGCGCGTGGGCCCACGCCAGCTGGGACGAGGTGCTCGACCACCTCCCGGACCGCCGCCCGCCCCGGCGGGAGGAGCTCACCATCGGCTACCGGTTGCCGGGCCCCAACATGGAGCTGGCGGCCAAGGTCCTGCGCCTGGCGGCGCCCGACCTCACCCCGCCGTCGTCGGTCCGCCACGCCGGCGACGAGCCCCGCTTCGTGGCCGCCGAGCCCGGGCGCCTCGGCCAGGTCGTCCTGGAGCAGGCGCTGGTCGAGCGCGACGCGGTCGACCCCGGCAGCGTCGCCGTGATCGTCCCCGACTCCGCGCTGGCGGAGGTGCTGGAGGTCTTCGAGGGGTCGGGGGTGGAGTTCGGCCGGGCGGTGCGCCACGGCCTCGACCAGCCCATCACGGTTGTGCCCGTCAGCCTGGTGAAGGGCCTCGAGCTCGACGCCTCGGTGGTGGTGGAGCCGGCGGCGATCCTCGAGGAGGAGGTGCAGGGGGCACGGGCGCTCTACGTGGCCCTCACCCGGGCGACGAAGCGCCTCGTCCTCGTCCACGAGCGCCCGCTGCCCGACGTGCTGCTGGGAGGCTGACCGGCTCGGCGGTCGATCAGCTCAGCTGCTCGGCCGCGCTGGTCCACCCCTCCGAGCGCAGGAGGTGGACCAGCACGATCACCGGTACGAGCCCCACCAGCACGATGAGGAGGGCCGGCAGCGCAGCGGTGTCGAAGCGGGTGTCCTTGGTGGCCTCCCACACGGTGATGGCCAGGGTGTCGCCGCCAAGCGGGCGGAGCAGCGCGGTGGCGGGGAGCTCCTTCATGACCTCCACGAGCACGAGCAGGGCCGCGGTGACCATCCCGGGGCCGAGGAGGGGGAGGTGGACCTCGGCGAGCACCCGGGCCCGGTCGGCGCCGAGGGAGCGGGCCGCCTCGTCCAGGTTGGAGCTGATCCGGGCCATCCGGGCGTCCATGGCGAAGTAGGCCAGCGCGTGGAAGCGCACCAGGTAGGCGAGCACCAGGCCGAGCATGGTGCCGGTGAAGACCAGGCCGATGTCCTCGCCGAGCAGCCGCTCGCCGGCGTCGTGGAGGCGGCGGTCGACCCACACCAGCGGCACGTACACCGCTACGGCCACGACCGTGCCCGGCACGGCGTAGCCGACCGCCGCCAATCGGGCCGTGATCCGCCCGCCCGCCGACGGTCGGGCCCGCTGCCCGTAGGCCACGAGGGTGGCCGTGACGACCGCCACCGCCGCGGTGACGACACCGAGGGCGAGGGTGTTGAACGCGGCCCGGCCCAGGCGATCCGAGACCGTGCCCTCTGCGATGGTCTCGAACGACCAGGCGACGAGCTGGGCGGCGGGCAGGGCGAAGACCACCAGCAGCAGCAGCACGGGGCCGACCGGTGCGAGCCAGCGGCGCCAGCCCTCCATTGGCCGTGGCACCACCGCGTCGCCGGCGGCGAGCGACTGGTGGTAGCGGGCGCGGCCCCGGAAGAGCCGTTCGATCGCGACGAGCGTGAGCGCGAGGCCCACGAGCACGGTGGCCAGCTGCAGGGCGGCGTCCTGGTCGAAGGTGCCGTTCCAGGTGCGGTAGATGGCACTGGTCAGCGCCTGGACGCCGAGCAGGTCGACGGTCCCGAAGTCGGCCAGCGCCTCCATCACGGCCAGCAGCGCACCCGCCGCCAGCGCGGGACGGGCCAGGGGGAGCGCCACCTGGCGGATCGCCTGGCCGTGGGAGCGGCCCAGCGAGCGCGCGGCCTCCAGTGCCTGGCGGGACTGGCCGAGGAAGGCGCTGCGGCCGAGGACGTAGACGTACGGGTAGAGCACGCCGGTGAGCACGACCACCGCCCCGGGGAGGCTCCGCAGCCCCGGCACCTCGAGCCCGCCGCCGAGGAGGTTCGACTGCAGGGGGCTGGCCAGTCCGAGCTGGCCGAGGAGCACGAAGACGAGGACGTAGCCCGGCATGGCGAGCGGCAGCACGAGGGCCCAGTCCAGCCAGCCGCGACCGGGGAAGTCGTAGAACGACACCAGCAGGGCCAGGCCGCCCCCCACGACGAGGGTCCCGACTGCGACCCCGGTGGCCAGCAGCAGGCTCGTCCGCACCGCTTCTGGGAGCAGGGTGCGGGCGATCTGACCGAAGGCGTCGCCCTCGCCGAAGAAGCTGGCCGGAAGCGCCACCAGGGGGCCGGCCACCAGCAGCGCGACGGCCGCCCCGACGATCGTCCACCCGGGGAGCCGGCGCCTCGACCGGCGGTCGGCCGTGGTGGTCAGCGCCACCCGACCTCGAGCATGAGCTCGACGGCCTCGGCGAGGAGGGGGCCGGCCTCGTCGACCGCGATCGGGTCGATCCGCACGTCCGCCCAGCCCCGGATGTGGTCAGCGGGCGGGACGTCCGGGTCGGCGGCGAACTCGCCCTGCTCGACGAGCTCGGCCTGGGCGTCGGCGGACACGAGGTACTCCATCAGCGCGATGGCGTCGTCTCGGGCGTCGGACCCCGCGACGAGCCCCATGCCCGACACGTTGGCGTGGGCGCCCGCGCCCTGCTGGTCGGGCCAGGCCGGGGCCACCGGGAAGTCCGGGTCCTCGGCGAGGGTGCGGGCGAGGTAGTAGTGGTTGGCGAGGCCCACGTCGCAGCCGCCGTCGGCCATGACGGCGAGGAGCTCGCCGTCGGAGCCGATGATCTCCGGGTCGTTGTCCATCCAGGACCGCAGCAGCGCCTCGGTGGCCTCCCGACCTCGCTTCGCCAGGAGGTCGGCGACCAGCGACTGGTTGTACTCGTTCGACGAGATCCGCAGGCACGTGCGGCCACGGAAGGCGGGATCGCCGAGCGACTCGTAGCCCGTCACCTCGCTCGGGTCCACCCGGTCGGTGGCCACGACCGGGACGCGCAGTCGGGTGGTGAGCGCCCACCAGGCGCCGTCGCCGGCCCGCAGCCCCGGTGGGATGGCCTCTTCGAGGACGGGCGTGGTGACGGGCTCGAGCAGGCCGGCCTCGTCGGCCCGCCACAGGTTGGCGAGGTCGGTCGTGATGAGGAGGTCGGCGGGCGTGTCCTCGCCCTCGCGCCTCAGCCGCTCGAACAGCTCAGGCGCCGTGCCGCCCCGCAGCTCGACGTCGATCCCGGTCGCCTCCTCGAAGGCGGCGAAGACGGACTCGTCGCCGTAGTGGGAGCGCCCGTTGTAGACGACCAGCACGTCGTCGTCGCCGCCCGCCACCACCATCCCAGCGCCGACGACGACGAGGCCGAGGACGAGGAGGGCGACAGGGATCGGCCAGCGGAGGCGGATGAGTCGGGTGAGCATTGCGGCTCCAAGGTGCGGGGGCGCCAGCCAGTGTAGTGAGGGGTGCTTGACAGATCGCATCCGCCTGGACTGACAGTCGGTGCTGGGGAGCCGGTAGCGTTCGTCCCGTGAGCGAGCTGGCCATCGACGGGCGCGACCTGCGCAAGGCGTTCCGCGGCACGATCGCCGTCCGAGATGCGACCGTGCAGGTCGCCTCCGGCCAGGTGGTCGCCCTGCTCGGCCCGAGCGGGTCGGGCAAGACCACGCTGCTGCGGCTGGTGGCCGGCTTCGAGGTGCCCGACGCCGGCAGCGTCCGGATCGGTGGTCGCCTGGTCGCGGGCGAGGGCGCCTGGGTGGAGCCCGACGAGCGCCGCATCGGCATGGTCTTCCAGGACGGGGCGCTCTTCCCGCACCTCACCGTCGGCCGCAACGTGGCCTTCGGCCACCCGGCCCCGGGCCGGGTCGAGGAGTGCCTGGAGCTGGTCGGACTGGCCGACCGAGCCCGCTCCTACCCTCACGAGCTCTCCGGCGGGGAGCGCCAGCGGGTGGCCCTGGCCAGAGCACTCGCCGTGGACCCCGAGGTCGTGCTCCTCGACGAGCCCTTCGCCGCCCTCGACGCGGGGCTGCGCACGTCGCTCCGGGAGGAGGTGGCGTCCATCCTGCGCCGGGCCGGCACGAGCGCCCTCCTGGTGACCCACGACCAGCAGGAGGCCCTCTCCCTGGCCGATCACGTGATCGTGATGCGCCAGGGCACCGTGGAGCAGGCCGGTCCGCCGGAGGTGGTGTACGGCCAGCCGGCGTCGCGATGGGCCGCCGAGTTCCTCGGGGCGGCCGACGTGCTCGAGGGCACCGCGGCCGACGGCACGGTCGAGTGCGCGCTCGGACGCTTCCCGGCCGATCGCTCGCTGCGTGGAGCGGTGGAGGTGGTCATCCGGCCGGAGGCGCTGGCCATCGCCGGATCCCGCGACCCCGGCGTCCCCGCCGACGCGGTCACCGCCACCGTCGTGCGGCGCTCCTACTTCGGCCACGACCAGCTCGTGGACCTGGCACTGGAGGGCGGTCCGCAGGTCCGGTCCCGCCGCCTCGGCCTGCGCAGCTGGCGCCCGGGTGACGAGGTCAGGGTCTGGGTCGACGGCCCGGTCAGCGTCCTCGCGCCCGAGCGGTGCTGACCACCCCACGCGCGCCGTCCGCCGCACCGCCGTCGCTCAGGCGCCCGCTCGTGGTCTGCGCAGCGGTGGCGCTTGCCTCGCTCACCCTGCCGGCCACCCTGGCCTACGACCCGTGGGCCTGGCTCGTCTGGGGTCGAGAGGTGGCCCGCGGCGCGCTGGACACCACGGGCGGTCCGTCCTGGAAGCCCCTTCCCGTCGTCCTCACGACCGCCCTCGCGCCCCTGGGAGCCCAGGTGGCCCCCCTCGCGTGGGCCGTCCTCGCCCGCTTCGCCGGGCTCGTGGCGCTGGTGGCCACCCATCGACTGGCCCGTCGCCTCGGGGCCCCGGGGTGGGCGGCGGTCGTGGCGGCCGCGCTCGTGGTGCTGACCCCCGATGGGGGACCGCGGTTCCTGCGGCTGGTGGCGGAGGCGCACAGCGAGCCGGGGACCGTCGCCCTCGCCGTCCTGGCGGCGGAGCGAGCCGTGGCCGGCCGACCCGCAGCCACCCTCGTCCTCGTGGCCGGCGTGTCGCTGATGCGTCCGGAGGCCTGGCCCTTCCTCGCGGCCGCCGCCGTCTGGGTGTGGGTGCAGCAGCCCACGTGGCGACCGGCCGTGCTCGCCATCCTGGTGGCGGTGCTCGTCCTCTGGTTCGGGGGCGACTGGTGGGGCTCGGGCTCCCCGTTGCACGGCGCCGACGCCGCCCAGGTGGTGGCCGACGAACCCGTGGGCGACCGGCTCCGCCTCGCGCTGGAGCGGGCATGGAGGTCGGTGCCGCTCCCGGTGTGGCCGGCGGCCGCCGTGGCCCTCGCGGCGGCGGTCGCCGCCCGAGACCGCGCCGTCCTGCTCGTCGGCGGGCTGGCGCTCCTGTGGATGGCCGTGGTGGTCGGGATGGCGACCCTGCTCGGCTACGCCGCCCTCAGCCGCTTCTACCTCCCCTCCGCGGCCTTCCTGTGCGTCCTCGCCGTGCTGGCTGTCGTCCCCCTCTCCCGCGCGCTCCACCGCCTGGGGTCGCCCGCCGCGCGCCGAGCCTGGGCGGTCGCCATCGGGCTGCTCTGCGTCCCGTCTCTCCTCGCTCGCACCACGGCGCTGCCCAGCTTGTACGCAGAGACCCGGGACCGCCACGACGTGGCCGCCGCCCTCGAGGGCGCGCTGTCGGCCGCCGGAGGCGCCGAGGGCGTCCGTGCCTGTCGACCGCTGGCGCTCGACCCGGCCCGGGACGCGGGGCCCATGCGGCCGGCGCTGGCCTGGTTCGTCGACCTCCCGCTGCACGAGGTCGCCCGCCCTGGGGACGAGGCGGCGACGACGTTCGCCCGCGCCGGCGGATCGGTGGACCGCCGACTGGCCGACGATGGCGCCGCGCCGTTGGCCCGCAGCTCGGAGTGGGCGGTCTGGTCCCACACGTGCACCTCGCCACCGATTGGGCGTTAGGCATGGTTATCGGACTACGGTCAGCGAGGTGGCCAGCCTCTCTGTGGTGATCCCGGCAACCGACCACCCACCCACGCTCGACCGGTGCCTGACCGCGCTGCGGGGGAGCGAGGACCAGGCCGACGAGGTCATCGTGGTGCAGGAACCGACGCTGTCGGCCTCCGCCGCCCGCAACGCCGGGCTCCACCGGGCCCGAGGAGACGTCGTGGTGTTCGTCGACGCCGACGTCGTGGTGGCCCCCGACGCCCTGGCGCGCATCCGGGCCCGGTTCGCCGTCCCGGGCCTCGTGGCGGTGTTCGGCTCCTACGACGACGCTCCTGCGGTGCGGACCACCGTCTCGGCGTTCCGCAACCTCCTCCACCACCACGTCCACCAGTCGAGCGCGGGCCCGGCGGAGACGTTCTGGACCGGCCTCGGCGCGGTCCGGCGAGACGCGCTCCTCGCCGTCGGGGGCTTCGACGAGGACCGATACCCGCACCCCTCGATCGAGGACATCGATCTCGGGACCCGGCTCGCCGCGGCGGGCCACCCGATCGAGCTCGATCCCACCATCCAGGGCACCCACCTGAAGGCGTGGACGCTGCGATCGATGCTCTGGACCGACCTGACCCGCCGAGGCATCCCCTGGGTCGATCTGCAGCTCCGCACCGGACGGCTCTCCGGCGCCCTCAACTGCGGCTGGCGACACCGGGCGAGCGCGGCGGCGACGGTCGCCGGCCTGGCGGCGGTGCTCGTCGCCCACCTCCCGCTGGCCGTCCTCGCCCTGGTGCTGCTGGTGGCGCTCAACCGCGGGTTCTACGGGCTGCTGCTCCGCCGCCTCGGCCCCCTGCGGGCGCTGGCGGGATTGGCGCTCCACGCCGCCCACCACCTCGTTGCGGTCGTCTCGGTCCCGGCGGGCGTCGTCACGTGGGTGGTGACCGCCCGCGAGGCCGCCCCTCGGGGCGCACCGGTCCGCGTCGACCGCACCCCGGCCGCATGACCACCCCTGTGCTCGTCGGCCTCGTGGGGGCCGGCCGGCTGGCCGAGCTCGGCTACCTGCCGGCGCTGGCGAGCGTCCCCCAGCTGCGCCTGGTCGGGCTGGCCGACCCCGACCGCGCCCGAGCGCAGGCCCTCGCCGCGGCGGCTGGAGCCCGGGTGGAGGCCCACACCTCGCTCCGGTCGCTCGTCGAGCGAACCGAGCTGGGGGCCGTGGTCGTCGCCTCGCCGGCGGAGCACCACCTCGAGGGGGCCGCCGCGGCCGCCGAGGCGGGGCTGCCCGTCCTGGTCGAGAAGCCCCCGGCGACCGACCTCACCGGGGCCCGTCGGCTGGCGGCCCTCACCCCGGCACCGTGGATCGGGTTCAACCGGCGGTTCGATCCCGGGGTGCGAACACTGCGGCGGCGGGTGCCCGACCGCGGCCGGCTGGAGCTGGAGCTGCGCCTCGCCTACCGGCGTCGCAGCTGGGCGCCGCGCACCGTGGACGACGACGTGCTCCTCGACCTGGGTCCCCACGTCGTCGACCTCGTGCAGTGGCTGGCCGGCACGCGCATCGAGACCGTCTCCGCCGAGCTCGACCGTACCCGAGGCCGGCTCCAGCTGACCGGCGGGCGGGTCACGGCCACGGCCGTGATCGCCTGCGACGAGCTGCACGCCGAGGCCGTCTCGGTCCGCGCCGCGGGGCGCACCGTGGCCCAGCACCGGAGCGGAGGCGTCGTCGGGATGGTGACCGGTCGGGTCGCGACGCTCCGCGGGCGCCCCCACCCGCTCGTCACGTCGCTCGCGGCGCAGCTCCGAGCCTTCGCCGCCGCCGCCCAAGGCCGGCCCGCCCCCGACCTGGCGACCGCCAACGACGGGGTGTCCGTGATGGCCGTCCTCGAGGCCGCCCGGTCGAGCGCCGGCGCCGGCCACCGCATCGAACCCGTCCCGCAGGAGCCCTGACCATGCTCGCCATCCTCCAGTTCGACGCCGCCAGCGCCTCGGTGCTCGACCGCCTCCTCTCGGCCGGCCGGCTCCCCGTGCTCGCCGGGCTGCGCGAGCGCGGCACCTGGCTGGACCTCGAGGCCCCCGCCACCCAGTTCGCGGCGGGCGCCCAGCACACCCTCTACAGCGGCGTCCCGGTCGAGGACCACGGGCTCTTCTACCCGTTCCAGTGGGATCCGACGGCCCAGCGCGTCCGCTACATGGGCGACCTCCCGGCCCCCGCTCCCGTGTGGGAGGACCTGGGCCGCCATGGGGTCCGCACCCTCGCCGTCGACCCCTATGAGAGCCGCCCTCCGGTCGAGGCGCCGCCGGGCACGCTGGTGTGCGGCTGGCAGCTCCACGACCGGGTGGTGCTGCAGCGCTGGGCCCGCCCCGAGCCGACCCACCGGCGCCTCGAGCGCCTCTTCGGCCGGCCCGAGCCCGTCGACGAGGTGTTCGGACGGCACAAGGCGGGCGAGATGCTGGCCCTGCGCCGCCGCCTCCTCTCCGCTCCCGGTCGGGTGGCTGATGCCGCCACCCTCCTGCTCGAGCAGGAGCCCTACGACCTGGCCTGGCTCACCTTCTGCGCGGCCCACGTGGCCGGCCACCAGTTCTTCGACCTCTCCCAGATCGACGGCGTCGACCAGGACGTCGCCCCGGTCCTCGGGCGGACGCTCGACGAGGTCTACGAAGCGGTCGACGCGGCGCTCGGCCGGATCGGGCGCACGCTCCCCGCCGACGCCGACCTGATGGTGATCTCCCCGGTGGGCATGGAGCTCAACACCAGCCGCGCCGACCTGCTGCCCGAGATGCTCCAGGCCGTCCTCGACCCGTCGGCCCGGTCGGAGAGCACCACCGGCGGCAGCGGCGCGATCTGGCGGTTGCGGGCTGCCCTGCCGAGCGATCTGCGAGCCCGCGTGGCGCGGACCCTGCCCGAACAGGTGGCGTTGGACCTCACCGGCCGCCTGGAGCTCAGGGGGTTCGACTGGACCCGCACCCGCGCGTTCGCCCACCCGGCGGAGAACCAGGGCTACATCCGCCTCAACCTGCGAGGCCGTGAGCGTGAGGGCATCGTCGACCCGGAGGAGGCACCGGCGCTCATGGACGAGATCGCGGAGGGCCTCCAGACCTTCCACGACCTCGACGGCCACCCCGCCGTGGCCTCGGTCGAGCGGGTGGCCGACCGCTTCGGCCACGGGGCCCGGGCGGACCAGCTGCCCGACCTGGTCGTGCGCTGGACGCCGCGGGTCGCCACGCAGCTGGAGGGCCTCCGCTCGGAGCGCTACGGCACCATCTGGCGCCACGGGGCGGGCAGCGGCCGGTCCGGCAACCACACCGAGGGCGATGCCTGGGCGCTCCTCGTGCCGGGCTCGTCTCGGCTCGTGGACCCTGGCCGACCCGCCCGCCTGGAAGACATCGCCGCCACGGCGGCGGCGCTGGCCGGCGGAGACCCGAGCGCCATGGCGGGCACACCGCTGCTCGGCTGAGTTCCCGACCGCGGCCGGTCGTCAGCTCGGGCGACGTGCCCGGGCGCGCGCGTAGCCGACAAGCGTCGCCACCTGGGCCAGCCCGACCAGCGCGCCCTCCCGCCAGCCCGCCCGCCACCCACGGCGCAGGAGCCGCAGGTAGAACCCGGCCTCGGCCCGCCCTCCCGCGCCCGAGGAGTGGACCCGGCGGGCGCCGCGCCCGTAGCGCTCCTGCTGTCGCCAGAAGCCCCGCAGCGTCAGGTCCGGGTGGTGGCCGACCACGGCGCCGGGCGCCCAGGTGATCGTCCGTCCCGAGGCGGCCAGCCGAGCGCACCAGTCCCGGTCCTCCCCGGCGGCGGCGGGGTAGGCCTCGTCGAACGCCAGGGTCTCGAACACGCGCCGCAGGCCGCCGAGGTTGCTCGTCGGAGCGAACCCCACCGTGCCGGCCTCGGCGTCGAGCGACTCCTCGACGAGGTGGTTGGTGACCAGCTGGGCGGCCGCCGCGACGTGGTCGCCCGACGCTCCCACCACCGTCGGGCCAGCCACCACCGCGGCCCCCTCGGCGACCGCGTCGACGATCGCCCGGGCCCAGCCGGGGTCGGGCCGGCAGTCGTCGTCGGTGAAGCACACGACGTCGGCGGTGGCGGCCGCCACCCCCGCGTTGCGGGCTGCGGCAGGGCCGTGGCCGTCCCTTCGGACGAGGCGCGCCCGTGGCGCGGCCCGCACGAGGGCCTCCACCGCGGCGCCGTCGACCGACCCGTCGTCGACCACGATGACGTCCACCGGTCGATCCTGCCGGGCCAAGGCCTCGAGGCAGGCGGACAGCGCGGTGAGGCGGTCGCGGGTGGGCACCACCACGCAGGGTCGTCCGCCGCCGCTCACCGGTGGGTCACCACGAAGCTCCCGCCAGGACCACAGCGGCCACGACGGTGGCAGCGACCAGGCGGCCACCCGCCGCACCGGGCAGCAGGCGGAGCCCGACCGCGACGCCCAGGGCGGCCCCCGCCGCCGCCGCCCCGGTGCCACCGACGGCACCCGCCGATGGGACGGCGAGCACGGCTGCCGCGGCGAAGCCGGCCAGGTTGGCCAGGCCCATCGACAGCACCGCCTCAGGGCGCAGGCGGAGAGCGGCGGCCTGGACGAGGAGGGACGACACCGGTGCCAGCACCACGAGCACCAGCGCCGGACCGAAGGCGTCGGCGGCGTCGACGAAGCGGTCTCCGAACACGAGGGGGACGACGCGGTCGATGGTCACCGCGGCAAGCGTGCACCCGAGGGCCAGGGGAGCGAGGAGGAGCTCGGCGAGACGACGCAGGGCAGGCTCGGCAGCAGCGGCGTGGCGCGAACCGGCGAGGTGGGGGAGGCTGACCGTGAAGGCCTGGAGGACCGCGTAGGTGGCGCCCAGCGCGATCCCGAGCGCCAGCGACGTGTGGCCCACCGCCACCGCGCCCGGCCCGAGGAGCGCCACCGCCACGACGCCGCCGCGCTGCGCCACCTGGGTCAGGGCGGCACCGCCGGCGCTCAGCACCCCGAAGCGCAGTGCGCCGGACGGGAGCTCGGCGCTCGGCGCGGCGAGGACGCTGCGGAGCTCGGCTCGCAGGCTCACCGCGGCATAGGCGACGCCGACGCCGCCTGCCAGCACCAGCGCCCAGAGGCCGCCGACGGGACCGGCCGGCCGGTGGAGCGCGAGCACGCCGGCGATGAGCACGGCGTTCTGGAGCGGGTAGCGCAGGGTCCACGGGACGGTGCGGCCCAACCCGAGCCCGACCTGCAGGATGAGCGTCGCCGCCACGTTGAGGGCGAGCGCCGCCGACACGAGGAGCGCGTCGCGCCCGGAGATCGTGGTGCGACCGGAGGCGGCCACCACCACCACGAGGACCCCGGCGCCGGCCAGCTGCGCCATCCGGCCCTTGGCCAGGCGCCACCCGAGCGCGCGGGCCACGGCCGGACGCTGCTGCGCCGGCGCGGCCGGGACGAACCGGGCGAGCACGGCCGGCCCGCCGAGGGTCAGCGCCAGCGACCCGAGCGTGACGACGGTGAGCGGGAGGGCGAACCGGCCGTACGCGTGGGGCCCCAGGGCACGGGGCACGAGCGTGGCCAGCGCGAGCAGGGTCGCCATCTCGGCGGCCTTGCCGCCGAAGCTGCCGAGCACCGACGCCCGCAGGGCGGAGGGGGTGCCTGCCAAGTCGAGGTAGGTGCCCTTCACGGCCACGGGGGCGAGGCTAGGTGGGGGCGCGGGCGCCCGTCAGGTCGTGACGAGGATGCGCTGGCTGGCGAAGGCGCCGATGCCGACGTGCCGGCCGTCGATCTCCACGGTGGTGGTTCCGTCCGGAGACGCAGCCGTGATGGTGCCCGCCCGGCCGGGGAGGAGCTCGGCCTCCTCGAGGAACTCGAGCAGGCCGGGGGCGAACTCGAGCTCCTCGGGGATCCGGCTCACGGTGAAGCTCTCGCCCACGGTGACGTCGCTCAGCGGGCGGGCGTCCGGGGCGACGTAGCCGGCGCCGGGGATCGGGTTGCCGTGCGGGCAGGTGGTGGGCTCGCCCAGCACCCGGACGAGCGCTTCCTCGACCGGCTCGGAGATGACGTGCTCCCACTTGCCGGCCTCCTTGTGGGCGAACGCCCACGACAGGCCCAGGATGTCGGTGAGGAGGCGCTCGGCCAGGCGGTGGCGGCGAACCACCCGCTGGGCGAGCCGGTCCCCGGCGGCGGTGAGCGAGATGGCGTTGCGCTCCACCGACACCAGCCCTTCGGCCTCCATCCGCTTGATCATCTCGGAGACGGCGGGCCTCGACACCATGAGCCGCTCGGCGATCCGGGCCTGGATGACGTCCACCTCGTCTTCACGGAGCTCGAAGATGGCCTCGCAGTACTCCTCGAACGCCGGGTGGAACTCGGGGGTCTCGTACTCGGCCATGGCGCCAGGCTACCGCCGGTCGTGCCGGCTGGGCCGGTGTCAGCACCCGAACGACAGGTCCACCAGCGCCAGGTCGGGGCTGATCTTGGTGGCGGCCGCCGGAGGCTCGCCGCACACCAGCACCGGGACCTCCCGCGCCACCTCGACCGTGCCGGTGGCCGATCCGCCGGGCCAGCGCAGCGTCACCGTGGCCTGCCGCCCGTCGGGGTGGAGGTCCTCCTCGACGGCCGTGAGCGTCTCGTCGAGCCACCCCCAGCCCCGGGCGTGCAGCACCGCGCGCTCGACCACCTGGGCCCAGGGCCCGAGGGCGCTGGTGCCGCGATCGTGGTCGGCGAGCGGCGCCAGGTCGCCCGTGCGCCGCACCACCCGGTCGAGCAGCTCGGGTCCGGCGTAGGCCCACGCGCGGCCGTCGGGGAGGGTGATGGCCGTCGGAGCGAAGCGGTGCCCGCCGGTGTGGGAGCAGCGCCACACCCGCACCTCGCTCCAGAGCGCGCCCAGCTCCAGGTGCAGGAGGGTGCCCCACCGGCCGCAGCAGGGATCCCGGCGCCCGTGCGCGCACACGAGCACCTCAGGGGGCGACTCGCCCTCGGCGCTGGTGCGCCCCCGGTGGTCGCCCAGCGGGTCCGAGAGCAGGTCGTCGAGCAGGGACGGGAGGTCGTCCTCGACGACGCGGTGGTCGGTGCCGACGAGGTGGTTGGTGCCGGTGCGGCGCCGGTGCACGACGGTGACGACCCCCGGGGCCCGGGGACGGTCCTCGGGGACCACCGCCATGATCCGCACGCCGTCGACCTCGCGACCCGCGAAGAGGGCCATCTCGCTCACGTCGTTCGGCCACGGGAGCGGCTGCTCCACCAGCACCAGCGCGTCGAAGCGGGCGGCGGAGCCGATCGGATCGACCCCCTGCGCCCTCGTCCAGGGCGAGCACCGGAAGGCCGGGTCGCGGGGCTGTCCGTCGGGCTCCGGGGTCACCCGGCCAGGGTAGGTCGCGCCTCCGGTTGACCGCCCCCGCACGGCAGCCGTAGGTTGCCGCCGTCTGCCGTCCGACAGCGAAACCGGTGCGACTCCGGTGCTGTCCCGCAACTGTGGTCCTCTCTCACCGTGGGGGAGGCGAGCCAGGTCGCCTGTCGGGTCGGCGTGACGAACCAGCCTCGAGGACGGGCCCGGTTCGCACGGCAGGGATCTCCTGACGTCGAGCACCCACCCCTCGACCAGACAGGAGGAACCAGATCAGATGAAGCGCACCCTCGCGGCCCTCGTGGCCGCCACCGCCCTGCTCGCCGCCTGCGGTGACACCGACGCCGACGACCAGGTCGTCGGCGGCGATCCGGCCGCCGAGGAGCCGGCCGGCGGCGGGGAGCCCGGCACGGACGCCCCGGAGCGGATCGTGTCGCTCTCCCCCTCGGCCACCGAGCTGCTCTTCGCCATCGGCGCCGGCGACCAGGTGGTGGCGGTGGACAACATGTCGAACCACCCGTCGGAGGCCCCGATGACGGACCTCTCGGCGTTCGAGCCCAACCTGGAGGCGATCAGCACCCACGAGCCGGACCTCGTCGTCGTCGACGGGACGGACCCCGAGCTCGTCGAGGGCCTCACCACGGTCGGCATCGAGGTGCTGGCGGCGCCCGCCCCGGCCACACTCGAGGACCTCTACGCGCAGATCGAGGAGCTGGGCGAGGCCACCGGCGAGGCCGAGGGGGCGGCCGACCTGGTGGCGGAGATGACCAGCGACATCGAGGCGATCCTGGCCGAGGTGCCCGAGCTGGACGAGCCCCTGACCTTCTTCCACGAGCTCGACGACCTGCTCTACTCCGTGACCTCCAGCACGTTCATCGGCGAGCTCTACGCGATGGTCGGCCTCGAGAACGTGGCCGACGCCGCCGACCCCGACGGCGCCCACGGCGGCTACCCCCAGCTGTCGGCCGAGTACCTCGTGGAGGCGGACCCCGACCTGGTCTTCCTCGCCGACACCAAGTGCTGCGCCCAGACCCCGGAGACGTTCGCGGCCCGACCGGGGTTCGGGTCCCTGACCGCGGTGCGGGAGGGCAACGTCGTGGCACTCGACGACGACGTGGCCAGCCGGTGGGGGCCCCGCGTCGTCGACCTGCTCGAGGAGATCGTCGAGGCCGTCGCCTCGGCCAGCTCCGACGAGGCCGCCGCCGCGTGACCACCGCGACCGCGCCCGCCGCCGCACCTCCGCTCCGGGCGGCTCGCCTCCGCCTGAGCTGGGTGGTGGCGGGCGTGGTCGCAGCGGCCGCCGCCGCGTTGGCGGGCCTCGTGATGGGCCCGGTGTCCCTGTCGCCGGTCGAGGTCGTCGGCCAGCTGCTGGGCGCCACCACCGACCTCGACGACCGGCAGGTGGCCATCGTCGAGCAGATCCGGCTGCCCCGGGTGGTCCTCGGGCTCCTCGTGGGCGCCACCCTGTCCCTGTGCGGGGCCAGCTACCAGGGGGTGTTCCGCAACCCCCTGGCCGACCCGTACCTCCTGGGCGCGGCCGCCGGTGCGGGCCTGGGCGCCACCCTCGTGATCGTCCGGGTGGCCGAGGGGGCGGGCACCCCCGGCTACGTGCCGCTGGCCGCCTTCGCCGGAGCGCTGGGGGCGGTGTTCCTGTCCTACGCGCTGGGCGCGGCCGGCGGCGGGCGGGGCTCCACGGCGTCGCTGATCCTCGCCGGGGTCGCCGTGGCCAGCTTCCTCACCGCCGTCCAGACCTTCGTCCAGCAGCGCAACCAGGACACCATCCGGGACGTCTACGTCTGGATCCTGGGCCGCCTGTCGACCTCGGGGTGGAGCGACGTGCGGATGCTGCTGCCCTACGCGCTCGTGTGCTGGGTGGTCCTGCTCGGCCACCGACGGGTCCTCGACGTGCTGGCCGTCGGCGACGACGAGGCCGCCACCCTCGGCCTCCACCCGGCTCGCACCCGGCTCATCGTCGTCGGGGCGGCCACGCTCGGTACGGCCGCGGCGGTGTCGGTCTCCGGGCTCATCGCGTTCGTCGGGATCATCGTCCCCCACACCGTCCGGCTCCTGGCCGGCCGCAGCCACCGGGTGGTCCTCCCGCTCTCGATGCTCTTCGGTGGCGCCTTCCTCTGCGTCGCGGACCTGCTGGCCCGCACGCTGTCGTCACCGGCCGAGATCCCGATCGGGGTGGTGACGGCCTTCTTTGGGGCCCCGTTCTTCGTGCTCGTGCTCCGGTCGTCCCGCCGCATGGGGGTGACCGCATGATCCGCTGCGAGGGCGTCACGGTCCGGTTGGGGGAGCGCACCGTCCTCGACGACGTCAGCCTCCAGGTCCCCCGGGGGCAGTGGCTCTCGATCGTCGGACCCAACGGGGCCGGCAAGTCCACGCTGCTGCGCTACCTCACCGGCGCCGTGGATGGCATCGGGGACGTCCACCTCGGCGGTCAGCCCTTCGGCGCCCTCACCCGGCGGCAGCGGGCCCAGCTGGTCGCGCTCGTGCCCCAGAACCCGGTGATCCCCGACGGGATGGCCGTGCTCGACTACGTCCTGCTCGGCCGCACCCCCCACATCGGGCCGCTGGCGGTGGAGGGCCCCACCGACGTAGCCGCCGCCCACGACGCCCTCGCCCACCTCGACCTCCTCACGATGGCGGACCGCCACGTGGCCACCCTCTCGGGTGGCGAGCGGCAGCGGGTGCTGATCGCCCGGGCCCTCGCCCAGGGCTCGCCGCTCGTCCTCCTCGACGAGCCCACCACCGCCCTCGACGTGGGCCACCAGCAGCAGGTGCTCGAGCTGGTGGACGAGCTGCGCGGGCTCCACGACCTGACGGTGGTCACCACCATGCACGACCTCACCTTGGCCGGGCAGTACGCCGACCGCCTCGTCCTGCTCGACCGGGGCCGGGTCGTCGTCGAGGGCCCGGCGGCCGAGGTGCTGACCGAGGACAACCTGGCCAGCTACTACGGGGCCCGGGTGCGGATCATCCACGACGGCGACCGTCCCGTGGTGCTGCCGGTGCGGCTGCCTCGCCTGACGGAGGTGATCCGTGACCAGCCCGGCTGAGCCCACCCCCTCGCCTCCCATCCCCACCGAGCACGTGCTGCCGCCCCGCCGCCGGGTCCAGAGCGTGCTCCTGGTCAACACGGGCGACGGCAAGGGGAAGTCGACCGCCGCCTTCGGGACGGTGCTGCGGGCCGTGGCCCGGGGTTGGGACGTGGCGGTCGTCCAGCTCCTCAAGTCGGGCCGCTGGCGGGCCGGCGAGGAGGCGATCTGCCGCGACCGGCTGGGCGTCGACTGGTACGCGATCGGCGAGGGCTTCACCTGGGAGTCCGACGACCTCAGCGAGGACGCGGCCGTCGCCCGGCAGGCCTGGGCCCACGCCCGCGGGCTCATCGAGGCCGGACGCCACCGGCTCGTCGTGCTCGACGAGATCACCTACCCGATGACTTGGGGGTGGATCGACACCGACGAGGTGGTGCAGGTGCTGCGGGACCGGCCGCCGGCGGTCAACGTGATCTGCACCGGGCGCGACGCGCCCCCGGCCCTCGTCGACGCGGCCGACACCGTCACCGAGATGGCCAAGCGCAAGCACGCCTACGACACCGGCGTGCTCGCCATGAAGGGCATCGACCTCTGATGGGCCCGGCGCCCGGCCCGCCGGCGCTCGTCGCGCAGGCCGACGGCCGCCCGGCCCTGCTCTGGCGGGTTGAGCACCCGGTGCGGGCCATCGCCACGACCGTGCTGGGCGGGGGCCTGGGCGAGCGCTCGTGGATCGTGAGCGCCCACGTCCCGCTCGACTTCTCGGCCGCCGACCCCGCGGCGGAGGTCGCGGCGGTCGCCGGCCACCTCGGCTGCCGGGGCTCGGGCATCGGGTTCCTCACCGCCGCCCGCGTGGAGGACGTCTGCACGACGGAGGACGAAGGCGCGCGCTGCGACGCCACCGTCGGCCTCTCCGTGCCGACCTGGGCCGCCGCGCCCGACGGGGCCTCGTCGGAGTGGGTCGCCGGCACCATCAACCTGGTCTGCTGGGTGCCCGCCCCGCTGTCGGACGCCGCCCTGGCCAACGCGCTGGCCACCGCCACCGAGGCGAAGGCCCAAGCCCTGCTGGAGGCCGGTGTGCCGGGCACCGGCACGGCGTCCGACGCCGTGGCGATCTGCTGCCCACCGGGTGGCGGGGAGGCCTACGGGGGACCCCGCTCGCGGTGGGGGGCCCGCCTGGCCCGCGCCGTGCATGCCGCCGTGGCCGCCGGCACGGCGCGCTTCCTGGCCGGCGGGGCGGCGTGATCACGCTCGTGCTGGGCGGGGCCCGGTCGGGCAAGTCCCTCGTCGCGGAGCGCCTGGCCGCTCGCGCCGCGGCCGCCACGGGGCAGCCGGTCACCTACGTGGCCACGGCGTCGGTCGACCCCGAGGACGCCGACCACCGGGCCCGCATCGCCGCCCACCAGGACCGTCGAGACCCGTCGTGGGCCACGGTGGAGGGCCCCGTGGACCTGCCGGCCGTGCTGACCCGGCGGGCGGGGGTGGTGCTGGTGGACTCCCTCGGCACCTGGGTCGCCGCCGACCCGGACCTCTCGCCCGATCCGGCCGCGCTCTGCACCGCGCTGGCCGGACGGGCCGGTGCCGGCCTCGGCGACGCCATCGTGGTTTCCGAGGAGGTCGGCCTCGGCGTCCACCCCTCGAGCGAGCTCGGCCGCCGGTTCCGCGATGCCCTCGGCGGCGTCAACGTCGCGGTCGCCGAGGTGGCCGACGAGGTCCTCCTCGTGGTGGCCGGCCGGGTGCTGCCTCTGGATCGGCCGTGAGGCGGGCGCTCGCCTTCCTGACCTCGGTGGGCGGGGCGGCCGACCCCGACCCGCGCGCGCTGTCGTGGTTCCCGCTGGTGGGGGCGCTGCTCGGCGGCGCTCTCGGTGCCGTGTGGTGGGGAGCCCAGGAGATGTGGCCTCCGCTGGTGGCGGCGGTCGTCGTGGTGGCGGCCGACCTTGCCCTCACCGGGCTGCTCCACGTCGACGGCCTGGCCGACAGCGCCGACGGGCTGCTGCCCCACGCGCCCCGAGAGCGGCGGCTGGCGATCATGGCCGAGCCGACCGTCGGTGCCTACGGCGTGGCGGTGGTGGGGGTGGTGCTGCTCCTCCGGGTGGCGGCCCTCGCCTCGCTCGACGCCAACGTCTGGCTCCTGGCCGGCGCCTGGAGCGGCGCCCGGACCGTGATGGCCGTCGGTGCCCGGGCCCTGCCCTACGCCCGCCCCGGGGGTGGGCTGGCCTCCGCCTTCCTCGGTGGCGACTGGCGCACCACCGGCGTCGCCGGCCTGATCCTCGCCGTCTCGCTCGGCGCGATCGCGGGCGGCCGCCAGCCCGAGCTGGCCGTGGCCCTCGGCCTGGCCGCGGGCGCCGGGGTCCTGCTCCTCGCCCGGCGGCGGCTGGGCGGGTTCACCGGTGACGTCCTCGGAGCGGCCGGCGTGGTGACCGAGACCGTGGCGCTGCTCGTGGCGTCGGTGCGGTGGTGAGCCGACCGGTGGCCGCCGCGGCCGGACTCCTCGCCGACCGGGCGCTGGGGGAGCCGCCCGACCCGCTGCACCCCGTCGCCGCCTTCGGGCGGCTCATGACCGCCGTCGAGCGCCGCCTCCACGCCGACCGCCGAGGCCCGGGCGTCGCCCATGCCCTGCTGGGCGTCGGCGCCGGCGCGCTGGCCGGCCTCGTGGTGCGCTCGACCGTGGGAGCCACCTGGGCCGCGGTGGCCGGGCGGCAGCTGGGCGAGGTGGCCACCGCGGTGGGCTCGGCCCTCGAGTCGGGGGAGCTCGACCGGGCCCGCCGGCTCCTCCCGTCGCTGGTGGGGCGGGATCCGAGCCACCTCGACGAAGGCGAGATCGCTCGGGCCGTCGTCGAGTCGGTCGCCGAGAACACGGTCGACGCGGTCGTCGCCCCGGCGCTGTGGGCGGCCGCCGCCGGTGCTCCGGGCGTGCTGGTCCACCGGGCCGTCAACACGATGGACGCCATGGTCGGCCACCGCGACGACCGCTACCTCCGCTACGGCTGGGCCGCGGCCCGCCTCGACGACGCCGCCGCCTGGGTCCCGGCGCGCGTCACCGTCGGCCTCGTGGCGGCGGTGCGCCCCGGCTCCGCCCGCCGCGTGGTGCAGGTGGCCCGACGCGACGGGCCCGCCCACCCGTCCCCGAACGGCGGCTGGGCCGAGGCGGCGTTCGCCGCCGCGCTCGGGCTGCGCCTCGGCGGGACCAACCGGTACCAGGACCGGATCGAGGCTCGCCCGCTCCTCGGCGATGGCCGGGCACCGACCGCCGCCGACGTCGCAGCAGCGGTCCGACTGAGCCGAGACGTCACGCTCGCCCTCGCCGGCGGCCTGGCCGTCCTCGGCCTGGCCGGCCCGGCCCGCCACCACCGCACGAAGGGGAGGGCCCGGTGACGCCCCCCGCCGTGACGCCCCCCCGCCCGGCTGGCGCCGCCGGACCCGGCGGCAGCGCCGTCGCGGCCCCTGCGGCCGGCCCCACGGCCCTGCCCCCGCCCGGCCCGCACGGGGGCGACGGCCCCGCCGTGGCCCGCGCCCTGGGCCTCGACCCCGCGCAGGTGCTCGACCTGTCCCAGACCCTCAACCCGCACGGGCCCGGCGTGGCCGCGCTCGTCCGCCGCCACGCCGACGTGGTCGGCCGCTACCCGCATCCCGCCGCCGCCACCGCCGCGCTGGCCGATGCCATGGGGGTCGACCGCCACCGCCTGGTGCTCACCAACGGCGGCTCGGAGGCCATCACCCTCGTGGCCGGCGCCATCGGGGGCACCGTGGCCGGAGAGCCCGAGTTCGCGCTCCACCCCCGCCACGGCGGCGGCCCTCGTTGGCGCAGCAACCCGCACAGCCCCAGCGGTCGCCTCGCCGGCCCCCACGAGCGCGCGGACGTGTGGGACGAGGCCTTCTACCCCCTGGCCACCGGCTCGTGGACCCGCGGCGATCCCGGGGCCGTCGTGGTCGGGTCCCTCACAAAGCTCTGGGCCTGCCCCGGACTGCGGCTCGGGTACGTGCTGGCCGACGACGCCACCCGACTCGCGGCCGCCCAGCCGGCGTGGGCCGTGAGCTCGATCGCGCTGGCGGTCCTCCCCGAGCTCCTGGCCGCCACCGACCTCCCCGGGTGGTCCCACGCCGTCGCCCACCACCGCGGCGCCCTGGTCGAGCTGCTCCGTGGGCACGGGCTCCGGGTCGAGGCGGCCGACGCTCCGTGGGTCCTCGTCGAGGCCCCCGGGCTGCGAGAGCGGCTGGCCCCCCACGGGGTGGTCGTGCGCGACTGCGCCTCCTTCGGGCTCCACGGCTGGGCTCGCATCGCCGTGCCCGGCGACCGTGGCCTCGACCGCCTCGCCGCCGCCCTCGACCGCACCGCACCATGAGCACCCGGGAGCCCCACATGCCCACCGCGATCCTGTTCGACGTCGGCGACACCCTCGTGCGGGCGGCCGCCCCAGGCACGCCGGTGAGCGAGCTGGCGGCGGTCCCCCTCGACGGGGTGCTCCCCACCCTGCGCGCCCTGGCCCGCCACCACCGCCTCGGCGCGGTCACCGACACCGCCGTCATGACCGAGACCGACGTCCGGGCCGCGCTGGCCGGCAGCGGCCTCGACGACCTCCTCGAGGTGGTGGTGACCTCCTGCGACGTCGGGGCGGCCAAGCCGGACCCGGCCGGGCTGCTCGCCGCGCTGGCCGCGCTGGGCGTCGGTCCCGCCGATGCGCTGTTCGTGGGCGACCACGACGTCGACGCAGGGGCCGCCGCGGCGGCGGGTGTCGCCTTCGCGCGGGTGGGTCCCGACCGCGGTCTGGCGGCGGCGGTGCGGACCGCCCTCACCGACGCCGCCGGCCCGTTCGCCGCCGCCCGAGCGCTCGTCGCACCGGTCGACGCCGCCGCCGAAGCCGCCGCCTGGGACCACCAGCACCGCCTCACCAAGCCCCCGGGTGCACTCGGGCGGGTCGAGGCCCTCGGTGCGCAGCTGGCCGCCATCGCTGGGTCCGTCCCCCCGCCCGTGCCCGCCCCGGCGGCGGTGGCGGTGTTTGCCGGCGACCATGGCGTCGTGGCGCAGGGCGTGACCCCCTGGCCACAGGAGGTCACGGCGCAGATGGTCGCGAACTTCGTGTCGGGAGGCGCCGCGATCAACGTGCTGGCCCGCCAGGCGGGCGCCACGGTGACCGTGGTGGACGTGGGGGTGGCCAGCGACCTCGACGCCCTCGGGCTGGCCGACGCGCCCGGGCTCCTCCGCCGCCGGGTCCGCTCCGGGACGGCCGACCTCGCGACCGGCGCCGCCATGACCCCAGCCGAGGTGGCCGCCGCGCTCGACGTCGGCGCCGCCGTCGCGGTCGAGCTGGTGGACGCCGGCGCCCGCGCCCTCGTCACCGGGGAGATGGGGATCGGCAACACGACCCCCTCGGCGGCGGTGATCGCCGCCCTCCTCGGTGCCCCGGCGGCCGCTGTGACCGGCCGGGGCACCGGCATCGACGACGATGCCCTCGCCCGCAAGGTGGCGGTGATCGACGGCGCGCTCGCCCGCCTCGCCCCCGGCGCCGGCCCGCTCGCCGTCCTGGCTGAGGTGGGCGGTCTCGAGCTGGCGGCGCTGGCCGGCTTCGTCGTCGGTGGCGCCTCGCTCCGGGTCCCGGTGGTGGTCGACGGGGTGATCGCCGGTGCCGCCGCGCTCGTGGCCGACCGGATCGAGCCCGACGTGCGCCCGTACCTCGTGGCCGGGCACCGGTCCACCGAACCGGGGGCAGCGGCGGTGCTCGCCGAGCTCGAGCTCGACCCGGTCCTCGACCTCGGGCTGCGCCTGGGCGAGGGATCGGGCGCGTGCTTGGCCCTTTCCGTGCTGGAGGCGGCCGCCCGGGTGCTCGGCGAGATGGCCACCTTCGACCAGGCAGCGGTCACCGAAGCCCCCTGAGCCCTGAAGCCGGCGCCGAGCCGACGGCGCGTCCTGGCTACGCTCGTTTCCATGTCGCAGAGCGCCGTCTCCACCGGGTCCCTCGACACCCCCGGTGCGCTGTTCCACGACGCCCGGACGTGGGCCGACATGGACGCCTGGCACCGCCGGGTGGGCGAGCTGCGTCGCGAGCAGGGCATGGTGCACGTCGACGAGCCCGGCTACTCGCCGTACTGGGCGCTGCTCCGGCACGCGGACGTGTTCGCGGTGTCGCGCGACAACGCCGGTTGGCTGAACACGGCCAACTCCGTCCTGGGACCCGACGCCGACTGGCAGGCCATGCTCGACAGCGGCATGCCTGCGCCCTGCAGCCTCGTGCAGCTGGACGGCAAGAAGCACCGAGACCACCGGCAGGTCACCAACGACTGGTTCAAGCCGGCTGCGGTGAAGACCCGCCAGCCCCGCATCGACGAGCTGGCCGACCTCTTCGTCGAGCGCATGCGCGAGCTCGGCGGCCGGTGCGACTTCGCCAAGGACATCGCCCAGCCGTACACGCTGCGGGTGATCATGGACATCTACGGCGTCCCGGAGGAGGACGAGCCCCTGATGATGGACCTCACCCAGGGCATCTTCGGGGCCAACGACCCCGAGTTCCTGGGCGACGCCACCGACCCCGGCGCCCGAGTCATGGGCTCGGTGATGCAGTTCATCCAGTACTTCAACGAGATCACGCAGGACCGTCGGGCCTGCCCCGCCGACGACCTCGCCTCGGTGATCGCCAACGGCACCGTCGACGGCGAGCCCATGGGCGACGTCGAGCGGCTCTGGTACTACATCATCGTCGCCACGGCGGGGCACGACACCACGAGCTTCGCCCTGTCCGGCGGACTGGAGCGGTTCTGCGCCCACCCCGACCAGCTGTGGGCGCTGCGGGACGAGCCCGAGCTGCTGCCCAACGCCACCGACGAGGTGATCCGGTGGACGACGCCGGTGCGGCACTTCCTGCGCTGGGCCGCCCACGACCAGGTGCTCGACGGCGTCGAGATCCCCGCCGGGGGCCGGGTGCTCCTGTCCTACCCGTCGGCCAACCGGGACGAGGCCGTCTTCCAGGACCCGGACACCTTCGACGTGCGCCGCCCCGACGCCGACAAGCTCATCAGCTTCGGCCTGGGCGCCCACTTCTGCCTCGGCTCCCAGTTCGCCCGTCGGGAGGTCCGGACCATGCTCCAGCGCCTCAGCACCCAGCTCGAGCACGTCGAGCTGGCCGGCGACGTGGAGTACGCCCAGAGCCACTTCGTCTCCGGCGTCAAGCACCTCCCGGTCGAGTACCGGTTCCGCTGAGGGCGGCGGACCTCACTCGGGACTGACGTCGCCGAGGCCCACGAGCAGCTTCCGCAGGAGGCGGGCGAGCTCCTCCTGCTGACGGTCCGACAGGGGGGCCAGGATTCCGCGCTCTGTGTCGAGGTGGTCCGGGACGACCCGGTCAACGAGGGACCGGCCCTCCTCGGTGAGGCGCACGATGACCTTGCGCCGATCCTCTGACCCCGCCCGCTCGACGAGGCCCAGCGCCGCCAGGCGGTCGATGCGGTTGGTGATGGCGCCGCTCGTGACCATCGTCTGGCCCACGAGGTCTCCGGCGGTGAGCTCGTAGGGGGGTCCGGAGCGGCGCAACGTGGCCAGGACGTCGTACATCCAGCTCTCCAGGTCGTGCCGGGCGAAGCTGTCGGCGAGGACGCGGTCGATCAGGCGGGAGAGCCTCGACACGCGGCCGACCACGCCCACGGGGGAGGAGTCCAGGTCGGGGCGCACCTCGGCCCACTGGCCCAGGATCCGGTCGACGGCGTCGTGCTCGGGAGCCACGGCTCGAGTGTAGCGCTTGTCACCTTGACGTTCATCATCTCAACATTAAGATGCTGAACATGAAGATGCATGGTCCCGTCCACCCGGTTGCGAGCACCGTGCTGGCGCCAGTCGCCTGGGGGAGCACCTACCTGGTCGTCGCCGCATCGCTGCCCGGCGAGGACCCGCTCTGGATCGCGGCGCTGCGGGTCGCTCCCGCCGGGTTCCTGCTGCTGGCGGTCGGGTGGCGGCGCAGCCACTGGTGGCCATCGCCCCGCGCGTGGCGACAGCTCGCCGTGCTCGCGACCTTCAACGTCGGTCTCTTCTTCCCGCTGCTCGTCGCCGCCGCCTACCGGCTGCCGGCGGGGGTGGCGGCCGCCTTCGGGGGCCTGCAGCCGCTGCTGGTCCTGGGCCTGACACGGCTGCTGGGCGGCGGGCCGCCCCCTCGGCGAGACCTCCTGGTCGGCGCCGCCGCCGCCGTCGGCGTCGCCCTCGTCGCACTTCGACCCGGGGCCTCGGTGGACGTCGTCGGCCTCCTCACGGTCCTCGCGGCGACCACGTCGTTCGCGGTGGGAGCGGTCCTCACCCGGCGGTTCGGGCCGCCCGTCGATCGGGTCACGGCGACCGGCGTGCAGCTGGTCCTCGGCGCGCTGGTGCTCATCCCGGCCGCAGCGCTGACCGGGGCCGCCCCTCCCGCCCTGGAGGTGCGGACGGTCACGGCCGTCGCCTACCTGAGCGTCGTGGCGACGGGCCTCGCGTTCGTGCTGTGGTTCGACGGGATCGGGCGGCTGCCGGCCGTCACCCCGCCGCTGCTCGGCCTCGCCAACCCCGTCACCGGAGCGACCCTCGGGTGGATCCTGCTCGAGCAGCCGATGGGGCCCTCCCAGCTGGTGGGGTTCCTGGTCACCCTCGGGGCGGTCGCCCACGGCGCCCGGGGCCGCCCCTCGGCCGCCGATCAGTCGGCGAGGGTGGCGGGGCTCACGTCGTCGGGCGCCGAGCCGAGGATCCGACCGACGCAGACCACGATGGCGGCCGCGAAGGCCAGCGCGACGGCGAGCGCCACCCAGGGGGAGAGGTCCGAGAGGGTGAAGGCGGGGATCCAGTCGGGGCCCGTCCAGGTCAGGTCCCACCCGCGAAGCGGGTCGGGGTCGAGCAGGTGGGCCCAGCCGGTCCAGGCGATCATCCGGGTGAGGCCGTAGAAGAACGTGGCCCGGTAGATGGCGAGCAGGGCTCGCTCCGGGAACCGGCGGCCCAGCCAGGCCCACACCTTGGCGTCGGCAGGGACGATCACGTCGCGCCAGTAGCGCTCGCTCAGGACCTTCGGGGTCATGAGCAGGATGACGAGCCAGATGGCGTCCATCACGAACCCCAGGCTCGAGTAGTAGGCGCGGGCGTCGAGGTACTTGCCGCCAGGGGTGGCGGCGTAGGCCCAGGTGCCGATCGAGAAGTTCTCGGTGGAGAACGGGAAGGCCAGCATCGTGCCCACCGAGTCGTTGATGTCGGTGATCGAGTGGGCGGCCATGCCGAGCAGCACCGCGGCGGCCCAGCCCCGCGACCGGGTGAACCACCAGATGAGCCCAGCCACGAGGACGGCGAAGCCGAGGCTGTGGGTGAATCCGGCTCCCGGCCACCCGCGGTGGAACTTGAACGGCTCGGCGGCGCCGTAGTGCCGACCCCCGATGCTGAAGCCGTACACCCAGAACTTGGCCACGAAGTCGGGGATCTGGTCCCCGACCACGATGCCGAGGTAGCTGATCCGGCCCGCCCACCGCTTCGGCAGGTGGGCCTGGATGGCGTAGGTCTCGAACTGGTGGGCGGCCCAGCTCACGGGCGGGCCCCGGTCGACGGGCGGCGCAGCCGGTCGACGGCGATCGGCACCGCCCAGATCCAGGTGACGAGCCAGATCGGCCCCACCACCCAGTTGAGCAGCCACTTGTGGAACACGCCGAAGCCGATGTAGGTGGCGCCGGCCAGCACGTAGAGGGCGAGCTCGAAGCGCCGGGTGTACCAGGCCGGGTCACCGGGTCGTCCGGTCGGCTCGGTCAGCCCGAGCAGCGGCGCGGCGTCATCGGCTGGGCTCGTCACGGCCGCTGAACCTACTGCGGCCGCTCAGGAGGTCAGCGCCACGACATGAGACCTGTGCGCCCCTGTGAGCGCCAGGCGCTGGAGAGACGCTCACCGATCTCGTTCGGGACGGTCGGGCAGGGCGAACCAGCCGCGGGGGAGGCGGTCGACGACGAGCCACGCCGCCGCGGCGATGGCGGTGCCCAGCGCAGCGCCGCCGACGAGGTCGAGGGGCCAGTGCGCCCCGACGTGGAGCCGGGCGACCGCCACCAGCGTGGCCAGCGCCCACGCCACGGCCCTGGCCGGGCGGGGGAGCACCGGGTGGGGGGCGGCCACGATGGCCACCGCCATCGTGGTGTGACCGGACGGGTAGGCGAAGCCGCCCACGTGGTCCCGGGCGACAAGGTCCGGCAGCCGGTCGTAGGGCCGCGGCCGCTCGATCAGGTCCTTCAGCACGTTGTCGAGCCGGAACGCCACCGCCACCGACAGGAACAGCGCGGCCGGCGCCCGCATCCCGGCCCGCCGGCACCACCACGCGGAGGCGGCCACCGCCAGCAGCCCCGCCCACAGGGTGCCCAGCTGCATGACCGCGCGCAGCGGCCATCCCACTGCGGCCGGGACGGCGTTCCACGTCTCGACCGCCCCGACCTCGCCGGGGAGCGGGTCGCCGTCCCCGACGGCCCACGCGCCCGCCGCCAGCACGAGCAGCGACGCGACCAGCGTGGCGGCGGCGACTCGGCGCCCGCCGTCGCTCAGGCCGTGGCCGGGCCCGACCGTCGGCTGGGCCTCCTCACCGGGGCTGGGCGCAGCGTCGCCTGAGGTGCGGTCCGAGCTGCGCACCTCGGTGGGACCGAGGGGTCAGACCGGCACCGGCACGCCAGCCGGTGCTGCGGGCTCGCCCGGGATCGAGGTCGTCGAGGGCTCCTCGGTGCGGTCGCGCTCGGTCGACGGGGCCGGCTCGTCGGAGGGCTGCCGGCGCACCCGGGTGACGAACGCCTCGGCCTCGGCGTCGGTGACCTTGCGCCGGTCCCGGTCCTTCAGGCCGGGCAGCAGACGATGCCCGGCCACCTTGAGGCTGGCGGCGCTGAGCACGCCACCGGTGAAGAGGAAGTCTGCGGTCCCCATGCATCCGGTGCACATGGAGGGCAGCCTAGGACGTCGCGCCTCGGCTGAGGCGCCGGGCCTCGACCGGCCAGTCCGTCACGATGCCGTCGAGCGGGAGGTGGGCCTTGGCCCGCTGGGTGGCCTGGTCCTGGAACCAGCAGTGCACCCTGAGCCCGAGGGCGTGGGCCCGCTCCAGGAAGGTCTCGTCCACGCTGTCCTGGTGGGCCGAGATCGCGGTGGCACCGAAGGCCTGCGCGTCGGCCAGGAAGCGGTCGATGTCCTCCTCGCCGAGGGCGTCGCGCAGGAGCGCCACCTCGGGCGCCTCACCCCCGGCCAGCTCGACGTACCGTCGCACCGCTCGCTCGCTCTGGGCCCACAGGAGGCAGTCGCCCAGCCGGCCCTGGTGGCGGAGCTCGGCCACCACGGCGTCCGCGGCATCAGGGGCCTTGGTGTCGATCGCGAAGCCCACGCCGGCGGGGAGCGCGGCCAGCGCCTCGGCGAAGGTGGGCACGGGCCGACCCGTCCCCCGGACCCTGGCCCGGCGCAGGCCGGCGCTGGTCGCCCACGACACCGGCCAGGGCCTCACGGCGGTCCGCAAGAGGAGCGCGTCGTGCATGAGCACCGGCACGCCGTCCCGGGTGAGCCGGATGTCGAGCTCCACGAAGTCGCAGCCCGCCGCCACCGACGCCTCGATGCCCTCGAGGCTGTTCTCGGGGGCGTCGAGCGGTGACGTGCGGTGGGCGATGATCACAGGCGGCATCGCCCGGTTCTACCCGTCCCCGGCGCTCACCACTCGGTCGCCACGTACTTGGCCTCGGTGTAGTCCAGCAGTCCCTCGTGCCCGCCCTCGCGCCCGAGACCGGACTCCTTGACCCCACCGAAGGGGGCGGCCGGGTCGGACACCAGACCCCGGTTGAGGCCGACCATCCCCGACTCCAGCCGCTCGGCCAGGGCGAGGCCCCTGCGCAGGTCGCCGGTGTAGAGGTACGACACGAGGCCGAGCGCGGTGTCGTTGGCCCGGGCCACGGCCTCCTCGGCGTCCTCCACGGCCACGACGGGGGCCACCGGCCCGAAGATCTCCTCGGCCAGGATCGGGCTGTCCGGGGCCACGCCCTCGAGCACCGTGGCCGGGTACCAGAACCCGGGGCCCTCCCCGGCCGCGCCGCCGACGACCGCGTGGGCGCCGTGGCCGACGGCGGCGTCGACGAGGTCCCGGACCTTGTCGCGGGTGGCGGCGTCCACCATCGGACCGAGGCCCACGCCCTCGTCCAGACCCGGTCCCATCCGGACCCGTCCCATCGCCTCGGCCAGCCGGCGGGTGAAGTCCTCCGCGACAGGCGCCTCCACGTAGAACCGGTTGGCCGCCGTGCAGGTCTCGCCGTTGTGGCGCATCTTGGCCAGCATCGCCCCCTCGACGGCCGCGTCGAGGTCGGCGTCGGCGAGCACGACGAAGGGGGCGTTGCCGCCGAGCTCCATCGACGTCTTGAGCACCCGCTGGGCGGCCTGCTCGAGCAGGACCTTGCCCACCTCGGTCGACCCGGTGAAGGACAGCTTCCGCACGGCCGGGTGCTCGAGCACGGCCGCGGTGATGGCCGACGCCGACCGGCCCGGCACCACGTTGACCACGCCGTCCGGGACGCCGGCCTCCTGCAGGATCGCCCCGATGGCGAGGGCCGTGAGAGGGGTGAGCGAGGCCGGCTTGAGCACCACGGCGCAGCCGGCGGCCAGCGCCGGGCCGATCTTGCGGGTGGCCATGGCGGCGGGGAAGTTCCACGGCGTCACGAGGTAGGCGATGCCGACGGGCTGGCGCAGCACGAGGATGCGGTTGGTGCCCGCCGGCGCCGTCGTCACCTCACCGCTGAGCCGCACCGCCTCCTCGCTGTACCAGCGGAAGAACTCGGCTGCGTAGGCCACCTCCCCCCGGGCCTCGGCCAGCACCTTGCCGTTCTCCATGGTGATGAGCCGGGCCAGGTCCTCGGCTCGCTCGGCCATCAGCGCCCACGCCCGCCGGAGCACCTCGCCCCGCTCGCGGGGGGCGGTGGCCGCCCAGCCGGGCTGCGCCGACGCCGCGGCGTCGGCCGCCTCCCTGGCGTCGGCTGGCCCGCCGCTGGCCACCGTGGCGATCACCGCCTCGGTGGCCGGATCCTGCACGTCGATCCGGTCGCCGTCGGCGGCGGCCCTCCAGGTGCCGCCGATGAGCAGGTCGGTGCGCAGGTCGTCAGCCATGGGCTGGTTGTACCCCACCGCCACGCGCGGCGACCGCCGATGTGGGACGCTGGAGGCGGCAACGGCGCCGGCTGCGGGCACAGCGAGACGACTCACCAGAGGGGGAGAGACGTGCTGGTCGATCACATCCTCGAGCGCAAGGGTCGGGTGGTGGCCACGGTCGCCCCGGAGGCGCCGGTGAGCGAGGCGCTGCACGTCCTGCGCGACGCCAACGTCGGTGCGCTGGTGGTGTCGTCCGACGGCAAGGCCGTGCAGGGCATCGTCTCGGAGCGAGACGTGGTCCGGGCCATGGCCGAGGCCGGCGCCGCCCTGCTGCAGGAGCCGGTGTCACGGCTCATGCAGACCAACGTCCACACCTGCCGGGGCACCGACACCGCCGACCAGCTCATGCACCGCATGACCGAGCACCGGATCCGGCACCTGCCCGTGGTCGAGGACGGGTCGCTGGCCGGGATCATCAGCATCGGCGACGTGGTGAAGACCCGGGTCGACGAGCTCGAGCGCGAGCAGTCCCAGCTGGTCGACTACATCCGCTCCCCGTACTGAGCCCGGCGCCCGTCGCTCAGACGGCCACACTGGCGAGGGTGAGCCCGCCCACCACGGCGAACGCCACCGCGCCGACGCGCCGCAGCGCGCCGGGCTCCACCCGCCGGGTCAGGGCCTTGCCCGCCACGACGGCCAGCGCGGTGGCGGCGAGCATGGCGGCGAAGGAGCCCAACCACACGGGCAGCGCCCCCCGGTCGGCGGCCAGGCCGGCGGTCGTGAGCATCGTCTTGTCGCCCAGCTCGGCGAGGAAGAAGGCACCGGCCACGCTCACCAGCCCGGCCCGGGGGGCGAGGGCGCGAACGTCCTCCTCGTGGTCCTCCTCGTGGTCCTCCTCGTCGGCCGACCGCCACGTCCACACGGCGAAGCCGAGGAAGAGCAGACCGGCCCCCACGGCGATCGCCTCCTCGGGGGCCGCTTCGCTGATCAGCGCCCCGGCCGTGACCGACAGCGTCTGCAGCAGCGCGATCGCAGCCCCCAGCGCGGCGAGGACCTTCATGGCCGGGTAGCGCCCGGCCAGCGTGAGGGCGACCAGCTGGGTCTTGTCGCCCAGCTCGGCGAGGAACACCACCGCGAAGGCGGCCAGGATGTCAGCCACGGGGGACCCCCTGGGTAGGGTCGCCGGCATGCGACGGCTGCTCCTCGTGGTCCTCTCGGTCGGCTCCTCGGCGCTCGCCGCCTGCGGGGGCGACGACGCCGCCGGGGGCGCGTCCAACGGCTGCCTCGACGGCACCAGCGGGGAGGTCACGATCGTGGCCGAGGACCTCGCCTGGGACGCCGACTGCATCGACGCGGTGGCCGACGGGCCGCTCGAATTCACGGTGGACAACCAGGACCGCGGCGTCCCCCACAACCTCCACCTCCGCGACGCACCCGGTGAGCCGGCCACCGAGCTGGAGGAGGGCCCGGTGGTCCAGACCCTCGAGGTCGAGCTGCCCGAGGGGGACTACGAGTACGTCTGCGACATCCACCCGAACATGCTGGGCACGTTGCGCATGGCGGCAGCCAATCCGGAGGGCGGCTGACGCCGCGGCGCCGCCGCGCCTGACAGGAGCTGTCAGGGTCCATCGGTAGCCTGGTCCGGGTGCCGCCGGACCCGCTCGCGCCCTTCTCGCCGGCCGTCCGGGCCTGGTTCTCCACCTCGTTCCCGGCCGCCACGGCGCCCCAGACGCAGGGCTGGCCGGCCATCGCCCGCGGCGCGCACACGCTGATCCTGGCTCCCACCGGGTCGGGCAAGACGCTGTCGGCCTTCCTGTGGGGCATCGACCGGCTGACCGCCACGCCGGCTCCCGCCGAGCGGACCCATCGCACCCGCATCGTCTACGTGTCGCCGCTGCGGGCGCTGGCGGTGGACGTGGAGAAGAACCTGCGCAGCCCGCTGCAGGGCATCCGTCTGGCGTCCGAGCGACTCGGCGAGCCCTACACCGAGCCGACCGTCGGGATGCGCACCGGCGACACCGAGGCCGACGAGCGCCGTCGGCTCGTGCGGTACCCGCCCGACATCCTCATCACCACGCCCGAGTCGCTCTACCTGATGCTCACCTCGGCCGCTCGCAACACGCTGCAGGGCATCGAGGCCGTGATCATCGACGAGATCCACGCGGTGGCCGCCACCAAGCGAGGCAGCCACCTGGCCCTCACCCTCGAGCGGCTCGAGAGCTGGGTGCGCCGCAACGGCGGCCCCGCCCCCCAGCGCATCGGCCTGTCCGCCACCCAGCGCCCCCTGGAGGAGATCGCTACCTTCCTCGGCGGCTTCGAGCAGAGCACGACGAAGGGGACGACCGGGCACGCGGGTTCGAGCGAGGGTCCCGGGGGGCAGAGGCTCCCGCCGGAGCCCCCCGGCTCGCGGAGGGGCGGCTCCGCCGATCCCGGAGCCGCAGGCTCTTCAGCGCGAGCCGAAGGCGAGCCCGAGCAGCTCGGGGTTGAAGCTCCGCTTCGCCGACGACCCGTCACCGTCGTCGATGCGGGGGTGGGCAAGGAGCTGGACGTCGAGGTCGTCATCCCGGTGGACGACATGGCGGAGCTCGGGACGGTGGTCGAGGAGCCGATGTCGGGCCCGGCCGCCGCCGGGCCGGTGCGGCGGTCGATCTGGCCGGCCATGCACCCCCGGCTGCTCCAGCTGGTGCAGGAGCACCGCTCCACGCTCATCTTCGTGAACGCCCGCCGCTTGGCCGAGCGCCTCGCCACCCGGCTCAACGAGCTCCACTGGGAGGGCCAGAACCGCGCCGCGGAGGCCGAGGGCCGGCCGCCGCCCCCCGAGCACGAGCTGGTGAAGGCCCACCACGGCTCCCTCTCCCGGGAGCGCCGGCTCCAGATCGAGGACGAGCTCAAGTCCGGCCGGCTGAAGGGCCTGGTGGCCACCAGCAGCCTCGAGCTGGGGATCGACATGGGCGCCGTCGACCTCGTGGTGCAGGTGGAGTCGCCGAGCTCGGTGGCCACCGGGCTCCAGCGGATCGGTCGGGCCGGCCACCAGGTGGGCGCCCCCAGCCGGGGGAAGCTGTTCCCGAAGCACCGGGCCGACCTGCTGGAGGCGGCCGTCGTGGTCGAGCGGATGCAGGCCGGCCAGATCGAGGAGACCCACTACCCCCGCAACCCGCTCGACGTGCTGTGCCAGCAGATCGTCGCCATGTGCGCGCTCGACGAGTGGAGCGTCGTCGACCTGCTGGCCGTCATCCGGGGCGCGGCGCCCTTCGCCGAGCTGAGCGACGAGGTGGCGGCGTCGGTCCTCGACCTGCTGGGGGGGCGCTACCCGTCGGAGGAGTTCGCCGAGCTGCGGCCCCGGATCGTGTGGGACCGGGTGGAGGGCACCGTCCGGGGGCGGGCTGGCGCCCAGCGCCTGGCCGTCACCAACCCCGGCACCATCCCCGACCGCGGCCTCTTCACCGTCACCCTCCCGGACGGCACCCGCGTGGGGGAGCTGGACGAGGAGATGGTCTACGAGAGTCGCCCCGGCGAGACGTTCCTCCTGGGCGCCACCACGTGGCGGATCGAGGACATCACCTTCCAGAAGGTCGTCGTCACCCCTGCCCCCGGGCAGCCCGGGAAGATGCCGTTCTGGCACGGCGATGGGCCGGGTCGCCCGCTCGAGCTGGGCCGGGCCATCGGCGCCTTCACCCGCGAGCTGCGGGCCGGTGTCGCGAAGGGGGAGGACCCGGTGGCCCGGCTCCGGGCCCAGGGCCTCGACGACCGGGCAGCCACCAACCTGGTGGCCTACCTGGACGAGCAGGCCGAGGCCACCGGCGCCGTGCCCGACGACCGCACCATCGTGGTCGAGCGCTTCCGGGACGAGATCGGCGACTGGCGGGTCTGTGTGCTGTCGCCGTTCGGGGCCCAGGTGCACGCGCCGTGGGCCATGGCGCTGCAGCACCGGCTGGAGGAGCAGTGGGGCAGCCACCTCGAGCTCATGTGGAGCGACGACGGCATCGTCATCCGCCTCCCCGAGTCGGTCGACGAGCTGCCCGACGCCGAGCTCCTCATCGACCCCGACGAGATCGAGGAGCTCATCGTCCGGCAGCTGCCCGGCACGGCGATGTTCGCCAGCCGCTTCCGGGAGTGCGCAGCCCGCGCCCTGCTCCTCCCCAGGCGCCGGCCCGACCAGCGCACCCCCCTCTGGCAGCAGCGCCAGCGCTCGGCTGACCTGCTGGCGGTGGCGGGCAAGTACCCGAGCTTCCCGATCCTGCTGGAGGCCACCCGGGAGTGCCTGAACGACGTCTTCGACGTCCCGGCCCTCACCGAGGTGCTGCGGGACCTGCGCAGCCGCAAGGTCCGGCTCGTGTCGGTCGACAGCCAGACGGCGTCGCCGTTCGCCCAGTCGCTCATGTTCGGCTGGATCGCCGTCTACATGTACGCCGGCGACGCCCCCCTGGCCGAGCGCCGGGCCGCCGCCCTCGCCCTCGACCGCGACCTGCTTCGCGACCTGCTCGGCGCCGAGGAGCTGCGCGAGCTCATCGACGCCCATGTCCTGGCCGACCTCGAGCTCGAGCTGCAGCGCCGGGTCGAGGGCCGCCTGGCCCGGGACGTCGACGAGGCCCACGACCAGCTCCGCCTGCTCGGCCCGCTCACCGTGGACGAGCTCGGGCTGCGGGCCGCGGACGGCGCGCCGGTGGAGGACTGGGTCGCCCAGCTCGTCCGCGAGCGCCGCGCCTTCGTCGGCGGGGTGGCGGGGGAGGAGCGGGTCTGCGCGGCCGAGGACGCCGGACGCCTCCGCGACGCCCTCGGGGTGGCCGTCCCCCTCGGCCTCCCCGCCGCCTGCACCGAGTCGGTCGATGCGCCGCTCGTCGACCTCGTGGCTCGCTACGCCCGCACCCACGGCCCGTTCCTCGCCCACCAGGCGGCGGCCCGCTACGGCGTGGGCGAGCCGGCCGTGCGAGCCGCGCTCGAGGTGCTCCAGCAGCAGGGCCGGGTCGTCCGCGGCGAGTTCCGGCCCGACGGCGTCGAGCGCGAGTGGTGCGACGACGACGTCCTGCGCCAGCTCCGCCGTCGCTCGCTCGCCTCCCTCCGCAAGGAGGTGGAGCCGGTCGACGCCACCACCCTGGCCCGCTTCCTGCCCCGCTGGCACGGCGTCGGCTCGCCCCGCCGCGGGTTCGACGCGCTCGTGGAGGTGCTGGCCCAGCTGCAGGGCGCGCCGCTCGTCGCGTCCACCCTCGACCGCGATGTGCTGGCCGCCCGGCTGGCCGACCACCGGCCGGCCGACCTCGACGCCCTCTGCACCTCCGGCGAGGTGGTGTGGGTTGGCGCCGGCGCCATCGGCAGCGCAGACGGCCGCATCCGCCTCGCCTTCCGCGACCAGGCGCCGCTCCTGCTCGCCCCCGGAGACGGCTTCGAGCCCGACGACCTCCACCAGGCCCTGCTCGACCACCTCGCCCAGCGGGGCGCCTCCTTCTGGACCGACCTCACCGGCGCCGCCCAGCAGGCCGGACAGCCCTACGACGACCCCCCCGTGCTGGCCGCGCTGTGGGACCTCGTGTGGGCGGGCCTCGTCACCAACGACTCGCTCGCCCCGCTGCGCGCCTTCGTCGGCGGCTCCGGCCGTCGTGCCGCCTCCCGGTCGACCGGCCGCGGCGCCCGGGGTCGCCCTCGCCCGGGCCGGCTGGCCCGGCTCGGCCCGCCCGCCGGCGCCGGTCGCTGGTCGCTCACCGCGTCGCTCCTGCAGCCCACGCCCACGGCCACCGAGGCGGCCCACGCCCGCGCCCTGCAGCTGCTCGAGCGCTACGGCGTGCTCACCCGCGAGGCGGCGCTGGGGGAGGGGGCCGAGGGCGGCTTCGCCGGCGTCTACCCGGTGCTGAAGGCGCTGGAGGAGCGGGGCCAGGTGCGCCGCGGGTACTTCGTGGCCGGGCTGGGGGCGGCGCAGTTCGCAGTGGCCGGCGCCGTCGACCGCCTGCGGGCCGAGCGCGACGGCGGCGGCGACGACGCCCCCATCGTGCTGGCCGCCACCGACCCCGCCCAGCCCTTCGGGGCCGCCCTCCCATGGCCCGAGACCGAGGGACGCCCGGCCCGGGCGGCCGGTGCCCTCGTCGTCCTCGCCGGCGGTGATGTCCTCGCCTACCTGGAGCGGGGCGGCCACCGCCTGGCCCGGTTCCCGGCCGCCGCCGACGACCACCGCTGGGCGCGTGCCCTGGCCGACCTCGTGGACCGGGGCCGGTTCCGCAGCCTCGAGCTGCGCACGATCGACGGGGCCAGCGCCCACGAGGCCGCCCCTGAGGTCCGCCAGGCCCTCGAAGCCGCCGGCTTCCAGCTCTCCTTCAAGGGCCTCACCCGCCGCGGGTGACAACGTCTGTGAACGATTCCACGCCGCTACGGCGCAGAAGTGCACACAGACGTTGTAAACCGGCGGGATGACGGTCGCCTTCGACCCGCTCGCCCCCGGGTTCGTCGAGTCCCCCTACGAGCAGTACGCCGCCCTCCGGTCCGCGGATCCGGTCCACCGCTCCGACCTCCTGGCCGGCTGGGTGCTGACCCGCTACGACGACGTCGACCGGGTGCTGCGAGACCCGACGATCAGCGTCGAGCAGAAGAACGCGGCCGGCAACCCGCTCATCGACGTCGAGATCGCCCGCATGGAGCGCGACGGGCGCTCGGCCGCCACGCTCGTGCTCCGGGACGAACCGGACCACGGACGGCTGCGGCGCCTGCTCCAGCCCCCGTTCGGGCCCCGGGCGGTGGCCGGGCTCCACGACCTCGTCCACGACCGGGTGGCCGAGGTGCTCGACCGCCTCGTCCCGCTGGGCCGCATGGACGTGGTGGCCGACTTCGCCTACCCGCTGCCGGTCGGGATCTTCTGCGACCTCCTCGGCGTGCCGCCCGAGGACTCGCCGAGGTTCCGCACCTGGACCCAGGCGGTGGCCCGCAACCTGGACCCGGTCCTCGATCCGTCCGAGCGCGACGCCAACCTCGCCCTCCTCGACGAGATGGAGGCCTACCTGACCGACCTCGTCGAGGAGAAGCGCCGGATCCCAGGCGAGGACCTCATGTCGGCGCTCGTCCACGTCGAGGAGGATGGCGACCGCCTCACCCCCGGCGAGCTGGTCCCCCAGGTCCTCACCCTCTACGTGGCCGGCCACGAGCCGGTGACGGCGCTGGTCGGGAACGGGCTGCTCGCCCTGCTCCGCCACCCGGACCAGCTGGCCCGCCTCCAGGCCGACCCGTCGCTGCTGCACCACGCCGTGCTGGAGCTGCTGCGCTACGACGGGCCCAACCAGTTCGTCCGCCGCATCGCCACCCGTCCGATGGAGCTGAGCGGCCGGGCCATCGCACCCGGCGACGTCCTCTACTGCAGCGTGGCCGCCGCCAACCGTGACCCGGAGCACTTCGGCCCCGACGCCGACCAGCTGGTGGTCGACCGCCCCGATGCCGGCAGCCACCTCCAGTTCGGGGCCGGCGTCCACACCTGCCTCGGGACCCACCTCGCCCGCCTCCAGGCCGAGGCGATGCTCGGCCAGCTGCTCGCCGGCGTCGAGGACATCGAGCTCGACGGGGACGTGGTCTGGAGCCGCCGCATGGTCCTGCGCTCGGTCGACCGCCTCCCCATCCGCTTCCGGGCGACGCCGTGAGCCGGTCGACGGAAGCCGGTCCCGCCTTCGACGACCTCGTGAAGGCGATGGACGGAGCCATGGTCGTGGTCACCACCGCGGCCGACGGGGAGCGCGACGGCTGCCTGGTCGGCTTCCACTGCCAGTGCAGCATCGAGCCTCGGCGCCACGCCGTCTGGCTGTCGGTCGCCAACCGGACGGCGGCCCTCGCCGCGCACGCCACGCACCTGGCCGTCCACCTCCTGACCCAGGACGACCACGACCTCGCCGAGCGCTTCGGAGGCCAGAGCGGCGACGACGTGGACAAGCTGGCCGGCCTGACCTGGTCCGAGGGCCCGGGTGGGGTGCCGCTCCTGGCCCGCCTGCCGAACCGGTTCGTCGGCCGCATCGAGGACGCCATCCCCGACACCGGGGACCACCAGCTCTACGTGCTCGACGTCGTGGCGGCCCAGGTGTCGGCCAGCTCGGGTGGGTCCGAGCTGCTGCGCCTTCGTGCCGCGTCCGACATCGAGCCAGGCCACGAAGCCGAGGAGCGGCGCTGAGCCCTCAGTCCGACAGCCAGAGGCGGACCAGCTCGCGCAGGCGGTCGATCCCGACGTTCTTCTCGGCGCTGACCCACACCACGTCGCCGGGCTCGAGGTCGCATCCGGCGGCCAGCTCCTTCTTGCGCTTGTCCCGCAGCTTGGCCTTCACCTTGTCGTGCTTGGTGGCGATGACCTGGTGGGGGAGCGCCTCGCTGCGCAGCCACTCGAGGATCGACTGGTCGAGCTTGGTGGGGCCGACCTCGCCATCGACGAGCACCATCACCATGCGCAGCTGGTCCCGCCCGGTGAGGTAGCGCTCGATCATGGCCCCCCAGTCGGCCCGCTTGGCCTTGGACACCTTGGCGTAGCCGTAGCCAGGGCAGTCGACCATCGTCGTGCCGTCGGGGAAGGCGAAGCAGTTGAGCAGCTGGGTGCGCCCGGGCGTCTTGGAGATCCGGGCCAGGGCCTTGCGACCGGCCAGTGCGTTGATGAGCGACGACTTCCCGACGTTGGATCGCCCGACCACCGCCACCTCGGCCGGCGACTCCGGCAGCCGCTCGAGCGCGTCGGCCGAGGTCACGAACGTCAGCTCCAAAGGGCCCATCCGACACTTCCTACAACGTCTGTGTGCACTTCCACGCCGTAGCGGCTCGGAAGTGCACACAGACGTTGTTCACCGGCGGCGGAAGTCCTCGAGGCGGCGGCGGTCGCGCTTGGTGGGGCGGCCGGCGCCGCGCTCGCGCTCGGCCACCTTGATCCGGTCCACCTCGGGCGGCGGCGGGGTGTGGTCGACGTAGCAGGTGGCGGCGAGGGCGGCGCCGACGCGCTTGTCGATCACCTGGGCCACCTCGACGTCGCGGTCGGTGCCGTGGACCCGCACGAGCACCCGGTCCCCGACGGTCACCGCGCTGGCCGGCTTGGCCGCCTTGCCGTTCACCTTCACGTGCCCGCCCCGGCACGCCTCGGTGGCGTCGGCCCGCGTCTTGAACAGCCGGATCGCCCACACCCACTTGTCCACCCGCGTGCTTGCGAGCGGGGCCCCCATCACCGGACGAGCTCCCGGCTGAGGGCGGAGCTGAAGCGGGGCTTGACCACGATGTCGCCCAGCATGGCCCGGGTCCGGGCGGCCTCGGCGGCGACGGCGTCGTCGTCCACCGCGCGCTCGGCGGCGGGCGGTGCCGCAGGGCCAGGCGGGCTCGACGCTCCGGCGGCGCTGAACCTCGAGATCGCGGCCATCGGCGCATCGTCGCACGCCACGCTGGCAGGATCTGCCCGGGGGCGACGGGGAACAGGCGGCGGCCCCGAGGCGTTGGTCCCCTTGATGGCCCCGCTCGACGTCACCCTCTCCGTGCTCGACCTCGCCCCGGTCGGCGAGGGGACCACCCCGGCCGAGGCCCTCCGGGCCTCGCTGCGGCTCGTCCAGGAGGCTGAGCGGCTCGGGTACCACCGCTACTGGGTGGCCGAGCACCACAACATGCCCGGCATCGCGTCGTCGGCCCCGGCCGTGCTCCTCGCCCACCTCGCTTCGGTGAGCGAGCGGATCCGGCTCGGCTCGGGCGGGGTGATGCTGCCCAACCACGCCCCGCTCGTGATCGCCGAGCAGTTCGGGATGCTCGAGGCCCTCCACCCCGGCCGCATCGACCTCGGCATCGGCCGAGCCCCCGGCACCGACCAGCTCACCGCCGCCGCCCTGCGCCGCTCGATCGGTGGGCGCCGGGAGCCCGAGCTCACCGATCTCCTGGGGGAGCTCCTGGCCTTCTTCAACGGCACCTTCCCCGAGGACCACCCGTACCGGCGCATCGCCGCCGTCCCCGGCCTCGGCTACCAACCGGCCATGTGGCTGCTCGGCTCGAGCGACTACAGCGCCCGCCTCGCGGGCCTCCTCGGCCTGCCGTTCTCGTTCGCCCACCACTTCTCCGCCGCCAACACGATGCCCGCCATCGACGTGTACCGGTCCTCGTTCCGCCCTTCGCCGGTGCTCGAGGAGCCGTACCTGATGCTCGGCGTGGCCGTCACCTGCGCCGACACGCACGAGCGGGCGCAGTGGCTCAGCAAGCCGGCGTCGGTCGGGTTCCTGCGCCTCCGCCAAGGCCGTCCGGCGCCGTACCCCACGCCGGAGTCGGTCGAGGACCTCGTCTTCACGCCGGCCGAGCGCCACGCCATCGAGTCGTGGAGCGCCTCGCGCATCGTGGGGGACCCGGAGCACGTGGTGGCCGAGCTGCGGGCGCTGGCCGAGCGCACCGGCGCCGACGAGCTCATGGTCACCACGCTCGTGCACGGCCACGAGGACCGGCTCGAGTCCTACCGGCTCCTCGCCCACGCGGCGGGGCTGCCCGGTCGGGTGGTGGCGTCGGCAGACTGACCGGGTGCCCGAAGGCGACACCCTCTTCAAGACCGCGGTCCGGCTGAAGCCGGCGCTGGCCGGGCACCTGCTCACCCGCTTCGAGGCGCCCCGCCTGGTGGGGGACCGGCCTCGGCTGGGCACCCGCATCGAGGACGTGGAGGCCCGGGGCAAGCACCTCCTCGTGCACTTCGCCGACGGGCTCAGCCTGCGCACCCACCTGCGGATGACCGGCTCCTGGCACGTGTACCGGGAGGGGGAGCGGTGGCAGAAGGGCGCCCACCTGGCCCGGGCCGTGCTGGGCGCCGACAGCGGCTGGGTGGCGGTGTGCTTCCAGGCCCCGGTGGTCGAGACCTACCACCGGACCCTCGGCGACCCCGACGCCCTGGCCGGCCTCGGCCCCGACCTGTGCCTGGCCGAGTCGCTCCGGGACGAGGTGCTCGACGCCGTGCTGGAGCGGGCGGCGGCGCTGGCCGCCCCCGGCACGACGCTGGGGGAGGCGCTCCTCGACCAGCGCATCGCAGCCGGCATCGGCAACGTCTACAAGTCCGAGGCCTGCTGGGCCGAGCGGATCGACCCCGGCACGCCGCTGGCCGGCGTCGACGTCCCCACCCGTCGGCGGGTCTGGGCCACCGCGGCCCGCCAGCTCCAGGCCAACCTCGGCCAGGCCGAGCGGCGCACCCACCCGGCCGGGCTCGCCGTCTACGGCCGCCGGGGTCGGCCCTGCCGCCGGTGCGGCACCCCCGTCGCCATGACCCGGCACGGCGACCAGGCCCGCAGCACCTACTGGTGCCCCACCTGCCAGCCCTGAACGACGTCTGTGCGCGCTTTCACGCCGCTACGGCGCAGATGTCCACACAGACGTCGTCGGGAATCCTTGTGAAGACGCTCACAAGGGCTTGGTAGCCTGTGGGCATGGCCGTGGTCCCGAAGGTGGTCGTCATCGGAGCTGGGTTCGGTGGGGTCGAGGTGGCTCGGCACCTGAAGGGGGTGCCGGTGGACGTGACGCTCGTCGATCGGCACAACTACCGGACCTTCCAGCCACTGCTCTACCAGGTGGCCACGGCCGGCCTGAACGCGGCCGACGTCGCCCACCCGGTGCGCGGGCTGTTCCACGGCCAGCGCAACGTCGCCTTCCGCCAGGCCGACGTCACCGGGGTGGACTGGGACGGGCGCGTCGTCCACCTCGACGGCCAGCCCGATCTGCCCTTCGACCACCTCGTGGTGGCCGGCGGTGCCAGCGTCACCTACTTCGGCACACCAGGGGCGGCCGAGCACGGGTTCCCGCTCTACACGCTGGCTGACTCCGTGACGCTGCGGAACCACATCGTGGAGCGCTTCGAGGCGGCCGACGTGGACCGCGGCGCCATCGAGCGGGGCGCCCTCACCTTCGTGGTGGTCGGGGGTGGGCCGACCGGCGTCGAGACCGCCGGTGCCCTGGCCGAGCTGTTCGCCATGGTGTTCCGCAAGGACTACCCCCACCTCGAGGTCGCCCGGGCCCGAGTCGTGCTCGTGGAGATGCAGGACCACCTCCTCGGTCCCTTCGCCGAGTCGAGCCGGCGGCACGCGCTCGACACGCTGCGCGCCCGCGGGGTGGAGGTGCGCCTCGGCACGAAGGTGGCTGCCGTCGCCGCGGAGGCCGTCACCTTCGCCGATGGCGAGGTGCTCCCGTGCCACACGCTCATCTGGGCCGCCGGGGTGCAGGCCAACCCCCTGGCCAGCGCGCTCGACGTGCCGCAGGGGCGGGGTGGCCGGATCACGGTCGGCCCCGACCTCGCCATCGACGGCCGCCCGGGCGGCTGGGCGATCGGCGACATCGCCGCCGCCCACGACCGCAAGGGCGAGCTGCTGCCCCAGCTGGCCCCGGTGGCCATGCAGGCCGGTCGGCACGTGGCCCGCCAGATCACCCGGCTCCTCGAGGGACGACCGACGGAGGCGTTCCGCTACCGGGACAAGGGCACGATGGCCACCATCGGGCGGCGGGCCGCGGTGGCCGAGCTGCCCGGACGGATCCGGCTCCGGGGCGCCCCCGCCTGGTTGGCCTGGCTCGGCCTCCACCTCGTGTTCCTGGTCGGCACCCGCAACCGGGCGTCGGTGCTGCTCAACTGGGCCTGGAGCTACCTCACCTGGGACCGCGGCCCGCGGATCGTGCTGCGCCCCGACCCGCGCTGACCGACCACATCGGGCCGCCAGCCGGAGAGCTGCTCGGCGAGACGTCGGCCGACCCGCTGCCCGCTCACCGTCGGGCGGGTGGTGCGCCGACGACGGGCGACCGGCTCAGTGGCCGTGGCGCTCCCGGAACATCACGCTGACCCGGGGGCCGGCGTGGGCCCGCTTGGGGACGCAGTGCTGGTGGGTGCGCTGGCAGGTGCCGCCCTGCACCAGGAGGTCGCCCGAGTGCATCGTGTAGGCCACCGACGGCCCGCCGCCCTCGGGCCTCAGCAGCAACGTGCGCGGGGACCCGAGGGACACGATGGCCACGATGGTGCTGACCCGGTGGCGGCCCACCTGATCGCCGTGCCAGGCCACCGAGTCGTTCCCGTCCCGGTAGAGGTTGGCCGAGATCGACACCAGCTCGAGCCCGTAGTGCCGGCTCAGGCACCGCGCCATCGAGTCCAGCAGGGGTGGGCGGCCCTCCTGCCAGCCGCCGGTGGTGAGCCGCGGGACGTCGACGATCCGGTCGTACATCGGGCGCTGCTGCTCCGGACCCCACGGAGCGGTGGCGACGACGTCGTCGAAGAGCTGGTCGGCGCCCGTGACCCAGCCGGGGACGTGGTCCACCCACGCCCCCTGACCGAGGAACCGGCGGCGGGCGCCGTCGAGGCCCGGATCGAACGCGGGCGACCTGGCGGCTCCGAGGAGCGAGGGCTGCCAGGTGACGGCATGGACCGGGCTGACCATGCCGTCACCCTAGACGAACACGTGTTCGTGAGCAACGGCTCACTCCACGGAGATGGCCTCCAGCACGGGCAGGCGGGCGGCCCGGCGGGCGGGGAGGATCGAGGCGACCACGCCCAGGAGCGCGGCGGCCAGCACGATCACCACCAGGGGCGCCGGCGGGACGGCGAAGCGATCCAGGCCCTCACGACCCAGTGCTGTCACCACCGCCCAGCTGAGCCCGGTGCCGAGGACCAGCCCGACCGCCGCGCCGAGCACCGAGATCAGCACCGCCTCCCAGCGGACCATGCTGCGCAGCTGGCGACGCCCCATCCCCACCGCCCGCAGCAGCCCGAGCTCGCGCACGCGCTCGTGGACCGACAGCGACAGGGTGTTGGCGATGCCGATGGCGGCGATCACGATCGACAGGAGCAGCAGCACGAGCACCATCGTCAGGACCTGGTTGATCGACTCGGCGATGGCGCCCTGGAACCCCTCCTTGTCGAGGACGACCACGCTCGGGACGTCGGCGATGGCCTCTTCGATGCCGGCCAGGACGTCCTCGACGTCGACCCCGTCGGCGACGGTCCCGAAGACCTGGACGTCGAGCGGCTCGGGGACGAGCTCCTGGAACGCATCACGGGACACCGTCCAGCTGCCCAGCGCCAGCTCGTCGTCGGACACGGCCTGCACCTCGAGGTCCACGGTGGCACCGCCGGCCACCGTGAGGCTGACGGTGTCGCCGATGGAGATGCCGTGGTCCTCCACCACCTGGTCGTCGAGGACGATGCCATCGGCGGTGAGCTCCGTCAGGGAGCCCTCGACCATGTCCACCTCGAGCACGTCGGCGATGGTCTCCGGGTCGGCGCCGAAGGCGAGCACGTCGCCCTCCTCGCCGTCGGGGTAGGCGATGCGGCCTGGCACGAGGCTGAACGCCGACACCACGTCGACGCCCTCCACGTCCGCCACCGTGTCGGCGACGGTGGGCGGGAAGCCGAAGAAGCCGGTGAACCCGCCTTCGTTCTGGACCACGAAGTCGCCGAGGAAGCCTCGATCGAGCGCGGCGTCGGTGGTGGCGCGCGCGGAGGCGCTGAACACGGTGATGAAGCTCACGAGGGCGACGCCGATGATGAGCGACGACGCGGTGGCGGCGGTCCGCTTCGGGCTACGGGCGGCGTTCTCCACCGCCAGCCGCCCGGTGAGCCCCTTCACCTTCGGGACCCAGGCGCCGATCGCGCGCACCGTCCGGCCCGCCATGACCGGGCCGAGGGTGATCGCGGCGACGACAAGCAGCAGGGCGCCGATCCCCACGGCGGGCAGGACGTTGCCGTCCTCCGGGCCGACCCAGGCCTGGGCCACCGCGAGCAGGCCGGCCAGGCCCCCGACGGCCCCCAGCGCCAAGCGGACCTTCGAGTGGTCCGTCCGCTCGACGGCGACGTCGCGCAGTGCGGCGAGCGGCGGGACCCGCGTGGCGCGGATGGCCGGCACGACCGCCGCCAGCACCGTGATGGCCATCCCGATGAGCAACGAGCTGCCGACCGTGTCGGTCTGCAGCACCAGCCCGCCGGGCAGGTCGAACGCCCCGAACGCCAGGGAGGCCAGCCCGATGCCCGCCGCGAGGCCCAGCACGGCGGCGACGAGGCCGATGAGGGTCGCCTCCAGCAGGACCGAGCCGAGGACCTGCCACCGGCTGGCCCCGACGGCCCGCAGGAGCGCCAGCTCCCGGGTGCGCTGCGCCACCAGGATCGAGAACGTGTTGGAGATCACGAACGCTCCCACGAGGAGCGCCAGGCCGCCGAACACCGAGAGGATCACGGTCACGAAGGAGAACCCGGACTGCACGTCCGAGGACAGCTCCTCGGTGGCCTCGTCGCCGGTCATCACCTCGACCCCCGCCGGGAGCACGTCGGCGATCCGGGCCGTGATCTCCTCCTGGCTGATCCCCTCCTCGGCGTCGACGAAGATCTGGTGCACCTGGCCGTCGAGCCCGGTGAGGCGCTGGGCCTCGGCGAGGGTGACCCCGACCGACACGGCGCCGGCGAGGCTGTCCTCGCCCCGCACCTGGGTGAGCCCGACGAGCCGGTAGGGCTCCTGGCCGTGCTGCGTGACGAGGGTGACCTCGTCCCCGAGGGCGAGCTCGCCGTCCTCGGCCGCGGCGACGTTCAGCGTGATCTCCTCGTCCGCCTCCGGGGCTCGGCCGTCGACCACGTCGTAGGGGTTGAGGACGTCGTCGTCGATCCAGCTCTCGAAGAGGGTCGGGGGACCGAACGCGCCGATCGGGTCGCCGTCGGCGCCGAGGACCCGGTTCGTGCTGCCGCCGCCCTGGGCGAAGACGTAGGGGGCGGCGGCGGCCACCCCGTCGACGTCGGCCACCACGTCGACGACCTCGATGTCGACGGGGGCCCGCTGGTCCCCGAAGTCGCTCGAGAAGAGGACCTCGCCGTCGACCTGGGCGTCGAGCTCGGCGTTGAGGTCCGAGAAGATGTCGTCGAAGGACGTCCGGATGGTGTCGCTCAGCACGAACGTGCCGGCCATGAACGCCACGCCGAGCAGCACGGCGAGGACGGTCGACACGAGGCGGCGCTTGTGCGCCCAGAGGGATCGAAGCGTGACGCGGCGCATCAGTGGTCGCCGAAGGCCTTCATGCGGTCGAGCACGGACTCGGCGGTGGGATCGGCCATCTCGTCCACGATCCGCCCGTCGGCCAGGAACACGACCCTCGAGGCGTAGGCCGCCGCCACCGGGTCGTGGGTGACCATCACGATGGTCTGACCGAGGTCGGTCACGGCCCGCTGCATGAACCCGAGGATCTCGGCCCCGGCGCGGGAGTCGAGGTTGCCGGTGGGCTCGTCGGCGAAGGTGATCGCGGGCTGGGCGGCCAGCGCCCGGGCCACGGCGACCCGCTGCTGCTGCCCGCCCGACAGCTCGCTGGGGCGGTGCCGGAGCCGGTCGGCCAGTCCCACCGTGGTGACCACCGAGTCGAGCCACTCGCGGTCCGCCTTCGTGCCGGCGAGGTCCATCGGCAGGGTGATGTTCTCCAGCGCGGACAGCGTGGGGATGAGGTTGAAGGCCTGGAAGACGAAGCCCACCTGGTCCCGCCGCACCCGGGTGAGTGCCTTGTCCGAGAGGGTCGTGAGGTCGGTGCCGCCGATCTCGACCCGCCCCGAGGTGAGCGAGTCGAGCCCGGCGACGCAGTGCATGAGGGTGCTCTTGCCGGAGCCGGAGGGGCCCATGATGGCGGTGAACCGGCCGGATTCGAACTCGACGGAGACGCCGTCGAGGGCGCGGACCTCGGTGTCGCCGGAGCCGTAGACCTTGGTGGCGTCGATGGCGCGGGCGGCGACCGTGGTGGCCCCGCCCGCCGTGGGGGCAGTGGTGGTCATGGGCGCTGACGCTACCGATGGTCGCCGGCGATGGCGCTCGGGGATTCCCCTGAGGCGACCCTGGGTGCACAACGCAAACGCCGGGGCGGGGGCGGCACCGGTAGATTCGCCGGCGGTGACCTGTCCCAGCTGCCGGAGCGAGATCCCGGCCAGCGCGCGGTTCTGCCCCGAGTGCGGGCAGGACCTGCGCATCCGCGGCGACGAGCGTCGCGTCGTCACCGTGCTGTTCGCCGACCTCGTCGGCTTCACGGCGCTCTCGGAGGCTCGAGACCCCGAGCAGGTGAAGAACCTCGTCGACACCTGCTTCGAGCGCCTGGTGGCCGACATCAGCGCCTTCGGCGGCCGGGTCGACAAGATCGTCGGCGACGCGGTGGTGGCGCTGTTCGGCGCGCCGGTGGCCCACGAGGACGACGCCGAGCGGGCGGTGCGGGCGGCGCTCCAGATGCAGCGGACGCTGGCCGAGCTCGACGACCAGCTGTCCGTGGCGGTGCGGATGCGCATCGGGGTGAACACCGGTGAGGTGCTGGTGGGCGCCCTGCGGGCGGGTGGCGACTACACCGCCATGGGCGACGTGGTGAACACGGCCAGCCGCCTCCAGACGGCGGCCCCTCCGGGCGAGGTGCTGGTCGGCCCGGCGACCTACGCCGCCACCCGCCGGGTGGTCGAGTTCGAGGCCCTCCCCCCGATGCAGGTCAAGGGTCGGGAGGAGCCGGTGCCGGTGTGGCGGGCGGTGGCCGCCCTCTCCCCGCCCGGCCACCGCCCCGATCGCAGCCGAGCGCCGCTCCTCGGGCGCGAGGCGGAGATGGGCATCCTGCGCAGCAGCATCGAGACGGTGGCCGAGCGCGAGCGGGCCGCCCTCCTGCTGGTCCTGGGCGAGGCCGGGCTCGGCAAGTCGCGCCTGGCCGAGGAGGTGGCCGTGGAGGTCTCCCAGGGCCGGGGGGCGTTCGTGCTCGAGGGCCGTTGCGTCCCCTACGGCGAGGCGAACGTGTGGTGGCCGGTCGCCGACGCGCTCCGCCACGGCCTCGGCGTCGCCTCGGGCGATCCCTCCGACCGGGCCCAGGAGCTGGCCCGCTGGGCGGTCGCCACCGCGCTCGGGGCCGAGGGCCTCGAGGGCGACGACTGCGCGGATGGCTGCGCGCTGAGCCCCGAGGGTGAGGACGTCCTCCAGGGTCTGCTGCACCTCATGGGCGAGCCGAGCGCCCTACAGGACCGGGAGGCCGGCCGAGCCCTGGAACGGGCCACCGACGCCCTCGTGACCTACCTCGGGCGCTGCGCCGACGAGCGCCTGGTGGTGCTCGCGCTCTCGGACCTGCACTGGGCCGACGATCGCGTGCTCCAGCTCCTCGACACGCTCCTCGACCGGCTGGCCAACCGCCGGTTCGCCGTCGTCGCCACCGCCCGACCCGGGATCGAGGAGCGCTGGCACCCGCCCCACGGGCGCCACAACCTCGTGGTGCTCACGCTCGACCCGCTCGCCGCCGAGGCCGCCGCCGCGCTGCTCGAGGCGCTGGCCGGCACGAGCCTCCCGCCGAGCCTGGAGGCTGCCCTGCTGGACCGGGGCGGCGGCAACCCGTTCTTCCTCGAAGAGCTGGTCACCCTGCTCGCCGATGCCGGCATGGTGGGATCCACCGGGAGCGTCGGAGGCGCGCCGGTGGAGCTCCCCGACACCTTGCGGGGCCTGGTCTCGGCTCGTCTCGACGGCCTGTCCCCGGACGAGCGACGGGTGCTCGACGACTGTGCCGTGCTCGGTCGCAGGGGCTCCGTCGAGGCGATCGAGGTGATGGCGGCGAAGCACCTCGGCATCGAGGAGGTCCACCCGATCCTCTTGGAGCTCCAGGCCAAGGACCTCATCGTCCTCAGCGGCTCGGGGCACCGGGAGCGCTGGGCCTTCCGGTCCGACGTCGTGCGGGAGGTGGCCTACGGCACGCTCACCAAGGCGGACCGGGCCCGCTCCCACCAGGCCATCGCGGCGTGGATGGAGCAGCACGAGGACACCTCCCGCGATGCGATCGTCGACCGGATCACCCACCACTACGTCCAGGCGGCTGAGATCTCCCAGGAGCTGGGAGCCATCGACGGCCTCGTTTCCGACCTCCAGCAACGGGCGCTGGCATGGGTCCAGCAGGCGGTGGACCGGGCTGCCCACGCCGACCTCCACGAGGTGGTGGCCCAGCTGTGCACCGAGGGGCTCCGGCTCCTCCGGGGCGCCCATGGGGCGCTCCACCGCCGCCTGCTGATGGGTCGGGCCCGGGCGCTGGCCCACCTGCGCGACCTCGCCCCGGCCCGCGCCGACGCGGGCGCCGCGGTCCAGGAGGCCAGACGAGGGGGGGCGGAGGCGCTCCCGGACCTGGGTGAGGCCCTCCTGGTGCTGGCCGACGTGGGGCAGAAGGAGGCGGACTGGCCCGCGGCCGAGGCTGCCCTCGACGAGGCGGCCGCCACCTTCGGGCAGCTCGGCGACGAGCGCGGCCAGGCCGAGGTGCTGCGCCTGCGCGGGTTCGGAGCCCTGCTCCGCCACGACTACCCGACGGCCACCGCACTGCTCGAGGAGGCACGGACCCGCTTCGTCGGCCTCGGGGACCGCCACGGCGAGGCCTGGGCTCAGCAGAACCTGGCCTGGTGCGCCTTCTACTCCGGCCAGCCGGCCGAGGCGGAGGCCCACCTGCGCCGAGCGGCGGCCACCTTCGAGGAGCTCGACGACCCGTCGGGGCGGTCCTGGGCTCGCGGCCTCCTGGCGTGGACGCGGTTCCAGCAGGGCCACATGGAGGAGGCTGGGGCACTGGCCGACGAGGTGCTCGGGAACGAGCGAGGCGGCGGCGACCGCTGGGCTCGCGGGATGATGATGTCCTTGGCGGGCTCCGTGCAGCTGTGGTCGGGCCGCCCACGCACAGCGCTCACCCACCTGCGGGCGGCCCACCGCCTCTTCGACGACATCGGCGACCACATGGGGCTGGTCCAGTCGTCGGCCGCGCTCGGCCGGGCGCTCGTCCTGGCCGGCGAGATCGAAGAGGGGCTGCGGGTGGCCACGTCCGGTCTCGATGCCGTCGACGGGTCCCCCTGGGACGCCACGCTCGCCGCGCTCACCTCGCTGGCGGCGTCCGTCCAGGTGGGCGACGTCGCTCGCAGCACCGCCATCGTGTCCGCGGTGCCGCGGGGCGTGGACGAGGCCGTCGACGCGCTCGTCGATCCGGCCGGCCGGGTCGAGCTGCTCGCGGTGGCCCCGGTGGCGCGCACCGAGCTGGCCGTCGTGATCGGGCTGCACCGGCTCCAGACCGGCGACGCGGACGGTGCGGTGGCACTGCTCGAGGCGGTCGACGGCCAGCTCGGCCGGGTCGACCCGAACCTGCGCTCGGCGCTGGCGCTGGCCCACGTCGCCGCCGGACAGGCCGATCGGGCGCTGCGAGAGGCCGACGAGGTGGATGCCGTCCCCCGTGCCACCTACCTCGACCGCCTCACGGCGGGCGCCGCCCGCACCCTGGCCCACGCCCAGCGCGGCGATGTGGCCGCCACCCTCGCCGCGGGCGACCAGCTGCGGGCCGCCGCGGACGCCACCGAGGACCAGGTGTCGCAGGCCCTCGCCCGCCTCACGCTCGCCGTCGCAGCCGAAGCCGCCTCCTCCGGCCAGGCCGACGAGCTCGCCGCGGAGGCCAAGGGCCGGCTCACCGAGCTCGGGCTCGACGGCACCGCTTGGCGCCGGGTCTACTGCCTCGGGCTCGGGCTGCCGGCGTAGCCCTCGGCCTCGCCCCCTCGGCCTGGTCCCGGCGGGTCCCGATCACGATCGAGGCGGCCTGTAACCCATGTCACGTTGCATACCAAGCAGGTTGCTTGATATCTTGAGCATGTCCGAGCGAGCCCCCCCACCTGAGGAGTCCCCTGATGACCACCTTCCTCGACACCATCGAGTCGTACGAGGACCAGCTGCTCGAGCTGGTCAAGAAGTCCCAGCAGCCCATCGTCGAGTACGTGACCAAGGGCGTCGAGCTCGTGGACGGTCGCCTGCCCGAGCTCACCTACCCCAAGGCCCTGCCGACCCCCATCGAGGTCGTCCAGTCGCAGGTCCGCTTCACCAAGAAGCTGATCGACGCCAACGCCGCCGTCGTGACCGCCGTCCTCGAGACGGTCGCCCCGGTCGCCGGCTACGCCAAGCCCAAGAAGGCCACCAAGGCCACCCCCGCCGCCAAGGCGGCCTGATCTGCGGCGGGGCAACGCCCCGCTGCGGTGGTCCCCCGCGGACCCGACGTCGAGCGGCGCTCCTTCCCCCCAGGAGCGCCGCTCCGTCGCGCTCGGGCCCGGCGTCGGGGCCTCAGGCCTCGTCGACGTAGCTCTGGTAGACGGTGAGCAGCGCCGCCTTCTGCTCCTTGGAGAGGCGGTCGTCCTGGCGGATGGCGTCCTCCACCGACGGCTTGGGCGGTGCGTCCTGGGGATCGGCGCCCTCGAGGATCCCCGCTTGCTGCAGGAGCGACTCAGCCGACAGGTTGAGCGCCGTGGCGATCGCCTTCAGCACCCGGACCGACGGCTCGTGCAGGCCCCGCTCGATCTGGGAGAGGTACGGGTTCGAGACGTTGGTGCGGGCGGCGAGGTCCCGGAGGGTCAGCTGAGCCTGCTGCCGCTGCTGTCGGATCAGGGCGCCCAGCTGCTCCAGCTGCTTGCGGGCCCCTTGTTCGGCGTTCATCGCGCGCTGTGTGGTCCCGCAGCCATGGCCAGAGGTTAGGCCCCCGGGGGCCCGGTTCCGGTGCCGCCGGTCCACGGAGGGTCGCCGGGCCGGCCCCACCTGGCAGGATCACGGGCCATGACGCTGCTCGACCTCGCCGCCTCGGCCCCCGATGCTCCCGCCGTCGACGACCTCACCCGGCGGCGCACCCGGGGCGAGGTGGTCGAGCTCGGGCAGCGGCTCGGGCACTGGCTGCTCGACGATGCGGTGGGGCCGGGCGGGCACCTGGCGGCCCTCATGGGCAACCGGGTGGAGCTGGTCGAGCTGCTGGTGGCATCGCAGCTGTCGGGCACCTGGCTGACCGCCGTCAACTGGCACCTCACCCCGGCCGAGGTGGCGTACATCCTCGACGACTCCGGCTCCTGGCTCCTCGTCACCGATCCCGAGCACGAGGCGGTGGCCCGTGAGGCCGCGGCCCAGGCCGCCGGCGAGGTGGCCGTGGTGCTGGCCGACGACCTCGCCGCCCTGGCCGCCTCCGCCAGCGACGAGCCCTTCGACCTCGACGGCCCCGGCGGCGGCACGATGCTCTACACGTCGGGCACCACCGGCCGGCCGAAGGGGGTGAAGCGCAAGCGGCAGCCCTCGCTGGGCGCCACCCTCACCATGGGGGCCGCCTCCGGCCTGCTCCTGGGCCTCGACGGGAAGGGGCCGCACCTCGTCACCGGCCCGCTGTACCACGCCGCCCCGCTCGGCTTCGCCGCCATCGACCTGGCCAACGGGGCCGAGCTCGTCCTCATGCCCCGCTGGGACGAGGCCAGGTGCCTGTCGCTGATCGAGGAGCGCCGGGTGCGCAACAGCCACCTCGTGCCCACCATGTGCGTCCGCCTCCTGCGCCTGCCCGACGACGTCCGGGGCGCGGCCGACGTGTCCTCCCTGGGCACCGTCCTCCACGGTGCCGCGCCGATCGCCCCGCAGGTGAAGCAGCGGATGATCGAGTGGTGGGGGCCCGTCCTCGTCGAGTACTGGGGGAGCACGGAGGGCGGCGTGTTCACGCTGGTGGACAGCGAGGCGTGGCTGGCCAAGCCGGGCACGGTGGGCAGGGCCATCCCGTCCTACGAGGTGTTCGCGGTCGACCCGGCGGGGGAGCGGCTCCCGGCCGGCGAGGTCGGCACGCTCTACACCCGCAACCTCGTGACCGACGAGGTCTTCGAGTACCACCAGGCCCCGGAGAAGACCGAGGCCGCGCACCTGGCTCCGGGCACCTTCACGATGGGCGACGTCGGCTACGTCGACGAGGACGGCTACGTCTTCCTCTCCGATCGCACCGCCAACGTGATCATCTCCGGCGGGGTGAACATCTACCCGGCCGAGATCGAGCAGGTGCTCATCGACCACCCGGCGGTGGCCGACGTGGCCGTCTTCGGCATCCCCGACGACGAGTGGGGCGAGCAGGTCAAGGCAGCCGTCGAGCTGTCCGAGGGCTTCGGGCCCTCACCCGAGCTGGAGGCCGACCTCCTCGGCTTCGCCCGCCAGCGGCTGGCCGGCTTCAAGGTCCCCCGCTCGGTCGACTTCGAGGACCAGCTGCCCCGCCACCCCACCGGCAAGCTCTACACCCGCCTCCTGCGCGCCAGGTACTGGGAGGGCCACACCACCGCCAGCTGACCCGTCCTCCCCCGGTGCTCTTGCGAGCTTCAAGGCACGAGACCGTCCCTCGACCTCCCAGGGACGTGTTGAGCCGGGGTCAGGTGCGAGCGCCGACGGGGGCGGTGGGGGTGAAGCGGACGGGGAGGTGCTCGATGCCGCTGACGAAGTTGGCCGGGCGCAGCGGGGGAGCGGCCCCGGGATCGATGAGGGCGAGGTCAGGCAGGCGGGTGGCCAGCTCCTCGAGCATGACCGAGATCTCGAGCCGGGCCAGGCTGGCCCCGAGGCAGAAGTGGGGGCCGAACCCGAAGGCCACGTGCTCGTTGGGGGTGCGCTCGACGTCGAAGCGGAACGGGTCCTCGAACACGTCCTCGTCCCGGTTGGCCGACGGATAGAGGAGCAGCACCTCCTGGCCGGCCTCGAGGCGCTGGCCCCGGAGCTCGGTGTCCCGGGTGACCGTGCGGGCCATGTTCTTGATGGGGGTGACCCAGCGCAGCATCTCCTCGATGGCGCTGGGCCGCACCTCCGGGTCGCCCACCACCCGCGCCCAGCGATCCGGGTCGACGAGCAGCTGGTGCACGCCGCCGGTGAGCACGTGGCGGGTCGTCTCGTCGCCGCCGACCAGGATCAGCAGCGACTCGTGGACGATCTCGTCGTCGCTCAGCCGGTCGCCGTCCACCTCGGCATGGACGAGCACGCTCATGAGGTCGTCCTTCGGCTCGGCTCGCCGCGCCGCGATCACCTCGGTCGCGTAGGCCCAGTACTCGGCGAACGCGGTGCCGGCCGCCTCCATCTGCTCCGGGGTGGCGTGGACGTCCTGGCCCTTCACCATCTCGTCGGACCAGCGGAGCAGGTCAGCGCGGTGCTCGGGCCGCACCCCGAGCGCGTCACCGATCATGATCATGGGCAGCATCGCAGCGATGTCGAACACGAAGTCGGCCTCGCCCCGCTCGCAGACGGCGTCGAGGATCTCCGAGCAGGCCGCCCGCACGTCGGTCTCGCTGTCACGCACCCGCCGCGGCGTGAAGCCGCGGTTGACGAGCTTCCGGCGCTTCAGGTGCTCCGGGTCGTCCATGTCGATCATCATCGGCAGGGCGGGGAACCCGGGGCGGATCCCGCCCGCACTGGAGAACAGGTCCGGGTGGCGGGAGACCTCCTTCAGGTCGTCGTAGCGGGTGATGCCCCACACCTGGCCGTCCCAGTAGACGGCGGCGTTGGCCCGCATCCAGGTGAGCGCCTCGTGGTGGTCGCCGGCCCAGAAGGCGCCGCTGGCCAGCTCGATGTCGTCGCGGGTGGGGTGCTCAGCCACCGGCGAAGTCTGACACACCGTCAGATCCCAGACGGCGGCGAGGGCGCCCTCGAGTGACCGCCAGGACACGCCGGTGGGGGCGCTCGAGGTCGCCCCCGGCCGTTCGGTTCCCCGGGACCGCCCCGCACCTGGTAGGCCAGGCACCGGTGCGCGCCAGCGCGCCGACCACGGGGGGAGGAGACCCACGATGTCCGACGTCCTGCTGGAGCGCGACGGCCACGTCGCCACGATCACGCTCAATCGACCTGACCGGCTCAACGCCATCAGCGGGGCGATGATCGCCGACATGGGCCGCATGCTCGTCGAGTGCGACGGCGACCCCGGGGTGCGGGTCGTCGTCGTCACCGGGGCCGGCCGCGGCTTCTGCTCGGGCCTCGACCTCCAGGACGTCGCGGCCGGCAACGGCATCGGCTCCGGAGCCGAGAGCGGCGGCGGGTTCCGCCTCGACGACACGCCGCCGTTCGTCCTGCGGCGGATGGACACGCCCGTCGTGTGCGCTCTGAACGGACCGGCCGCCGGCTACGGCATGGACCTCGCCCTCGGGTGCGACCTGGTGATCGCCTCCGACACCGCGTCGTTCACGCCGCCGGTGAGGCGGGGCGTCATCCCTGAGAGCGGCGGCACCTGGCTGCTGCCCCGTCTGGTCGGCTGGCAGAAGGCGTGCGAGATCACGCTCCTGGCCCGCAAGCTCGACAGCACCGAGCTCCAGCGCCTCGGGCTCGTGAACCTCGTGGTGCCCCACGACGACTTCCCGGCCGCCGTCCAGGCGTGGGTGGCGGAGCTGGCCGCGCAGCCGCCGCTCGCCCTCGCCGCCGCGAAGCGGACGATGCGCCTCGGCCTCGACACCGGCTTCGAGGCCAACGCCCACCACGTGATGGCCGAGCTGCTGGCGCTGTTCCGCTCGAAGGACTTCAGCGAGGCTGTGACCGCCTTCCTCGAGAAGCGCGAACCCGTCTATCAGGGGCGCTGACCCCACGCGACCCCGGTAGCGTCTGGCGGCCATGGCCGCTCCTGCCTCGTCCCCTCGACGGTCCGGCGCCGGCGTCGCCCTGGGGCTCACCTCGGCCGCTACCTTCGGCACCTCCGGGCCCTTCGCCAAGGCCCTCCTCGACACGGGCTGGTCGCCCGGCGCCGCCGTGACCGCCCGCATCGCCATCGCGGCGCTGATCCTGGCCGGCCCGACGGCGCTGACGATGCGAGGGCGCTGGCACCTCCTCCGCTCCCAGGCCGGGATGATCGTCGTCTACGGGCTCGTGGCGGTCGCGGGCGTGCAGCTGTTCTTCTTCACGGCGGTGCAGACCCTGTCGGTCGGGGTGGCGCTCCTGCTCGAGTACCTGGGTCTGATCCTCGTCGTCGTGTGGCTCTGGGTCCGCCACCGGGCCCGGCCCCGCCGCTGGACCGTGGCGGGGATGGTGCTCGCCGTCGTCGGGCTCGCCCTCGTCCTCGACGTCACTGGTGAGATGGAGGTGGACCCGACCGGTGTCGCCTGGGGCCTGGCCGCCGCCGTCGGCCTGGCCGCCTACTTCGTGATCTCCGCCCGCGACAGCGGCGGGCTCCCGCCGCTCGCCATGGCCGCCGGCGGCATGGTCGTGGCCAGCGTCGCCCTCGTGGGCGCCGGTGCGGTCGGCGTGATGTCGGTGGAGTGGTCGAGGGCCGACACCGAGCTGGCCGGGGTGGCGCTGCCGTGGTGGGGTCCGGTCCTCGGGCTGGCCCTCGTCGCTGGTGCGCTGTCGTACGCGGTGGGGATCGCCGCCGCCCGGGCGCTCGGCTCGAAGCTGGCCGCCTTCCTCGGGCTCACCGAAGTGCTCTTCGCCGTGCTGTTCGCGTGGCTCTTGCTCGACGAACTCCCCCTGACCGTGCAGCTGGTCGGCGGGACGCTGATCGTGGTCGGCGTCGCCGCCGTCCGCTACGACGAGCTCCACGGCGACAGGCCGGAGGCGGAAGCCCTCCCGCCTGCCGACGCCGTGGGGGCCGAGCCGCTCCCCGCCGCGCCGCCGACCGGGGGCTGAGAGGGCCGCCGGGCCACGGCTCACGTTTGCGCGAGACCGCGCCGGGTAGGCGCGCGGAGACCCAGGATCGACGATCGAGGAGGAACAGATGACCACCGCACGTGACGTGATGACCCCCAGCGCAGAGCACTGCTCGGACGACGCCACCGCCGCCGAGGCGGCGAGGAAGCTCAGCCAGGCCGACATCGGCGCCGTCCCGGTGTGCGGACCCGATGGCAAGCTCTGTGGCGTGATCACCGACCGAGACCTCGCCACCCAGGTCGTGGCCGAGGGCCGAGACCCCCAGCAGGTCACCCTCCGAGAGCTCCTCGACGGGCACGAGGTCGTCACCATCGGAGCCGACGACAGCATGGAGGAGGCGATCCGAACGATGAAGGACCACGCCGTCCGACGCCTGCCCGTAATCGACGGCACCGAGCTGGTCGGCATGCTCAGCCAGGCGGACATCGCACGCGCCCTGCCCGACACGCGGGTCGGGGACCTCGTGGGCGCCATCTCCGCCGCTCCGCCCAACGGCTGAGGGGCCGGGGCGGTCGGGCCGCCTCTAGGGTGCGGGCGTGTTCGTCCTGTCGCTCGAGGTGCAGGTCCGCATCCCCAGCGCCAGGTCGCTGAAGGACCGGCGCCAGGCGCTTCGACCGGTGGTCGAGGGCGCCCGGCGCCGGTTCCGCGTCTCCGCCGCCGAGGTCGAGGGCCAGGAATCCTGGCAGCGGGCCGGCCTCGGCTTCGCCGTGGTGGCTTCGAGCCACACCGGGGCGGTGGAGACGATCGACGCGGTGGAGCGGTTCGTCTGGTCGTTCCCCGAGCTCGAGGTGCTCTCCGCCGTGCGCACCTGGAGCGAGTAGGCCCGCATCCTCACGGGCGCCGCCTACATGCGGCCCTCGCGCTCCTGCGCCTCGCGCAGCGTCGCCCCGTCCCGGCCCGCCCGGGGGGCCCAGTCGGCGAGGAAGGTGGGGTGGCCGGCGACAGCCATGGCCGCGATCACCTCCGGGTCGTCGTCGACAACCACCGCCACCACCCGGCCGCAGGCCAGGTCCCGCAGCTGCTCCACCTTGACCCGTGCCGCCGGGCGGCGATCGTCGGCCGGGCGCATCACGAGGGGGAGGTCGCCGAGGCCGTGCTCGGCCAGCCAGGCGCGGGTGTCCGCCTCGAGGTGCGCCGGCCGGCCCGTGAGCAGCACGACCTCATGGCCCTCGCGGAGCCGCTCGACGACGGCCATCCCCTCGGGGTGCACGTCGTCCAGCCGGGCGGCGGCGAAGAAGGAGCGCCAGTCCTTCGGTCGGCGCTGCAGGTGGTGGAGCCGGTGGCGGACGTCGGCCAGGACGCCGTCGATGTCGACGATCGCCAGCGGGAGGTCGTCGTCTCCGCTCACCGCCCGCTCGTTGCCCTCAGCCCGGCGACGATGAGCACGACCCAAGCCATGGCCTCTCCTGAGCCCGTCTCTGCAGTCGCCGTACGGGGCACCCTCGTCGGCCCCGCCCCCCGGCGTCGGGCCGGGAGGCCCAGGGTAGCGAGCGCCGTCGCCGACCGGTGGGTGGCGCCTGGCGCGGTCGGAGAACCGCTCAAACCGGCCCGTACCGCCAGCGACATCGGTCAAACCTCGACCTTCGAGCAGGGAACCGGCCCTCGGGTGCCAACCCTCTCACCGGGAGGGACGAGCTCGATGACCGAAGCAGCATTGCGGACGTACGAGGAGGACGAGCCCGGGGCGGTGGTCCTCGTGGGCGACGGCGGCCTGACCGGCTCCCATCCCGCGAGCCACCTCGGCCCGGTGCGGGTGGTGGGACCCGACGACCTGGCCAGCCTCCCGGACGAGGAGGTCGCGCTCATCGTGGTCGACCAGACGGGCGGCGATGCGAGCCTCGTGCGCCGGGTGCTCGCCACTCGCCGACCCGACGTGCCGGTGGCGGTGCGGACGCCGGCTGACGTCTCGGCCTCGACCCTGTTCGCGCTGGGTGCGAGCGAGGTGCTGGGATCGGCCATGGTGCTCGACGAGCAGCGAGCCCGCCTCGATCGGCTCCTCGACGACGGGCGGGAGCGGCGAGCGCTCACCCGACGGCTGGTCGAGATGGAGGCCGCGGCCGGCGAGGACCCGCTGACCGGCCTCGCCAACCGGCGGCGCCTCGACGAGCTGACCGGCCTGATCGCGGCCGGAGCGGACCGACGGCACGAGCCGCTCGGCGTCCTCATCATCGACGTCGACCGCCTGAAGCGCATCAACGACGTCCACGGCCATGGTGCGGGGGACCTGGCCCTCCAGCACGTGGCCGCCATCCTCCAGGCCACCATCCGGGGTGGCGACGTGCTCGGTCGGGCCGACGACCAGGTGGTCGGCCGCTGGGCAGGCGACGAGTTCCTGGTCGCGCTGGCCCCGGCCACCCGCCGAGGTCTCGAGGCGCTGACCCACCGGCTCCTCGGGGCGGTCAGGGCCAGCCCCCTGCCGCTGCGCGACGGACGCCTGCTCTCGGTCACCGTGACGATCGGGGCCGCCGGGGGCGCTCCAGACCCTACCGCGCTCCTCGGCGCAGCCGATCGCGCCCTCTATCGTGCGAAGCGGCAGTCCCGCGACATGGCGTGCGTGGACCACCGCGACGACTGATGGGCATCGATCCGGGGACAGAGGAGTGATCTGGCGAGGACGGTCTCCCGTCGGCTTCGCCGGGGTACGAGGGCGGCCATGATCGCCCTGCCGACCCTCCTTCGAACCCGGGGATCGCTTCGCTGGGGCCCAGGGGACTCGCGCTGCAAGAGGCATCGGTGATCGTCGAGCTGGTCGTGCGGCTGGCCCCGCAGCCGGCCAGCGTCGCGGCGGCCCGCCGGATGGTCACCGAGGCCCTGGTCGGCGTCGACGTCGAGCCCGCCGCGCTCGAGGACATCCGCCTGGCGGTGAGCGAGGCCTGCTCGAACGCCGTCCTCCATGGACCGGCCACAGGCACCTACGAGGTCAGCCTCAGGCTTCACGGCGAGAGCTGCGAGATCCAGGTCCGGGACGCTGGGCCAGGGCCCGACCTGGTCTCCCTGCCCGATTCGCTGCCCCCCGTCGCGTCCCCCTCGGGTCGAGGTCTGGCCATCATGCGAGCGGTGATGGACGAGGTGGAGGTGAGGGCCGATCCCGACCACGGCACGGTCGTCCGCCTGGTGAAGCGCCTCACACCCGGGCCCTGAGACCTGGCTCGGGTGACCTCCTCGTGGGAGTGGGCGAAGCTGCACCCGCGCAGTCGGATCTGCCCCGGGGCTTGTCAGCGGCGACGAGCCGGTGCCGGCCGGTCCGGCGGCGCCGATCGTGTGTCGCCCGTCGGGCTGGCGAGCTGTCGCTCCAGCGCCGTGAAGGCATCGATGATCGCGGGTGCCTCGAACGTCCGGTTCCGGCGTCCCACGTTGACTTGGCGGACGACGCCAACCGCTTCCAGGCGGTTCATCGCCTCGTTGGTCGCCTGGAAGCTGCGCCCGATCAGGTCGGCGTTGCTCGACACCGACACGACCGGCGCGCCCGGCAACGCGCCGATGAGCAGGACCGAACTGACTGCAGGTTCGGTCCTTGCAGATGTCTCGCGACATCACATGGCGCCCCCGGCAGGATTCGAACCTGCGACGCACGGTTTAGGAAGGGCTCACGGCGGCGTGATCGCGTGATGGGACCTGGTTCGCAATGAACGCGTTTCCGCAGGTCAACGGCCACTTCTGCGGCCATCCCGCTGTCCATCAGAAACCGTTGACAACCGCTCTGTCCATCCCGAACTGCAGGATTCGCGAGCGAAAGATGGACAGATGGATGGCCACGGGATCGCGAACGGGCGTCTGGCCCGCGATTCACGGGCGCCTGCGCCGGATGTTCGACGCCGAGGGCTTCGGTCGAGCGTCGACCACGGTGAAGGAGACGTCGATGCCGAGCTTCTTGTTCAGGCCATCGACTCGGCGACGCAGTTCCGTCGGCCGAGTCTTCGATACGCCACCTGAGCGGTACTGGATCGCGAGCAGCCAGCCCGCGTTCGTGCCATCCGACTTCTGATACGACGGGAGTTGGAGTTCTAGGCCGTTCCAGAAGTCGCCGTTGTGGAGCTTCTTCGCCTCGATGAGCAGCCGAGCAGAGGCTCCGGTATTGAGCTTGAAGTCCACGGGTCCACGCCCGAAGTTGACCTCCCGATCAAGCTCTACGCCCAACGTGCGGCAGTAGTTCCTTGCGACGCCGAGGAAGGCGAGCTGAGCCGCCTCTTCTGGCTTCTCCGTACCGTCGTCGTTCCAGAGCAGCTTCCAGCCGGCTTGCTCCTCGATGAACTGGCGGTACAGCTCGACCACATGCGCGACGAACGTCTTGAGTTCGGCGGCGGTCGTGACACTCGTGACCGCGTCTAGGGGATTCGCCTGCGCGAATGCCGCTCCAGCCGCCTGCCATTTCACGACGCCGAGAGGATCAGACGCGAAGTCGTAGCCCTTCACCTGACCCCGCGCGCGAAGTTCGTTCGCCCACTCTCGGATGCGGTCCGGGTGCCTGCGAGCAAGTCTCACGATCGTCTTCTTCGGGACCCGCGCGCCGACTTGAACGTTGAGCTCTCTTCGGAGGTCGGCGTTGAAGCTCGACTCGAACCAGTCGTCGGCGTTGAGAACGGGCAAGCTGTTCAGGAAGCGACTCGGCACTAGCAGCACAGCTCGACCCGTGTGCGGATTCTTCGGCAGGTCGTGCTCCTCGGTGATCCACCTGCCGGTGGAGAGATTGCACCTCGAGTTGCGCACTCGAATGCGCTCACAGGCCACTCCGTGGCGGACGGCGACTTGCTTGGTGTACGCGATGAGCCTCGGCTTCAAGACGTTGCACACTGCGTCGGAGATCCGATCAGCGCCGATCCCCTCGTTGAGGATTCCGATCTCCTCGATGTGCTCCGGCCTGTCCAGGCCCGCCGCAATCGCCGTCACGATGGAGCCGATGATCAGACGAGCGTTGGCCCGTCCGCTTCCAGAGCCTGACGTTCCCGCGGTGGTGTACCCGAGGCACAGCTCGGCGGGCTCGGGGAATGTCAGCAGTGCTCGAGCGACCTCCGTGCTCATTAGACCGTCCTTGGCGCCCTTGGCGAGCAGCTCGTAGCACTTGGTGAAGTGCGCGATGAGATCGCCGTGGGCGCCGTCCCAGCTTGAGCCGGTTCCCTCCTCGTCGAGGAGCAGGAAGGGATCGACGAACAGCTTCGTGTCGACGGCAAGATCCGGGTCAAACCAGTCGTCTGCCGCTGCGCGAGTGACTCCGAAGATGCTCGAGAACGTGGCGATGCCACCAACGTACGCTGCACCGTCGGCAGCCATCCGGTAGTGGCCGACCGTCGACGAACCTGAGGAAGCATGCGGACGGGTTGTCTACGGTGAGGTGATGCCGGAGAACTCGCCTTCGGACGCGATGCCCGTTTCAGCGCTCGGCCACCTGACGCGGATCGACCCACGCACGGTGTGGAAGCACGAGGCGCACGACTTCACGCCGTGGCTTCGCGAGAACGCCGACCGACTCGCGGACGCGCTCGGCATCGAGTTGGAACTGAGCGGCGCCGAGCATCCGGTCGGAGCGTTCTCGCTGGACCTGATCGGCCGCGACATCAGCCACGACAAGCCACTGATCGTCGAGAACCAGTTGGCCGCGTCGGATCACGGTCACCTGGGCCAACTCCTCACGTACGCAGCGGGTACCGGAGCTGCGACGATCGTCTGGATCGCGACGTCGATCCGTGACGAGCACCGTCAGACTCTTGACTGGCTCAATGAGCAGACCGGCGAGGAGACGCACTTCTTCGGCGTCGAGCTCGAGCTCGTGCAGATCGGCGACTCGCTTCCCGCGCCGTTGTTCAACGTGGTGGTGTTGCCGAACGATTGGCAGAAGAGCGTGAAGGCCGCAACGGCCGCAGCGTCCGGAGGAGGCAAGGGCACGCTCTACGCGGCGTTCTGGCAGCGCTTCCTCGATCGCCTTTCCGCTGACCGACCGGGGTGGAGCAAGGCAAAGCAAGGGACCGCGAACAGCTGGTTCCCGATGTCCGCTGGCTTGCCCCACGGCTGCATGATCACGGCCTCGTTCGCGGCGGGCGGCAAGCTCCGAAACGAGTTCTACATCGACCGCGCCACACCCGATGAGTGCAAGGAGCTGTTCGATCGGCTGGTGGGTCAGAAGGAACTGATTGAGGCGGTCTACGGCGAGCCTCTCAGTTGGGAGCGACTCGACAACCGCAAGGCGGCGCGGGTCGCGGCGTACCGCGATGGTGATGTGACCGTCGACGCCGACCACGACACCTACATCGAGTGGTTCGTTGATGCGGGTGACCGGCTGCGGGCGGCGATCGCCAAAGCTGAGATCTCGTAAGTTCGCCAGCGAACTCAATAGCAGTTAGCGAACACTCTTGCGATCGCGTCTGTTGGTGGCATTCTGGGAGCCGTGTCCACGACCTCGCCGTCCCACCCGAGTGCTGCGTCGCTCGCTGCGCTCGCACTCGGGCGTCGTCTGACCCTGGCGGGGTACTTCGCGGCGCCGGTCACCATCGAGCACGCCGAGGCCGAGGGTGACGACATGATCTTCCTGCGGGTCCGTACGCAGGCGGGCGGGCTCGACGAGGTACCGGTTCCGACGTCGGTTCTCGAGCAGGCGCTCGATACGGCCTCGTCCTCGCCGGGTTCGTTCGTGACGGGCGAGGACCTCTTCATGCTCATCGAGGCCTCGCGAATCCGCCTCGCGTGAGGCCGGCGCACTTCCGAAGCGCGCGAAGGATCTCGCCGAATCGGTAGATCGGATACGCCATCGCCGACCTCCTCCCTGAGGGGTTGGCGAAGTTACACCCGTGTAAATCCGATTTGTCCAGGGATTTGTCAGCGGCGAGCCGGTGCCGGCCGGTCCGGCGGCGCCGATCGTGTGTCGCCCGTCGGACTGGCGAGCTGTCGCTCCAGCGCCGTGAAGGCATCGATGATCGCGGGTGCTTCGAACGCCCGGTTCCGGCGTCCCACGTTGACTTGGCGGACGACGCCGACTGCTTCCAGACGGGTCATCGCCTCGTTGGTCGCCTGGAAGCTGCGCCCGATGAGGTCGGCGGCGCTCGACACCGAAACGACCGGCGCGCCCGGCAACGCGCCGATGAGCAGGTCGGCGGCCGAGCCTCTGCGGACGGTGCCCGCTGCCGCCCTCCACCCCTGCTGAATGGTCGTCACTCGTTCCTCGAACGCAACGGCGTCATCGACAGCGCGGCGGCACGCCGAGGCGAACAGACCGACCCAGCTGTTGATGCCCTCGTGGGCTGCGCTCGAGTCGGCACGACCGCGGTAACGCGTTGCGGTAAGCCCTTCGATGTAGGACCGCGACCACGTGGCGAGCACGAGCGAGATCGGCGGGAGGATCCGGGGGGCGACACCGCGTCGGCGGAGCACCACGTGGATGAGCGCGCGCCCGGTGCGCCCGTTGCCGTCGACGAACGGGTGGATCGTCTCGAACTGCGAGTGAGCGATCGCCGCTTGCGCGACAGCGGGAAGCTCGTCGTCGTTGACGAATGCGCACAGGTCCGCCAGGAGGCCCTCGACCTGCTCGGGGGGCGGCGGGACGAAGGCTGCCGAGCACGGGTTGAAGCTGCTGCCGCCGATCCAGTTCTGCACGGATCGGATCTGGCCGGCGTGCTCACGAAGGCGAGTGCGGGAGAGGAGCCGCTCGTGCACCTCCAGCAGCCCGGCGACCGTCATCGTGTCCGCGGCGCTGAGGCTCTCGACCGCCCACGTCATCGCGTCGATGTTCCCTAGGACTTCGTCCGCAGTGACGTCGATGTCGGTCTCGCCGGCCACACGTGCCGCTTCAGCCCGCAGTAGTCGACGCCCACCGACCACGAGGCCCTCGATGAACGACGACGCGACCGACTCCGCCCGGAGCAGCAGCCGAGCGAGCGCCTCGGTGTTTGCCAAAGCGGCGGCCGATGCATCCAGGGTCGCGATGGCCCGTTCGGCGTCGGCGACGTCCGCCGCGACGCTGCCGTCGAGCCGGAACGTCCGGCCGACCAGAAGATCCGGGACGTAGGCTTCGTACTCGCAGCCCTGCCGGTCCTTGCGCGACAAGCCGCTGTCCAAGCTCGACTGCCAGCGTCGGCGCAGAACCTTGCTCACCCGGCCTCCTTGTTCAAGGAAGTACTATAACCTTGAACAAGGAGCGTCGCTGTTCACGGTTCGCGTGAGCGGGCCCCGGTGAGTGGTCCAGGCGCTATGCGAGTGCTGGTTGGTATCGGGTGGCCCAGGCCTGGGCGAACTCGTTGGGGGTGAGGTCGCCGTGGGCGCTGTGGGGTCGGTGCTCGTTGTAGTCGATGCGCCAGTCCTCGATGAGCACCTGGGCCTCGAGCAGGCTGTCGAACTGCCAGCCGTTGAGGAACTCGTCGCGGAACCGGCCGTTGAACGACTCGATCCACGCGTTCTGCCAGGGCGAGCCGGGGTCGATGAAGATCGACCCGACGCCGTTGAAGCGGCACCAGTCCGCGACGGCGAGGGCGATGAACTCGGGGCCGTTGTCGAAGCGCACGAACGCCGGGTAGCCGCGGGTCAACGCGATCCGGTCGAGGGTGGCGACAACGCGGTCGGCGTCGATGGAGCGGTCCACGACGATGGCGGGGCACTCGCGGGTGAACTCGTCGACGATGTTGAGCAGCTTGAGGGTGCGGCCATCGACGGTGGTGTCGAACTGGAAGTCGAGCGCCCAAAGGGCGTTCGGGGCGATGGGGCACATCGCGCCGACCGCGGTGCCGATCCCGCGGTGGGGCTTCTTGCGCTTGCGGTAGGGCACCTTCAGTCCTTCCTCGCGCCACAGGCGCTGGACCCGCTTGTCATTGATCTTCCAGCCCGCCCGGCGAGCCGCCTTGGCCGCGCGTCGCCACCCCCACCGCGGTCGGTCCTTCGAGAAGGCCCGCAGGAACGCGCGCAGCTCGACCTCGTCATCGGAGGGGACTGGCGGTTCGAGGCGCTGAGTCGATCGGTGCTGACCGACAACCCGGCAGGCGTGACGCTGGGAGACCCCGA